>NZ_JXXK01000036.1 GCF_000949455.1 Ruthenibacterium lactatiformans | reverse complement strand
CGTTTTTCCTTTTCCGGCTGAAAAAGCTGCCTGATTCGTGACATTACTGCGGTGGCCATCGTAAAGTGTGCAATTTCATCCATATGCGTACCGTCTATACCGCTCACTTGAACCTTGACGCCCGCGTCAAGGAACGCACAGCCGAGGCGTTCCGCCGCCTTCTCATACAGTGGAGCCAATTGACAGGATTTTTCACTGCAGATACTGCCCGGTTCTTCTCCGGAGGTTTCGTCAAAGCACTTCGGCGTCATCGGCGGCGGTGAGATCAAAAGCACCTTCGGCGTGGCCGCCCACACCGGAGTGCTGATTGCCATCCGTACCAATGTCTCCATTCCTGATGCAATATTTTTAGCAGACGCACCAAACCGCATTTTGCAGTCGTTCGTGCCCAGCATAAGCAGCAGCATATCCAGCGGAGCATGGGACCACAGACAAGGATAAAAATAATCGCTTCCCTTTCTTCCCGGCAAAATCGGGTCTTCAAAGACCGTAGTACGGCCGGGAAGCCCCTCTTCAATTATCAGACACTCCGGCTTTAACCATGCGCTCAACAGTCCTGTCCATCGCACATCGGGCCCGTAGCGCCTTCCATTGCCGCCGGGGATATAGCCATATGTGTTGGAATCGCCAAAGCATAAAATTCGTTTAACCATTCTTTTTTCTCCGTTTGATGCCGCCGTTCGCGTGCCGCTTCTTTTCGCCGGATGTTCCCCATCTCAAAATAAAAACCATCATCATGAAGAATGCCGATGCGCAAAAAAAAGGAAGTGCGTGTCCCACAGTATAAGAAAAACCGCTCACCATGGAACCGGCAACCTGCCCAATAGAGCGAAAGGCGTTAAACAATCCCATCAATTCCCCTACAGGTAAATTTGCTTTGTTTGTTGTGAGCAGCGCCTGGTGAAGCGGGAGATTTAAAGAGTTTATCAATAGAAAACACACACTGAAGGGAAAAAACAGAATTGCACGATCTGTACTGCATGCACTCAACAAGCTCGCCGCCATACACAGCACCCCTACCAGGAGCAATGGGCCTCTTATCGTTCCCCGCCGAACCAATCGTCTTATAACGCCAGCCCCGACCAATGCATTTAAAATGCCCACCCCACATTTCAGCACGCCGTTGAACAGCGGCGAGAATGAAAAGAAGGCGCTGATACTGTAATTGAATGCGCTTTCGAACATCCAGCCTCCGCATGCGGCAATCAGGATGCTCCAAAAAACAGCCGTCTGCCATGGCTCTATATGGCGCAGACGTACCAGAGACAGAAACGGATTGGCTTCCCTGACCGGCCAGCGCCCGCCGGTTTTCTTTTCAGGTTGCCTTGTTTCCGGCATAGCGAGCAACGCATAGAGCCCTGCCGTCAGGTAAAGCCCAATTTGACAGACAAATCCCAGCCGGATGCTCCTACGCACCGGGTACGGAGCACGGCGATAGCGTTTGCAAATGCCTTTGATCTCCATTGAAGTGTGGATTACCGCATCGAATTCAAGGTTCAATTCCTTCGTAAGGCCTTCAAAGTACGGTTAGCTCCAAGCGACATATTCCTCGCCTGCACGGCCTCCCAGTAACCCCAGACGATGCGCGGCATAAAGAGCATAAAAATGGACAACCAGGAATTGGAGCCATAGGGATAGAACTTCCAAATGGTCTTCCATACGCCCGCCGGAAAGCAGCGTCACGTCGCCTTTCCGGGCAAATGTGGCCACATGCTGGCCATAATGTCTACAGATATCATCCTTAATCGCAATCAGCTCCGGCACTGTATTTACGGTTTCTTCGATGACGTTGAGCGGTACCGGCCGCTTGCCCAGCGCCGTCATCAGCATGATTGGCAGTTCCTGAGCCACTGCTTTATAGTGTGCAAACAGCAAATCGTCATTGTTGTTCTGCGCCCAGTCAGCGGGCGCAGTGATTACTCTATCCACGCCGCATTTCCTGGCAAAACGGACAAACTCAACCCTATTTGTTTTGGCGTAGTTCTCTGAACTTTCTAGGCGTGACGTCAAAGCGCGCTTTAAATTTTCGGATAAAGCTGGGAACGTCCACGTAGCCAATCCGCAATATCCATATTTGTGGAGATTAGAATCTCCTCCACTTTTTTCAGCTGGATCGCGTTAAAATATTCCACTACGGGCTGTCTGTCTCTTTGCGAAACGGCCTGCGCAGACATTGAGATGTAATACCAAAATGTTCCGCCATCTTTTCTGCGCCGAAAGGGTAGTTCCCGATATTCTCGTAAAGATATTCTATGTATTTGTTGGAAAATTTGATTTTTTCTTCGTCAGATTTACTACAATGAATTCGGCGATGTGGCTCCCCAAAAGCATGAGTGTTTCGATGGGTTCGTTCAGTGTGGAGAATTCTGCAATCGAAAACAGGTCAAAACATCTGCTCTACTCCACAGCCTCGGTTATGTTCATTTTGCCCACGGTTTTGACAAAGAGGCTTACGATATCATAACAGATACATTTTGCCTGATGCAATGTAAAATTCCCTTCACGAATCAACTTTACAAAGTCTTCATGTGCTGCAAAATTAGCGCCGATTTCCCATTTCTTCATGCTCTGTTCCAACCGTGTGAGCTCCACATACGGGTATGCACTGTTTTTTTCGATGTGCGCGTCGATATCCGCAACGGAAATAATCGCCGGATCGCTTATGATGAACCGGTAGCGCATTGCCGTCCGGGCCTGCAGGAAGGAGCGGCCGATCTTATCGGCGTCCCGGATGCTGGCCCATAGGGAGACCAGCATGCGTCGGTCCACGGTGCGGCTCAGGTTTTCAGCAAAAATACCAATATGCTTTTTCATCCATTTGTCCTCCACAGCGGGGACACACAGCAGGGCCGTACGAATATCCTTCTTCGATTCCAGAATGAAAAACGCTCTGCATATCCGATGGCGACGCCTGCGACATCAGTTCCGAAAACTGCACCGGGCTAACTTCTCCAAACACCATGCTTTTTCCTGTATACACACAGCATACCAGAAAGTACGGATATTCAAAAAGCAGGCCGATGCCGCGGCATACATCATCAAATATCTCCTTACTCCTGAATATTCCCTGTATCGCATTGAGTGTAAAATACTCACGCAGAGCCAGAATGTTGTTTTGCAGACTTTGACGCATTTCACTGTTGGCACGGGATGTGCGTTCAAGCGCGGCCCGAATTGTTGTAAGTTCGTCTCCCTCCTCTCTCGGCAGATTCCGGCGCGGAACTGCGCAGCAGCTCCAGCAGCGATTCAACCGGCTGGTAACCTTTGTGCATGGTAAAAATAACAACTTCATTTCTGCAATCACAAAAAACGAACCGGTTTTGTGCCCTGTACAGCAGGCGCTCGACACCCAGATCTTCATCCAAACAGCATATCTGTCTGCATGGAAGCAAAAGATGACGACGCTTCCGCCGGATACAACGATTTTTACAAGGGAATTGTTGAAGCGGATGAAGAACAGAAATTGTTGAGACAGCCGGAGGAGTGAAAGGCTGTACAAAAAGGATCTCTGCAGATGTACCGTATTTTTACAGGCGCCGAAGCGGAAGCACGTTTCCGGTTCCATTGAAAGACCCGGCAAGACACAGGCAAAAGGAGTGCAGCACACAAACGCGGCGTATTTCTACAAACAGGCGGCGCCATAACAGAATGGAAACAGCGGTAAAAAACAGTAGACACAGTCTCTCGTGTCTACTGTTCTTTTATTATATGAGGCGAAAATGAGAATCGTCTTTCACCCTTCTTTCAAACGTCCATTACAAAAGCCCTGTCCAATTTTATGTTTGAACAAGGCTTTTGTTAATTTTTGCTGTTTATTATCCATTGACCATCTCAGCTTAACCGGAAGCCTGACTTTGCACATCCGTCAGTCTGAGACAGAGATTCCCCGAGCGGCTTTTTCCGCGTTCATGCTGTCCATGTCCTTTTCGATGTTCATCGCGCACAGAACAGCCAGCATCACAAAGGTCACCGCCGCCGGCACCCAGCCCAGCAGCGCATTGATCGTGGCGATGGTCGCGTCCGGCTGGGCCGGCAGCGCCTCGTTGAAGCCCGCCATGTGCAGAGAAAGCGTCAGAAGCTGCGTCGCGCCCGCTTGGGCCAGCTTTGCCGCCAGGTTATCGCCTGTTGAAACAAGGCTGTCGATGCGGCGTCCGCTCTGCCATTCGATCAGGTCCGCGATGTTGTTGCGATTGGTATTGAACATGACGAAGGTGATGGAAAGGCCGATGCCCACCGTCACCGCGTTCAGATAGATTGCCCCCACCGCAAAGGGGTCGATGACGAACCATACTTTGCCCAGGATCAGTACAGCGGCCGCAAAGATCATCGTCCGCTTGCGGCCGAGCAGCCGGTCCAGCGGGCCGGTCAGCACCGTCGTGATGATGGAGACCACCAGGTACACGGCCTGGATGATGGTGGCCGCGCCGGTGCTGCCCATCACATACGTCGCATAATAGGTGATGGAGCTCATGATGAGCACGTTGTTTACGCCATAGCAGATGATGTACAGCATATTGAGCACCCACGATTTGCAGCGGAACAGCATTTTGGCCGCGCTGCGGGCGCTTACGTGGTCCTCGTCGTCCGAGATCTGTACGACGCGCTCCTTTGTGGTGAAATAGTGTGTGAGGCTGCCGACGATGCAGACAGCGCCCATGACCATGGCGGTGAGCAGGAACCCGCGGGAGCTGCTGCCGTCGATGAGGTTGCCGCCGTTGTCCAGCGCGCCGAACAGCTTGAGCAGCGGCAGGCAGGCCACAGCGCCGATGCCCGAGCCGATGCAGCCGCCCAAATTGCGGTACACGTTGATGGAACGCCGGTCCGCGTCGCGGTTGGTCGCCAGGCCGCCCATGCTGTTGTAGGGGATGGCAACAAAGGTATTGAAGGATTCAAAAATAAAATAGATCACCAGCGCCAGAATGACGGCAGCGGTCTGCGAGGTTTTGAAATCGCAGAACAGCAGTACCACCGAAACCGCCCAAGGCACCGCGAACCACAGCGCGAAGGGCCGGCAGCGCTCGCCGTTTTTGAATTTGTGGTTCACGGACCAGAAGCCGATCAGCGGGTCGTTGACCGCGTCCCAGACGGTTCCGATGGTCAGGATCATGCCCGCGACGAGCACGTCGATCTTCAGTACATTGGTGAGGAAAAACAGATAATAAATGCTCTTGAACTGGTACACCACGTTGCTGGCGGTGGAAAAGGTCAAAAAGCCGAACTTTTCCCCAAATTTCAAAGGCGGGATCACATTTGTCCGAACATCCTGCTTCATACGGTGGGTTCCTCCTTTTCAAGGGCCTGCAAACGGTCGCGCAGCAGGCTTTTGAAGCGCTCCGGCTCGTCGGTCATCGGGTTGTGGCCCGACTGCTCGAACCAGATCAGCTCCTTTTTCGGTGCCTGGATCAAATCGAAATAATCCTGCACCAGCGCCGCAGGGGTGTTCTGGTCCAGCACGCCGTCAAAGACAAAATAAGGCACCTGGAATTTTGTACAGGTACTGGGAAAGTCCGTTGCTCCCACGGCGGGCCACATGGCTGTAAGCACATAGCGGTACCCTTTGGCCACGCCGATCAGGTCCGGAATGCTGTATTCGCCGGAGCACAGCATGGGGATCACCATGGAACGGAAATAGCTGCGTTTCTTTTTGCTTTGGGAATAGCCGCCGTATTTCATCATCACCCGGCGCTGGGCCATCATCCCGTCGAAGCCGCCCTTATAAACACCCATGACCGGGGGCCCCACCCGCTTTAAGACGGCGATGGATTTTTCGTCCCCGGCCTTTTGGGCCTCATCCAGCGCAAATTGATAGCTCAGTTCCTCGTTTTTCGCCCCGTTGACGACCTGCCCGAAGCCCACAAAGGCCGCAATGTGCTCCGGATAGCGGTACGCCAGCCATGTGCCCAGCTCCGAGCCCCAGCTGCCGCCCAGCAGGTACACCTTTTTCCTGCCGTATTCCCGACACAGCCAAAGCACAAGCTCGTGGGCATCGTCCACAAGGCGGTCGATCGTCAGCGTCTCCACGGCCGCCCCGCGATAAGAACCGCCGCTGCCCCGCTGGTCCCATGCGACAACAAGAAACTCCTTTTGCAGGTCTGCGTGCACCGTCATGACTGTGTGGCGGTTGCACACACCCGGGCCGCCATGCAAAAACAGCAGCACCGGCTTCGTTTCATCGCCTTTGACATGGATCTTCTGCGGCAGGCCGCCCAGCGTCACTTTGCATTTCCGGTCGATCACAACACTTCCTCCTCTTCATTTATGTTTCTTTTCTGCATCACCTTGTTACTGTATCAAAGTATAACATATTCCTGAAAGGCATACAATTGATATTTTGCACTGCCGCTGCAGCGCTTTTATGGAAGGTCTTCCCTTTTCACCCGATGCCATAGAGGGATTGACAAATCCCGCCCGGACGGATAAACTATAAAAAACAGTTAGTTAGTAAAAACTAACTTTTATTTTCAGCGTAGGTTAGTTTTTACTAACCTCCCAAAAGGAGTTTGTCCATGATGATCAACAAACGGCTGATCGGCACCGTGCCGGACAGCAAACCGTACATCGCCGGAAACGTGGCGCTTCAGTGGCTTTCCTTGCTGAGCAATGCAGGGATGATCTTCTCCTGCGCGTGGTTTCTGCAGCAGCTGCTGGAGGGCGCCGCCGCCCCCCGCACGCTTGCACTGCCGCTGGCCGCGGGGCTGGCAGCTGTCCTTGTGCGGGGCATATGCACCGCAGGTGCGGGCCGGATGAGCTTTCTGGCCGCGCGCTCGGTGAAGCGCACGCTGCGCCGCAGTATTTATGAAAAGCTTCTGCGCCTTGGCCCCGCATACAGCCAGAACGTGGCGACCTCCGAGGCCGTGCAGCTGGCTGCCGAGGGCGTGGAACAACTGGAAACCTATTTCGGCGCATACCTTCCACAGTTTTTTTACAGCATGCTTGCTCCGGCGACATTGTTCGCGCTGTTAGCGCCCGTCAGCCTGCGGGCCGCGCTGGCGCTTCTGGTGTGTGTGCCGCTCATCCCTGCCGCCATCGCGGCGGTGCAGACCTTTGCCAAAAAGCTGTTGGGCCGCTACTGGGGCCAGTATACGGCATTGGGAGACACTTTTCTGGAAAACCTGCAGGGGCTGACCACACTGAAGATCTATCAGGCCGACGGCTATAAGCAGGAGGAGATGAACCGGGAGGCGGAAAAATTCCGCAGGATCACCATGAAAGTGCTGACGATGCAGCTCAATTCCATCACCATCATGGATCTCGTGGCATACGGCGGGGCGGCGCTGGGCATGGTGCTGGCCGTTCTTGAATTCCGCGCGGGGCGCATTCCGTTCTGGGGCTGCTTCGCCGTCATTTTTCTGTCGGCAGATTTTTTCCTGCCCATGCGCCAGCTCGGCTCGTTTTTCCACATCGCGATGAACGGCATGGCTGCCAGCGATAAGATCTTTACCCTGCTGGACCTGCCCGAGGACGCCCCTGGCAGCGGTACGGCAGCGGGCGGCACGCTGGCCTGCAGGGACCTGCGTTTCTCCTACGAGGAAGGGCGCGAAGTGCTGCACGGCGTTTCCATGGACTTTCCCCAAGGCGCGTTCACGGCCATCGTGGGTGAAAGCGGATGCGGCAAAAGCACTGTGGCCTCCGTGCTGACAGGGCGCTGCCGGGGCTACACGGGCAGCGCGGCGCTGAGCGGCGGCGAGATTTCCGCTCTTTCCGCCGACAGCCTGCTGCGCACCGTGACCTATGTAGGCTTCAGCAGCTATCTGTTCCGAGGCACCGTGGCCGAAAATCTTCGCATGGCCCGGCCGGACGCAGACGACGCGTCTCTGTGGGACGTGCTGGAACGCGTGCGCCTGGCAGGTTTCCTGCGCGGTGAGCGAGGGCTGGACACCCCGCTGGACGCTCAGGGCGCGAACCTCTCCGGCGGGCAGCGCCAACGCCTTGCGCTTGCCCGGGCGCTGCTGCACGACAGCCCGGTCTATGTGTTCGACGAAGCTACATCCAACATTGACGTGGAGAGCGAAAACGACATCATGGCTGAGATCCGCGCGCTGGCCAGGCGCCGGACGGTCATCGTCATCACGCACCGCCTTGCCAACGTGACGGACGCGGACAGCATCTATGTGCTGGAGGCCGGCACGGTGGCGGGACACGGTCCACACGCCGCACTGCTGGCCCAGGGAGGCCTTTACAAAACGCTTTGGGACAGACAGCAGGAGCTGGAACACTTTGGGACAGAGGAGGTGAGCGCATGAAACAGCAGCGAAGCGGCTTTTCTGTGATGCGCCGCCTCATCGTGCTGGTGCGCCCTCTGGCTCCGTTTATGGCGCTGGCTGTCCTGCTGGGCGTGGCGGGCTTTGTGTGCGCCATATTTCTCACCATTCTGGGCGGCTGGGCCATACTGGAGGTTCTGGGGCTGGGCGCTCCCCTGGCGCTGGGAGGCCTGTTCGCCTGCGCGGCGGCTTTCGCCCTGCTGCGCGGCGTTCTGCGCTACGGCGAACAGGCCTGCAACCATTTCATCGCCTTCAAGCTGCTGGCACTCATCCGCGATAAGGTGTTCACTGCCCTGCGCCGCCTGTGCCCCGCCAAACTGGAGGGCCGGGACAAGGGGGATCTGATTGCCGTCATCACTGCGGATATCGAGCTTCTGGAGGTGTTTTACGCCCATACCATCTCTCCCGCGGCCATCGCGCTTGTGATGTCTGTCGGCATGAGTGTGTTCATCGGTGCTTACCATCCGCTGCTGGGTCTGCTGGCCGCGGCGGCATACCTGACGGTGGGTGCGGCGCTGCCGGTGCTCATCGCACGGCTGGGCGGCAATACGGGCGCACAGTTCCGTGCACAGGCCGGAGCGTTGAGCGGCTATGTACTGGACAGCCTGCGCGGTCTGCGCGAAGTGCTGCAATACCATCAGGGCGAAAACCGCCTGGCAGGGTTGGAGGAGCGCACAGAAGGCTTGCTGCACACCGAGGAACGCATGAAGGGGCGCGCGGCATGGAGCATGGCTCTGACGAACACCGTCATTCTGACGTTCAGCCTTGGAATGCTGGCCGCAGCCGCGGGGCTGTATTTTGCCGGCGCGGTGAGATTCGACGGCGTGCTCATCCCTCTGACCGCACTGATGAGCTCCTTTGGGCCTGTGGTAGCGCTGGCAAATCTGGGCAGTACGCTGCAAAATACGCTGGCCGCAGGCAACCGTGTGCTGGATATCCTGGATGAGGAACCGCTGGTGCATGAGATCGCCGGCGGGCAGACCACCGCCTTTTCCGGCGCAGCCTGTGAGGATGTGAGCTTCTCTTACGGTGAAGAGCCAGTCCTCTCCCGTGTGAGCCTGCGCATCCCGCAGGGCTGCGTGGTGGGCATTACGGGGCGCAGCGGCAGCGGCAAATCCACGCTGCTGCGCCTGCTGATGCGCTTCTGGGACGCGGCCGGCGGCGCGGTGCGCGTCTCCGGCCGGGACGTTCGGGAGGTGAACACCGGAGATCTGCGGCGTATGGAAGGCTTTGTGACGCAGGAAACGCACCTCTTCCGCGACAGCATCGCCAGCAACCTGCGCATTGCGAAGCGGGATGCGACGCAGGCCGAGCTGGAGGCTGCCTGCAAAAAGGCTTCGGTACACGAATTTATCCTGTCCCTGCCCAAGGGGTATGACACGCCTGTGGGGGAGCTGGGAGATACGCTCTCCGGCGGGGAGCGGCAGCGGCTGGGGCTTGCCCGGGCATTCCTGCACGACGCGCCGTTTCTGTTGCTGGACGAGCCCACCAGCAATCTGGATAGCCTGAACGAGGGCGTTATTCTCCGGTCGCTGCAAAGCGAACGCGGCGGCCGCACCGTTGTGCTGGTCTCACACCGGGCATCCACAATGGCCGTTGCCGACGAGGTATACGCCGCGCAGGAAGGGCGGTTGAGCTGATGGCCCGCCTGCAGAGCGTTGAGGCCAAGCGGCAGCGGGAAAAGCGTATGGTACAGGAAATGGTGGCGCTGTACTGCCGCAAAAAGCACGGAGGCCAAAAACGCCTGTGCCCCGAATGCGCCGCGTTGGCCGAATATGCGGGGCAGCGCAGCGACCGATGTCCGTTCATGGAGACAAAAACCTTCTGCTCCAACTGCCGCGTACACTGCTACCGTCCTGATATGAGGGAAAAGATTCGTGCTGTGATGCGTTGGGCCGGGCCCCACATGTTGCTGCACCATCCTGTTGCGGCAGCACGGCATGTGATTGAGACAAAACGCGAAAAGAAAAAATTGGAGGCTGCAGAATGAAGCTTTTTTACGTGATTCTTGGCTGTATCGGTCTGGGCCTGGGCGCGGTGGGCGCCGCCGTCCCGCTGCTGCCCGCGTTTCCTTTCCTGATGCTGGCGGCTTTTTGCTTTGCACGCAGCTCCCGGCGCCTGAACGATTGGTTCCTGAGTACCAGACTGTACAAGAATAATCTGGAAAGCTTTGTGCGCGGACGAGGCATGACCCGTGCAGCCAAGCTGCGCATCATGGGCGTTGTCACACTGACGATGGCCTTCGGCTTCGCCATGATGGGACGTGTGCCTGCGGGACGTGCCGTATTGGCGGTGGTGTGGGTATGTCATATTCTGTACTTTATCTTCGGCATCAGGACCATTGCTCCGGAGGAAACCGCCGTACCGCTGGACGCTGCCCGGACGAAAGAGGATGAGGCGGCCTGAAAAGCAAGGCCTTTGCCATTCCCCAAACGGAAAAGGGGCCGCCCCGTTCCCGCAGCGCGGAATGGGGCGGCCCTGTTTTGTTTTACAGCTTGCCCTTTATGACCCGCGTACAGGTGCAGCCGGGCGACGCATCACATGCTCGCCGTGGACATCCCTCTCTTCGGTGAAGACGAACCCAAACGCCTCATACAGGCGCGCAGCAGCGGTGTTGCCGTCCACTACGCTCAGATAAATATCCCGCGGGCCGTATTCCTCCGCCAAGCGGGCCAGCAGAGATGCCACGGCGGCTCTGCCGTAGCCTCGGCCCTGCCTGGCGGCGTCGATGAGCAGCCTGTCCAGCCACACGCGGCCCGCAGGCGGGTATTCCCAAAAATAACCGTACATGGCGAAACCGACCACCGCCGTGCCGTCGTAAATGGCCATGGGTCTCCAGTCCGCGCGCTGTGCGGCCTCGTCCAGGCATGCGGACACTGTCTCCACAAAGCCCTCCTGCCCCGTTCCTGCCCGCAGGCTCAGCACAGCCAGCCGGTTTTCCTGCGTCACGGGCTCCAATCGAAGCTGCATATTTCCTCCTTGCACACGCGTGCCTTTTTTCATTCCGGCGCACGGGTACCGCGCCGTTGTTTTGATTGTAGGAGGATTCGAAGGCTCTGTCAACTCCGGTCATTCATTTCGAAACCGCGATTTTGCGTGCATTCGTTTACAAGATAGAAACAACTGTATGCTATAAACAAAGCTGTAAACCGCTCTTTCCCGCTGTTTTTGAAAGGAGGCCGCCCCATGACACGCTCCCGACGCCTGTATTTCCTGTTGGGCCTTGCCGTGCTGCTTTTATGCGCGGCGGCGGCCGCACCCCGTGCGCGCGCGCTGTGGGCGCAGCTGCCTTCGGGCGAATGGATCGAAGCGGCGGACTGCGCCGCGCGCCGCGAAGCACCCGCTCCCGGCAGAGATGCACTGCACGTCAGGGCAGGCATGCGTCCCGCGCGCGGCTGTACGGGCACCGTCGTCGCCGAGCTGCGCCGTCCGCGTGCAGACGGCGGCTGGGAGGTCGAGGCATCCTTCCGGGGCGGCGTGCGGCTGGACGCCAGACTGCCGGGCACGCCCGCAGAGGGGTGCCGCCTGCGCGTGGTGTTCCGCGCATGGCGCGGCAGCGAGCTGATGGAAGAGCGTGTGCTCGAATCCGCCGTCTGACCGGCCGGGCCGGTCTTTGCTCCCGTCCCCTCCCAATGATGCCGAAGGGCGTTTCCTCCGCAGCGATGCTGCCGGGGAAACGCCCTTTTTTGTTCTTTTTCTGTGCGGAAGGCCGCGTCACTCGTTTTCCAGCGCCTCACGGCATTCCTGCAGTTCTGCCGCATGCTCGGGCGGAAGCTTAGGATAGTGGGGGTCGATATCCTCCAGCACGCCCAACACCGCCTCGGAGACCAGATACCGCGTGTACCATTTCTGGTCAGCCGGGATCACATACCATGGACTGTGGCGGGTAGCCGTCTCGTTTACGGCCGCCTCGTAGGCGTCCATATAATCGTTCCAGTAGGCCCGTTCCCGGATATCCGCCTGGGAAAATTTCCAGTTCTTCGCCTCCACCTGGATGCGCTCCAGAAAACGCTCTTTCTGTTTTTCTCTGGAAAGGTTCAGGAATATCTTCACCACGCGGCAGCCGTTTTCGTACAGGTATTCCTCAAAATGGCGGATCTGCCGGTAGCGTTTTTTGAAAAAGTCCGGGTCCTCCAGCACGCGTGCGGGCATTTTGTAGTTTTTTTGCAGCGCATGCACTTTTACCACCAGCACATCCTCGTAATACGAGCGGTTGAACAGCGCCATCTTGCCCCGGGCCGGCAGCGCCTTCATGGCACGCCAAAGATAATCGTGAGACAACTCCTCGCTGGTTGGCTGTTTAAAGCTGTGCACGTCTATTCCCTGGGGATTCACGCAGCCCATCACATGCTTGACAGTGCTGTCCTTGCCTGCGGCATCCATAGCCTGCAGAATGATGAGCACGGACTCCCGTCCATCCGCATACAGCTTGTCCTGCAGCGCCTCGATGCGCCCCAGATTTTTTTCAGTGCGCCGGAGGATATCCTCCTTGTCCACACCGTCTTTTTTCGCGCCGGTATTCATACCGCGCAGTTCCAGCTTTTCTTCACCGTCAAAACGGTAATCCTTAAGGCTCATTTATTTCAGCTCCCTGCCTTTTTTGTGCTGCGCACACGCGCGGCCGCGCAAGCGGCGGGCTTAAGGTTATTATAACACGACGGCGCGAAGCGGCCACAACAAAACCGCGCCTGCTGCGGTTTTGCGTGTTTCAATGTTCTCAAGCCCATGCGCGCCGGCGCATCAGCGTGTGCTGCGCACACGCGCGGCCGCGCAAGCGGCAGGCTTAAGGTTATTATAACACGAACCGCGCAGAGTTTGCATGCCGCCGTAAATTTCACACAAAAAGGCGGCACGGGAATATCCCGCGCCGCCCGTACCGGACTCAGCCGTTTTCAAATTTATCCCGCAGGCTTTTGAAAAAGCCCTTGCGCTGTTCGTAGTTATCGTCCTTGAGCGTATCCTCAAATTTCTTCAGCGCATCGCGCTGGGTCTTTGTCAGCTTCTTGGGGATCTCCACCACGACCTTAACATATTGGTCGCCCCGGCCGCGGCCGTTGACATACTGGATGCCCTTGCCCCGCAGGCGGAACGTGGTGCCGCTCTGTGTCCCTTCCGGCACCGTGTACTGTACCTTGCCGTCGATGGTGGGCACCACCACCTCCGCGCCCAGAACGGCCTGGCTGTACGTGACCGGCACTGTGACATGTACGTCGAAGCGGTCGCGCTCGAACATGGCGTCCGGGCGCACCGTCACGATCACAATCAGGTCGCCGCTGGGCCCGCCGTTGAGGCCCGCGTCGCCCAGACCTGTCAGGCGCATGCTTTGATCGTCGTCGATACCCGCGGGCACCTTTACCTCAACACGCTTTGTGCTGGAGGTCTTGCCGCTGCCGTGGCACTTGGAGCACGGGGATTTGATGATCTTTCCCTTGCCGCCGCAGCGTGAGCAGGGCTGCGAGCTCTGCATTACGCCAAAAGGCGTGCGCTGCTGCACCGTCACATAGCCGGAGCCGTGGCAGTCCGGGCATGTCTCGGGGCTGGTTCCCTTGGCCGCGCCCGTGCCGCCGCATTCAGGGCAGGTGTCCTGCCGGTTGACGCTGACGGTTTTGGTGCAGCCGTGGACGGCCTCCATAAAGCTGAGCACCAGGCTGACGCGAATATCGCCGCCCTTGCGCGGCGCATTTGGGTTGGCGCGGCGCCCGCCGCCAAAGCCGCCGAAGCCGCCGCCGAACAAGTCGCCGAACAGGTCGCCCAAGTCCACGCCGCCGCCAAAGCCACCGCCGAACCCGCCGCCCGCGCCCGCGCCGTAGTTGGGGTCTACGCCTGCATGGCCAAATTGGTCATACCGGGCGCGTTTATCTTTATCGCTGAGGATCTCGTATGCCTCGCCCACCTCTTTGAACTTTTCCTCAGCGGCCTTGTCGCCGGGGTTCAGGTCCGGGTGATATTTTTTCGCGAGTTTGCGGTAGGCGCTCTTGATCTCGTCGTCCGAGGCCGTTTTGGGCACGCCGAGTACCTCGTAATAATCGCGTTTATCTGCCATTGTACTTTCTCACCTTGATTTCTTCAGAAGTGGGCACGCGGCGGTCCGTCTTGGTCCGCCGTGTGCGGCTGAACGCGGGGCCTCCCGTTCAGCTCCCATATTGTAACAGAGGCGCGGCGCATTGTAAAGCCGCGCCCCCGCAAAAGCGGTTTGGGACAGCCGCTTTGCACGGCTGTCCCTCTTCCGCGCACCCGCCGGGGGTGCTTACACTTCCTTGTACTCGGCGTCCACGACGTTGTCGTCGCCGCCGTTGCCGCCGCCCGCGGGCTGGCCGCCCATGTCGGGGCCGGCGGCCTGCCCGGCCGCCGCCGCGTCCTTATAGACCTTCTCGCTGATGGCGTAGAACGCCTTCTGCAGGTCCTCCTGCTTCGCCTTGATGGCCTCGATATCGCTGCCCTTCAGCGCTTCCTTCAGCGCCTCCAGCTTCGCGTTCACCTCGGTTTTCTCGCTTTCAGACACCTTGTCGCCGAATTCTCCCATGGCCTTTTCGGTCTGGAACACCATCTGGTCGGCGCCGTTGCGGATATCCACTTCCTCGCGCTTCTTCTTATCCTCGGCCGCATACTGCTCAGCTTCCTTCACGGCCTTTTCCACATCCTCCTTGCTCATGTTGGTGGAGGAGGTGATGGTGATATGCTGCTCCTTGCCGGTGCCCAGATCCTTGGCGGAAACATTCACAATACCGTTGGCGTCAATGTCAAAGGTGACTTCGATCTGCGGCACGCCGCGGGGCGCCGGAGCGATACCGTCCAGATGGAAGGTGCCTAAAGATTTGTTGTCCCGCGCGAATTCGCGCTCGCCCTGCAGAACGTTGACCTCAACGGAGGGCTGGTTGTCGGCCGCGGTGGAGAAGATCTGGCTCTTCTTCGTGGGCACGGTGGTGTTGCGCTCGATGATGCGGGTGCATACGCCGCCCATGGTCTCAATGCCCAGGGAAAGAGGTGTAACGTCCAGCAGCAGCAGGCCCTTGACGTCGCCGCCCAGCACGCCGCCCTGGATGGCCGCGCCGATGGCGACGCACTCGTCCGGGTTGATGCCCTTGCTGGGCTCGGTCTTCATGAAGTTCTTCACAGCCTCCTGCACGGCCGGGATACGGGTGGAGCCGCCCACCAGCAGCACCTTATGCAGGTCGCCGGGCTGCAGGCCCGCGTCCTTCAGCGCCTGGCGCGTCGGGCCCATCGTACGCTCCACCAGGTCTGCGGTCAGCTCGTTGAATTTGGCGCGTGTCAGCGTGGTATCCAGATGCTTCGGGCCGTTGGCGTCCGCCGTGATGAACGGCAGGTTGATGGCCGTGCTGGCCACGCCGGACAGCTCGATCTTGGCCTTTTCGGCGGCCTCCTTCAGGCGCTGCGCGGCCATTTTGTCCTTGCGCAGGTCCACGCCGTTCTCTTTCTGGAACTCATCGGCCAGCCAGTCGATGATGCGCTTGTCAAAGTCATCGCCGCCCAGATGCGTATCGCCCGCAGTGGCAAGCACTTCGGTGACGCCGTCGCCCATCTCGATGATGGAGACGTCGAACGTACCGCCGCCAAGGTCGTAGACCATGATCTTCTGGTCGTCCTCTTTGTCCGCGCCGTAGGCAAGGGCCGCGGCCGTCGGCTCGTTGATGATGCGCTTGACCTCCAGGCCGGCGATGGCGCCGGCATCCTTGGTGGCCTGGCGCTGGCTGTCGTTGAAGTACGCCGGTACGGTGATGACCGCCTCGGTGACCTTTTCGCCCAGATAGCTCTCGGCGTCCGCTTTCAGCTTGGCCAAAATCATGGCGCTGATCTCCTGCGGGGTGTATTTCTTGCCGTCGATGTCCACTTTATAGTCCGTGCCCATATGGCGCTTGATGGAAGCGATGGTACGGTCGGGGTTGGTGATGGCCTGGCGCTTTGCCACCTGGCCCACCAGGCGCTCGCCTGTTTTGGTGAAGCCCACGACGGACGGCGTGGTACGCGCGCCCTCGGCGTTGGCGATGACGACGGGCTCGCCGCCCTCGATGACGGCAACACAGCTGTTTGTGGTGCCAAGGTCGATACCAATAATCTTGCTCATAACTCTCAGACTCCTCTTTTATCAAAACTCGGTGAATATATGTGGTGATTTCTGAATTTATATCAAAAAGCCTTTCGGCTTTGAGATGTCAGCCTATTCGGCCACAGCCACGGCCGCGTGGCGGATGACCTTGTCGTGGAGCAGATAACCTTTCTGCATCACCTGCGTGACGGTGCCGCTGGGCATGTCGTCGGTAGAGGGCTGCTGCAGCACGGCTGCGTGCAGCTCGGGGTCGAAGGGCTTGCCCTGCGCCTCGATCTCGCTGACACCCATTTTGCCGAACGCCTCGCGGCATTTGTCCAGCGTCATGGTCACGCCCTTTTTATAGCTCTCGTCCGCGGTGGGCGCGTCGGCGGCGATCTCCAGCGTGTCCAGCACGGGCAGCAGCGTGTTCACCGCGAAGCTCACGCCGTTGTCGAACGCGGCATCGTGCTCCCTGGCGCTGCGCTTGCGGAAGTTTTCATATTCCGCGGCGGTGCGCAGCAGCGTGTCTTTCGTTTCGGCCAGCTTTTTTTCAGCCTGCTCCAGCTTGGTTTTCAGTGCGGCCAGCTCGGCATGCGCCTTGCCTTCTGTATGCTTTTCCTTTTTTTCCGTCTTTTCTGCATCCTGCGTTTCAGGCTGCGGTGCCTCGGGCGCCGCCTGCGCGGCGGACGCTTCCTCCTGCGGCGCGGCGGCCGCGCGGTTCACGTCTTTTTCCGTGTCTGCCATGTTGCTACTCCTCCTGCACCCTGCCCGACATGCATTCGCCGAGCAGCAATGCGAAATATTCAAGCCGCGGGATCGTTTCCCGGTAGGGCATGCGCGTTGGACCTACGATGCCGATGGCCCCCGTCAGCCCGCCTCCCGCGAGATAGCGCTTCGTCATGATGCAGAAGCCCGGCATGCGGTACTCGGGCAGTTCGTCGCCCAGCAGCACCGTGGTGCGCTCGCTCTTGGGGCTGACGTAGCGCTTGACGGCTTCTGTGTCGCTGAAGAATTCCATCAGCGTGCGGAAGCTGTCCGCAAGCTCGGCATAATTCAGCAGGTTCTGCTGGCCCTCCAGATATACATTGGGCCGTCCCGCTTCCCGCAGCAGCGTCACCGCCGCCGAAAGCACCGGGTAATATACCGCACTGCCCAGGCTCTGTGCTGCGGTACGCATCTGTTCCTCGCGCACGTCGGCCGCGCTGCGGAAGGTAAGGTAGGTGTTCAGCGCTTGGGACAGCCGCTGGGCGTCGCCGGGCCGCAGCGCGAAATCCAGCTTTGCCGTGCGCGTGCGCACACCGCCCGCATTGGTGACGGCCAGCACCGCCGCCGTGTAGCGGCCCACCTGCATCACCTCATAATGGGCGATGCACAGGTCCTCGCTTTTGGGCGTTGTAGCCACGACACAGTAGCCCGTCAGGTCCGCCAAAGCCCTTGCGGCGCTTTCGGCCAGACGTTCGGGGTCGTAGTCCATCTCGCGGAACAAAAGGTCGATCTGCCGTTTTTCCTCAGCGGGAAGGCGGGCACCTGTATCCAGAAGATTGTCGATGTAGTAGCGGTAGCCCTTGGCGCTGGGCACGCGCCCGGCGCTGGTGTGGGGCTGCTCCAGAAGGCCCAGCTTTGTCAGCGCGGCCATTTCGTTGCGCAGCGTGGCGCTGGACACCGCATGTCCGAACTGTTCGGCCAGCAGACCGCTGCCAACCGGCTCTCCGTCCGCGCCATACAGTGTTACGATCGCTCGCAGCACACGCCGTTTCCGATCGTCCATCGGCACCGCCCACACCACCTTTCCTCTCTTGCTGTTTAGCACTCTATCTGTTCGAGTGCTAAATTTATTTTACAACACTTTTTTAGTATGTCAAGCCCTGCGGGGCAAAATGCGCGAATTTTTTCAACTTTTACAATTTCGTCACAACTGCGGCAAAAACCGCAGCATGAGGGCACGCGGCACACAGGTGTATTCGCCGGAAAAACCGTTCCGGCAGGTTGCTGTAAGCAATGGCCGCGCTTTCGTGCAAACGGTATATTGTCGTTCACTGGCGGACATGATATACTGAAAGCGGAAAGGAACGGAAGCTCACACCGTCCCCGTCGGGGGCATAAAATAGAATAACACATCCCGCAAAACGCTCTGCACGCAACTGTGCCGCCCGGTGCCGGGCGGCCTCAAAAAGGAGGCTTGTTTTCATGCAAATGGACCCTCGTCTCAACTGCGAGTATGAACGCGCATATCCCCGCACCCAGCCGTACAGCCGTCTTCCCTATGACAAGCGCGCCGAAAAGGCCTGGTGGGCGGATTATTACCGCCGGAATCCCACACTGCTGATGCGGCTGGCCCGGCGGCTCAAGGCCGCGCTCTGACGCGGCCATACCACTGCGTACAAAAATTTGACAGGATGCAGAGCCGAAAGCCCGCTTTCAGCGGGCTTTTTGTTTTTGGGCGGGGAAGCGCAGAGCGTCCTGCCTGCGCGAATGTGCCGGAGCCCTTTTCGTTTTTTATATAATGTAGTATACTGGTAAAAACCAAAAACAGGAAAGGCGGCCGGACAATGAAAGCGGACAAAGCATGCATCGACGTGGCGGCGGGGCGCGCCCCCGCCGACCTCGTGTTCAAAAACGTCAACGTGGTCAATGTTTTTTCCGAGGAAATCATCACTGCAGACGTGGCGGTGGCGGGCGGCGTGATTGCGGGCGTGGGAAGCTACCGGGGACGGACAGAACTGGACTGCACGGACAAATTCCTGTGTCCGGGTTTCATCGACGCGCACATCCACATCGAATCCAGCCTTGCCGCGCCCTTTGAATTCGCCCGCGCCGCTACCCGCAGCGGCACCACCACCATTGTGGCCGACCCGCATGAGATCGTCAACGTATGCGGTGCACAGGCCGTACAATATCTGCTGGATGCAACGGAAAACCTGCCGCTGAACGTGTACCTGATGCTGCCCTCCAGCGTGCCCGCCACCCCCTTTGAAACAAACGGCGCGGATTTCACCGCCGCAGACATGGCCCCGTTTATGGCGCATCCCCGCGTACTGGGCCTGGGCGAGGTGATGTGTTATCCCGACGTGCTGGCCGCGCGGCAAACCGTACTGGAAAAGCTGGCGCTGGCCGCGGATGCGGGAAAGCGGGCCGACGGCCACGCTCCCGGCCTTTCTGGCAGAGAGCTGCAGGCCTATGCAGCCGCGGGCATCCGCACCGAGCATGAGTGCACCACCTTTGCAGAGGCCGCCGAAAAGCTGCGCGCGGGTCTGGCTGTGCTGGTTCGCGAGGGCAGCGCTGCGAAAAACCTTTCGGTGCTTGTAAACGGCCTGCTGGACAGCGACCTGCCTGCCGACCGGTTCCTGTTCTGCACCGACGACAAGCATCTGGACGACATTGCCCGGGACGGCCATCTGCGATGGAATGTCCGCCAGGCCATCAGCCTGGGCATGAAGCCTGTCACCGCCATCAAAATGGCCACCTGGAACGCAGCCCGCGAATACGGCCTGCGGGACCTGGGCGCCGTGGCCGCGGGCTATCGGGCCGACCTTGTCCTGCTGGACAGCCTCAAGCAGATGACCGTGCGCGCGGTTTACAAGGACGGCCGGCCCGTGGAGGAGCGCTTTGCAGGCCTTGCCGCCGCCCCCGTACCCGATGCGCTGCTGCATTCGGTACACTTTGAGAACGTGGCTCCTGCCGACCTTGCGCTGCCCGTCGCGGGCCCGGCCCATGTCATTGAGATGGTGCCGTACCAGATCGTCACGCGGCACGCAGTGGAGGAGGTTCCTTCGGAAAACGGCTTTTTCCGGCCCAACGCCGTTTATACCAAACTATGCGTGGTGGAACGCCACGGCAAAAACGGGGGCGTTGCCGTTTGCCCGCTGAAGGGCTACGGCATCACAGGCGGAGCCATTGCCACCAGCGTGGCGCACGACAGCCACAACGTCATCGCGGCGGGAGACAACGACGCGGACCTCGCGCTGGCCATCAACCATTTGAAAGAAATCGGCGGCGGATATGTGCTGGCCGGCGGCGGAAAAATACTGGGCGCGCTGCCCCTGCGCGTGGGAGGCCTGATGAGCACCGCCCCGTGGGAGGAGATACAGGCCGGAGCGGGCGCCATTCTGGAACGGGCAAAGGCCATGGGTATCCCGTACCATGTGGACCCGTTTACCAGCCTTTCCTTTCTGGCGCTGCCCGTTATACCGGAATTGCGCCTGACGGACCGCGGCCTGTTCGACGTAACTGCATTTTCCCTGGTAAAGGACTGATCGGATATGAGTGAAAAAGCACAACGCGCGAAAGCGCTGTTTCTGGAGGGCTATAACTGCGCGCAGGCTGTGGCCGGGGCGTTCGCACCGGAGATGGGCCTTTCGGTAGACGCCGCGGCACGCCTGGCCAGCGGCTTTGGCGGAGGCATGGGACGGATGCGGGAGGTATGCGGTGCGGTAAGCGGTATGACGCTGGCCGCAAGCGCGCTGCGCGGCTACAACGACCCCAAAGCCGGGCCGGAGAAAACCGATACCTACGCGATGATCCAGGAGCTGGCCGGGCGCTTCCGGGCCGAAAACGGCAGCATCATCTGCCGGGAGCTGCTGGGCCTGGCCCGTCCCGAGGGCACACCGCAGGCCGAGGCGCGCACGCCGGAATATTATA
Organism: Ruthenibacterium lactatiformans; assembly: GCF_000949455.1. Taxonomy (GTDB): domain Bacteria; phylum Bacillota; class Clostridia; order Oscillospirales; family Ruminococcaceae; genus Ruthenibacterium; species Ruthenibacterium lactatiformans. The sequence goes on along the minus strand of NZ_JXXK01000036.1, from coordinate 14,945 downwards.
AAAAGCGCCCCTGCCCGGAGCTGGTGGCGCTGGCGGCTCAAATTCTGGAGGAATGGCTGGCCGAGCATCCCGCCCGGCTGTAAATTCCGCATTCCCACCAAGTGCGGCAGTTCGTTTTTGATACATTTCACAACAATCAACTTATAAAACGATATAAATTTAACAATAATTGACAATTTGGATGTCTGCACGGTACTATAAAGACAGGGAGGGCTGTTCCTCCACTTTTCAAACAGAAAGGAAGAGTACCATGGCCGTATCCAAACCGCTGCTGCTGCTTGACAACGCATCCATGCTCGCCCTGCTGCATCAGGGCTGTTTCCGTTTACAGGAGATCTCGTTCGAGGAAGTAAAAGCCATCATTGAAATGCACGGCAGCCGTGAGGTCGTCCGGTGCTTTTCCAACGCCGAGATCGAACAGCTGCTGTACAAGCATCTGGACGTTGCCATCCGCAACTTCAATTACGCACCCGTGGAGAACATGGCGGTGGACCAGGACGCCATTGCGTTCCGCCTTTATGTCACGCCGTCGGAGACGCAGCCCAGTATCCGCACGGAGTACGGCAATGAGGCAACAAAGGTCCAGAACCTTTATGTGTACTGCCAGTTTCTCACACGGTTCGACCCCGATGCGGGGCCATCCGCTCAATAAGTTCCCGCCTGCGCCGGAGCCTTTTCGAAGGCTCCGGCGCTTTTCTTTGGCGGGAAATCTGCCGCAGGGAAAACAAAAATTTTTGACGGAGGGATTGACAACCGTCTTTGCATGTTGTATAGTTAGTTACACAAGTAATGAACCACACAACCAAATAACCTTTGGAGGGAAGGAGCGCAGACAATTGAATGGAAACCTGAATGATTCCACCTCCATCTATCTGCAGATCGCAGCCATGCTGGAGGACAACATCGTGCGGGACCTGCTTTTGGAAGAGGAACAGGCGCCCAGCACCAACGAACTTGCAAAAGCGTTCAGCATCAATCCGGCCACGGCGGCCAAAGGGCTGAACCTGTTGGTAGACGAGGGCATTTTGTACAAGAAACGGGGGATCGGCATGTTCGTTGCGGTGGGCAGCAAACAGAAAATCATCCAAAAGCGCAAAGACAGTTTTTTTGAAACATATGTGAGGAGCCTTGTGGACGAGGCGCGCACCCTTGCCATCGGCAAGGAAGAGCTGATGGCCATGATTGAACAGGCCGCGGCGGACAAAACGTAACGGAGGGACAGGGACATGACGAACGGAGTATTGCAGGCCACGGATGTGGTCAAAAGCTACAACAAAAAAGAGGTGCTGCACAGCGTCTCGCTGACCATCGAGCCAGGCAAGATCTATGGCCTCATCGGACGCAACGGCGCGGGCAAAACCACGCTGCTCAGCATTCTGACGGCACAGAATACCCACGATTCCGGCCTCGTTACCTACAACGGGGAGCGCGTGTGGGAAAACCAGAAAGCACTGGACGAGATCTGCTTTTCCCGCGAGCTTTCGCCCATGCTGCTGTTCGGCCAGAACACACTGAAGGTGAAGGAATACCTGCGCGCCGCCGCACTGTACTACCCCCACTGGGACAAGGAGTACGCCGCACGACTGATCGAGATGTTCGGGCTGGACACCAAAAAGAAGATCTACAAGCTCTCCAAGGGTATGATGAGCATGGTCACCATCGTTCTGGCGCTGGCCAGCCGCGCGCCCATCACCATTCTCGACGAGCCGGTGGCCGGCCTGGATGTGGTGGCGCGGGAACAGTTCTACGATGTGCTTCTGGCCGATTACGCCGAAACGGGACGCACCTTCATCATCTCCACCCATATCATCGAGGAAGCCGCGGGCGTGTTTGAGGATATTATTTTTATCGACAACGGCCGTGTCATCGAGACAGGCAACTGCGAAAGCTTCGTGGCCCAGTTCCACTATGTTTCTGGCCGGGACGAGGACGTGGCCCGCGCCTGCGCCGGGCTGCAGGTCATCCACGAAGAGGGCCTGGGCCGCAGCCGCACGGCCTGCGTGCGCGGCAGCCTGGATACGCTGCGCCGCAGCGCAGACGGGCTGGATGTGGATATCAGCGGCGTGACGCTTCAAAAGGTGTTCGTCTACCTGACGGGCGGCCATAAGGAAGGGGAATAACGATGCTGCGTACCGTAAAATATCTGAGCCTGCTGGTAGTGCAGTTCATTGGCGCGCTGTTGGGCGTCGGCGCACTGTTCATTGCATTTTACGCCGTTTCCACGCCGCTGTCCGAATTTGAAAGCGCGGGTTGGCGTATTCTGGGCATGGCCTTCGCCTGCGGGATGATGTTCCCCTTTGTGCTGCAGGCAAGCCTGATCCAGTCTTACATGCCGCTGCCTCTTTCCATGGGCGTTACGCGCCGGGGCTTCTTCGCCGGAGCACAGGCGGCCAAGGTGATGCTGGCCGGAGGCATCGGCGTATGCCTGCTTTTGATCCAGCTCGCAGTAAAATGGATGTTCGGCGTGGACGCCCTGTTCACCGGTACGATGCTGGTGGGGCTGTTTGCCGTGCTGCTCCTCGGCGCGTCCGTTGGTGAAGCGCTGGGTTTTGTCAGCCTCCGCTTTGGGCGTGTGGGCATGATCGTATTTTTCGTACTGATCGTCGGCGGATGTGCGGTGATCGGCGGGATCATCGGCTACGCGGGTGCGGCGGGAGCTCTGGACGGCATGCTGGACGCGATGCTGCGCTTTCTTTCCAATGCGTGGGCGCTGGGCGGCAGCGCCATCGTTTTGGCCGTGCTGTTGGGCTGGCTGGATTGGCTCATGTGCCGCCGCATACCGGTAAAGGGGTGAGCATATATGTTAAAATCGATCAAACGGGAATTCCTGCTCAACCGGAACAGCCTGTGGCAATCGCTGGCTGTTTTGGGCGGAGCCTGGCTGCTTGGCGAGGCGCTTAGCCTGTGTATCATGTATTTCGCTCATGAGGAGGAGTATTTTTCCCTTGGCACTGTATTTGCAGCGATCATGCTGGTGATGTTCGGCGTTATTTTTGCGCTGTACTATTTCTCCTGCGGCTACGAGCAGGCGCTGACGATGAGCTGTACACGGCGCCGTTTTCTGTTTGGGATGTTCGTCACCGTGTGCCTGCAGTTGCTGTGCCTCGTCGGAGGCATAGTGGTTTTGACGCTGCTGGACCGCGGGCTGTATCTGCTGCTTTTCCGCGGCATGCCCATTGACGGGCCGGACCTTCTGCAGCCGGAGGCACTGCGCTGGGCCTGGGTGATTTTGCCGGCAGTTCTCGTCCTTGCCTGCACCGGGCTGTTTCTGGGCGCATGTATCCAGCGCTGGGGACGGCGGGCGCTGTGGCTGCTGTGGGCGGCATATATGGCTGTTTTCCTGTTCGGCGACACCTTCACACGGCTGGCCGAGGGCGCGGGACGCGACACATTGCTGGGCCGTGCGCTGGGCGCGGTGGTGGACGTTCTGGCATTCATCCCCGGCGGTCCGGCGCGGGTGCTTCTGGCGCTTGCGCTTCTTACAGCCGCCACGGTTTCAGGCGCCGCTCTGCTGCTGCGGGGCAGCGTGCGCCAGACAGCATAAGCACAGCGCGGCGGCTCTGCGGCGGAGTGTCAAAAGCGCGCCACATGCCGCTGCTGAAAAAGAGGAGGGCATCTGTGATGCAGAACGGTTTGTCATTCAAAAACACCATGTCCCGGGTGGGGCTTTGCTACTTTGTGCTGATGCTGGTAACACAGGCGCTCCAGCTGGCCGGCATGACACTGCTGGGCAGCCTGCTGGAGACGGGCTGGGGGCTGTGGGCGCTCTCCTATGCGCCGCTGTATTGCATTGCCGTCCCTGTTTTTATCCTGCTGCTGCAAAAACTCGTGCCCGGCACGCCCGGCACGGCGGGCAGCGCCGCGCTGACGGCGGGAGGATGGCTGCGCTGGCTGGTGCTGTGTCTGGGCGTGACGTATCTGTTCAATTTCGTCTCCCTCGGCATCACAGCTCTGCTGGGAATGCTTAAGGGCGGCGCGGTGCAGAACCCACTTGCCCTGATGCAAATGAACAGCAGCCCGCTGGCCACGTTTCTGTTCGCCTGCGTGCTGGCACCCGTGGGGGAGGAGTTTTTGTTCCGCAAGCTGCTGTACGATAAAATCGGCGGATACGGCGTCCGCACCTATGTACTGGTGGGCGCGTTCCTGTTCGCGCTTTTCCACGCCAATCTGTCTCAGCTTTTGTATGCCTTTGTGCTGGGCGCCGTCTTCTGCTACATTTACGCCCACACGGGAAAGCTGCGGTATACCATCCTGCTGCATGTTGCCATCAACACCATCGGCACGATGGCGGCGCCCCTTTTCATACAATACGGAGGGATTTGGGGCACGGCTGCCGTGGGGATACTGGTGCTTGTGAGCATTGCGGCGGGCGCCGTGATTGCGGCGCGCAGGCGCTGGCGGTTTCCCGGTGCAGCACCCGCGGACGGCAGGGAAGGAGAGGGGGCGCAGCGCCCGGCCCACAGCTTTGGCCGTGCGCTGCGCACGCCGGGCATGCTGGCATACACAGGTCTGTGCGCGGCGCTTATTCTTGTGGTCACCTTTTTGACATGAGCGGTCCGTTCCGTGCAAAAAACGGAAAATAACGCGCGCCCCGCCGCATCCCGGTATGCAGCGGGGCTATTTTGTGCTATACTGTGCAATATCCGGGACGGAAAGTCCCGAACTTTGAAAGAAATATGCGAGGTATATCGTTTTGAAATTGATATCGTGGAATGTCAATGGTTTCCGGGCCATCCTCGGCAAGGGCTTCGCGGACATCTTCGAGGGCTTCGGCGCGGACGTCGTCTGCCTTCAGGAAACGAAGATGCAGCCGGGCCAGGCCGAATTTTCGCCGCCGGGCTACCACCAATACTGGTACAGCGCCGAGAAAAAGGGGTATTCCGGCACAGCCGTTTTCACCCGCATGGAACCGCTCTCCGTGCGCTACGGCATCGGCAAAGAGGAGCACAGCCACGAGGGCCGCGCCATCACGCTGGAGTTCGAGCAGTTCTTCCTCGTCAACGTCTATACGCCCAACAGCCAGAATGAACTGGCGCGCCTGCCCTACCGCATGCAGTGGGAGGATGATCTGCGCGCTTATCTGTGCGCGCTGGATACGGAAAAACCTGTGGTCTATTGCGGCGACCTGAACGTCGCCCATCGGGAGATCGACCTGAAAAACCCCAAGCAGAACATCCATTCGGCGGGCTTTTCCTATGAGGAACGCCAGAAAATGACCGACCTTTTAATGAGCGGCTTTGTGGATACCTTCCGCGCGCTGTATCCGGACGCCGCGGGCCGCTACACCTGGTGGAGCTATTTCCGCCGCGCGCGGGAGACCAACGCGGGCTGGCGCATCGACTATTTCATCGTCAGCGAACGTTTGCGCGAAAAAATTGGCGACGCGCTCATTTACAGCGACGTGTACGGGTCCGACCACTGCCCGGTGGGGCTGGTCTTGGATGTGTGACGCACGCATATACTGTACGGCGGGGCGCGCCCCGCACCACGGACGCTGTGCGCCCGGAATAAGGGGGACTTATTTTGCTGGATTATCTTTTCGCGGCGCTGCTGGGCGTCATCGAGGGCATCACCGAATGGCTGCCCATTTCCAGCACCGGCCATCTGATCCTGGCCGATGAATTCATCCATATGTCCACATCGGATGCTTTTAAGGAAATGTTCGATGTAGTCATTCAGTTCGGCGCCATCCTTGCGGTGGTAGTGATTTTCTGGAGCAAACTGTGGCCGTTCCGCATCAACCGGGACGCCTGCGGTTCCGGTGTGTCCGGCCTGGTGGACCGCTACTGCCGCAAGGACGTGTGGGACATGTGGTTCCACGTGCTGGTGGCCATTGTGCCCAGCGCCGTCATCGGCCTGCCTCTGGACGATTGGATGACCGAGCACCTGCACAATCCGCCCGTTGTTTCCGCCATGCTCATCCTGTACGGCGTGTTCTTCCTGCTTATGGAAAGCACCGTGGGCAAGCGCCGCCCCCAGGTGCGGCGCATTGGACAGATCAATTACCGCATGGCTCTGTTCATCGGTCTGTTCCAGTTCCTGGCGCTGGTGCCGGGAACCAGCCGTTCCGGCGCAACGATCCTGGGCGCGATGCTCATCGGCTGTTCACGCACGGTGGCGGCCGAGTTCACGTTCTTCCTGGCCGTCCCCACCATGGCGGGAGCCAGTCTCGTCAAGGTCGTCAAGTTCCTGGCCGACGGCGGCGGCTTTTCCGGCTCTGAAGTGGGAATTCTTCTCACGGGCTGCGCCGTGGCGTTCGCCGTTTCCATGCTGTGCATCCGGTTCCTGATGAACTATGTGAAAAAGCATAATTTCAAGGTGTTCGGCTGGTACCGCATTGGTCTGGGCGCGCTGGTTTTGGCGTATTTCTATCTGCTGAAGCCCGCGCTGTAAGCCTCCGGTAAGCGCAAAAATAAAAGAACGCCCCGTTCCGGCTGAACGGGGCGCTTTTTTGTTACCGTTTTTCTGCAGGCGCAGCCTGCGGGTCCGCCAGAGCGCACTCCAGCGCCGCGATGCGCTGCTGCAGCGCCTTGATGTCCGCGTGCACCACGTCCGGATAGTCCCGCTGGTTCAGCTCCTCGCTGGAACGCGCCACCTTGCTGCCGTTCACACGCACCACGCAAGCCGGAATGCCGATGGCCGTGGCATTGGCGGGAATACAGGACAGCACCACACTGTTGGCTCCGATACGGCTGTTCGCACCGATGGTGATGGGCCCCAGCACCTTGCAGCCTGTGCCGATGAGCACGTTGTCTCCGATGGTGGGGTGGCGCTTTCCCTCATCTTTTCCGGTGCCCCCCAGCGTAACACCGTGGTATAGAGTGACGTTGTTACCGATCTCCGCCGTTTCGCCGATGACGACACCCGCGCCATGGTCGATGAACAGGCCGTCTCCGATGGTGGCCCCGGGATGGATCTCGATGCCGGTGAAGCCCCGCCCCCACTGGCTGACCATACGGGCACAGAACAACCGTCCGTGCTTGTAAAACCAGTGCGACACCCGGTAGAACACCAGCGCGTGAAAGCCCGGATACAGCAGCATTACTTCGACCAGGCTGCGTGCAGCCGGATCTTTTTTCAGCATGGACTTCGCGTCCGCCAAAAGGCCCATTCAAACCCCTCCTCCCGCGCGGCGGGCGATTTTCCCGCGGCACGTTTCTTCTTTTATTCCAAAACTCCGGCCCGGACGGGCCGCCGATGGGTTATAGTATACCATTCTTGTAGTATATACGCAAGAAAAAAGCGCCGTTCCGGCGGAACGGCGCTTTTCTGGTTCAGTCACATTTTCTCCTCCGGCGTCGGCGCAGGCACAGAGGCCCCGGCAGCAGCCTGCGCCTCCAGGCGGCGGTGCACGCCCAAGCGTAGCAGCGCGTGCAGGATACTGCACACCGGCACCGCAAACAGCATGCCCGCAATGCCCCACAGGCTGCCGCCCACCGTGACGGCGGCCAGCACCCAGATGGGCGGCAGCCCAACTGAGGAGCCGACCACACGGGGATAAATGAGGTTGCCCTCCACCTGCTGGAGCACCAGCAGGAAAATCACGAAGATCAGCGCCTGCGTCAGGCTCTCCATCCCGATCATGAATGCGCCCACAATGAGGCCCACCCAGGCGCCGACGATGGGAATGAGCGCCGTAATGCCCACCAGCGCGCCGATCATGGGCGCATAGGGCAGCCGCAGCAGCGACATGCCCAGCCAGCACAGCGTGCCCAGAATGCACGCCTCCGTGCACTGGCCGGAAACGAATTTCGCAAACGTGCGGCTGGCCATATTGGCCACAAAGAACAGGCTGTCCGCCCATTTGCGCGGCAGAAACGCCACGCACACACGGGCCGTCTGGCTTTTCAGCTTCTCCTTGCCCAGCAGGATATACAGCGCGAAGATGAACGCCATGATGGCGTTGAACACGCCGCCCACGATGCCCGACAGTACCGATACCGTGCCGCCCAGCAGATTGCCCGCGCCTTCGGTAACGTAGCTCAGAAGCTTTTTGCCCGTTTCATTCCAGTCGATCTGCAGCGAAGCCAGCCATTGCTCCGCCTGCGGGAACCGGTCGGCCCCTTCCAGCGCCCACTTCTGCGCGGCCGTCAAAAACTCGGGGATGGCCTCTCCCAGCACCGCGAACGCACTCAGCAGCTCCGGCACCACCAAGGCGAACACCGCCGTCAAAATAACAATGATGGCCAGCAGCGAGAGGAGGATGCACAACGGACGGCGCAGCGCCGCCGCGCGTTTGTTTTTTGGATTCTTCAAAAGGTGCCGTTCAAAAAAACGCATCGGGATGTTCAGCACGAACGCCATGCAGAAGCCGAGGAGAAGCGGCCACAGGATATTGAGCAGCCAGCCCGCCGCGTCCGCCAGCAGCGACAGGTTTTGCAGGGCCCAGTAAAAGAATATCGCCGCACCCGCGATGCCCAGGATTTTCAGTACAGTCAGTTTGTCCAGTTTCACAGGAATACTCCGTTTCTTTTTCATTCCAATCGTTTTTCAGATCCATCATACAGCATGAAGACGTGTCCGCAAAACAAAAACGCTGTAAAAATAACACGTCCGCAGCCGGCCGCAAAAAATAAGGACGGATCTTGTCCGCCCTCATTTTATCACGTTTTCAGTACCTCTACAAGCGCTTGGGCCAATGCCGCATGCGCGCTCCGCGTCAGGTGTATGCCATCCAGCGGATGCACTTCCACGCCGGGCACGCGCCCTGCGTCCAGAAAGCGCGCACCCAGCTGCAGAACCACGGGCTCCAGTTCCTGTGCCAGAGCGGCAGCCTTTTCCGCACATCCGCCACCCAAAGCGTTGCGGAAGACCAGACTCTCGTATGCGGGCACAATAGGCGCAGGGCATACAGCCAATATATCGGGTTTATCACGCCATGCATCGGTATCGGCAGCCTTTTTCAACAGGCGTCCAATGCCCTGTGCAATGAGATAGGCATTGCATCCGAACCGTTCCTTCGTATCATTTGTTCCCAACATCACCACCAGTGTATCCAAGGGCGCATGGCTCATCATACAGGGCGTAAGGTAGGAAAGGCCGCACAGCCCTTCGGTGACGGGGTCGTCAAACACCGCGGTACGGCCCGGCAGGCCCTCCTCAATCACGGTCCAGCCCGGCCCCAGCAAAGCCTGTATACGGCACGGATATCTCTCTGTTTCCCCATAGCGGCCGTCCCGCTCCGGGTCGTATCCATACGTGTTTGAATCTCCAAATACAAGTATACGGCGCTCGGTGATATTTTCATAATCCATCACAGTCACATCCCTTTCGTTCTGTGCTTACAGCAGCTTTGCTGAAATGGCTCCTGCCGTAGCCTCGCGGTTCGCCTCCGTCAGGGCGGGATTGGTGCGGCAATATTCATTGAACAGTACGTCGATGATGAACAGCAGACCCATCTTTGCAGCCACGGAACCGGATTGCAGCGGCCCCTCCTTGGAGCCGCACAGCAGGGTCACATTTGCCATCGCAGCGGCAGGCGACTTTGCAAAATGCGTCACCAGGATGATCTTTGCGCCGCGTCTGCGCGCCGGGCGCAGCACATCCAGCATATCCTTTGTCGCGCCGGAATAGGAAAAAAACAGAATCACATCGTCCGGCGTGGAGAGCGCCGCGGCCATGGCCTGCATGTGGGAGTCCTCGATGCACTGGAACTGGGGTGCGGCTGTAATGAAACGCGCCCATGCCTCCATGGCAATGACCAGGCTTCCCCCCTGTCCGAAGCAGTAGACCCGCTGTGCGGCGGAAAGATATTTCACTGCCCGGCCCACGTTCTCCTCGTCGATCTGCGCCAGCGTCTGGCCAATGGCCGCCACGTTCGTGGCATACAGCTTTTTGCACATGTCGGTAATGCTGTCCTCCGGCAGGACCTTTCCATAGATGCCGACCTCGTCATCCGCCGCCGGGGCGCCGCTGGCCTTTGCAAGGGCCAGCTTGAAATCATTGTAACCGGAAAAGCCCAGCGTACGGCAGAACCGTGAGATCGTGGCCTCGGCTACGCCGCATTCCTCCGCCAGCGCCGTGATGGACATGTACTGTGCCTCCACACGGTGCGCGAAGATGTAGTCCGCTGCCTTCCGCCCGGATTTCGTGAGGTTGTTGTATTCACCCGTCATCGTATCCAATACGTCCTTATATTCCACGGGGCGCCTCCTTTTCAGATTTAAAAATGAAAATCTTTTTCATTTATGCTTTCTTTAATTATAAGCATACGAAAGGAAAACACACAAGAGCTTTTCATCAAATTGTAAGAATTTGGCACGATGCACAAAAAACGAAAAGATTTTCATTACAAAAGCAGATTGAAAATGTTTTTCACAAATGGTACTATGAGGACGAAGCAGGACAGGACGCGCCCCGCAGGTACCGGTACGCGGTGCGCGCCGTCCCCAATATATCAAAAACAGGAGGACCACTATGAAAAAGCTGTTCGCCGTCGCTCTCGCGCTGGTTCTGTCCGTCGGCATTTTTGCCGGCTGTAATGCAAGCGGCACATCCTCTTCCGCACCCGTCTCTACGTCGGCCCCGGCCGCTTCTTCTTCCGCTTCCCCGTCGGACGACCCCACCCAGATGACCGCAGAGATTACCTGGTGGGCGTTCCCTACCTTTGGGCAGGAAAATGCCGATGATCCCGCCGGCACTTACGAGCAGAAGATCATTGAAGCGTTCAACGAAAAGTATCCCAACATCAAGGTGAACCTCGAGACCATCGACTTCACCTCCGGGCCGGACGCCATCACGGCTGCCATCGAGGGCAATGCGGCCCCCGACGTGCTGTTCGACGCCCCGGGCCGCATCATCGAATACGGCAAGAATGGCAAGCTGGTGTCTCTGGACGATCTGTTTACCGATGAATTCGTCAAAGATGTGAATAACGACGCGCTGGTCAATGCATGCAAGGGCAATGGCACCGCCTACATGTATCCCATCAGCTCCGCTCCGTTCTATATGGTCATCAATCAGAAGCAGTGGGAAGAAGCCGGCGCTCTTGAGTTTGTCAACCAGGAGGGCGACCGCACCTGGACTACTGAGGACTTTGAAAAAGCGCTGAAGGCTCTGCACGAGGCCGGTGTGAATCCCGGCACACTGTTCTGCCAGGGCCAGGGCGGGGACCAGGGCACCCGGGCCTTCATCAGCAATCTGTACGGAGCCGAAATTGCCAATGCGGACATGACCGAGTATACCATGAACAGCGAAGCTGGCGTCAAGGGCCTGGAAACTGCGCAGAAGTGGATTCAGGACGGCCTTTTGGGCAACGGCGTTGCCTACAACGGAGGCAGCGATATCGAGCTGTTCAAGACAGGCAGCACCTCTTTTACACTTTGCTGGGGTACCTCCACGCAGCTTGTGAACCAGGCCACGCTGGATGAGAACGCTATCACCACGCTTTCCCTGCCGTTCCCCTCCGACGACGGCGTGCCCGCGCTGGAGTATCTGGTCAACGGCTTCTGTGTGTTCGACAACGGCGATGACACGAAAGCTGCCGCAGCGAAAGAGTTTATCAAATTTGTATGCGACGACGAGACCTGGGGCCCGAAGAACGTTGTGCGCACCGGCGCGTTTCCCGTGCGCGCCAGTTTCGGAGACCTGTATGCGGGAAATGAAGAGTATAAACTGCTGTCCGGCTGGACGAAATATTATGCTCCGTATTACAACACTATGGACGGTTTTGCCAACATGCGCACCGAATGGTGGAACATGCTGCAGGCTGTCACCAATGGCGACGACGTCACCGCTGCTGTAAACGCCTACGTGGAAAATTCCAACGCGGGTATGGCATAAACCACAAACCGGACGCCGCAGCCCCGCCGTCAGCGGGGCTGCGCGGCGGATGTGCGAAGGCGAACCGGACCGCATACAAAGGTTTGGTTCGCTTTCTGCATACCACGGCCGCGCGCAGCGGCACATATTTTCCCGCACGGCCTCCCGTTTTCAAGGGCCGGCTCAACTGGTAAAAGGGGGAATCTTTTTATGGCGCACCGCAATCCGGGCAAGGCGGATGGACGCAGCCACGCACTGCGCCGCCACGACAATATCGTCGGTTATCTTTTCATGCTGCCGGCGCTGCTGTTTTTCTGCTGCTTTATCATCATTCCCATGCTCACAGGCTTTGTTACAAGCCTGTTTGATTACACCATGAAGACCCCGGTCTCCATGGAGACTTTCGTGGGCCTGCGCAACTACGCAGAGCTATTCACCACGCCCACGTTTTACCGTGCGTTGCTCAATACGCTGCTCATCGTTGTGGTTGCGGTTCCCACCGTCACCGCGTTTTCGCTGTGGGTGGCTTCCGCCATCACGCCGATGCACGAGGCACCGCGTTCGTTTTTTCGCTGTGTGTTCTATCTGCCCGCGGTCACGGGCACCGTGGCGGTCGTGGTCGTGTGGAAATGGATGTTCGATGCTTATAACGGTATTTTTAACTGGGCTCTCAAATCTCTGGGGGTCATCGATCAGAATATCATGTGGCTCGGCGATGCGCGTTTTGCCATCTGGTGCATTATCCTCATCCTGTTCACCACTTCGGTGGGGCAGCCCATTGTGCTGTACGTAGCGGCATTGGGCAACGTGGACCGATCCCTGGTGGAAGCCGCCGAGGTGGACGGCGCCACCAAGCTGCAGACCTTCTGGAAGATCAAATGGCCCTCCGTCATGCCTACGACACTGTATGTGGCCATCATTACCACCATCAACAGCTTTCAGTGTTTCGCACTCATCCAACTGCTCACTTCCGGCGGACCGCAGCATTCCACCGACACGGTGATGTATTACTTATATACCAATGCTTTCACGCTGTACCGTTATGGGTATGCAAACGCCGTAGGTGTGGTATTGGCCATTATCATTGCGCTGTTCAGTGTTCTGCAGTTCAAAACGATGAACACCGGCGTGGAATATTAAGGAGGGGAAAGCGCAATGGAAAAAAATAAAAAAGCCTATACAGTTTTTGCGTGGGCGGCGCTGTGCCTGCTGGCTTTCACCTTCATCTTCCCGCTGTATTGGATCGTGACCGGCTCGTTTAAGCTGCAAACGGCGACGGTCCAGCTGCCGCCTCAATGGTTCCCTGCGGAGCCCACGGTGGCAAACTATGTTAAGTTGTTTAAAAACCCGGCGGGCCTTTGGCTGTGGAACAGTGTGTTCCAGGCCGCCATGGCCACGCTGCTGACATGCTTTACCGCTTCGCTGGCGGGCTATGCATTGGCGAAAAAGCGATTTACGGGCGCAAAATTCATTTTTGCCCTTTTCGTATGCGCCATGGCACTGCCAAAGCAGGTGGTGATGGTGCCCCTGGTGCGCATTATGGCGGCCATCGGGCTGTACAATACCTCATGGGCCGTCATCTTTCCCACGGTCGGCTGGCCGTTCGGCGTATTTTTGATGAAACAGTTTTCCGAGACTCTGCCCTCCGAGCTTCTGGAGGCCGCGAGAATCGACGGCGCTGGCGAACTGCGCACCTTCTGGGATATCGTGTTGCCCATCGTCAAGCCCGGCGTAGGGGCGCTTGCCATCTTCACCTTCGTCAATACCTGGAACGATTATTTTATGCAGCTCATCATGCTCAAAAGCAGCGATGCCATCACGGTCTCACTGGGCATTGCCCGGCTGCAATCGGAGTTCGCGACGAACTACGGGCTGATGATGGCGGGCGCCACATTGGGCGCAGTACCCATCGTTGCAGTATTCATCTGCTTCCAGAAGTATTTTACGCAGGGCATCACCATGGGCGCCGTCAAGGGATGACGGCCGCCTGCACATATCCGGCGGCGCGCTGTTTGCCCTGTGCCGCCCCATTGAGAGAGGAACGATTTTTATGAGAGAGCCTGAAAAATATTGCGGCGTCATCCCCGCGTTCTATGCCTGTTATGACGACGCGGGCGAGGTGAGCCCCGAACGGGTGCGCGCGCTTGCAGAGCATCTGATTCGAAAAGGCGTCAAAGGCGTTTATGTGGGCGGCTCATCCGGCGAATGTATTTACCAAAGCGTAGACGACCGCAAGCGCACGTTGGAAAATGTGATGGCGGTAGCCAAAGGGCGCATCACGGTCATCGCACACGTGGCGTGCAACAACACGCGGGACAGCGTGGAACTGGCGCGCCATGCCGAGAGCCTGGGAGTAGACGCCATCGCAGCCATTCCGCCCATCTACTTTCACTTGCCGGAATACGCCATCGCCGATTACTGGAACGCGATGAGCAACGCCGCACCCAACACCGACTTTGTGATTTATAATATCCCGCAGCTTGCGGGTGTGGCGCTGACGATGCCCCTGTTTGAGGAGATGCGCAAAAATCCCCGTGTCGCGGCTGTAAAAAATTCTTCCATGCCGGTGCAGGATATCCAGATGTTCAAGGCTGCGGGCGGCGAGGGCTTCGTGGTGTTCAACGGTCCCGATGAACAGTTTGTGGGCGGGCGCACGATGGGTGCGGACGGCGGTATCGGCGGCACCTATGCAGTGATGCCGGAGCTGTTTTTGAAGGCCGATGCGCTTTTGCGAACAGGCGAGGTTGAAAAAGCCTGTGCCGTCCAGTATGATATTGATGCGATCATCTACGCCATGTGCGCCTGCCGCGGTAACCTGTATGCGGTAATGAAGGAAATTCTTCGCCTGCGCGAGGGCCTGATTCTGGGAGGCGTGCGCGCGCCGCTGCCGGGCCTCGGGCCTGAAGATATGCCCCAGGTAGAAAAATGTGCGGCGATGATAGACGCGGCCATTGAGCGCGCTGCCGCTTTATAACGCTCCCCCTTCCAGTCCCGGACGCAGGGCACGGGCGGCGGCCCTGCCCTGCACCGGGGCTTTTTGCATTGGGAACGCCCTGCATACCAGGGTTCATGAACCGCACACGAAAAAGCCGGTGCCCGGTGGGCTGCGGCGCTTATTGAGCGGAGAAGCCGCAATGCGGACTTACAGCAACGGCGCATCTGCGCCGGAACGGCAAGGAGTGAAC
>NZ_JXXK01000035.1 GCF_000949455.1 Ruthenibacterium lactatiformans | reverse complement strand
TGGACTTGAGAACATTGAACCATGCAAAACCGCAGCACATGCGGTTTTGTCGGGGCCGCTTCGCGGCGTCATGGTATAATAACCTCAAGCCCGCCGCTTGCGCGGCCGCGCGCTCTTCGTGCGCTGATGCGCTTTCGCGCACAGGGCTTGAGAACATTGAACCATGCAAAACCGCAGCACGTGCGGTTTTGTCGAGGCCGCTTCGCGGCGCCATGGTATACTGGAGACAAGCCCCGCGCAACACCGCCCGGGGCATTTCATACAATAACAAGGAGGCCGCCTATGCCGCGCCGTGTATGCACCTTTGCCGTCGCGCACACCGATATTTCCGCGCAGCCCTTTAACAACGCCGCGCGCACCGTGCGCATCTTCGCCCCCAACAATCTTTCCGGCAGCGCCGTCTATGTAAAATTCAGCAATTATTATTCCGACGGTCCCGTGTGGGTGGGCAACGCCACCATCGGCCTGGCGGACGCAAAGGGCCGCCTTGTGCCCGATACCGTGCGCCCGCTCACCGTGCACGGCGACACCAGCTTTGCGCTGGTGCCCCAGCGGGACGTTTTTTCCGACAGGGTCGCGCTGCCCGTGCAGCCGGGCTGCACCATCGCCGTCAGCCTTTATTATCCCGGCGGCGAAAAGGTCACCTCCGGCAATTTTGTGGGCATCTTTGCCAACCGCTCCGTCAAGGGCGACCACTGCGACGCCCCCGCGCTGCCCAAGGCCCGCCTCTGGACAGACCTTTCCAAAAGCGTGCTGCCCTGGGACATCTCCAGCGCCACCACCACGCTCTCCGAGGTGATCGTGGAGCAGGACGACGCCCTGCCCGCTCCCCGCGTCGTGGCTATGTTCGGGGATTCCATCATGCAGCAGGGCGCGTGGGTAACGCCCTTCACGGCGCGCCTGTACGAGCATTTCCGCGGCGAGGTGAGCGTGTGCAACCTCGGCATCGGCGGCAACCGCCTGCTCTACGGCGCAACCCCCGCCTCCCGGGGCATGTACGGCCACGCGGGCATCGAGCGCTACCGCTACGACCTGCTTCCCATCGAGGGCCTCACCCACGCGGTGTTCGCTCTCGGCACCAACGATCTGGGGCACCCCGGCACCGGCGGCGCGCCGGAGGAGGAGCTTATTACCGTGGACCAGTACGCCGCCGCCGCCCGCACCATCGCGGACGCGCTGCACAAGCAGGGCGTAAAGGTATACGCGGGGCTCATCCTGCCCCGGGAGGTGAACCACCTGTTCCCGCCCGAGCGGGAGGCGCTGCGCCGCGCCATCAACCGCTGGATCGCTGAAGAAGGCCCCTTCGACGCGGTGCTGGACCTCGGCGCTCCCATCGCGGACACCGACGACGGCGTGGGTATGAAAAAGGAATTTGCCCTGCCCGACGGCCTGCACCCCAATCTCGCGGGCGGGCGGGCCATCGCCGAGGCCATCGACCTTTCACTTTTCGCCTGATTTTCCCCGCGTCCCCTCCCATGCGGCCCGGGCCGCCCCCTTCCCCGCTTCCTGCGGCCCGCAGGCCGCCCTGCCCCAAAGCGGCCCGCCCGTTCCCATCCTCTCTGTTAAAGGAGCCGATCTTTTCCATGAAAAAACGCGCTGCACCCACGCGGTGGCACAAGCTGGACAACACCGCGAATATCTTTCCCGTGGTGGCGAGCCGGCGCTATTCCAACGTATTCCGCCTGACAGCCGTGATGCGCGAGGCTGTGGACCCTGCGCTGCTCCAGCAGGCGCTGGAGCAAACGCTCCCCTATTTTGCCGCGTTCAACGTCCGCCTGCGGCACGGCCTGTTCTGGAACTATCTGGAAACCAACCGCGCCACACCCCAGGTCCTGCCCGAGCAGGACGCCCCCTGCCGCTATATCGACCCCGTGGAGACAGGCCGCTTTCTGTTCCGTGTGCTGTATTACGGCAGCCGCGTGCATCTGGAGACCTTCCACGTGCTCACGGACGGCACGGGCGCGATGCAGTTTTTGAAGGCCGTCTGCTACCGCTACTGCCAGCTTGCCCACCCGGACGCGTTCACGCCCGAGCAGCTTGCCACCCCCTACGGCACCGAGACCGCGGGCGAGGTGCAGGACGGATACCTCAAGCATTACGTTCCGGCCAAAAGCAAAACGTTCCGCGAGCCGGGCGCGTATCATCTGCGGGGCGAGCACCGCATCGCGGGCGGGCTGGGCGTGGCCACGGCGCTGATGCCCGTGGACGCGCTGAAGGCCGAGTGCCGCCGCTTCGGCGCCACCGTGGGCGAATACCTCACAGCCGCCATCGCCTACGGCGTGTACGAAGAATACACGGCCTGCAACGGCGCAAAAAGGCCCGTCAGCATCTTTGTCCCGGTGAATCTGCGGCCTATCTTCGGCACCGAGACGTCCCTGAATTTCTTTTCCAACCTGACGATCATCCTGCCGCTGGCGCGCCGCGCCGTCCCCTTTGAGGACGTGATGGAGGCCGTGAAGCGCCAGTTTGCCGAAAAGCTGACGCGGGAGGAATTTGAACAGAAGCTGGCCTTTACGGCGGGCAGCGAAAAGAACCTCATCACGCGCATCATTCCCCTGCCGCTGAAAAACGGCATCCTCCGCATCGTGTACGAGCATTCCAACAATGGCAGCACGCTGGTGTTCTCGAATCTGGGGCCGGTGCGTGTGGAAGAGCCGTTCCGCCGGTATTTCGAGGGCTTCCGCTTTCTGCTCTCCACCACGCCCAGGGAGCCGGTGAAGGCCACGGCCTGCGCCTGCGGCAACACGCTGGCGCTCACCTTCACCACCGAGGTGGAGGACAACCGCCTTGCGCGCAGCGTGGTGCGCAGGCTTGCAAAGGCGGGCGTGCCCGTCACGCTGGAGACAGGAGGCGATACGGATGAAACATTGCAGGGCGTGTGATGTGGACGTTGCCACGCCGGCGGTGCTGTGCCCGCTTTGCGGCACGCCCCTGGCCGGGCTGGCGGACGCGGACTGCGCGGCGGTATATCCGCCGGCGGGCAGCCGGAAGGAATACAATTTTGTCAAGCGCCTGCTGTTGCTGCTCTCCGTCGTCGGCGCGGCGGTGTGCATCGTGGTAAATCTGCTTGTGATGCCGTCGTTCTGGTGGTGGACCATCGTGGTGACGGCTTTGGTATACGCCTGGGCCGTGGTGCCCCACGCCATGCGCCGCGGCGGCAACGCGGCGGGCAAGGTGCTCATGCAGGTGGTGGCGGGCAGCGCGCTGGCCGTGCTTGTGGACTTTGAAACAGGCTACCGGGGCTGGGGCGTTTCGTTCGTGGTGCCCGCGTTCATCTGCGCGGGCATCGTGGCGGTGGTGGTGCTGGTGATGTGCAACCGCACCAACTGGGCGGGGTATGTGCTGTATCAGGCGGTGCTGGCGGTGTTTGGGCTGGCAATGCCCGTGCTGTACTTCACCGGGCTGGCGCACAGCCTGCTGGGCGCCGTGGTGCCCAGCATCCTGGCGGTGGCCACATTGGCAGGCATGGCCGTGTTCGGCGACCGGACGATCAAAAACGAATTCCGCCGGCGGCTGCATTTTTAACAATGGGAAGCTTGCTGCGGCAGCCCCCGCCGTGAATCTCTTTGCGCAGCCGAAACCGGCAGCCCCCGCCGTGAATCTCTTTGCACAGCCGAAACCGGCAGCGCACCGCGGCGGCAAAGACCGGCCCGGCGCCGGGCCGAAAAAAGGCCGGAGATCGTTTTTTTAGCGTTTTGCGGGCAAAAAACGCTTGATTTTACAAAAGCGGCATAGTATAATATAAAAGCTATCCGTACGCCGGTGTGTCGGAATGGCAGACGATGCGGACTCAAAATCCGTTGGTGGCAACACCGTGTGGGTTCAAGTCCCACCACCGGCACCAGCCTCTAAAACCGCTTGTTTCCTTGTTTTTCGGGGAACAGGCGGTTTTTCTTTTGCGTGTTCAAAAAACGGGCCTTGCTTTTCGTCTGCTGTTTTTCGTCTGTCATTTTGCCAAATGGCCAAAACCTTCGCCAATCATTTTCAAATACAAAAAATTATTTTCTTATAAAACAATTTTTTCATGCGGTTTGAATTGGTTTTTCTCTCATCTTTTCTGGAAGCTCCAAAGGCAGGCAGTCATTGGCGATCCACGCGGTTTCATCCTTATGCTTCACATTTAGATGCGCATAAATCGTTTCCGTTGTAACGGGCGTGCTGTGCCCCAGCCATTCCTGTATTTTCTTCATATCCTGTCCCCTTTCATACAGCATGCTTGCACAACTATGCCGAAGGCCATGAAAAGTAATCTTTTTCAGGCCACGTTTCTTCACAAGCTGTGAAAATTTGCATGTAACGTAGTCAGGTCTTAACAGGTGCCCGGTCTCATCAAGACAAATGTAATCCTGATCGCCCATATAATAGCAATTGCCCATCCGTTCACGCTGCTGCTCCTGCTGCTGAAGCTCCCAATCCAGAAATGCTTCCACCTGCGGGATAAGGGGGTACGTTCGGAAGCTTTTTTTATTTTTGGTGCGATCCTTGCGAATGATTTTGTGTTCCCCCTGTACACTCACCTCAATGACCGTGTGGCATACTGTTATGGTTTTCTTTTTCCGGTCGATGACAGCTTTGCGAATCCCCAATGCCTCGCTGCGGCGCATCCCATAAAAAGCGGCGAACATGACCGGCACCCGGATGGGAGAATGCATCAGGTCGTTCACCAGCTCCCGCAGCTCATCTGTGTCTGCATATGGAGCAACATAATTGTCCACCTTTGGTGCAACAACGTAGTCCGCAACATTGTACTGCAGGATACGCAGCACCACCACTGCATCTTGCAATGCCTTATGTATTACCGCATGATAATGCCGAATGGTGTTGCCCTTGATTGGCTTTCCTCTGTATGTCCGCGTCTTGCAATACTTGTAAAACAGCGTCAGTTCTACCGCCGAAAGTTCCTCCAGCGTTGCATTGTGTTCTCTAAAATATGGGAGCAATGGATTGTGAACGGTTCGCCAATACCCTGCAAATGTATCCTCTTCCACATCTGCTTGAATGATTTCAAGCCATCGTAAGAGGTAATCCGTAAAATACATATCCTTGCGAATCGGAATCGACTTCAGCGACATAGCACCATCCGTGCCCTTGGATCGCTTTTTTGCGTCAATCATCGCAAGCGTCAATTTGCCGCTGGTAAAGTCCTCTCTCCACTCCTTCAGCATTCGTTTGGCATCACGCTCCGTTTGTCGTTTTCCATCATAGGGAATTCCTGTTGGGAACCATTTCGGCAGCTTTCGGTTTCCCTTTTCAGGGTTCGGTAGACTTAAAACCATATAATAGTAGCCGTGCTTGTGGTCCAAATGGCCTGCTATAATTTTTTGTTTAGCCATAATATCCTCCTTCTTCCTTGCAGACCGCTTTCGGTTGACGGCCTTAATTTATCACTCAGAAGCCGTAATAACAAGTGTGCCGATTTGCTCGGAAAACGAAATCACATATTTGACAGCCCCATAAAATAATTCACCAAGTGTACTTTTGGTATTCTGTACTCACGTCCGACACGAAAGTAGAAAATCCCTTTCCCCTGTAACCAGCGAGCCGCCGTTTTTTTCGTTCTAACATCCAAAATAGAACGTACATCCTCCAACGAAAGAATATCCGGGTAATTCTCCAAACGCTTTATATTTTTCGATTTCATTTTTATGCCTCCTTCACTTATAGCACGGGCTGAATATATAGGCATCAAATATACAAAAAAACACAGCGGCAATCTCTCGTCATCACTTGCTCTCATAGGAGATCTTCACGAGAATTGCCGCCGTGTCTGTTTCATCAAAATGCGCCTATTTGACACCACTTCCCGACGCAAGGGCAATATTTGACTGTGCCACTGGTTAAGAGGCCTCCACAGGGTTCTCACCCTCCCCACCTTCTGTGAGGCCGCCCAATGCTGTGACGCGTTCAAGGCGGGAGTATCATTATGCTTGCCCATTTTCATCGCGCATAGCCCACCACAGGCCATGTAAAAGATTTCCGATTCATTCAGAATATCATTTCCGCTTGCTGGCACCTTTGTGTTGCAGCAGGACAAACGTATGTAGCCAAACTATTGGATATTTGATTTTCAAAGAACATTTGCCTCAGCAGCCGGGGTCAGCTTCTGATGCCTCTTTCAGAGTGAAATCACGAAGGATGCTTTCCATAATGTTACGATCTTTACCCGACAATGTTTTTGATAACCGCTTCAATAAATGCCGTTGTTCTAAATTTAAGTATTTTCGATCCAGTCGGTATCCGTCTGCAATTTTCACACCGCCCTTGTATTTACCGCGTATTGTCACAATCGGGTAATTACGGGTCAGTTCATCAATGTCATAGCAAATCGTTCGGAGCGAAACATGAAATTCATTCGCAAGGTTTTTCATCGTGTCCTGTTTTCTTTGACAAAGCACTTCAAGAATCGCCCTGCGACGTTCATTCGCTCCCACTATGGAATCACCTTCCCTCCTTCCCTCTGTCCGTATCATAAGGGTTAAATATGCAAGTCCATTGCACAATTAAAAAGAATTCACAAAAAATTAATATAATATAAATAAAAGAATGAGCTTACACTTAAAGCAAGCTCATTCCAAGTCAAGTATTCTGTTGTAAAGAATGGAAGCCAATGGGAACGTTGATAGGCAACAACTTTGCCGCCCAGTTACTGCCTCTGGCAACCAGCATCGGCGCATTGGTCAGCCCCCAGGTTTCTAAGTGAACAAGCGCTTCTTAAGACACTGTATCTGGCTACATTTGAAGTAACCAAAAACGGACACTGCCGATTCGTAGCTTTGGAAAGGTCTATGGTGAGCTTTCTCTCATGTTGGAAGGTCGGCTTCCAGAGTAAATAGCACACCAATTCTGTACCATATGGTGATAATGCGTCTAACCCCCTTCAAAAAATGGCAGACGCAGCTCCGGAGGCAGAACAATACTGCACAGATGGATATTTTGGTTATCTGGATGTCATCTTTCCAGGTAAGCATACCTTCAATATCCACAACCAAAACGATACCTTCATGGTGGAGAATGTCAATGCGAACCTACGCTATTATATCCCCACACTAGCACGGCGCAGCAGATGTTTTCCCGGAAAGCGGGAAATCTTCCAGCTGTCCTTACCGTTCTTGTCCTCCCCTACAACCGTTTTGGACTTCAAAGTTGCTCAATAGTGAAAAACTGTACTCACTTTAAACAGATGAGTGCAGTTTTCATTTGTATGTAAACTATGAACATTAAGATTTAATTTTCGAATAAAAACGGAGCAAGGTAAAGGCTTAAATGTCTTTCTTGCCTTATTTTTTGTACTGACATAGAAAAGTTTATGCGAAACAGCCCAGCAAAGAATTCAATCGACGGTGAGTTCTCACGGCAATATCTCATCTCTGGTGCTGGCCACAGTCTCAAAACATAGCTTTTATGTTATTAACAATCTGTATAAGGAGATCAAGCCTCCAGGCTTTGCTCTTTTCCCCTTTGGCGAGCATGCAAGATTGTCAAAGATGCCCAAATTACAAAAAAACTAACAGCGATTGAGCAATGTTCGACTGCTTCGAACGTGCACACATAATTATTTATATCCATGCTCGCACGCCTGTTCCTCCACTGCTTTGCACAGCTCATCTATATGAGCATACATGAATTGCGCGGCCTTCTCCCCGTCATGGTCGCAGATGGCCTGCGCAATCTGCTCGTGCTCTTTCACATATACTCTGCCTCGCTCCCGTGTGACAAGCGTCTCCATGACAGCCTCTATTTTTTTCTCCTCATAGATCAGCATGTTCAAAATGGGGCAAATAAACTTGTTGTGGCTGATGTCGGCCACGACCGCATGAAACTCCAGAGCGGGCTCCGTGGGATCCCGGTTCTGCTCCACAGTATCGCGGTGGTCTTCCACAGAACGTATAAGTACCGCGATATCCTCCGCCCTGGCGTTGATGGCTGCCTGCCGTGCCGCCTCTGTCTCCAACGCACGCCGTACATATAAAAGCTCGATCAACTCGCCATATTCCGTTACCTTCATGGCCTTGCTCAGCTTTTCCTGCATGCGCGTGCGCTCTAGACGTTCTTCAAGCTCCTCCAGATGAGCCTGCCCGATTGGCGTGAGCACACGGCCTTGATTGCTCTTTTGGACGGTATACTCGCGATAGTCCAGCTCCTTAAGATACCGCCCAATGGTGGCTGTACTGCAGTCAATACCAAAGCTCAACAGATCCTCACGCAGCACCCACGAACCTGCCGGTTCATCCTTGTCCGCGATAAAGCGCAACAAGAGATAGGAGATCATTTTTGTGCGCGATGAAAACAGGCCTGTACGCATTAAACTTTTTTCACTGTTAAATACCATTTTGATACTCATTTCTTGTAAAAGATTATCAGAATATTTCCATATTATGGTTAAATTATAACGCTATTTTTGCTGTTTTGCAATTCTCATTGACGTTATGCACTTTCTTTGCCATTCTTTTTCGGACGTCCGTTCCAGCACCAAGCCGCAACGCCTCCCAGCACTACAGCCGCCCCCACCAGGGCCCAAGGGCCTGGCACCTCGCCCACCAGCAGCGCCACCAGCAAAGGATTCAGCACTGGATCCAGCATCAAGAGGATAGATGTCTCCACCGGCGGCGTGCAGGGAGCGGCCTTTGCAAAAAGAATCATGGGAATCCCTGTGGATATCACGCCCAGAAATACCACAGCTACCAAAGATACCGCCGTGACAACCGGCGGCTCTGTTATGACCGCCGCGGCCCCAATGCCAACAGAGAGCAAACACGAGACCATACCATATTCTATCACATCTGCGCCAGAGTATCGGGCATACAGTGTATTGACCGCCATCAATATCCCGCTGCACAGTGCAAGCAAATTGCCCACCAGATGTCCGGGCGACAGCTCGTCCAGGAAGAAAAGCGCGATTCCTCCCATAAGCACGGCCGTGAGCAAGATATCTCTGCGTTGCGCCCTCCGGCGTAGCACAAGCCACGACAGAAGCACCACAAACATGGGGTTTGTATATTGCAGCACGATAGCATTAGCTGCTGTCGTGAGCTTATTGGCGGCCACAAAGCATGTGGTACATGCATAGCTGCAGACTGCACCCAGCAAGACGGGGCGAGAAAAGCGCATCTTAAAGCTTCCCCGGGCTATACCAAGGCAAAAAAATGCGAACATTTTTTCTGCTGCACTGATGACAAGCGGGTTCCAATCCACAAACTTGAACGCCGCGCCCATGGTGCTGTATCCCACAGCTGTGAGAATCAGATACAGCCGTGCGCGCGCCGCTCCCACCACAGCCTGGCGCTCGCTGTATTCCAGCTCCGTCCCGCTCAATAATATCCCTCCCGCGTCCAGCCGGCCAGCGGCATATCCTTCTCCCAACCCGTGGCCTCCAGACGCTGGCAGAGCAACTGTGCGCAGCGATTTGCACGCTTGATCTCTGCGTCCTCGTCTATTGTACGCATGCGGCCGTTCTCTACCACAAACGCCCCGTCAATCAACACTGTGTCCACCTCGCTGCCGCTGGCCGAATAGACAAGGTTCGGCACGATATTGCGCACCGGCCACGCCAGCACAGGGCTCATGGCAGGTGTGTCCAGAGCCACGAGTACAACGTCCGCCTTTTTGCCCGCCCGTAATGAGCCCACGCTTTCCTCCATACCCATACACTGTGCTGCCTCGATAGTAGCCATACGCAGCACCTTCCATGCGGGAAAACTAGTGGGATCTGTATTTTTCACCTTATGCAAAATGGATGTGAATTTCATCTCATTAAACAGATTGTTGCAGTTGTTGCCGGGAGCTTGGTCTGTCCCAAGGCCTACACGGCCGGCGAGCGCCATATAATCCTGTGCAGGCGGTATCTCTCCATTGATGATACCGATGCTGCCTGTACACAACGCCATGCTGACACCACGCTCAGCTAGAAGCGCCCGTTCCGCCGCGGTTGTCTCGGTGATATGCGCCGTATGCAGGCGGCGATCCAGATACCCCAATTCGTCCAGCAGTTCTACCGGCCGTTTTCCATACCGCTGCATCACCTGCCGGGTCTCCCGGGGACTCTGGGCAACGTGCATATGAATGCCGAGATTCATCTTTTCCGCGTAGCTCCGGATCTCTTTCAGCAGCGGCACCGAGCACATCTCGCTGGCCTGCGGTCCCATCATGCAGGTAATGCGCCCATTGTATGTTTGATGGTATTTCTCCACAAGGCGCACCGCATCGGAGAATTTTTGTTTTCCCGTGCCGTGTCAAACTCCCGAAGCGCCGTATCCTCCACACCATAGGTCACGGTCGGCAAGCCGTTGATCATCTCGGCCGCTACCACGCGCGTACCTGCCGCGATATGATTTTTAATCAGCTCAAGCATGGGGAAGTCATAATCGCAGAAGGTTGTGGTGCCTTTTTTTACAGCTTCGATGATATTCAGCATAGAACCGGCAACCAGATCCTCTGTTTCAGCCAAACTGAGAAGCGGAAGGACACCACTGTACATCCATTTTGCGATATCCTGGCTGCCTCCTCGCACGATTGCATTAGACGTATGAATATGACAGTCGATCAGCCCTGGAAGCACGGCATGATCATGCGCATCTACATAACGATGGGCGGAATACTGTTTCAGTATCTCCGGTGCCGGCCCCACTGCAACAATGCTGTCTCCCCTAATGGCAACGGCACCGTTCGGGATCATCCCTGAACCGGGGCCTTCCATCGTCAGCACATATCCTCCATGGATAATAACGTCAAGTGTCATATTTTCTCCCTCTTGTTTATTGAAGCGTAAAACCTCCATCCAGCAGGATATATTGTCCTGTCATGAATGCGGAATCCTCTCCTGCCAGAAATAGAACAGTCGGCGCAATGTCCTCCGGTACAGCGATGCGCCCCAGCGGATAGCTCGCGGCCAAAGCCGCCACATTTTTCTCGTATGCCTCTCCGCTGCCCATGTCGGCTCGAAACATAGGGGTATCCGTACCTGCCGGACATACAGCGTTTACGCGGACACCATATTCAGCAAATTCCAGCGCAAGGCCACGTGTGAGCTGTAAAAGCCCTCCTTTGGAGCAAAGATAGGCGATGCATCCTTTGGTCGCCACAAAACCTAGCTCCGAAATAGTGTTGACAATGGTTCCCCTGCTTTTCCGCAGCAGCGGCAGCGCATACTTTGCACACAGAAATGCACCACGCAGGTTTACCTCCAGCACTGTATCCCAGTCAGCAACACACATTTCCTCCGCTCTGCCCCTGATGGATACACCTGCGTTGTTACACAGCGTATCAAGACCTCCAAAGGTCACCTCGACAAATTCCATCAGCTTGCATATCTCTTCTTCCTTGCGTACATCGCATGGAAAAAAACGCACCCGTTCACCATATTCTTCCCGCAGCAGGCTCTCTGCCCTTTCACCACGTATCCGTCCCGAAGCAGCCATCACCACATTTGCTCCTTCTGCAAGGAAGGCCCGCGCAGCAGCAAACCCTATGCCGCTTGTGCCGCCTGTTACGAGAATAGTTCTATTTTGAAAGCGCATATGGCACCCTCTCCTCTCACTTGATTCCCAGATAAGTCGTCTGCACGGTAGGATCCTCCATAAGGTCCCGGGCATTGCCTTGCATGGCAATGTGTCCCACACTCAGCACATAACCCCGGTGGGCAACCTCCAATGCAATAAAGGCATTCTGTTCTACCAGCAGAATCGTCGTTCCCAGGTCACGGTTGATCTGTTGGATCTTTTCAAACATCTCGTCTATAACGATAGGCGCCAGCCCGAGGCTGGGTTCATCCAGCATCATAAGCTTTGGCCGCGCCATCATGGCACGCCCTACCGCCAGCATTTGCTGTTCACCGCCGGACAATGTTCCTCCCATCTGATTCTGCCGCTCTTTTAAGCGCGGAAACAAGTCGAACACCTCGGTGTACAAGTCGTTCACGATACCGTTTCTCTTCTCGAGGAAAGCGCCGGCCCTCAGATTTTCTTTCACCGTGAGATTGACAAATATCCGCCTGCCCTCGGGCACCAGAACAATGCCGCGCTCCACACTTTGATGTGCACGCGTGGGAGCCGGTGCTCCTTCAAAAATTATGGCACCGTTTTTCTTGTCCTTATCTCCTGCGATCGTGTTGAGCAGCGTAGATTTTCCCGCCCCGTTGGCGCCAATGATGGACACGATCTCGCCCTGCTCCACCACCATATTGATCCGGTGCAGTGCATGTATGCCTCCGTAGTACACATCGAGATCTTTGATATCGAGCAGAATCTTATTAGGCATGGAACTTGTTCCTCCTTTCGCCGATATACGCCTTGATCACCGCAGAGTCATTTTGGATTTCTTCCGGGGTACCATGGGCCAGCATAGCGCCAAGGTTGAGCACTGTGATGTCCCGGCACAGTTCCATCACGACTTCCAGATGATGCTCGATAAGGATGATGGCCAGACCCGTCTGTTTATGAAGCGCCCGCAGGAAATTGATCAGATCCCGCGTTTCATCGTTGTTCATCCCCGCAGCCGGTTCATCCAAAAACAATATTTTCGGCTGTGTTGCGATGGCTCGCGCAATCTCAAGTCTCCGCTGGATGCCGTATGGCAGCTCGCCCGCATAGGAATCTTTGTATTGCAAAATGCCCACTTGCTCCAGGTATCGGAGTGCGTGTTCATGGGTTTCTCTATCCAAACGACGCTTGCGCGGTGTATTGAGAACCGCCTCAAGCATATTGTATTGCGCAATGCGGTTTATGCCGATCTCCACATTTTCATATACTTTCATTTTGGGAAAAAGGCGGATATTCTGGAAAGTCCGGCTGATCCCGCACAACGCGATTTTATCCGGCCGCATCCCCTTGATGCTCTTTCCATCAAACACTATGGTTCCCGCACTGGCATGTACCACACCCGTAATGGCATTGAACAGGGTCGTCTTGCCTGCCCCGTTTGGGCCGATCAGACCCACAAAATCGCCTGTGTCCACCTGGAGGCTCACATCGTTCAGCGCTTTCAAGCCACCGAATTGAACGGAAAGGTTCTCCACCTGCAACAAAGCCATTTTACCGTTCCCCCTTTTTGGCGCCAGCCTTTTTTTCTTTGTATTTTTTGATTAAGGGATACAGTGAAAGTTCCCTGTTGCCCAGCAAACCCTCGGGTCTGAACAGCATGACCACTACCATCAGCAGGCCATAGATCACCAAGCGCCATCTGGCAACAGCGCGCAGAACTTCTGGTATCGCCGTCAGTATCGCGCTCGCGATCACAGGGCCAGAAATAGAGCCCATGCCCCCAAATACCACCGCAGACAGCATATTATTGGACACCTCAGCACTAAATGTGTTAGGGGTCATATATGTGTAATAGAATGCCGTCATCCCGCCGGACACACCGCATAGGAATGCGCTGATCATCAAAGATTTCATCTTCTCCTTCGTCACATTCACACCGATCAGCTCTGCAGCCACCTCCTGTTCACGGATTGAAAGCGCAAGACGGCCATGTTGTGAGTGCACATACTGATAAGTAAAAAATATCACAACGGCGGCAAACAAGAGCGCATTACCCAGAGTGATCTTCTTCGGGATGCCCGACAGCCCCAGAGCACCGTTGAAATATGGGTAAATATTGCTGAACAACAGGCGGATCGCCTCCGCAAACCCCATCATCGCAATTGCAAAATAGTCACCCTTCAACTTGCCGCGGAGAGTGGGATACCCCACGATGACGCTGCTGAGCGCTGCAACCAAACCGCCCAGAACCATTGCCAGGATGAACGGCACACCAAAATCTTTGCAAAGAACGGCGGAAAAATATGCCCCGATGCTCACAAAGCCCGCATGCCCCAGCGAAAACAAACCGGTGTATCCTGTTAAAATAATCACACCGCATACTGCAACAATGTTGATGCTTATTAAAATTAGTATTCCTTGTAAATAGCCCACATTTGCTCCTCCTTTCCTTCTATCACAGCTTATCCTGTGCATTTTTTCCAAGAAGGCCGTTCGGCATGAACAGCAGCACCACGATGAGCGCACTATATGAGAACAGATCTCGGAACGTAGTGGAAACATACGAGGATACAAGCGTTTCCAAAAGCCCCAGCAGGACTCCTCCGATCACAGCGCCCGGCAGGCTCCCTAACCCGCCGATCACAGCAGCGATGAAGGCTTTGTTCGACACAGAACCCATCGCTGGATACACTGTATATTTCATCCCGTAAAAAACTCCCGCCAGACCAGCCGTGATACCCGAAATGGCAAACACGAGCAGCGAGATCATGTTGACATTCAGCCCCATCAGCCCCGCTGTGCGAGTATCATAGGCGCTGGCCCGAATTCCGAGCCCCAAACGGGTTTTATACAAAAACAGCCATAGACACACCAGCATCAAGCACGATGCAACGGCCGCGAGCACGTCGGAACGCGGCACCGTAATGTGCCCCAGGGTCATCGTTTCCTTTGCCCAATCGGACGGAAACGCTTTTACGCCGCCGCCGATGAGCTGTATCGCCAGATTCTGCAAAAAAATATTGACTCCCATTGCCGTAATCATCAGATAGAGACGAGAAGCCTTTTTAGCACGCATGGTACGGTAAGCAACCAGCTCAACCAGCACAGAGGCCACCGCAGTAACAGCCATAGCCAACACCACCGCAGCGAACAACGGAAAATTCACCAATGAAATTGAAAAAAAGGCCGCGTAGGTACCGATCATCATCAGCGCACCAAAGGCAAAGTTCGTAAAATCAAAAATGCTGTAGATCAGTGCATAGCCAACAGCCAAAAGCGCGTATACACTCCCGATCGAAAGGCCCGTAACCAGCTGTTGCAGGAACATCGCCATCGTAATCCCTCCAATATCATCTGTCTTTTTCTTACCAGCTGCCGTCGACAATACCGGTCTATCAAAAAACAGAAAGAGCTTATGCTGAAACACAGAGCGGGGAGGCGAGACCTCGGCCTATCCGTACTCGCCTCCCCACCATTATCCAGAAGCTGCGCAATGTATCGATTTTATTCGAGTGAATATTTCGTGATTGTCTTGAACTCACTGTTCGAGACTTGAACGATACTGAACTCTGATCCTTTCGGATTGTGTGTGGCAGGATCCATCGTCCACCTGCCGCCCGTGGATACTTCCAATTCCTTCGTGTTTTCCAGAGCATCGCGCATAGCTTCACCGTCTGTGGAACCTGCTGTGAGGATAGCGTTTTCAATGAACTGAAGCGCATTCAGTGCATACAAGGCATAAATATGAAGTTCCATATTCAAGTCGCCGTGCTTCTCGTTATATGCGTCGATAATCGGTTCGAACTGCGGATCCGACATGTCGGCTCCGATAATCAGCGTAGCGCCCTCCAGCTCTGCACCCGCCACACCCATCAGTTCGGGAATATACCATCCGTCCGTTCCCATAATCTTAATGGAATCGGCATAGCCCAGCTCGCTCAACTGTTTTGCTGCATTCCCCACTTCTTTATAGGCAGCCGCCGGCATGAAAATATACTCAGGCTCTGCCGCCGCCAGTTTTGTCAGCTGCGCACGAAATTCAATTTCCTCTACTGGATAGCTCTCTTCGGCGACGATCTCGCCGCCCAACTCTGTAAACGCTTTGGTGAATGCGTCAGCCATGCCCACACAGTAGGCATTGGTTGTCTCTACGAGTGTCGCCACCTTGCGTACGCCCATCTCCTTATAAGCATATGCAGCCAGCACGGAAGCGCTGTCAGAATCCACTGGGCAGGCACGGAACACATATGGCTTCACACTGCCGTCCTCATTCACCGTTACCAGAGAGTTTGATCCATAGGGGAGCAGCGGCACCTTTGCCTCCGCCACGATATCGCCCAGAGGGATGGCGAACGGACTCCCGTCCGGTCCAATGATCGCAACGACTTTGTCCTGATTGATAAGCCGGTTGGTAGCGTTGATGGATTCCGAAAAATCCTTTGAAATATCGTATGCTACCAGTTCTACAGGACGCCCCAGCCAGCCGCCATTCGCATTTACATCATCGATATAATCCTGTAAAATCGCTTCGGCCACTTGGCCCATGTAAGCGTCTGCCCCGGATGACCATCCCTCGAACCCGATCCGAATGGGCTCACCGCTCGGCGCCGCACCGCTTGCTGTGGCTTGGCTGCCGCCTGCGGTGGATGTAGTGCCGTTACATCCGGTCAGGCACAGGGAAAACATGAGCACCAATACCAGAAAAATGCTGATTGCTCGCTTCATTTTCTTTTCACCTTCCATTTCTTAATTTTAGAGCACACCCGTGGTCCGAGCCTGCTTCCAAACCAAATCCATTGCCGCTTCGGCGTCCTTTACCAGCTTTTCAGGGTCTGCCCCCAGCACTCTGCCGTTCCGTTTGCGAATCTCTCCCTGTATAATTACATCGGATACATCTTCCGCACGCAGATTGTACACCAGTTCTTTAACAGGCATTGCCAGAGGATGAAATTTAGGACTGTGCAGATCAATCAAAATAATGTCCGCTTTGCAGCCCACTTCCAGTTCCCCTATGGGCATCTGCATCGCACGCCCCCCCCCACAGTCACTGCGTAAAAAGCATCTTGAGCGCGAATTTGATACCGCTTTCCACTCTCCAGCTTCCCATTGACTACCGCCGCAAAAATATGCTGTGTCATATCTACAGAACATCGACCCGATCCGACAATCGTTGGCACATCATCGATCAAAAAGTCGATAAATGGCGATGTCTGTGCATCCAGCATGCTTTGCAACGGACAGATCACAGCCTGGGTATCTGTATGTTTCAGGATAACGCGATCCGCGTGGCTGGTATATTGATTTCCTCCTGCCAGTGTATACCGATGCAGCACATGATTTTTATGCAAAAATTCTGTAGGCAGAAGGCCCCAACGTGTCTGACAAACTTCACGTTCATGCAGTGTCTCATTCAACGGCACCATTAAACCGCATTCCAGACGCGCGGCTTTTTCAGCCGCTTTACGCAGCAGGCTCTCCTTCACGGTATCGGCAGAACCTAAACCTATGATAGCCCGCACTCGCTCGTTGTGCATATACTGTTCCACCAGCCGGACGTTCTCCGCAATGATACCATCCTCATCAACTGGTTCCAGTCCATCGTCAAATATGCCCCAGGCATCTGCCGTGGGGAAGGTATAACGATCCATGAGCATAGGTGCCGCCACAGTACGTATACCCGCTTTTTCGCATTGCGCAAGAAATATCGGAAGCTCCCGCAGTGAGCAGTGTTCAAACAGCGTCGTTGTTCCGCTGTCTATGGCTTCGTATAACGCCAGCGCCAAAAGGCCTTCCAACTGTTCATCGTCCAGTATCTCCAGTGCGATGTTCAAAAAGGGATTTACCCTTGTATACAGCGGCGTATTGCCGTACAAATCAAACTTGAGGTCTTCTGCAATAGCCTTGGTCATTTTTGACGCAAGGCATCGGCTCCTCCCATTCACAAAACCGGGTACCGCCAACTTTCCCTCTGCGTCTATCGTTTCACAATCCGCCTCGATGTTTCGATCCATCGTCCGGATAGTCCCGTCCTCAACCAGCAAATCGATGTTCTCCAAAATTTTTATGGCATTGTATCCATCGTTGAAGAAAGTGACCAAACTGCAGTCTTTAATCAGCAACTGATGACTCATACGCTTTCTTCCTCCAGGCGGTCATAGTATTCATTCACGATATGCAGATCCTGCCTGAGTTCACGCAGATTTGCATATCCAATATTGTAAACATCGATACAATTGTGGTGATCCAGAACCCATTCCAGCGCCGCACGGATATCATACACAAGATCGCCCCTGCCCAGTGTTTTAATCACATAGGTCCCCTTTCCGCGCAGATTGTGCGCCTTATGCAGGGCGCGCACCATTCCATCCAGATTTCCATTCATAATGCGGGATCCGTCCCGGTTAAAGGTGACACATAACACCTCGATCCCCTCAACATCGCTGGCATCCCAAGCCACCTGTGGGCAGTGCGTGGAAAGGCCAATCTGCCGAATGAGGCCTTGGTCCTTCATGCGCCTCAGTTCTGCCAGCGCCGGCATTTTTGCCGCCAGTTGTCCGTCCTCCACACCGTGCAGAAGGCAAAAGTCGAGGTAGGGAGTATCCAGATCGTGCAGAATACGCATCACGCTCTCACGCGCTTCCTTCTGTGTATTGGCATACGTCTTGCTGGTGACCACAACCTTTTCCCGTTCCAACAGCTTTATTCCTGCCGCCACTGTGGGCTGGCTTCCATAACAATTGTCCGTATCCCAGAAAAAAACATTGTTCTGCACAGCGGCATCCCGCAAAATCTGTCCGCCAAACGCCGGGAAATATTGATTAAGATGCTCTGTTCCAAACGCGACCTGTGAGACTCTGATCCCTCCCATAGTGACCTCACGGGCTCGTAATGGCTGTTGCTGCATTTCTTCCACCTCCGTCACTTTTGCTTTGCTACAAACCGCCCATACCCTCTTGCGGCCTTGATCGTACCATGGTCATAGATCAGTTCACCCCGCACCCATGTCTGTTCCACCTTTCCTTTAAGGTGTGACCCATGATAGATATTGTGGCTACTCTTTGTCTTGGAAAGACTTTTTGTTCCATCGAACACCCATTCAGCATCCAGATCCACCACAGCGATATCCGCATCTGTTCCCGGCAGGAGTGACCCTTTCCGGGGAGCGAGCCCCATCACCCGCGCTGGATTTCCCGATGTTAGGGCCGCCAGTCGTTCCAGCGGCAAGCCGCGCTTATGGACTCCCTCGGTGAGCATCCCCGCCAGCATTGCATCATATCCGCCAAAACCGGAATATTCTTTGAAAAAATTGCCATGCTTCACCTTTTCTTCGTCAGCATAGGGCCCGTGGTCGGAGCCAAGCGTGTCAATGGTGCCATCGAACACATACTCCCACAGTGCATCCACATTTTCTCTGCTTCGCATCGGCGGGTTACACTTTGCATAAGGGCCTTTTTCTCGCAGTATTGTTTTGTCGAACAGAAGATAGTGCGGGCATGTCTCCACCGTTACGTCCACTCCATCACTTTTCGCCTTTTTGAGGAACGCAGCCCCTTGCGTGATGGTCATATGGCAAATATACAGCCGTGCACCTGTGACCCGGGCCAGCAGGACCGCCCGCTGGATCGCCTCCAGCTCCGCCCACCAGGGGCGCGCTTCGTCGTGCAGGGTCGGGTCTGCTCCAAGGCGGGCTGCCATCTCCCGGCTTCCAAAATCAGCGATCTCCGCATTCTCCGCGTGTACACCGATCAGCCCACCAAACGCTGCGGCATTTCGCATACCGCGCACCAGATATCCGTCTGTGATCTGCGGATAATCCGGGTTTGCAAAGCTCATGAAGCCCTTATATGCCACACATCCCAGTGCATCCAACTCGGCCAGCGAATCCACACAACCTGGTGTCAACCCGCCCCAAAAAGCAAAATCCACACATGAAGCCTGTTCGGCTACGTTTCGTTTCAAAACAAATCCCTCATGATCCACCACAGGCGGCACGCTCAGCGGCATATCCACAATTGTGGTGATGCCACCCGAAGCAGCGCACTGCGAGCCGCATACCCAATCCTCTCGATAATTGAGCGGCGATGGGTCCCACATATGTACATGAGGATCAACAAGGCCGGGAAACAGAATTTTGCCTGTTACATCTATTTCTTCATAACCTGGAAGTTTCACCCCGGGTTGCAGGATGCCTTCAATCACGCCTGCCCGCGTTGCAAGAGAGGCCTCCAACACTCTGTCTGGCAACACCAGCTTTGCGCCCGTAAACAGTTTTTTTTCAAAAAGCATTTTGCGTTCCACTCCTTTTCGTCTAACAGCTCATCACAAATGAGCAGTCTTGACAATCAAATTTTAATAGTTTATCTCTTGAAAGTCAATGTCTCTCTCATTTTTCTGCTATTGTACTAAAGCTTTGACAAGTTTTTTGTTCAACTATCCGATAATATTTATACATATTTTTATTAAATCTTAATTTTATTATTGGCCAAATTGTGCGTTTTTTAACGACCTCAACAGAAAAAGCAGAAGCCTTCTCTTCAATGCTTGACGCCAGAAAAAGTTTATGCTACGCTTTAACTACTCATTTGTGATTAGCCGCATTTGAGAAATATTATGTATTTCATATTATTACAGGAGGTAACAACAATGAGAAATGACCCCGCCCTTGCTCCCGCCCATATCTTTATCCAACCGAATGAAGAACGTTTCAAAGACACCTATCGACGCTGGCAAGGAATTCCCTCCATCGAAGTGACCAGCCACGGTCGCATCTTCGTCAACTTCTATTCCGGTCAGGATGCAGAGGTCGGCGGCAATATTATGATCCTTTGTATCAGCGATGATCAAGGTAAGACGTTCCGTTCCTGCGCTGCTGTCGTGGAGCACCCTGACCCTTCATGTCGCATCTATGACCCCAACCTTTGGATAGACCCTTTGGGCAGGCTTTGGATGACTTATGCCCAAGCGCGCGGCTTCAATGATGGACGCAGCGGTGTTTGGGCTGCAATCTGTGAACAGCCCGATGCCGATGTCCCACAGTGGTCTGCTCCTCGGCGTATCGCCAATGGGATCATGATGAATAAACCGCTCGTCACCAGCAGAAACGAATGGCTGTTTCCCTGTGCTATCTGGCGAGATGACAGCGGTAGTGCTCCCACCGAACGCCACGGGCTGGAGAACGAACAGTTCTCTAACGTATATGCCTCCATCGACGAAGGGCGCACCATCACTCTGCGGGGGCATGCAGATGTTCCTGCCCGCAGCTTTGACGAGCATATGTTGGTAGAAAAACGCGACGGTACACTGTGGATGCTAGTGCGTACATTCGATGGCATTGGAGAAAGTTTCTCTTCTGACGGCGGCCGCACATGGTCCCCCGGTCAGAAAAGCCATATCGACGGCCCCTGTTCCCGCTTTTTTATCCGTCGCCTGTCCTCGGGACGCCTTCTTATGATCAATCACTACAAATTCAGCCATCGCATCGATCTGGATGATATCATGCGCCAGGGCAACGTAAAACGTTGGAAAGGCCGCAGCCATCTGACAGCCATGCTCAGCGAGGATGACGGTGCAACCTGGCCCTACACACTACTACTGGATGAACGAGATGAAGTCTCTTATCCCGATGCAAAAGAAGCCGACGACGGATACATCTATGTGACTTATGACCATCAGCGCGTTACAAAGCGAGAAATCCTTATGGCTCGTTTTACAGAACAGGATATTCTTGCCGGACGCCTTCAGAGTTCACGTAGTACCCTTCGTATTCTCGTAAATAAAGCGCTAGGGCAACCCGATATCCATTGAATCCTTTTTCTATAGCTTAAATAGATCCATCGCGTTTTGTCTCTGTCCATCCTCCCAAACCTCAAAATGTAGATGGTTGCCCGTACTGTTCCCCGTACTGCCCACATAGCCGATGACCTCTCCCTGCCGCACCTGCTGTCCGGGTGTGACACAGATGCTGGAACAGTGGGCGTACAGCGTGTCAAACGTTCCATCATGCTGTATCTTTACGTAATATCCATAGCTTCCGCCCCACGGGTCGGTCGCGTTTGCAACTGTCACCGTGCCTCCCGCTGCCGCAAGAACCGGCGTACCATACGGCGCGGCAATATCCGTCCCGCTGTGGTAGGATATTTCGCCCGTAAACGGGTCGGTGCGGTATCCAAACTGTGAGGCGATGGTAAAGCTCTGCGGCAGCGGCCATGCAAAAATGCCCGTGCCTACCCAATCGGCGTCGCTGCCGATCATACCGCCGCCATGGGTAAAGCCGCCCAGCAACGACGCCCACATAACGCTGTATTCCTCATGCCGCAGCAGCGCCAGATGCTCGTTCTGCTGTTCGGTAAAGCCATAGGCCGCGGCCATCTGCTCCGGCGTTGTGTGGTGCAGATAGATCGTCAGCGTCGTTTCTTCTATCTCCTGCATCTCGACCACCTCATTTCCGTCCTCATCCTCTGTAACCACCTCCACCTCTTTTTTCACCGTAACGCTTCTGTACGTGATCTGGTTCATATCCCACATCACACCGCGCAAAATCTCTTTTTTCTGTTCATCCATGGTCACAACGTCCATGCCGTTCACACCATCTGTTGTGACTTTGACGGCGTAGACAGAGAGCACATCCTCCCACCGGATGGCGGAAACACCGTCCGATGCTTCGATCTCCAAAACATCATGGGGGTTCGCCTGTTCGATCTGTCCGATGCGGGCGTAGTATTCTTCGTTCAGCTCCGCCGTCGCCTGCCGCATGAGCATCCCGTCCTGTGTCGTTTCGTTGGAAAAAAAGCACGCCGAAGGGAGAAGCCAGAAAGGCCCCCACCATACCCACGATGAGAACCAGCACCAAAACAGGCGACGCCGCGGCAAGCGCTGCGCCCAACCAGGACAACACGGCGGACGCCATCCGCGCCGCCGTCTG
The DNA here is from genome assembly GCF_000949455.1 of Ruthenibacterium lactatiformans. Taxonomy (GTDB): domain Bacteria; phylum Bacillota; class Clostridia; order Oscillospirales; family Ruminococcaceae; genus Ruthenibacterium; species Ruthenibacterium lactatiformans. Next base: position 15,350 of record NZ_JXXK01000035.1, on the reverse strand, counting down.
CCCGACCTGTGCCAGCAGCCTGCCCGCACTCCGGGCCGCCTGTACGGTTGCCTGTACAGTCTGTCGTGCAAATTGGCGCGCCGCCTGTTTTTGCGAAACGCCCTTGGGTGCTCCGGCAATTCCATACCCTCTCTTAAAAAATGCAGAAGAACGGTGCGCACCATCGCGCACCGTTCTTTTTTGCCGTATACTTTTTAATCTCATTGTGTCGGGCCGACATGAATCCACCTCCCGCGCCCGGTTCAAAATTTTCCGATTTCGGGAAATTTTCTCTGTTTTCTGTCCCACACCATCGGTATGCGCGGCCCGTGATGCAGAGCGATAACGGCCTACTGCCTGTGCATCCGACCATTGGTCCTTTTCCCGTTCTGCCCGCAGAGGCACAGCCTGCCTGAATACCGCCCGGCCTGCGTCCGCAGCCGTCTCCCCGCCCCGCATCGCCGCACGCTCCACCTGTTCCTCTGCCGCACGCTCCGGCGCTTTCTCCTGGGTTTCACGCTGCCGGGAAGCCTGCTTTTCCATCAGACCCGCCCGCAGCATACGCTTTGCCGCACGCGGCAAAGCATCACTCTTTTCCTTTACGCGCGCTCCTTCCGCGCTTTTCTTTGTTTTCAGTTCTTTCATCCGGTTACACCTCCCCTGGGCGCGTGCTCATCAATTTGTAAAGCCGGGTGTCCTTTGAAATATCATTGATGAAGGGCACCAGGCTGCCGCCCATCTTCAGCAGGCCGCGTCCCGCTTCAGAATCCGTGACATACGAAAGCTGCGTATCCGAAATATGCAGAAGCTCCGCCAGCTTCGTGCGGTCCGACGCCGCCTGATTGAGCAGTACAAGAAATTCACTGTTGGAGATCATACTGCGTGCTACCTCGTTGTCCAGCGCCTGGTCCAGATTCTGAAATATCCCACTGGCCAAAGCCCCGTACTTCCGGTATCTTTTCCATGATACATCCAGAAAGTTCGTGGACCACTCATAGGAAAACAGAACAGACAGCTCATCAAAATAGATCCACGTCCGCTTGCCACGCAGGCGGTTCTGCATCACGCGCATCATGACCACCTCCATCAGCACCAGCATGCCGATGGGGCGCAGCTGCTGGCCCAGGTCCCGGATATTGAAGCACAAAACACGGTTGTCCAGCTGCACGTTGGTGGGCTGTGCGAACGTGTTCAGGCTGCCCTTTGTGAAAATTTCACTGGCCAACACGATATCCTTCGCCAGATCCTCCTTCTGGCACTGCAAAATACGGTAAAGGTCCTGCAGTGTAGGAGCCTGCGGCTTTTTGCTGAATTCCTCATACAGGTCGAGCACCGCGCGGTCGATGATGGATTTTGCCCGGCGTCCGTTCGTCTGCACATCCAAAAGGTGCTCGTACAGTGTAAGGATAAACTCGGATTTGAGCGAAACAGGCTTTTCCCCTGCCTCATAGCCCTTTCCCAGCTCCAGCGCGTTCACATGCTGCGTGCTGTCCGGCGCAAGGCGGATGTTCTGCCCTCTCACCGCATCCACCACCGGGCCGAACTCCGCTTCGGGGTCACAGATCAATACATCATCGTCCGTGTTCAGAATAACGTTCATCAGCTCCCATTTCGCGGCCATGCTCTTGCCGCTGCCCGGCACGCCAAGATAAAAACCGTTCCCGTTGAGTAGCAGCTTGCGGTTGCAAATGATGCTGTTCCGGCTGATGGCATTTCTGCCATAATAGATACCGCCCCGGTCCATCACATCCTGCACGGAAAAGGGCGTCAGCGCCGCCGCGCTCTCTGTGTTCATCGTGCGCATCGCTTCAATTTCCCGCAAGCCGTAGGGCAGTGCCGTGTTCAGGCCCTCCTCCTGCTGGAAATGGAGCGTATTGAAACGGCACAGATCGCCCCGCGCCGTGGCCGTGATGGCCTCCGTGTCACTGTTGAGCTGCGCATAGCTGTCCGCCAGATGCACCAGCGTCACCAGCACAAGCACCATCCGCTGGTCCCGCGAAGTCAGATCATCCAGCAGCGCCTTCATTTCCTGCCGCATCTGCTGCATCTCATAGGGAGTCTCCGCGGAAAAGTTGTGGTTCGCGTTCTGCTTTTGCTGCCACCGGGTAATATCCGTCTCCACGGCAAGCACGCGCTTTTGCATGTCCGCCACAGCCTCCTCCATGGGGACCGGGACGATCTGGATGGACAGCATCAGATTCTGCGGGAATTCGCACAGCCTGGCGATCGTTTCGTCCTTGAGAAAATTGGGATAATCCTTTAAAAACAGTACGCGCCCGAACTTTTTGCCCATGATGAAATGGTCGCTCTTGAATTGCAGGCTGTCCGGCGCGATATAGTCCCGGAAATCCTGGCCACGCGCCATGGCCTGCGAAAGGTCAAAATTGAAATACTGTTCTTCCCCGCTGCGAAAAAAATCGTGCAGGATGCGGATGCGGTCATGGGAAGAAAGCTCTGTAAGCTGGCTGGACAGCCGCCCGAATCCGGATGCAAGCTCTGTGCCGACGCGGGCAAAAAAACTCCTTGCCTCATCAATACTCCGACGCTGCACAGAGATAACGACGTATTTCTCCCGGAAAATGTTGTTGCTCCATTCCGTGCGCTCCCGCACGATCTGGTTGTATTCCTCCCGCAGCCTGTCCATATCATCGCCGCGCAAATGCATCAGCATGGTGTTCTCAAATTCCACCGGGTCGATGCGGCGATTGTTCGTGAGCACCTGCACATACGCATCATCCGGCCATGCGTTGATGACGCTGCAGTAGCGCATCAATATTTCCGCCTGGTCCGCTTCCGACGCCACGGCGTAGTTCACATCCTGAAACCGCCACGCCTTGGAATACCGCCCGCCGCACAGCCATATCCCGTCCCGGTATATCTTTCTGACCGGAATGGACTCCTGTACGGAGCGCGGTACACGGAAGCTCTCTCCATGCCTGATCAAACGGTTAAAAATCTGTATTTTCATTCTGCATTCCCCATTCATCGTTCCTGTTTTCCGTCCCGCTGCCGCAGGCGGCTTTTGTGAAAGTCTTTTGCCCATTCCGGGCGGATGTACTGCAGCCGGATCGTCAGAGACGCGGCGTCCCGCTGCATTTCCCGGTATGCGATCGCATTGTTGACGTCCAGAAAATACATCTCCGGCTTTTGAGCTTCTTCATCTGTTCCGCAGACCATCCAGCCCTGTACGAGTTTTTCCTGTTCCACTGTTTCAGCCCTCCATAACACTGAAACGGGGCGGCCTCAGCCGCCCCGTCCCGTTCCGTCCTATCGCATCAGGATGATCATACCATCTGTGAAAACACAGTTGGCCGTTGTACATCCCTGCGCGCCAAGCTGCTCAAATGCCGCGTTCATCGCTTCCCAAAGCAGACAGTAGCTCTCGTCCTCGGTCTCTGCGGCGTAGTCCGCCAGTACAAAGGATGCCGCAGGCTGCGTACAGGCACCGCTGCGCTCCATACCCACATGGCCCATCATGCTGTCCGCCTGGTTGGTCGCAAGCAGGAGCGCGTATTCTTCCGATACCGTAACAGGGACCGTCTGTTCGTCCGCTGTTGCTGCCGTTACACCCAATGAATCTTCGGCATTGGCGTCCGATTCCGCTGTTTCGTTGCCGGAAGCCGGTTCCGAGTCAGCGTCCATTTCATCGGATGTCATACTGTCGGAAGCAGGCAGTGAGCTGCCGGTTTCAGCTTTCGAACCCACAGAAGTGCTGCTGTCAGACTCCACCGGCATACTGCCGGATTCGGGCTGCGAAACAGAATCCGATCCATCCTCTGCATTGCTGCCGGACTCCGGCTCGGTGCTTTCATCCGCTGTACTGCAGGAACTGGATACGCTGCTCTCATCCTGCGCCACACTTTCCGAAATGCCGGAGTTTTCGGGGATGGATACGTTCTCCGCCTCCTGTGCCGCCAGCGCGGGAAGCAGTGCGGAAATGGACATGAGGCCCGCAAGGGCCAGTGATACGATCGTTTTCATTCTGCAAAATCCTCCATGTTTTCTTCATCCGTTTCTTCTACTTTGTTTTCTTCCTTTCGCTTCCAAATGAGCATGGCCAGCGCCGTGCCGCACAGCAGCACGAACAGCACCGTCCACCAGTCTACGAAGCGGAAACGCCATACGAGCGGCTGTGTGAGGAAGAACAATACCGCAGACAGTACCGCCAGCACCGCATTCACGGTTTTCTGGACAGCGTAGCCCCGCGGCTCATCTTCTTCTACGTCCTCATCGACCTGTTCATCTTCATCGTCTGCATCTTCACCGCCGTCTTTTTTCCCGTGCAGCCACACAAGGATGGCAAGCAGGATGGAGAGCAGCGTACAGGCAAGGTCGGCCAGCGTCAGCGCGCGGGCGTCCTCCCGCGCAGGGACCTCCACCAGTGCCGCCGGTCCTTCCGTCTCTGGATCCGGCTCCGGCTCGGGTTCCGGCTTCGGCTTCGGCTCCTCCGGCTCAGAGGGCGCAGGCTCCGGCTTCACAGGTGTTACGAAGCTGTCGACCGGTACGGTGTACTTCAGCAGATTCCCGCACCGGTCCCACACGAAAAAATCGTAGTCTCCGTTCCGGTCCACTTCAAACACAAGCGTATCCACGCCATATGCCACACTGCCGTCCGGCCGCGTGATGGACTGGACGCCGCAGATGCTGCCGTCCGTTCCCAGGTTGATGTTCACCTTTCCGTCCTCGCCCGGCGTCAGCGTATGCGAAGCCGTGGGCGGCGTTTTGTCCAGCACGATGTCACGCGCCTTTTCTTCGCTCACATTCCCGGCAACATCCCATACACGCACAACGATATGGACGATCTGTTCCTCCGTAAACTTCGGCGGGTCTGCCGGGTCGAACACCGTCCATTCTCCGTCGCCCACTTTGTATTCGTACCGTTCGATGCCGGAACCGACATCATCGGCGCTGGCGTTCATAACGAGATCGTAATTGTAGTACTCGGTTTTGCCGTATTCCGTGATGATGGTGCGGTCACCGCCGTCCAGCGGCTCAAAATGGAAATCCACAGTCGGGCGCGCGGTGTCCACATTGCCCACTTCCGCGTGCAGTGTGGCCGTATTTCCGCCGTTGTCGGTAATGATGAAGTCATACGTACCATTGACGCTCACGGTAAAATCCGCCGCATCGCCCTCCACTACCGTGCCGTCCGGCATCGTGATGGACTGGACGCCGCTGGGCGCATAGCCGTCCTCCGGCTTCGGGTCGGTGGCCGTCACATGGATGGCCGCAGGCCCGTTCGTCCAGATATCCGGCGTCACGGTATATTCCGCTTCGGGAGCGAGGTGATCAATATTGCTCACCCCGGTATGCAGTGTGAACGTATTGCCGCCGTTGTCCGTGATGATGAAGTCGTATTTCCCATTGGCGTCCGCAACGAAATCCGCGGTACCGCCTTCCACCACCGTGCCGTCCGGCATCGTGATGGACTTGACGCCGCTGGGCGCATAGCCGTCCTCCGGCTCCGGGTCCGCAGCCGTCACACGGATGGTCACGGGCTTGTTCGTCCAGTCACCGGGCATCACCTCATAGTCCGCGGCCGGCGCAAGCCGGTCGATATTGCTCACTTCAACGGGATAGGACAGGATGTTGCCGCAGTAATCCCGCACAGAGAAATTGTACACGCCGTTTTTGTCCACAGTATACTTTGCCTGCGCAGCATCCACGATGCTGCCGTCCGGCAGGGTGATGTCCCGCACGCCCGACAGGTTATCGTCCGTGGACAGGTCGATCTCCACCGTCCCGTTCGTCCAGTGATCCGGGGTCAGAGTTTTTTCCGCCACTGGCTCGGTCTGCTCGAACATGAAGCCTGCAAAAATGGCGTCGGACACATTCCCTGCATTGTCCTCCGCCTTTGCATAGATGTTTCCGAAGTATTCCTCCCGCATGGCGGGCTTGTCCAGCTCGTCATAGGTCAGCCAATCGGCTGCGAGGTGGTCTTCGTCCAATGCGTATTGGTAGTAGATGGCCTTGATGCCGCTGTCCGTCCAGCCGTCATCGGCCAGATCGTGGGCCAGCAGTTCCGGGCGGTCCACCTCATTGAAATGCGGATAGCCGAACAGACCCGCGGGCGCGTTGTCCACTGCCGAATGCAGGATATCGTCCATCACGGGCCTGGAACGGTCGATGGTGTCGATGACGATCTCTTCGGGGCCGGGGTCTGGTGTTCCCTCACCTCCATCTGCATCCGCGTCCGCGGACACGCGCTGCACGTTGTCCTTCGCCCACAGATAGTACGTGCCGTTTTCCGTGATGTTGGCGAAAACATTGCTGTCCTGCCACTCAGCGGGGCGGTCCGCCGTGCGCGTCACCGCATACTGCCCAAGGCCGGACTCCGTATCATGGGCTTTTACCGTGACGGTCTTTTCCTGGCTCCAGCCCTTGTCCCACTCCACAGAATCAATGACCGGAGAATGCTTGTCGATGTGGTCGATGATGAACGGGTACGGCTCGGACACATTGCCTGCCAGGTCGCGCGCATAGGCGTTGTAGCTGCCGTTCTCGGTGAAAATGAAGGCCGCTTCTGCCGTGGAATCCACCCAGGTGACCGGGTCAGGAGCATGACGGCTTCCCATATCTTTTTCGGCCCGTTCCCAGCCGATGGCCACAACGCCGCTGTTATCGTCCTGCGCCGTTACTTTCGCCCAATTTTCCTTCGCGTCCCAGGTACGCTGTGTCTCCACCTTTACCACAACGGGCGGCACGATATCCAGCGCGGTGACGTTCACCTTTGCGGCAGCGGAAATATTCCCCGCCTTGTCCGCTGCCCAGATGTAGTAAACGCCGTTGTGGTCTGCTTTCGGTGCGGAATCTTGAAACTTATCCAGCGCAGGCGCTTTTTCTTCCGTGGTGACCGCATAGCCTTTCACGCCGCTGTCCGCGTCTGTGGCCGTAACGGCCAGCGTCATTTCTGTGTGCCCGCTGTCTGGCTGCTGCTCCACCTTTGAAATGACCGGAGCGACCTTATCCACCAGCGCGGTCTTGCTGGCCGTGCCGGAAACACGGCCCACATTGTCGGTGGCGCGGGCGCTGACCGTATGTTTGCCGTGGTCTGCGATGGAGAGCACGCCGCTGTATGCCGTCCAGCTTCCGCCGTCCAGAGAATATTCCGTGCGGGCAACGCCGCTGTGTGCGTCGCCGTTGTCCTTCACTGTGGCGGTAACAGAAGTATTCGTCCACTGTTCCGTGGAAAGCGTGACGCCGGGCACATTGGGCGGGGCCGGGTCGATGTACACCTTTGCCGTGACCGTCTGGCCGGAGGCGTTGCCCGCGCCGTCCACCACACGGGCGGTCACCGTTGTTTCACCTCCTGCCGTGATGGTCACGGTTGGGTCGCCCACGGGACAGCCTGTCCATGCCCCGCCGTTGATGCTGTACTCGTAGTGATGGATGCCGCTGCCGTAGTCGCCCGGCGCCGCGCTCCAGTCCGGCAGGCTCGTGCCTGTGTCTGTTCCGCCCGAAAAACGCACCACCGCGCTGTCCCTCTGCCAGCCCGTGGGCGCGCTGACCTGCACGCCGGCCGGCCCGGTGAGGTCATAGCCGTAATAGCAGCCCGCATACATCGGCACGTTGACTGGGATGTATACCCGGTCATCCGACAGCTGCCCGTTGTTGTGCCTGTGCCGCACCAGCGCGTAGCGGATGCCCATGTCGCCGCCCGCTGCCGCAATATCGTATCCATAGCACGGCATATACAGATTCGGGGACAGCGCCGTTCCCTGCGAATTCCCCAACGGGTCCCGCCCGCACACCGGGCAGAGCCAGATGTCATAGTTGTTGGGCGATGTGAAGATCTCCCGTGTGTTGATGGTCTGGGAGCTGCCGGAATACATGTACCCGATCACGTAGGTATATGGCGTGCCGTTTCGGTCCGCGCCCAGCGCGCCGCCCGAGGCAAACGCCGTGGACGCAAGCAGCATCACACACAGCAGCAGCGCAAGCAGGCTTGCGCTATATCGTTTCCATTTCTGTTTCATCCTTCTTCCTTCTTTCCGCTTGTATTTGAAAAGGGCGGCTGGTTTTTCCAGCCGCCTTTTTTCACAAAAGAATATATACCAATAGTTTTTCGCCCGGAACACACGGGGCCGGGCGCGCAGCACCTGGCTTTTGAATACCGCCCACAAAAATTTTTCCAGCGGCATCCCGTTGTAGGTAAAAAATCCGGCCAGCGCCAGCGGCGCGGCCCCAAAAATACATACCCAGCCCGTCGCTTCCGTTCCAAGCGTATCCACACATCCAAAATACATCCCCACCGCTGCTCCCACAGCGGCAAGCGAGCATCCGAACTGCCGCAGCGACAGCCCGAAAAAAATGCTTTCATGGTATTGCCGTACTTCCTTCGGCACCTTTATCTCCAAAATTCTTTCACCTCGTTACAGGCTCATCATTTCCCGCACGATGCGGTCCGAGCCTTTTACCAGTCCCACAAGGACCAGCATGTTGAAGATCATTTCCGCCACATAGGTCCAAACCATCGAAACCGCTGAGCCTGACGGTGCCGCGGGCGACCCGCTGCCCATATATGCGGAAAAGATCAGGCAGGACAGCACGATGACCGCACCTTCCAGGCACACGCCCACATATCCTTTGAGGAACGCCTTCCCCGTGGCCGCCGTTTCGCCGCTGCCAAATGCCGCGATGGGCACCGGGGCCAAAGCTGTGTAAATGTATAGTTTGAAAAAACGGCTATACACCGTCATGATCAGGATAAAGGAAAGCACGGTAATGAACAGGCTGCCCAAAATCGTCACGAGCCACAGCGGGATGGACGCGAGAAAACCCACGTTTCCGATGGCCGCGCTGATCTCGCCGGGCAATGTGCCCACGTTGCCCGCCATACCGCCCATCTGCCCGGCCACCGTGCTTACAATGCCGCCGCATATATCGAACACGGCCAGCATCAGCGGCATACAGTAGGTGACGGCGGCTTTTGCCGCCACAAAATGCAGGAAATACCGCAAAGCCGCCTCCGGGCGGCGCAGCTCCTGAAAGTTCACCGTGTTTTTGAACAGCCCCATGGCGAAAAACAGAACGAGCAGCCCATACCCGATGGCCTGCAGCGCGCCGTTGATCTGCACAACGATGTTCCATATCCCGCCACCTTTAAATTCCTGCGGCGTCATGCTCACAAGCTGCCAGATCTCCGCCAGCTTCTCATTCCATGTCGCCAATGCATTTTCCAGATTCTCTACGATCCAGTTATCATCCAAATGATTTCACACCTCCACAAACAAAAAAGACGGCCTGAAAAAGCCGTCTTTTTTCATGCGATTCTTCACTTTTTTTATCGAAGCAGCCACCCATATTCCTGTCTGGCGTCTACAATGTACTCTACATAGACTGTATCGTCCACTACAACGTATATAGCCAGATACCACTTGGGTATATGCAGTTTTCGATATGGACTCCTCCGATCTTCTTCATCCAAATAAGGACATCGCTCCGGCATCTGTGCCAGGCTTCGTATACCTTCCATCAGGGATACCCTCAGCTTTTCCGCTGCCTGCGGGTTCACTTCCGCCAGGAAAGATACATGCGCCTTCATCATCTGCCGCGCCTTATCCGAAATCAGTACCCTATACCTCTGCCCGTCCATGCCCTGACGCCTCCGCAATCGCCCTTCGCAGTTCAGCATCCACTTCATCAACAGAATAGTATTTTGCCCCGTTGATTCGGTCGCGTTCAATGTCCAGCAGGGTCTCCCGCAGGGCTAGCATTTTCTCACGGCGGGAAAAGGCTTCGATATCCATTACGACCAAATCACCCTCGCCGCTTTTTGTCAAGTACACAGGTTCTCCTGTGCTTTTGCACAGCTTTGAAATTTCGTTGTAGTTGTTGCGAATAGACGCCGATGGTTTGATGTTCATACTCCGCCCTCCCTGTTACAAATTAAGCACATATATATCTTACCCTCAAAATATTACCGCGTCAACTACACCGTAATAAAGTCCAAAATCTCCTTTGCAAACATGATGAGCAGCCCGCCGAAAAATGCCAGAAAGCCGTTGGCCCGCTGGCTGGAATCATGGCTCTGCACCGCAAGGCCGATCTGTACGATGCCGTAGCCCGCCACGATAACGCCCACGGCGCGCACACATTGGAACACCAGGTCGGACAGGTTGTTGATGGTGTCCAGCGGCCCCGATGCGCCGCCCTCTGCAAAAGCCGGGACCGCCAGCAGCGCGCCCAGCAGGCACACCAATACAATACGCGCATATCCGATGCGCGCCTTATGACCGCGCTTTGCATCGCGCAGCGCCGCCGCGTCAGGCTTGTTCTTTTTTTCGTTCAATTTTCTTTTCCTCCAGTTCTTCTTTGCTGTGAAGCACCTCAACCGCCGAAAGCAGCTCCGGCGCAAGCGGCGTTCCCTTTTTCCATTCTTCCTGTACATCCTCCGCCGGAATACTGGCGGACAATGCGCAGTAATCCTCCGGCACCTTGTATGGCGGCGCGCCGCCCATTTCCGTGTACCGGATATTCGGATGCCGGTTCAAGTCGTACTTCCGGTCCAGCACTGGGCATTCGCCGCGGATGAGCAGCAGCGCGTCCCGGTCCACCATGCGCAGCTCCTCCGGCGTCACAAGCTCCCGGCCCGTATTCTGGAAGTTCCGGCTGGATGAGCCGCCGCGCCCCTTTGTCTCACCGCGTGTTATGGTATCAATGGTCGCCTTCCCTGTCATTTTGCTGATATACGACAAGCTTTCCTGATCGTTGCCGCCCAGGAACAGGAACGAATCGCAGTTGCCCACGACCTCCTCCCAGCTCTCCTTGTACATCGCCTTGATGGCGGAAAGCCCCTGTACCACCACGCTGCACCCGATGTTCCGGCTGCGCGCCGTGCGCAGGATCTGCAGATAGTTGTCCGGCTGCGGCGTATTCGCCCATTCGTCCTGGATGCACTGCACATGCACAGGCAGCGGCCCGCCGTATTTCTGGTCGGCAATGTAGTAAAGCTCCTGAAACGCCTGCGTATACAGCATGCTCACCAGAAAATTCAGGCTGGTGTCGTTGTCCGGTATCACGCAGAAAATCGCGCGCTTTTCCTCCCCCAGCCGCCCAATATACATCTCGTCGCTGTCTGTGACGCGGGCCAGCTCCGGCAGATTGAAGGGCGCAAGCCGGACCGCCGCGCCGATGAGGATGCTTTTCGCGGTTTTGTCCTGCGCCTGCTTGAACACCTTGTACTGCTTGAGCGCAATGCTCTGCGGCTCTTCGCTTTCCAGCTCGTCAAACAGCAGGTCCAGCGCACTTTTGAAATTCGGGTCGCCCTCCCGCACCTCCGCCGCGTTGATCATCTCCATGACCATCGTGAAGTTCTGCTCGCACACAGGCGCTCTGTGCTTCAGATACAAAATGAGCGCCTGCAGGAGCGCCGTCTCCGCACGGTCCCAGAACGGGTCCGAGTTTTTCGCGTCCTTAGGCGTCGTGTTCGCCACAAGGTTCGTGACAAGCCTCAGCGCGTCGCTGTCTCTGCGCAGATAGGCGAAGGGATTGTAATGGCCGCGCATATTCACAAGGTCCAGCACCGTGAACGGGATGCCCTGCTTTTCAAGCAGCCCGCCCACGGCGCGCAAAATCTCGCCCTTGCAGTCTGTGATAATATATGAGCAACAGGCGTTCATCACATTGGGCAGGCAAAAATACCGTGTCTTGCCCGCTCCGGAGCCGCCGACGATGAGCTGGTGGGTATTGCGTTTTGTGATGCGCCCATCCAGGCCCAGCGCGACATGCTGTGTCAGCAGGATGTTTTTCTCCCTGTGCCGCCTGTCCCGGTACTTTTTTCCGATGGCCCGCGGGTCTCCCCACCGGGCGCTGCCGTATTCTTCGCCCGGACGGCGGTTGCCGCGCCCGGATTCCACGGCCACGGCCCCCGCCGGATACAGCAGCCCCGCCAGAAGCAGAAAACGCCCCGTATCCTCTGTCCAACGGACCGAGAACGGGGCGTTCATGCAGACGGAGAAACGGGCGAGCACCCTGGACAGGGATGCGCCGCCGGAAAACGCATCGGCCAGCGCCGCGGCGAGCCACAATGCCAGCGGGAAGCCCAGCGCCCACAGGATGCACCGGGCCGTGCGGCCCTGCTGCGGCTTCACCGGGTCAGCACGGCATTCTTTGCCCTGCTGCGCTGGCGCAGGTCCAGCGCACGTTCAATGCTGCGGTTCAGCACCTTGGAAAGGTCGCAGGTCTCCCGCAGCATATTCAGGCGTTCGGGCGCTTCCAGCTCCCCGTACTGCTGTACGACGCCGGAAAAGTCCGGCTGCTCCACCGGGACGCCGTACCGTCTGCACAGCGCATAGCATACGCTGTGCGCATCCAGCTCATAGGGCCGCGGGTCAAAATCGCACGCCTCCATCCCTGTTCCGATCTGCGCATAGACGATCTCGCGCGCCAGCGCGCGGAACGATGCCGCGCCCGAAAGGTCCGGCTGGATGGCGATGCGGTTTTCCTCCGGCTGGTATTCCGCCTCCCCGAAGATATCTGCTGTCGCGACAACCTCCACGGGGCTGCTTTGCAGCAGCGCGCCCAGCGCCTTTTCCATGTCCGGCGTTCCGTCCCGCAGTATCCCACGCACGGGAACCGGGTCGCCTGCGGTCTGCGCCTTGTCGTACACATAGTCCAGCTTGATGTACCCGCTGCGCGTATCCCGCATGAACACCTGTACGGGCGTTTCATCCTCGCGTATTTTCCGCCCAAGCTCTGCCCATTTTTTGCGCGGCAGAAGCTGCGTTGCGCCGGGGCGCTGCTTCCATACTGTGGCGGTATTGACCGCATTGTACATGGTCTGCGCGTGCAGGTCCAGAAACGCCCTGTATTTTTCCGGGTCCGATGTGACCTCCATCACCGCCGCGTCACGCCGCTCATAGGCCTCTGTGCGTTCCTCCTGTTTTTTCTGCTTAAAATCCTCAAGCTCCTGATTTCTGTTTGCGATCAGGTCTGCGATATTTGCCATAGCTTTTTTCACTCCTACAACTCAAAATACGGCTCGTCCCTCGTTACCGTACGGACGGCGTTGTCCGTCTGCGTGCGCGCCTGCTTTTGCAGGCGGTCGATGGCCGCGCGCACGGACGGACGTTCAGTAGCAGTCGTCCTCGCATTGCTGTCTGAGCCATGCCCGCGTGTCTGCGAGGCGCTGCCGGACCGACCGCGGGCGGCTTCTTTTTTTACCTCCACTGCCTTTTCCCGCGGCACAGGGTAGCCCAGATGCTCCAGCACGCGGTTGACGCTTGCCGCCGCGCTGGCCGGAAACAGGATATCGTTCAGCCCGTTGTCCAGAGATTTGTTTTTGATCGGGCAGAACAGGACGCCGTATTCCTTTGCAAGCTGTCGGAACTGCCGCAGGTCTTCGCTTTTGATGGGCAGCAGCTTCAATTCCTCGCCGCTGCGCAGCAGACGCGTCAGATGCGTGGGGCCATGGGTCTTTTCCTCTTCTTTGGCCAGAGCCACCAGGATCGCCGCAAGGTTTTTTGCGCCGAGCCCGGCCAGCTTCACAGCCTCCTCCGTGATCATCAGGCTGTCCCGCACCAGACGCTCCGCCGCGTCACCTCCCATATTCATCGCGCTTCACCTCCTTTCGCTTTTTCGTTTCTTCCCGCTGCGCGTCCATATGGGCCAATGCAAGCTGGTCCCGGATATGCTCCATATCCGCCTCGATCTGCTCGCACAGGCGCAGTTCCCGGCGCATGGCCCGAAGCGCGCTGGTCAGACGGTCGATTTGGGCGGACAGCTCCGCACGGTTCATACCATTGGATGTATCCCCCCTTTTCCGGTACAGCACCGCACGCCGGTGCGTCATGCGTTCGATCTCTGTTTCCGTCTGCGCCCTGTACGCACAGAGTGCGGCGCTGTCCGTGATTTTGTGTTCCAGCAGGAACTGATGCTGTGCCAGATACCGGTCGAAGCGGCGCAGCTCCCCGCGCAGCGCATAGGAGACGTGGCGGGGCGCGCGTTTGCGCCGGACCTTGCACAGCAGGTGCAGGTATCGGTAAGTCAGGGCGGCAAAACCGGAATATCCGGCCCGCCCGGACGCAAAGCGCCCGCGCAGGCGGTAGGCCCTGCGCGGGCGTGAAGAGGACTTTTGATTTTCTTTTTTCCGCATGTTTTGCCGCGCCGGGCGCGGCGGGACTTCGGGCGTGGTGGGCGTCCGAAGCTGCGGCGGCTGCTCCAGCCGCTGGCGGATGGCCGCCTCCGTGTATTCCGGCCCCAGGGATTTAAAGCGCAAAAACTTGCCGCCCGTCTTATGGCGGACCGCCATATATTTGATCTCCGGGCCGCATTTGACGATGTATCCGCGCCGCTGAAGGCCAAACACAAAGGTCTGGAAGCTGACAGCGGCGGCAAGCACTTCGTCCACATCCGCTTTTACCATTCCGTGCATGGTGGGCTTTTTCTCCTTTTCGTCCAGCCATTCCCGGTACTGCTTCCCTTTGTTTTGCGGCTCAATGACGGAAAGGCCGTATTCGCGGCAGAGCGCGTCTGAAACGGTACGGATTCCGTTGTAGTAGTTGTTGAAATCGTTGCGGAACATCCTGCCGTCCGCATACGAACAGGCGTTGAACACGATGTGGTTATGTGGATGGGCTTTGTCCAGATGCGTGCCAATGACGGTTTCGTACCGTCCGGCCAGAAATCGGCGGACAAATTCACAGCCGATCTCATGCGCCTGCTCCGGCGTCACCTCTCCGGGCCGGAAGGACTGGATGATGTGATAGCCCTGCACCCTGTTTTGGTCCTTGCCCCAGCGCCGTTTGGTCGCGTACATTTCCGTGCAGGGCGCGGTAAGGCCGCAGTTGAATGCGTCCGTGAACAGGACGCTTTCTGTTTTGGCGGCATCCAGTGCATAGCCTGCCGCTGTTTCCAGCGCGGTCTTTTTTCCGTTGAGCGCATAGCGCACACGGCGGTCAAGGCGGGTGCGGATCGGAAATATTTTTGTGTATGCCATTCACAGACTCTCCCTTACAAGCGAAAGCGCCTCGCTGCACAGCCGCTGCAGTTCCTCCACCTGTGCGGGGGAAACGCTTTTAACCGTGTTGGCAAGGCGCGTGATCTGGTTGATGTTGTTTGCGATCCCGGATATCTCACGGACGAGCCGTAGCTGTTCTTCCGTAGGCCGCGGCTTTATTTCCACGCCCATGATGAGATTGCGGATGAGCGGTTCTTTTTTGCTGCCGCATTCCGATGCCAGTGCATCGAAGCGGACGGCTTCTGTCTGTGAAAGCCGGACTGTAATTTTTATTGGACGCTTGGTCATGATTCTTTTTTCCTATATAAAAACGCGCAGCCAACAGGACTGCGCGTTTGGTATGTACAGCATTAAGACTCTATTCAATCTCCTATCACAACTTTCTCTTTCCCTCATACGAAACGGAGAGGTG
>NZ_JXXK01000034.1 GCF_000949455.1 Ruthenibacterium lactatiformans | reverse complement strand
CTTTATTTTTCTTGGAGGTTATACAATGAAAAAGTTTATTTGTATTGTGCTTACCGTCGTCCTCGCACTATCTTGCATGAGCGCTTTTGCCGCTGAGCCGCTTTCTTCTCAGGAAGGTGGTACAACCACTCAAGAGAGCATTACTCCATTTTGGGTCAACACCCTTTCTATCATCCCTTCTATTTCTGGCAGCGCCGGAACATATTCCTGCTCAATCAATGGTGTTTCCGGGACAACCAAGATTTCTGCTACTTTGGTACTATACGAGAAAGGTTGGCTAGGCGGCTATACAGAGGTAGCGCGCACCAGCCACACCACATATTCCGCTTCATTCTTCAAGTCTGACTCCTACAGTTTCAGCTCCGGGAAAACTTATAAGTTAGAAGTCAGCGGAACTGTCACGCGAAATGGCTATGCAGAGCCTGTTTCTGCAACTATTGAACAGAAAATATAATTATTCCCGCATTTAAATCTTTCGAGGAAGACAGCAGCGGCATTGGTAAATATACCAATGCCGCTGTTTTTCTTTGTACTTCACATTGTTCTTCGTCCATGTTACAATCATTAGAAATACATCTATATCTTATAGCTTCATTTTTTGCTTGATTGAATACGCCGTCTGAAGCGATTCACTTCGGCCGCCCGGATGGTGCATGCAGACCGGCAAAATGGTGCATCGACACCGTGATCATGGTGCAATGTCAACGCAGCCGTTAAAATGAATTTAGCATCGCAAGATGCGAATTCCTTTTAGGAGGTCATACCAGAGTCAATCACAAAGAGATCCTTGATGTGTGAGTGACCGCGAAACGCTTCTATGCGGGGAACACTTTGAAAAGCGTTCCCCCGCTCCCCCTCGAAACCCGCTCCATTCCTGCAGAATGGTTGCACCGTCCTGGCGGAAACAATACACAATTCCTGCGGCAGAGATGCACCATCATCTGCGGTCAAGCTGCACTTTTTGGCCGGCATACGCACTTGATGTAACTATTCTATTTTTATCACGTATACAAAGTATTCTATGGTGAATCGCAATTTTGCTAAATTGCGAGAGAGGAGACTTCGTAATGTATCAAATTGCTATTTGTGATGACGAAAAAATTTTTACCGATAAGTTGGCTCATATGATAAAACAGTATTCCAATGCTCATCACCATGTCATTGATCTACACCTTTTTCAACAGGCGGCCGACTTCATACAAAGTTCTCTGGAGTCTTACGATATCGTTTTTCTTGATGTCCGCTTTGGTGAAATTAGCGGGATTGAGATTGCCAAAGCCCTGAGAGCAAAAAACGAGAATGCAATTTTGATTTTTGTATCCGCTTTCATAGAATACGCTATCATGGGTTATTCTGTGCATGCATCGGCATATCTTCTCAAAAGTGACTTGGATGGAACTTTTGAGAGTTGCATGGATGAGATCTTTCCACAAATTGGCTCTAAGGAGATTTCAGTCCGTGTGCCATATGAACATGTAAATGTTGACATCCCTTGTAAATCTATCATCTACATGGAAAGCTATAAACGTCAAATTCAAATACATACGTCCCTTCCACGCTATCCTTCCATTCTTTACTACGCGAAGTTATCCGACATGATAGAGACTCTTGCACCCCATGG
The DNA here is from genome assembly GCF_000949455.1 of Ruthenibacterium lactatiformans. Classification (GTDB taxonomy): domain Bacteria; phylum Bacillota; class Clostridia; order Oscillospirales; family Ruminococcaceae; genus Ruthenibacterium; species Ruthenibacterium lactatiformans. The sequence continues at coordinate 37,742 of NZ_JXXK01000034.1, read as the reverse complement.
ATTTCTTCGAATACACAAAAGCTATTTAATCAATCTTTCTCGCTGTCGAAGGATCCAAAACCGACTGGCCTACATGGACAACAGTACTGAACTGCCATGCAGCAGACAAAACTATACTGATATCGTACAAAAATTTCTTCAGTGGAAGGAGCGGGAAATATAATGGAACATCTAATGGAGATAATGACTACTGGCACAGAAACATTCTGTATTGTACTTTTACTCAATACATTTTTCGAACGAAAGTATACATCATACAGATTTTTCTTTCCGCTCTCAGCTGCCTTTCTCTTCTACCTTTGGCTGCCCTTAAACACGATACTCGCCACCTCATTCGTCACAAAACTTTTTATATCCATCCTCATCTGGCTTGTCTTTTCTCAAATATTTTATACTGGAGCACTTCCTTTTCATCTCTTTCTCTTATGTTCCTTTTTTATCATACTTTCCGGACTTGATTACTTTACGCTCCTGGGGATTTCATATATCTTTTCTTTCTCGTTTTCCGATGCTCTTTCCAATTCCGCACTTTACATCCTCGGTGCTTTCGTCTCTCGTACTCTGCTACTTCTATTCTCCATTATTATCTACCGACTTTTCAAAGCTAAAACATCTATGATTCTGAGTTCGAGCACTTGGATTGCGCTCTTACTGTTTCCTGTATTTTCAATCCTCTTATTTGGCGTAACCATTGAAAGTGCAATGGCACAAAATAAAATCAGTTTCAACCTAATCCTCAGCGGCATAGGTTTACTGCTTTTTAATATCTCACTATTTCTTTTACTTGGCAAGCTGGAATACAGTACCAGCCTACAGCAAAAAAATATTGCTCTCCAACATGAAATTGATCAGAACATGAAGTCCACAAATGCGCTCCAAGCCATCTTTAATGAGCAACGTGCACTGACACACGATTTCAATAACCACATTACAACACTATATATGCTTCTTAAAGCAGGGCATTACGAAAAAGCTACAGAATATGTAAAAGTGTTGTCCCAGAACCTACCGGAAAACACTCGTGTTGTCAGCACAAACCTCCCCATTCTCGATACCATTCTCAATCAGAAATATACACAGGCCAAACTTCAAAACACATCAATGCGCTTCACTGTAAACGATTTATCTTCTTTCCCAATGAAAGACGAAGATGTTGTCACACTCTTAGGGAATCTTCTTGACAATGCACTCGAAGCCTGTCGAAAACTTCCCGATTCATCATATATCAATGTAAAAATACTAAAAAAAGAGGGGGACTTTTTGCTCTCTGTCGAGAACTCATCTTTGCCAGTAAAAATTTCCGAAAATAATTATGTACCAACCGATAAAGCTGAACCACATTTACATGGTTTCGGTCTTCAAAATATTGCCCATATCATGCAAAAGTATGGGTATGAATACACACTTTTTTACCACGACGCCCGATTTCATTTTGTCTCAATTCTGTCATAAAAGTGCAGTTGGGAACATTTTTTGACAGTTGGGAACAAATCCATTGTGAAAGAATTGTGAAAATGCTATTTTAAGCTTAAAGGAGGAGGATGTTATTGCTCCTGTCCTGCTGCGAGAGGCTCACAGATTTTTTCATCAGCCAATGTGGCCTTCCGGAAACAAGAAGGTCTTGGTACATTTACGCATTACAAACTCGCATTTCTATGTTTCTTTCCACTGCCGGTATGATGCTGCTTGGCTGCCTTGTTGCCACGCCATACCAAGTGATCTGTTTTCTTGTAGGAATTTTATCTTTGCGCAGACGTCTCGGTGGCTATCACGCGAAGACGCCGCTGCGATGCTTATTCTTGTCGATTGGTGTATCCATTCTCTGTTTGAGCATTGTAAACAGCCTTGTTCAGTATAGTCTTTCAATTCTTATTTGGATTTTATTCATCAGTCTCTCTTTTGCTGTTTTCAATTCATCTCCTTATAGCCATCCAAACTGCCCGCTTACTCCTGATGAACTTGCTGTTTCCTGGATAAAAGCGAAGCATATTCTTATATGGAATCTGTTTTTGATTTTGTTGCTTCAAATCTTTTTTGCAAATTCAAACTGTGCGCTTTATTGTGAAATGGGAATCATAGCGGCCGCTATTTCCTTTTTTGTATCAAAATTCAAGGAGGTAAAATCATCATGAACAAAATCGCAACTTTTCTTTCTGAAAAACTGGCTGGCAAACTGGACGACCTTGCTCGTCGCGATATGCGCGAGTGGCCACCTACGAGCGTCCCCATCTATTACCAGCCGCAGCGCCCTCAGCGAGAAACCGATGATACAAACAAGTAGATTAATGTGACGGCTCTTTATAAATTCAACAGCGACATGATAAATTTGTATGCGATAGAACGCAGTTCGCAAACAAAATACAAAGAGCAAAACAAAAAACCAATGGTGAAGTCATGATGAAAAAAACTAATAATGAAGGCAGCAGAGCAAATAACAAGTGGAAATGCTTGCTTGCTTTCACGTCATTAGCGATTCTGGCGGGGTGCGTTCTACTCAATGCATACATCTTATATTGCAAAATCATCCCGGTAGGTAACGTTAAGCCTACTTACGATTATCGTATTGCAGTTTTCGGAAATGATGGTATTTACCCTGAAGAAGCTGTTAATTTCGCCAGTAGTCTCAATGACGAATTACCAAATGCAGTAATTGAGCAGATCGGGATTAAGATTGACTGCCGACCCCAAGGGTATAATGTCTACTGTGTAGCTCTGGATTCTGAAACGTTTGCTAATTGGTATCCCGTACCGATTACTACACAAAGGCCATACGCAGTGCTATCTTCATTTCACTCAATCGGGTTAGGCGAAATTGAAAATATCGCTGTTTCCGTAAAGAACACTGCAATTAATATTGTCGGCGTAAACCATACAGAAATACCATTTGGGGCCATGAGCAATGTTCCTTTGCCTAATGTACCAAGTTTACTTTTGGTGACCACACAAAAAGTAGCAAATGAATTATATGCGCAGTACCCAGTCACACAGCAACGGCAAATCTCAATATACTATCAAACTGAAGACGGAAAAACCTTAACTAAACAGATGGAGTCCTATTCACCTAAAGAAGTATCCGGTACTCAAATATGGGACTGTCAGGATTACACAAGAAATTCTTCGTGGGCGATCAGTACCCGAGTAAAAAAAATCATATGGAACAGTTGCTTAATTATTTTTACTTCTTTACTCGAGAGTGTCATTTTATTCTCTGCATTTAGCCTTAAGAAAAATTATTATAGCAATTGTCCCACCAAAACAACCAAGGAGGAGCATAATGAAAAACAATAAAAGCAATATCTCCAGCAAATCGTCTATGGGAAAGTATCGAAGACGAGGATTTACAGCATGTTGCATTTTGATTCTTTGCCTGTGTTGTTTTACCTCCACTGCCTTTGCCACTAGCGGTTTAATTGATGACGATCAGCTGCGGCTTGAAAACCTTAAAGTAGGTGATATTACCGAACATGGTATAGTTACTGCAATAGATGAAAATGGATATTTTTTCAAAATTGATGAATCAGAAGCAGTTGTTACACCAATGTCAACATTTAATGGATCACTGACAGGTCTTTTCGATTCGGAAACAACTTTAAATGATAGCGCATTTTATTTTGGCGGACAGGCAGTTTGCAAAAATTTAGCCGGCGGAGCTGGTGCCGTTCAATTTAAACTTGGTGATACTGCAGTTGGAGTTCCCCCTGGCTCGGGCTATTCATTCGTATATGTATGGGGTAACAAAGATTTATTTGTCCAATCAATAGAAGTGTGGGGAACAAGAACAGTTACTTGGGAGATTATCGAATAATCTATGCCACAAATTTATTAAATTTAGTTTCCTTGGTACTATCCCAAGTTCGCATCACAATAAATCTTACAAAAATGGAGATAAACTTATGAATAAAAAATTATTTACTGTGACCGCGGGATTTGTGTTAGCAACAGTTACTGCTATATCTGCATTTGCTGCTGATGTAACACTACGGGCCGTACCTGATACTGCAACGACTTTTTCTATTGGAGCACAAAACATGGTAGTTGATGGTGCTTACAATAACGCCAACGTCTTTATGGGAAATCTGTCTGGCAATGACAACGAATTTTGGATACTTAGGCAGCATCCTACCGGCAATTGGAGATTGTACACAGCTAAAGCACCAATCGTCGGATACGGCTATACAATTAATCGACATATCAACGGAACAAATTGCATCTTGTGGCCTGATGCAACAGACGCTTCAACACTCAGAGACTCTGTTGTTGATCTTATGACCGTTTCTTCTGGGGTACAGCGTATTAAACTAGCACTTAGTGTTAGTAGTAACCAGTGGCTAAATACATCTGGTAGTAATTTGGTATGGACCACCTCAGGCGTGGCTTTCAACGTATTCCCCGCCTAATTTCCTCAATCTGACCAAATTGCTTGCAATTTGGTCAGATTTTTTTACTGAGAGCCTAGAACGGAGTTGCATATAGTGTCTAAAATATGTATAGCTTTGTTTTTTCTTATTTTTCTGATGTCTGGCTGCCACACATTTTCTTTCCCTACATCAGACTCTTTTTCGGATATATCCTCTTCAGATGATCTCCCTCAAAGTGAAGCAGAACCATCGGAAATTCACTTCTTCGGCACTCTTGCATCAGGAAATGGAGATGGCGCTGAAACTGAAAATGGTTTCTTCTACATTGAGCCTCAAACTTCATCATATGCCAATATACAATATATTGATTTTTCGAATAAAACCCAATTCACTCTTTGCTCTAGTTTATCATGTACTCATAATAATGAAAACTGTACCAGCTATTTGGAATGGAGCGGTGGTTATCCTTATTTAGCAGCAAATTCAAGTAAAATCATCTTGACAAGTGCTAATGCAGGAGCAGCAAACGAAAAAATGTATCACCAAAAAGCATTACCAAATATACAAATTGCTGATTTGACTGGTGCGAATCGAAAAACGCTTGTAACGCTCTCCGCAAATGAAGATATACAAATCGGTACAGCCTGCAATGAAGAATATTTATATTTAATAAAAAAACGTGTAAACGGTACATCTAGTATAATGGACTTATGCAAGGTTTCTTTAAGTAATGGTGCACTACAAACTATTTGTCGCCTTCCCAATGGCAACAGCTTTATTCTTGGCGCACAAAATAAATATATAATTGTTGTTTGTTACTCTCCTGCTCCTAATGGGAATTTATATTCTCCTAGTCAAGTAGCTAGCTATATGTGCTTCGATATAGGTACTGAAAAGTGTATTTCGCAAAAAGAAATATTGATAAATTCCCTTAGCAGCTCAAACCAGAATTTTGTTAGTGGCACCACACTATACTCTTTCTCTCCTGTAGACAACACGTTATCGATCTACGATCTCAAAAATGGACAAACTGTACGTAGCATTCCATCTTTTTTTGAAAAAGAAATTGAAATGGGACAAATTGATATAGTTTTAGATAAAAACATTCTATTTTCTGAGATGTTCGTAGGCGATGAAGACGAAATCACTTCCATTAGGTTTGATTTATCTACCGGGAGACAAACACCTTTTACTCTATATGGTGAGTACGGAATCAATACGGGTAGACTTTTCCCAATCGTTCCATCCTGTTCATTGAAAGATGAATACTTAGCTGTTTACAAATGTGATTTTCTTGATGCCTTTTTAGGCGATGATTCCGGTATGCCTATTGGGATTCTAAGGCCCAATTTCACTTTTATTTCAAAAGAATCTTACTGGTCTGGCATTCCAGAATATAATCATCTGAAACAATAAGAAGTCCACCACATAATAGTTCAGCATCACTTGCATCTAATACGTTGCATTTTTGTCTATATCACAACTTTTGAAATTCATCGTTATTTTCAAGTTAAAAGATCGCAATCAGTCTTATTCGTTTTAGGGCAAAAATTTCATCTTAACATCCACTTTGAGAGAAACCAGAAGTATATAGTTACTATTCTCCCTATTTATTATAATTTTGAATGGAGGCAATTTTATGAAACGCTTTTCTCGAATGTTTACTTTTATATTTATTCTGTCAATAGTTTCCGCATTGACAGTCCCTGCTTTTGCTACATCTTCGCTGTACTCTACTAACGTATATCATTTTCGGACTGCAAAAGATTCGTCCGCCGCTCGATATGTATTAAACTGCCATACAGACGGAATTCCTGTCTCGGGAACTAAAATATCATTGTGGCAAGGAACTGGTCACTCATCTCAAGAATGGTTTGTTGATTGGACAACCGGTTCGCTTAATAATCCTACTGCGGCTCTAAGGCCAAATCAGAATAGGACTCTTGCAATAAATGCAGACAGGAGCGCAATAGGAACCGTTTGTAATGTAATACCTTCCACTGGAAATGTCTATAATGATTACAATATAACTTTAGTTGGGAGTCATAGCACAAGACCGACTGAAGTCAAACTTCAGCTACCAGCTCGCTATAATCATAGTTCCCCTGTATATATAACTACACATGGTATCGGGAATTACTGTACATGGAATTATATTAGTTCTAATCAAACTTGGTATATGGCAAACTAAAGGTTTTCCCTCAGCACATTTCTTGTCAATGAATTGGAACAGTGACATGGATTCCGTATTCGTGCAGAGTTGCTACTACCGGCTCACGGTCGAGCCCGATGATTTCCATGACCATGTGGGTAGTCTCACCCAAGGCAATGATGGCATAGACCATCTGCTCCGAGCAAACCTCTGAATGAGGATACTTCTTCAGCAACAACACGACCGCATCCATTGGCTACAGAGCTGCCACCATGCTTTTCCCTTTGGATGCATCAATTTCAACAACGTTCATAAAGTTCCCTCCTATGTGATTGGACTCATTACTTGTTCAGTCTCCTCAGTGACATGAACACGCCGAAATGTCCGGCGGTACAATCTGAGCAAATCGAATGCTTCGAATGAGAGAGGCAGCTAATGGGCATGTTAGCCAAAAGTATTTTCTGTCATGCCCGTTACTCTCCCATTCTAACAGCTTCGGCTCTGAGATGGAAAAAGACGCAGCTGGCTGCCGCGCCTTAAACCGGTAATTATTGTAAGGAGGTCTTCTTATGAAACATATCGCTCAAATATTGTCTTTTTCGTTAGCTCTAATACTGGCTATCACATTTACCACTCCCGTTTTTGCTGATACCAATCCGCCAGAAGATACAGCTCACGCATATCACTTTAGAACAGCGAAGGAATATGATGCGCCACGATATGTACTTAATTGCCATACAAATGGAGCTGTTGTTTCGGGAACAAAAGTTTCGTTGTGGCAAGCAACTGGCGATATCAGTCAAGAGTGGTATGTAGATTGGACCTCTTACGGTCAGTACAATCGTACCGCTGTTCTGAGATCAAATCAAAACAAATCTCTCGCATTAAACGCGAATAGAAGTGCAGTAGGAACTATTTGCGATATGCTACCCTCAAATGGAAACATTTATAACGATTACAATGTCACATTAGAGGGCGATCACTCCGTGAGTCCAACTCAAGTCAAACTACGATTACCTGCCCGTTACAACCATACCTCTCCGGTATTTGTAACTACACATGGTATCGGAAACTATTGTACATGGAACTATACCGGAGTCAATCAAACCTGGTACATGGCCGATGGACCATCCAAACAAAAATAAAGGTACTATTCAATGAAAAAAACTTCTTTATGGTGTATTGTATTTGTGCTTTTGCTCTCTATTATAATTATATATACAAGTTGTGGAGTAGAGGTGCCTACAAAGTCCGTCGCACATTCAGAGCAAGTTTTGGAAAACAATTTGAAAGAAGAATCCATTTCTGCTCTTAGTCCCTATCTTGTAACTACTTGCACAGGAATTTTTAACAATCAAGTTACGGGAACTGATAAGGGAAGTTATATATTACTTCAGAATTCAAAAGGTGAATACAATATCTTTTATGTTGACTATCTAACGCAGCAAATAGTCTATCTTTCTAGTGAACCACAATCTTTGCACAACGAGGAATCAGACACAAGCTATCTAGGAGAATGTCCCGGCGGAGCTTCATTATTTTGTACAAGCGAAAATTTGTATGTTGTGGTGTTAGGAAGCGCGCCCAGTAGCAATGTACCATCTGAACCGGCAAAAATAATCAAAATGGATTTAAATGGTGCTAATAGGTCAACATTATATACTTTCAGCGATGAATATTTTTTGGAAAACACCGCATTTGCTTTTGATGGGGAATCATTGTATTTTTTGGCCGTAAACGTAGATACAGGCCTGACTGAAATTGTTTGTTTGGCAACAAATACTGGTGTATTTTCTTCACTTTTAGAATTAGAGCACAATTCTTCATATCGCCTATTGGGAACAACTTCCGATGGATTGGTATTACAACAGACTACTTTTTCGGATGAAAGTGCACGGTGTAAATTGCAAGTTTTTTCTTTACAAACAAATTCTATACGTACAGTGAATGATTTCAAATATAGTGATAGGTCTTACGTCATTTCCCATGAAAAAGCATACTCCTTTAGTCCGAGCGATGGTAAGGCACGAGTTCTTTCACTGAAAAACGGGGAAGAAGATATACTTAACGATAAAGTGTTTTCAGGAGAAGACTCAACTGGTTACATGCTAGTCGGAGATATATATGACAATCACTTTTTTGTTTTGGATAAAAACACTAATGATTTATATGCAATCAAATGCACGGATGGGACTGTAACGCCAATAACTCTACAAGAAGAAGGTTTCAATGCATCAATCATGGCACAAAGTGAATCTGACTTTTTGATACTAAAAAATATGAGGAAAAAAGTTATATTGGAAATGATCCGAATGGCAACTTAGAAAAACAATCACTGATGTTGCCTGTATACGCGTTGATTAATAAAAAAAGTTATTGGAGCAGTACTCCGGATTTCCGAATAATACAATTAAAAAATTTTAATATTCAATAAATTTATTTCTGCAATAATATTCAAGGAGAGATTCTGTGTCTGATATGAAGCGACAGATAGAACTCTACCACCTTACTAAGATATACAACAACCAAAAGACAAGTCGAAAAGCCCTGGCCGGAGTGAGTTTCACTCTCGGCCCGGGCCTTTACGGCCTTTTGGGGCCCAATGGCGCAGGCAAAAGCACCATGATGAATATCATCACCGGGAATCTGGACGCTACCAGCGGAAAGGTACTGTGGAACGGTAAAAATGTCCTGCGCATGGGGCGGGAATTTCGGCGCGTCCTTGGATATATGCCGCAGCAGCAGAATCTGTATGACAGTTTTACAGGCCGCCGTTTCCTGCTGTACATAGCAGCACTCAAAGAAATTCCCCGGAGTGATGCAGCGTTACAAGTACAACGTGTCGCAGAGCTGGTACACCTTTCCAGTGAATTGGAAAAACGTCTGGCAGCCTATTCCGGCGGCATGAAACAGCGTCTGCTTGCTGCAGCCGCATTGTTGGGTGAGCCGCAGATCCTCATCATGGATGAGCCTACCGCCGGATTGGACCCGAAAGAACGTGTACGCCTGCGTCAGGTATTGGCTCAACTCGCCCATGACCGCATCATTATTGTTGCCACACACGTAGTCAGCGATGTGGAGCACGTTGCCAGTGAAATCCTGCTGCTCAAGGAAGGACAACTTGTGGACCAAGCGTCTCCTGCCGCGCTTATTGAAAAATACGCGCCGGGCGGCACGCTGGAAGATGTCTACCTCACCATTTTCGGGGAGGACGAAGCATGACACGCCTGCTTTCCGCTGAGCTGCGCAAGGTGTGGCACAGCCGTTTTTTTCTTCTGGCGTTTTCTGTGCTGCTCGGTGCCAACCTGTTTTTGCTGTGGTTCGGCACGGGCCATACGCCGGGCAATGTTCCCTCCTCTGCTTATCGAAAGCTGGAACAGCAGATTTCCGGCATGAGCATGGAGGATATGGATGACTTTCTGCATGAAGAGCTGGCCCGCACAGAGGGATTAAGCCATATCTATAACATCCTGCGCACAGAAGCATACAACAACGGTCAAAAAGACGAACGTCTCCGCGAAACCTACGCCGATGATTTTGAACAGTATTATGATATTTATGAAGCAGGCGGGTTCCTGAAGTACGGGGAAACGCTGGCACAGGAATACCGTTTTCTGAACACCATCGTTCTGGAATTTGAGCAGATAAACGGATACGAAGAATTTCTGACATCCATCGAACAGAAAGCCCGGCAGCTTTCCTCGATCTCTATTTTCGCGGAGAGCAAAAGCGGATACGACATGGAAAACATCCGTGTCACAGATGAAGCGTTCAGGGATATGCGCGGTACGTCCATTCAGTATTATCCGCAAAAAGGCATCATGACCGCACTGGATTTTGAACTTACGGATGTCGTAACCGTATTTGCGATGCTGCTCATTGCCACGGTGCTTGTCCGGGCCGAGCGGGACAACGGTCTGCTCGCGCTGGTGCGTTCTACTCCGGCGGGCAGGCTGCATACCGCTGGCGCAAAGCTGCTGGCACTGGGCGCAAGCCTCGCAGTTGTTCTGGCTTGCCTGTATGGCGTCAACCTTCTGTACTGCGGCGGGCTCTATGGTCTGGGGCCATTGAACCGCTCCATTCAAAGTGTGCCGCAGCTGATGCGCAGCACATGGAAACTGACGGTCGGCCAATATCTGTTCTGTTTTTTTCTCACGAAATGGCTGGCGGCATTCATCTGCGGTATATGGGTAATGCTGGCGATGCTGTTTGCCAGAAGGCTTTTCACGGGCGCATTGGGGGCTTTGGCTCTTATTGTATTCAACCTGTTCATCCGATCTGTTATCCCTGCCACCAGCAGATTGAATGTGATCAAATACGCCAATCTCATAAGTTTACTGCGCACCAATGAGCTGCTGGGCGGATACCGCAATCTGTATTGGTTTGATCACCCGATTCCTCTGCTTTTGGTGGAGTGTGTTGCCGCTGTTTTGTTCGGTATATTGTTTGCGCTGGCATTCTGCTTTATTTTCAGCCGTCACTATTTTACTGCAGCGGGACGTCGGACAGGCAGAAGACTTTTCAGGCGTAAAATTCCCGCATTCACGACGCCAATGCGTCAGGAAACCTACAAGCTGTTGGTGATGCAGGGCACAGCATTATTGCTTTTGTTATTTGCGGGGTTTCAAGTCTATACCGCAGTGACAACGGAAAGCTACATCGACGCGGACGAGATCTATTACCAATATTACATGAAGCATGTGGAAGGTCCGTTGACACAGGAAAGTGTTGATTGGCTCTCGCAGCAGCAAGAAGAATTTCGCCCCATCTACCAGCTCAATGCTGCGTTAATGTCGAAAAAGATAACTTCACAGGAATACCAGGCAATGATGCAGGGTTACTCCAGTTTGCAGCAGAAAATGAATGTATTCCAGCGTGTTATTTACAAGGCTCAGATGCTGAAAGAAAAACCTCGTATGGAAATGGTCTATGAATCCGGCTGGCTGAAGCTGTTCGATCAATATGACACGCAGGATCTGCCTGATACGCTTTGGGCATCTATCCTATGTGCAGTATGTTTTTCCGGGTTGTTCGCAATGGAGCGGCAGACGGGAATGATCAAAGTCATCGGCACAACACCGCTTGGACGGCGTGCCACCGTGCGGTACAAGCTGTTGCTTTCTTTTACTGTATGCGGCTTAATAACGGCGCTCAGCCTTTTGCCGCGCTTTTGGGTCTCTATCCGTGACTACGGACTTGGCACATGGATGGCTCCGGTTTACAGCATCAGCGAATATTACAACGCGCCGGAAATACCTTTGTTTTTAATGGCAGCAATCCAGACTTTTTTTCGATTGGCCGCGGTGAGCTGTATGGCCTGTGTGACGCTGGCTCTTTCGCAGCGGATTGGCAACACCTTTGGCGCAATGTTTGCGTCGCTGCTCATTTTTTCTCTGCCGCCGCTGCTCAGTGTCTCCGGCTTAACGAATGCGAAGTGGCTTAGTACATACCCGTTGTTCCACATCTGTGCGCTCTTTGGCGCAAGTACGCAGGCGGTCGGAATTATGCTTTTGCTGATTGTTCTAGCCGTTTGCTATCTTTGCACAGAATACTTGTTCACTCATTTCAAATGAAGAGGTACTGAATATGCGCTTTTGCAAATATTGGGCAATTGGAGCTATTGTCATTACTTTGTTGTCTGCATGTAGTGATTTTAGGCAAGGAAACTCCCCCTCTTCCACTTCAAAGGACTTTACGTTACATGCGGTATCGGGTAGCGAACATTTGACAAACAGAAACATAGAGTTGATCACTAGTGTCTATGGCATTTCCAGCCAAGCTTCAACAGAAACGGGACTTTATGAAATTGTACCATCAGGGACAAAGGGGTCAAATATTATATACACAGATTTTGATTCTAAAACAAGAACATATCTATGCAACCGACCTGAATGTCTGCACAAAGATGAAAACTGCCCCTCGTGGATTGCCTCTGACTCCTGTCTGATATTCACAGGTGGCACTGGACACAACATCTTCATTTTGCAGTTAGAAACCTACAATTCTCCCTATACGGGCATATGGAAAGCCGAACCGAATGGCAATAACAGAAATCTGTTATTCCAGTTTCAACCCAACCAAAATATCGTTAATGGAATTGCCGCTGACGAAGAGTATCTCTACATTACAGTGCAGGAAGTTGATTCTATTACATATCAGCCTAAAAAACTTATGTACCAAATCGATATTCAAACAGGCGAAGCAGCAGAGCTATTTTCGTTCAACGCAAACGATTGGTTGTTTGGCGCATATGAGGATAATTTAATTATCCTGTCCTATGATTCGGCAGAAAAAGAATTTGCATATTACCGCTATTGTGTTACAAACGGGGAGACAGAAGAATTTTTCAGATATTCTGCTACTGACGATGAAAAAGCGCCTGTTACTGCGCTCAACGGAAATATACTATACCTTGTTCAACCAATCGGAAATACTAAAGCAGAAGTAAGTTGTATCAATCTTAAGAACAATCAAAAACTGGTACTATGCTCTGAAATTCCATTTTTTTCATCTGAGACAACGACTATCCTTGACTTTGTAGACAATAAGATGATCCTTCAAGTGTCTGATACCCGACAACAAGATTCCAAATTGGCTAAGCACTACCAGTATGGCATCGATTTAAAAACCGGAGAGGTAAAAGAAAATCTATTACTTATTGAAAATGGAGGACAGGCTGAATTCATCAATATATGCGGTGCATATAAAAATGAATACTGTGTTTTATCAGGCTATGACCCTCAAACAGTAACCTTATTTGATGATAACGGTACCGCTTATGAATCGTCCATATACTTTCCAGTATACGCATTTATCACAAAGGAAGATTATTGGAACGGTTCAGAAAAATGGATCGCTCCAATTGATTTGACGAAAGGAGGGTAGCGTTTCAATTCTAGCCCATAATAGCAAAAATTCGTACAAACCAAAGGAGAGATTACGATGAAAAAACTTATTACTTTAGTTGCCAGTCTTTTGGCCGTCGCTTTATTGACAGTTCCAGTCTTCGCAGCGGAAAATCAATCTTTAGCTGTAGATATAACCAAAATATCTATCTCCAATGAAGCCAACAACGACCTTCTAAATGCCGCGACTGAAAGTTCTCCGGTGAATGGCACCCGTATCACCACTTGGGATAATACAGGGCACGCAACACAACGGTGGGACTACTCTGAAAGTGTTCCTGGAAAACCTCAACATTATTGGTTAAAAAATTCCGCCAATAGATCTTACGCTGTTACATGTTACGGTACCGATGGACAACAAGTTACCCTACAGTCATTCACACGCAACATGACGACACAGCCCGTTAAATTCATTAATGAAGGCGGTTCTTCTTTTAATATTTACGGTTTGGCAAATACCACATATATTTTAGCTCTGACAACTACCGGTTCCTATAATGGTGCACCTGTCTTATGGAAAGGTTCAAACAATCAAAATAATCAACTGTGGGTTTTAGGTGCATGGGGATAACTCAATAATGCTACTGATCTTGAACTCAGATCAAATTCTAAAAACATATTGGTTGCTGCTCTTGGCCCCGTTGGCTCTCCAACGGGGCTGCTTTTGTATGTAACCGGTATTGACCAGATCATCCAGCGCCCGGCGTACCGTGCTCATGGACAGCTTTGTGTCCCTGCTGATCGTGCGGACGGAGGGGAAGCATTTCCCCTCCCTGTCCGCACGGCTGCGCAGATACATGTATACCGTCACAGCCCGGCTGGGCAGGTCATCCGCCCAAATAGTATCGAACCAGCCGCTCACACGTTCTCCTGTATCATCCCCGGCTTCTGCCGCTCCGGGAACCGCTCCTGCCCCGGTACAATCTGCTGCCCCGGCGGGATACCGTACTCTTTCAGTATCTTCCTTCTCAACTCTTTGCTCCCCGCATACTTCACTTCCCGCTGCGCATGCTGCTCCAATGCATACGGCTCTGTAAATGTGATGCCCCAATCCAGGAACAGCCGCAGTTTGGACAGCATTGGACGCCGCCCTGTCTTCATCACGATAAACTGCCCTTTCGGCATTGATTTCAGTTCATCCGGCGTCATCAGCCGCCGCCCCATCATCTGCAGGCTGCGGGACGGGTCGCTTTTCCCCCTGCTCACACTCCCCGTCATCACAGTCTGCTCTCCCAGCTGGCGCGACACCTGTTCCGCTGTATCGCCCGCGGGGCTGAACCCTCCCGCGATGGTATCCTGCGCATTGTCCAGGATAATGGAACAGCCCTCTTTCCCGTAGTTCCGTTCCAGCTGTCCGTAGGACTGGATGATCCCCACGATGCTCAGCCGCCTCGAACGCGCCGCGCTGAACATCAGCTCCAGCGACTCTATCTTCGGAAGCGATCCCAGCTCATCCAGAAAAAACATCACCCTGTTTTTCAACGCGCCGCCCTGTCCGTCCGCCACCACAAGGATCTCCCGGTACATCTGCTGCACCAGCAGGCTCACCATGAAATATTTGCTGCTGTCTTCCTCCGGCAGCACCACGAACACAGCGGACTTTTCACGGCAGAATTTCTCCGCGTCAATCTTGGTTGAAAAGCACAGCATCTGCTCAAGCTCTGAATCCAGAAACGCGTTCAAACTCGCCATTGCCGTGGAAAGAACGGACGCCATCGCCTGCTCTCCCGCGGTGAGCGCCGCCCCCGCAAACCACCTCGCCTTGTGTTCGGGCGGCAGGAGGCTCAAAAGCATCTGCAGCTGATTCTTTCCTTTCTGGCCGGACGGAGACAGGAGATCCTGTATCAGCTTGAACACTGAAACGATGTGCCTTGTCTCCGGCGGACAGAATTCCGCGACCAGCAGGATCACGGAGGTGATGAGGCCTTCGGCCGCGTCATAGAAATAGGCGTTCTGTCCATGCTCTGTCCCGCTGCTGGATGTGACGACCGTTTTCGCAATGATCTTCGCATACTTCTCCGCCCGCGCCCTGCTTGCCAGATCGTCCGGGTGCGCCATATATGCGTCCATGTACTTGTTGACAAGATCCAACAGGTTGTTGCCGTCACTGCACGCCGGATTGCGCAAGTCTAAAACCGAAACATCATACCCATATATGTCTTTGGCGATGCCCGCGTAATTTCGCGCGAGGTCGCCCTTTGTATCCGATGTGAGGAAACTCATCCCCGCCGCACAGCAATATTCCAGATTCGGATACAGGAAGTACGCGGTTTTTCCCGCGCCGCTCCCCGCCACCATCATTGCATGGATATCGTCGCCGTCCACAAGCGCCGTCACACGTTTGCCGCGCATTTCACAGCCCACCACCAGCCCCTGTACCTTTGGAAGATGCTTTCCCCGTCTCCACGCCCGCGGCCGGAACCGCACCCGGTGGAACGTGCGCCGTATTTCCCCCTTACCGGCAAACCGTGCCGTCCCGTGCTGCCCGTCTCCCACCGTCCTTCCCTTGATGCCGTCCAGGCTGAAACCCGCGCCGTTCGTAACGGCCGCCATCAGCAGCAGAAGGCCGACGCACAGCAGCAAAAGCACCGCCGTTTCCTGCCCTAACAAAATCCCATCCTCACCTCTTCCTCTTCCGCCTGTGTACTTTCCCGTCCGGACATTTTAAGCATGCAGGAAACGTCCGCCGCCATCGCCGCAGCAGCGGTGTGCAGCCAGCCATCCGCCAGTTCCGCCTGCTGTCCCGCTGTCCGGGCCGGCATGCTCTCCTCCGCCGCCCGCATTTTCTGTATCTGTCCGCCCAGCGACCGCAGGCGTGCATCCTGCGTGATATGGTCCTTATGCGGCTGGTACAATTCCGCGGCCCTGTCTGCAAGCCGGTCAAGCCCGGCCGTCTCTCCGCCTGTACAAAGCAAATGCCGGGCACGCAGCAGCGCGCCCGCCGCCAGCTTCTGCAGGCAGCTGTTTTGGATCTCATCCGCCTGTGCCGAACAGGCCGCTTGAAATGTCCCCTCCAGATACCGCCCGTCCACGAAACGCGGCGCATGCAATGCCCGCGCCAAAATCGCATCCTTTACCTGTTCCAGCATCTGCAGTTTCGGGTGCGGCTGCGCACACACTGCATCCATCCCCCCGCGCGCTTTCAATTCCTCGTTCCAATCCTTCCATGCCGGAAGCTGTACAGAAACATCCGTGTATCCTTTTTCCCTCAGCAGACCAGTCAAACGCATCACGCCCTCGATCCCACCGGCGTCATTGTCCAGCGCAAGCACGACGCCGCGCACCTCCGGATACTCTTCCAGCGTGCGGAACAGGGCAGCTTCCGCCGTACCGTTCAATGCCAGATAGTTGCCCTGCCGCCAATCCTTTGGATAAAGGGAGACATATGACATGAGGTCGACTGCCGCCTCAAACACATACAGCGGTCCGCTGCCGCCCATATGGCGGAATCCATACGCTTTGTCGCTGCCCGGCGCATCATACCGGAACGCGCGCTGCCGCATCCCCTTGATGTGCGCCTGCCGCGGCGCACCGTCCCGGTCCATCCCTACCAACACCAGGCTGCATTGTTCCTGTCCCTGACGTACACCTTCCGCCCTGCTCTGGTACACCTGACCGGTCTCGATAAAGTATCCGGCCACGTCCGCGGACACCTTCCGTATATCTGTCAAATACCGCCGCACCTGTTCTTCCGAACTGTCCTTCGGCGGAAGCCGCAGCTGCTTTTGTTCCTGCCGCTCACATTGCACAGGCCCTGCCGCAGGAACAGCGGACTGTTCCAGCAGGAACCGCACCGCCTTCTTGAAATCCATATGAAAAAAACGGCGTGCAAATGAGATGGCGTCCCCGCCCTCTCCCCTGTAATGGCTGTACCACATATTGCCGCGGATGCTCACCGATTCCTCCCCCGGTATACGCCAATGCATTTCTCCCCCGCTGCGGGAAAGCGGAAAACCACGCATTGCAAGCAGCGGCGCGATCTCCATGTTCCGCGCCGCCGCCACTTCTTCTTTTGAAAAGATCTTTTTGTTTTCTGTGATAGCTCTCTCCTCCCTGCTGTATCCGTATTTCTTCTATTGGTATCTTCATACCGCATGTGTCACAGTGACACATGCCATATTCCAGCCAAATATCCCACCTGGCCCCTGACGGGCTGTTTTCTTTTTTGCCTGCGTCACATTTGCGGTTCAAAATCGTTTTCCGCATGGCCAAGCGCGCGCTGTTTCTGTTCCAGCTCCCGCCTGCGCTTTCTGTCCAGATACATACAGCGCGGACGGATGCGCGGCACAGACGTTTCAAACATACGGCACAAACTTCCGATCACACCCAGCGCAGCGTCCATTGGGCCGAGCCTGTGCCACTGCGCACGCCGCTGCAGCAAACGCTGTGCGAATTCATTTCCGTCCTGTGCCGCGCTTCGCAGCAGCTCCTCCGCTTTCGCCCAATCCCTGGGAACGCCATTTCCCCGGATGTACAGCTTTCCCAACTGGTATTTTGCCCAGGGCGCCGCGAATCTGCGCACAGATACGTCAGACGCCTGCGCCGCTTCGACAAAAAGCCGTGCCGCGGATCCTGCGTCCACAGCACGGCCTTTTCCGTTCAGAAAATATTTCGCAAGCCTGTATTTGGCGAACCCGTTCCCATGCTCCGCAGCCCGTTCAAACCAGTCCGCGGCTTTCGTTTCGTCGAAGAACGGCGACGTCTCATCCGCGTGCAGCTTTCCGAGCGCGTATTCCGCAAAATGATTTTCCTGCTTTGCAGCCCGTTCAAAAAACATTTTTGCGCCGGCGTCATCCCGCGGCAAAAAGTATCCCTCCCGGTACAGCTTACCGGCCTGGTATTGCGCATATGCATCCCCGCGCTCCGCCGCGCCGAGCAGCGTCCGGATCGCCGCCTGCACATCTTCATCCGGATATTCTTCTTCACGGGCGGCGTCCAGCAGCCGCTTTGCACCGTACACCGCATGCTGTGCGCCGCGGTCCTGTGGATCCTGTACCGCGTCAAACTCCTGTTCCGGCTCCGGCGCGGGACAGCCTTCTTTTGCAATGCGCAGCACGATATTTTTCAGATGCCGGAACTCCTTTTGTGTGTGCAGCGGCGGGTCCTGTTCCGGCAGGCTGTCCCGGTATGTGGACAGCACTGTTTTGCGAAGCTCCCACCACGCGCTGTATGCAGCCTTCACCTGCGGCTGCTTTTCCAATTCGCTGATAATACTGTCCACAATGGATTTTACCGGCCAGGGGAGATACCCATACTGGAGTCTCCCCTTTCTGTCCCGTACTTCTTCCGACAGCCGTTCCAGCAGGGATTCCAAAACCGGCATCTCTGCAGGCGCATCCCGCATCCCGGCCACCGCCTCTTTCAGGCGTGCGCTGAACAGATCCCGCAGTTCGTCCCGGCTCTGTGACTGGCGGATATATATTGCGTCCAGTTCATCCCGGAATATCTGCCGTGCGAGGAGGGAGCGGAGCTGCACCACCCCCTCCTTTGTGAGCGCCGGCTTTTGCACACTGTCCGCATAACAGACCAGATGCACATGAGGATGGTGCGCTTCGTTGTGGAAGGCTCCGCACCAATGGAACGACCCGACCGGCACATTGAACCGCGCGGCGATCTCCGCCGCATTGGCACGGAGCAGCGCGCGCCATGCGTCCGCTTTATCGTATGACAGGCGGGCGGCGTCTTCACGCCGCAGGGAAAGGATACATGTCCAAATGTTCCCGTCGTGCTCTGAAACCGCACGCGCGGCAGCGTTCAGATCCGGCGCATCTTCCTCCTGTGTGAACAGGCCGTGTGCGCCGCTGCGCTGGACGCGCGGACGCTGCGCGATGTACGAAACATAGTTGGAGCGCGCGTCAAACAGTTCCAGATGTTCCTCCAATGTCCGCGTGATGAATTCCGACGCGTTGCGGACAGTCGGCCGGCGCGCATAGTCCTCATACTCAAAGCTCCGGCGTGCATCCGGAAAATCCCGCAGCAGTTTTTCCACAAGGACGCGCTGCGCCTGCGCCGCCGGCCGCGCTCCGTTCTCTTCCACATATTTCTCCACGCCCTCCCGCGTGGCAATGTACCGTATGTATGCCTGTGCGTGCCGCGCGGCGTCCGGCTTCAGATAGCGCCATTTTGTGACGAGCTTTGCCATCCGGTATCACCGCCGAACATCTGCGCCTGCACGGATTCGATCTGCGCGCCTTTGCGGCTGACCGCAACTTCCGCGCGCGCTTTCCTGCGCAGCTCCGCATATACCTCATCCGGTATGTCAAAGTGCGAGACAAGGATGCGCTGCAAAATGTTGAGTTCCACCGCCAGCGCGTACAATACCGACACGGTCGCCTTGTCAGACCGCTCCTGCCGCGCGCTGATGATGGACAGCAGTGTTTTTGAGAGATAGTCCTCTGTTTCTCTTGCTTTGATATATCCCAGGTAAAAGCGTGCAGCATTTGTCATAAAGGAATTGAATGTACTGCTCGCTGCATTTCCCAGGTTATCCAATATGTCCCGGTATACATCCTGCGGCAAACGGATCGTGATCCTTTTCCGTGTATCTATCTTTCCGCCTCCTTTTTCGCAAAACAAAAGATGCAGATGCCTCTCAGCACCTGCATCCTCATTTTTTCTTCTCACAACAGTCGTTTGTAATCCCGCGCGCCATAGAAAAAGCGCATGACGACCACTTCTTTTGTCTGCTCATTCAAAAGATATGCTCCGACATAGTTTTCAACGATTAATTTTCGGTATCCTTTTTTCCGCAGGCTTTCATCATCTGCACGCGGGAAACTGAACGGATGGTTTTGAAGCTGTTCAAAGCTTTTTTCAAACGCTGTCATCAACCTGTCAGCTGCTTGCGGCGCGTCCAGACAAATCGAAATGTACTGATAGATTTCTTCCAGATCCGTACGGGCAAGCGGTGTTAGCTTTAATTTCCATTCACTTTCCATACTTGCCGCGCAGCTCCTTCAGTACTTCCATACCGTCCAGCAGCTCTGCTCCATCAGCAACTTCTGCCTCAGCAGCAGCCAGCTTGCGGTACATTTCATTCTGCGCCATGATTCGTTCATATACCGCATCATTCATCAGCACAAGATCATTGCGTCCGTTCTTCGTAATGAAGATCGGTTCATTGAGCGTTTTTGCAAAATGCGAGATCTCCGTTGTATTTTGCAGTTCACGGATTGGCCTGATCACCGGCATGTTTATCGCCTCCCTTTGTATATATATTGTATTACTATTTTGTTGCGCGGTCAATTCCTTATACTCCATATCTGCTATATTTGTTTTGATGTCAGCCAAAACCGGCTTATTTCCCTGTGCACAGGCAATTTTCTAATATTTTGATGTCAGGCAAACCGGGAATTCGCTGTTTTGACGCCACCTCGGAACGCCGTTCAGCCCGCACTGCGGGCTGATGTATCTGGCGGACATGAAATTTTGATGTCCGCCTTTCTCCTGCTATCGTTCTCTATCCCCCAAAAATCGGTGCAAAGGGAACTCCATCCCGCTGCCAAACTGCTGCGCTTTACGCACAACCGTCCCGTCCGATAAAGGGATAGCACTCCTCCCGGTAAAATATCTTCGCGGCTTTGGAAAAATATTCTTATCTTCCCCCGTCACAAACAAAAAAGGGAGCAGACGCTGTCTGCTCCCGCATCGATTTTAAAGTGTATGCCCTATCTCACCTTGCTGCTGTTCCAATGCCAGATATTCGTCAAGACGCTGCTCTTCCAGCGAAGCGACCATCTCTGCAAACGGAGTGAGACCTATGATGTTTATCGTTGGTATCGATGTTGCCAAGCGCAGTCACGAAGTCAGTATTATTACATCCGAGGGGCAGACCGTACAGCGGGCATTTTCCATCTCAAACAACTGCACGGGCTATAACTGTCTGATGGAGAAAATCAGGAAGCTGACAAATGTCCGCAGCGAGATTGTTTTTGCCATGGAGTCCACCGCGCACTACTGGCTGGCGCTTTATACCCATCTTCACAAGGACGGTTACCCCGTTGTCGTTCTCAATCCCATTCAGACTGATGCTATGCGCGAGATGTTTATCCGCAAGACGAAGACTGACGCCAAGGATTCCTTGTTTTCTTCATTTCGTTCCACTCACTTTCACATAGAAAGAACAGGATCGCAGTTTTCCCCGCTGTCCTGTTCCTCTGAATTTTGATTGAATATCTCTGATTCTGCGGCAAGTTCATTGCGGACATTCCGCCATCTCATATCGGGAGAAACCGGGCAGCAGTATTTCCATTCCTGTTCGGGAGTGAAAATATATATAAATTCTATCCCCTCATCGCTTTCCTCCATATCCTCCAGCGTCATTTCTTTTGCAGGCCATTTGTATTCGCCGCAGTCCCTGCCGAACGCAAGCGTAACATCCTGCTGATAATCCTTGCCGTACCAGTCGTGCGGCAGCGACGGATCGGGTTCTATTTTTTCGCCGAGAAAACAAATGTCGCCGAGCGCTAAAAGCGCATCCACTTTTTCCGGTGTGTTGTAATGCTCTGTCAACAGTCTGCCGGTCGTTTCAAGATAGCTCTCCAACTGACAGAATATTACCGAGTATTTTCCGTTGCCAATATCTTTGCCGATATAACTTCTTGTTCCCATATGCTTCTTCCTCACATAAATTGTTTTGGTTCGGTTTGTGCCTGTTCCTGCTCACCGGAATTTACCTAACGGTCATAACCTTTAACCGGGCAGTGACCTGCCAGCATGAAAGAAAAATCACGCAGGCGTTCTGCCGGGTATCCGGTTAGTCCGATTTGCACACCGTAGTGTCCCTCGTAAATAGAAGTCACTTTGGCGTTCAGCACATCCGACCATTCACGCCTGCCGTCCTCGGTCAGCGTAATATGGGTGTTCCCAAACTTTTCCGCCAAAGCTTCACAGCGTCATCTGCCATGTCCCGTTCAGCTCTTCTTCAGGTGCTACTTCGTTCAGCATCCTGCGCACACTTTCCTGCACCGCCTCATTGAGCACACCGGTATCAAACCCGGCGTCCGCGTATCCTCTGGCGATCGTCTCATAATAGGAACGCGCAGGGACGCCGTACTCCCGTTCTCCGGTCATCACGTATGCCATAATGTCCCGTTCCCTGCCGTCCATCGTGACGGAAAGATTTTCCTTGCGGTACAGATGCGGGTATCCCTCATAGAGATCGAGCGCCCGTTCGTCAGACGGTTTGATCTTCCATACAAGCACAGGCACGCAGGCCCCGGGCTTTGGCTCCACCGTCGCCACCGCGCCGAACTGTGAACCGCGGAACAGCAGCTCATGGCCGTACAGCATCCCGCTGCATACCACTTCCGCCGTCGGACAGCGCCGTGCCATTTGCCCCCGATCCAGATTGCTCCCATATGCGATATACAATTTCTCTTTCATATATATAAGCATCCTCCCCCCGTTACAATGAAAGCCCCGGTGCAGGAACCGGTTCCTGCGCCGGGGCGTGCTGTGTCTGTTCTTCCTGTTCCCGAATGAGCTGCGACGGGTCGCGCCACGCGATGTTCCCCTCCAGATGGCTGAGCAGATGAAACCGCGCCGTTTCAAACTCCGGGCCGATCATTCCCAGCCGCAGCAGCCATGTCCGGAACGTATACCGGTCATTGGTCGTGCGCGTCGGCGCCGCACGGGCATTGCGCTGCGTCAGCGCCTGATTGGCGATGGCAAGGCTGAACTGTATGTACGTCTTCACTTTTCCCGCATGCAGCGTGGAATTGAACATACGGAACTCCACCGTGCCTTTCTGGAACACGGAATGAAGATTCAACGCGTGGTACCGGCTTGCGTGATAATGCACATTGCTCCCGTCCCGCCCGTTGTACCAGATGCTTTTGAAACGATCCAGACTCTGCGGCTTCTGCTCGTTTACCTGCCGCAGAAACCGCTGTTCGACCCTCCGGCAGTAATCTTGAGAACGGTTCAGGTCCACCTGCAGGGCTTTGTAGATGAGCTCCTCCTTGCTGGCCATAATATTCGTGATGTTCCGCAGATGCTGCGCGTCAAATTTTTCCGCCCCAACATGGACATGGATCCCGCAGCTGTCATTGACCAGCGCGTTGTTCCTTCGCAGCGCCCGCACGATCTCCTGAATGGTTCCAATGTCCTCATAGACACAAACCGGGCTTACCAGCTCCACGCTGTATGTGCTGTCTGCATAAACGGTTTGCCCACGCACCTTTTTCTGCGTCTGGATGCTCCCGTCCGATACAAGCTTCCACACACGGTCCTGTGCGTCCCGCACTGCGTATGCGTCATAGCTGCCGCCGGTGTGTTCCGCCCGCGTTCCAAAAAATCCCGCCAGGGTCTCCGCCGCTTTTCCGCGGCTCAGCCCGGTCATTTCGATCTCGATGCCGTACCGGAGGTCTCTCATTCAGCCGGCTGATTTCCCACAGCATGACCGGCCGCGGGCGCGGCACGCCTTGGCCGCGCCGCGCTGCGCCGCACCGGCGTCCCGTTCTTTTCACCCAGATATTCCCGCACTGCCGCGGGCACTGTGGCTGCGTACAGCTTTTCGAGCTGTTCGCTGAGCCGCATGTCCAGCTGTTCGTTTCTCTTCGCCAGATAGCTCTTGAGCGCGCCCAGCGCCTCATCATTCAGTTCCGTTTCAAATGTTACTTTGCTCAAAATATATCCCCCCTACATGCTCATGGACATACTTTCTTCGTCCTGTATCCCGTCCGGGCTATAATCTGTAAACAGATCAAGCTGCTCCTGCTCCGGAGGCTCCCAATCCCCGAGCCGTTCCGCTCCCGACTTCAATGAAGCCAACAGGCTTCCTGCGTCCGCATATCTGCGCATCGCCACATAGTCCCCGCTCAAAACCGCATCCTTCAGAACATCGGCCCGTGCAAGTAGTGCGTCCAGTATACCGCGCAAAGCATCCGTTTCAGGAATCCGCTCCACATGGTTCCGGATAAAACAGAAATTTTCATCCGATATGTACCGGGTATATGACCGTAAAGCAGCCGACCGGATTTCTTCTTTTCGCGCCATATATTCCGCGGGAAGTTTCTGAGGCAGCGGCCAGTAATATATTTCCGGCATTTCCGCATCCGGATACAGTTCCCGTATTCGTCTTTTGCCGCAGAGGATATGATCCCTGCACAGGTTTGCATTCACGCCGTCCGGCCAGAACGGATCTTTTGATCCCGCCATATATACCTGTTCCCACCGGGCGTAGTCCCTTTCCAGCTCACGCACCAGTTCTTCCAGGCCGGGCTTTTTCAGCATATCTGCATTACTCCATACTCAGCCCCGGCGCCGCAGCCTGCCCGGGGCATTCATCGATTTCTTCTATCAGCATAAAGGAAAAGTCATAGACACGCTGCGGATCCACACCGGCCAGGACTATCTCCGGCCCATATGCGCCCTGTCTGATCCAGCATACCTGCGCGGCCAGAACATCGTTCCATGCTGTCTGAAATTTTTCCGGCAGCGCATCCAGCCGCAGGCCGTCGGCAGGACATACTCCAATATCGGCGTCCCGGTGCACAAGATATGTATTGTCCGGCAGTCCAATTTGCAAAAGGTCCCTCAGCTGCACCAGGCTCTCGATATTCTTGAGCGGCTCTGCCAGTTCCTTTTTCCAACGTTCCGCCTGCGTTTCCGTAAGTGAGCAGAAATCGCCCTCCGCATCCACGCCCGCGATGAGAAACGTCCCGACGATCAGATCTCCGCCCAACCTGCGGTTGGGACGCAGCCCCTTCAGCTTTCCCTCATCATCGCAGATCAGGACCGCGCCGTCCTTCAGCCCTACGCATTCGATGTTTCCCCTTACGCTTTTCTGGAATGCTTCCAGCCGGTTTTCGATTTGGAGCTCCCGTACAGGCCCGCCCGGTTCAGCCCGCAGGACACGGATCCTTCCACGATTCTCAAGCCGCGGACAATATTCCGGTCGGAATCCGACTCGCAGCATATCTCCTTCCAAATATGCCGACGTCACTTCCGCCTGCCGGGCCAGCCTGTCACAAAAAAGTTCCGCCAGTATTTTGTTTTCCTGCAGCCCTGCTCCAAACGCCGCGTCCAGTTCAGCAAGGGAACACGTCCACTTTCCCGTCAGCGTCTGCACGCATTCCCGCCGCACGGCCTCTTTGGCTGCTGTTTCGCATCTGCGTAATGCCCGCTCCAGCTCCGGCGTGACCAGCGTCATCAGCCGCCCGCCGGGGATGTAGGCGGAATACCGCGCACAGGAACTTCCCTCTGAGCGGACGAGCAGGCCGTCCGTTCCATTCTCGGGCGCGATCAGAAGACAGTATTCCCCTCCGGCCACGCTGCGCATATCCTGTATATGCTTTTGGATCACGTCGTGATCCCACAGCGGATGTGCCTGCATCTGTTCAAACATCTCATCGCTCACGATCTCCGAAGCGGCAATATGCAGCTCCGGCAGCTTGCTGTAGCTTGATTCTTTCCAGTTCAATTGTACTTTCAATTTACCACGCTCCCGTATCATCAAATGTATTTGTGTCAGGGCAGATACTCTCTTGGATTTTTCAACGTTCCATTGTCATTCACCTCCAGATGCAGATGATCGCCCGTGGAATCTCCCGTGCTGCCCACAAAGGCAACGACGTCTCCGGCAGACACCGCCTGTCCCACCGTAACGTTCAGCGCGGAGCAATGCGCGTACAGCGTTGTAACGCCGCCGCCATGACCGACCACCACATAGTTCCCATAACTCGCATGGCCGTACCGCGCCAGCAGAACGGTCCCATTTGCCGCTGCGCGGATCTCCGTTCCTTTCGGCGCGGCCATGTCAAGGCCCCGGTGGCCTTCCCATTTTCCTGTAATCGGGCTGTACCGTCCGCCCATTTCAGACGTCACCCGGTTTTTCCAGCCTCCGGCAAGGGGACTGACAAATGCCCCGCCGATGTACTCCGGGCTGTCGTCCTGCACGAGGCCCGCTATCAGCCCGTCGCTCATGCCGCCCACCGCATCGGCGCCATATTCCGCCAGATAGAATATCTCCGCGGCGTTTGCCCGCCACTGCTCCGGGAACTCCGCGCCCAGCAGGGCGTGGAGCCGGGCGTAAACAACGGCCATATCCTTTTCCGGAACGGTCACCATATATTCCTGTTCCACTTCGATGGTCTTCGGAACGTCATAATCCTCAAGCTCCTCTTCATCCTCCGGCGGGTCGTATTCCGGATTCGGCACTTCCACAGTACGTATATGCACCGCTTCGCTGACATAGCAGCCCGCGAAAGACTCCGCCTGGCCCTGGCGGAGCGTCAGATCCGGCGCTCCGAAATTCAGCGCAAAAAAGTCTGCTTTCACTCGGTTGGCGCGAAGCGGGACAGAACCTTCTTCCAGCTCCGCATTGAGTTTTCCCACCGCGCCGTCCAATACAGCAAAGCACGCGCGCATCTGTGTAATATGCCCCGCGTACTCCTCCGGCACCGCGGCAGGGATGGCCCCGTCTCCAAAGCACCATTCCACGGCCGCACGGTTGTGGTCCGCCGCGGCGTCCATCATCCCGCACAGGCACACGATGATGAGGATGAACGGAAGCAAAAATGCCGTGAGGATCGTCCCCACGGCATTTCCTGTCTTCTCATTTCCCGCAAGCGCGGCGGCTCTCCGGATCCAATATACTGCTGTAACCGGTCCTGCCAAAACATCCCCCCTCGTATAATAAGTTTCAAAGTTAATAAATCAGGTATCAGCAGGCCCTGAGATGCCCGTGATACAATAGCTGTAGGACAGCAGGGTCAAGTTCTTTCCCCCCTGGTCGAGCCGCAAGGCTGCTTCATTTTTAGTCAGTTCCCCTGAGCTGGAAGTTAGCTGCAAACTCATTGGCTGTTTGCCGGAAGCAAGGCCGCCCTTTCAGCAGTGAGGGCTATCGCATTGGCCTTCTCCGGAATGATTCTGATACGCGAGGTTGCGGATGCTCCGGTTATCATGGGTATCTCAAAGTCTGCTGGTCTGAAATCTCCATGCGAGTAGGAGGTGAAAATGTGAACCCACTATTTGTTGGCATTGATGTGAGCAGCAGAAACAATGTTGCCTATCTGATGAAACCGGACGGCAGCAAGCACAGCAGCTTTTCCGTGCAAAACAACCTTGGCGGTGCTAAACTGTTGTCAGAGAGAATCGTGTCGGCACTGCATTCCATGCAGCTCTGCGATGTGGTGATTGGTCTGGAGGCCACTTCCATCTACGGAGACAGTCTGGTTTATGCACTCCGGGAGGATGGCGGCCTGAGCCAGTTCCAGCGGAAGATCCATGTCCTCAATCCGAAGCAGGTCAAAAAATTCAAGGAAGCATATCCAGACCTGCCGAAGAACGACTGGGTGGACGCCTTTGTGATTGCCGACCATCTCCGTTTCGGCCGGATCGGCAAGGAGGTCTACATGGACGATTACCGCTACAAAGCGTTGCGGACCCTCACCAGAGCCAGATTTGACGTCATTCAAAACATGACCCGTGAGAAGCAGCGGTTTGCCAACTACCTGTTTCTCAAATGCTCCGGCATGGCCCAGAACAAGGATATTGCAAACTCCAGCGCAACCACCATCGCGCTCATGGAGCGGTTTGAAACTGTGGACGAGCTGGCTGACGCCGATTTGGACGAGCTGACGGCATTCATTACCGAAGCTGGTCGTGGGCGGTTTGCTGACTCGGAGGCCGCTGCAAAGGCAATACAGGCCGCAGCCAAAGGTTCTTACCGCCTGCCTAAAACAGTGAACGATACCGTCAACCAGGCAATGTCCGTCTCAATCGCCTCTATGCGAGCTTTGAAGGCGCAGGTCAAGGTTTTGGAGAAAGCCATTGAGCAGCAGTTTGAAATTATCCCAAACACCCTGACATCCATTCCGGGTATTGGCAAGGTCTACTCTGCCGGTATCATCGCCGAAATTGGCGATGTCCGCCGCTTCAACTCCCAGGCCTCCGTTGCCAAGTACGCCGGCCTTGTCTGGACGCAGCACCAGTCCGGTGATTTCGAGGCCGAACATACCCACCTGATCAAATCTGGCAACCGCTATCTCCGCTACTACCTGCTGGAAGCCGCCAACTCCGTGAGAAGATGCGACTCCGAGTTTCGGCGCTACTACGACCTCAAGTTCCACGAGGTCAACCAGTTCCAGCACAAACGCGCACTCGCCTTAACTGCCAGAAAACTGGTTCGGTTGGTCTTCCGACTGCTGAAGGACAACCGCCTGTATATCCCGCCGGAGGGCTGAGCTGACGCTTGCTGCTCTGATGCATAGGCCCTGTTTCAAAAATCTTCAGGGGCAGGGTTTAGTTTGGTGTTGCCTTTTTGTTCCCTACATGACCGTTTCGGCACGCTTTTCCTCAGATTTTTCTTCTATCACCCTCTTGACTTCATACCATTGGACTAAAAAAATATGGGGCGGCATGGAAAACCGTCCTGCCGCCCCGCCCTGTTTACTTACCATCTGCCGACAGCGCTGTCGAATGTTTCCGGCCGCAGCACCCGCGACGCGGCCACCATGCCGCACCGGCCGCAGAACAGATGCTGCAGCGCGCTGCCGCCCATCATACTCCCGCGCTGTTTCTTCACGGTCGCCTCATAGGTCTGAAATCCGGTCCGCATCTCTGTACTCCCGCAATACGGGCACGGCGGGAATTTCTGTGTATCCATTTTCCGCACCTCCTGCAGCACCAACATTACCACACGGTCCGGGAAAAAGGTAGTATCAGAACCAACAAAATGTTTCCGCTCCGTCCGTCAGCGTCCGCCCGCCGTGCCATAGCACCGCAGCTTGTGCGGCGGCGTCTTCACAAGAAGGTTGTACCGCTCGTCCCCGCATTTGAACAGGCAGTTTCCCCGCGCACAGCTCCTGACCACGCCATATTCACATTCTTCCAGCTGCAGCGCTTCCCGGTATTTTCCCCCGTCCACAGTTCCCGGATGGAACAGGAACTGGTACGCCGGAATGCTGAACAGCGGCTTTGTCAGTTCCGCCGCCTCCGGCAGCAGAAAATCCTCGACATTCTGGCTGGCCAGCAGCAGGGAGGACTCTTTCTTCCTCGCCCGCTTCATGCACGCCCGGATGTATCCGATGGCTGTTTTGTTGTTGAGATACAGGTACAGTTCATCAATGGCCGCGACAGTATTTCCGGCACAGAGCAGTTCATTGTTCATATAGCTGAAAATATTGAACAGCATCGCGTCGCGCAGGTTCTGCCCCGCTTCCAGCAGGGATTTTACACCGAATGTGACGAACCGGCCTGAGCCAATGTTGGTGTGGCCGTTGAAATACAGGCTGTCCGGCCCCACGCAAAGCGAATGCAGATGGAGCCGAAGCTCCCGCAGCGTTTCATCCGTAAACACTCCGCTTCCACCCGCCTGCCTTTCCAGCAGTGCGTACAGCTCACAGAGGAGCGGGAAATCTTCATGCCGGAGCACGGACATGTCGGTCTCCTTTGTGATGCCGCGTTCCCGATACAGCTGTTCCAGCAGGATCTCCACCGTATCAGCCTGTGCATCGGTGAGCGGCTTGTAGCTCCGCAGCCAGTCGCGCAGAAAAGAAATGTGCTGCGCCAGCACCGTGCCTGTCCCGTCCGCATCCCATCTTTTCGGCTCCAGCGGATTGATCATTGCCTTTCCTCCCGAGCAATCCACGTACATGCCGCCGAGATTCCGCGTCAGCTCCCGGTATTCGTCCTCCGCGTCCAGAAGCAAAACTTTCTTTCCCGCCTCCAGCGCGTTGATGACCAGCAGGCGCAGCAGATGGCTCTTGCCCTGCCCGCTGTTGCCCAGGATGAGGACGCTGCTGTTGGTTCGGCCGCCCGTGCGCCGGTCGAAGTCGATGATAACATTGCTGCCGTACTTGTCCCGTCCCAGCAGGAAGCCACGGGGATCTGTTTTGCCTGAATAGCACATGGGATACAGATTTGCGGCGCTGGACGCGGGCAGTACCCGCTCATACTGCGTGCCGAACGCGTTCCATCCGCTCGGCATCACGGACTGGAAGCCCTGCTTCTGGCGCAGAAGCAGATGGTCGGCGCTGATCTTGCAGCAGTTCAGCTCCGCCTCTACCTCGCTCTGCAGCATCCGCAGGTGCTCCGGATCGTTTGCGATCATCTCAATGAATACAGCCGTGTGCAGAAACGGCTCCTGGTTCCGGTGCGCAAGCGTCAGCATTGCCGCCATGTCCTGCAGGTTGCTCTCCGCTTCCACCACATCCTGCACGTTCCCGGTATTTCCCGCCTTCAGACGGTTCGCCTTATCCGCATTCTGCAATATCTTTTTCTCCTCCGCCGGCGTAACGCGGCGCGTATAGATGTGCACGGATACGCCCGCCTTTTCACCCAGCCTGTGCAAAAGGGCCTGTTCCGTGGTCGAAGCCGGATATCCCCGCACCGCCCACACGCACCGGTATGTATTTCCGCAGATGAACCGGTCCGTTTCAAACCGCAGCACGGACGGCGCGGCAAGGTCCAGAAATTCCTTGACCGCCGCTTCCTGCGACGCACTGTCCGGCGCTTTTCTGTCCGCCTGCACACCCGTCCATTCCACCCACCGCTGGCCGTCAAAATCGTCATAGTGCTCGCTTGTGAAGTCCTGTACAAAATATACCGCCATCAGCCGCTTCACATCGTCCAGGTCCGCGCGCCGAACATCGAAGCCCTGGTCCCGGATGAGCTTTTCCACACGTGCCAGATACGGATACTTTTCTTTTTCCCGCACAGCCTCCAGCCGCACCGCCAGCACAAATTCCCGCGCGGTCGCGGTCTGAAGCTGTACGCTGCCCAGGTGCGCCTTATCTTTTTCCAACAGATCCGCAATGTACGGGTTTTCTTCTTCTCCGATGCGGGCCTCCAGATACCGTGTATTGTTGGCAAAGCTTTCCCGCGAATTGAGGCACAGGATCTCCAGCTCCGGCTGGCTTTTGAACAACGTCACCAGCGCCCCGACCCGCGCCGCGAGAGCGTCCTCCGGCAATACGGAGATGCACGTCGGGCGCAGCAGGAAAAAGGCTGTCTCCCCGCCCCGGTATGTGAGCAGGCCGTATGGCGTGACAGCCTGCGCGTTGATCATCCGGCGCGTCCCCTGCCGCACCGTCTTCCTTTTTACTGTTTTCATTCCGTTTCCCCTTCCCAGCTGAATTCACGCGGTGTAAAAAAATACGCGCCCGCGCTGTGTAAAAAATCCCGGATGGACTGTCCCTCAAAGCGCACGGTCAGGAACGCATATCCCGCCGCGCACAGCAGCGGCGCCGCAGTTCCAAACTGTGCGGCGCAGAATACGCCTGCAAGACACAGTGCGCCAATGGCCGCAAGATCGTTCAGCTGCCAGAGCCACATCGTGGCTCGCGCCGTCAGATCCTGCGGATAGATGTATTTTCTCAATCTTTTTCCTCCTGACGTAAGTAGTTTTGAACGGCCGCGAGCACGGTCTCAACACACGGTACCGCCACGCTGTTGCCCAGCGCTTTGTACCGCGCGGTATCGGACACGTCGGGGATATCCGTCCACCCGTCCGGGAATCCCTGCAGGCGTTCGCACTCCAGCGGCGTCAGCCGCCGCACCCGGTTTTTGGGGGCAATGATGCATTTCGCGTTGGATACATACTGGTTCCCCACGCCTTTTTCATCCCCGTTGCACAACGTACCCACAACACGCTGATACGGCACGCACACGCCGTGCCGGTCACGGGCCGTCAGTGTATATCCAACCTCCAGCGAAACACCCACGCCGTTCCCGCCGTTTTCCGGCCCGCGGCCAATGACCGTCCCGCTGATCCCATAGGCAGGCGCCTCCACGCAGAACGGCTGGTTGTTTCCGCCCATTCCGCACGACGCCTGCAGTGTGGGCGCCACCTCCAGCGGGCCGCGGTACCGGCCGTCCTGTGAATGGTTTTCAAACAATACCGGCCGGTTGTTCCCACTCATTCCCGCGCTTGCTGTAAGGGTGGGACAGAGGTCGAACGTCACCTCCGCCACACCCTGTTCGCTGCCCAGCACGATGGGAGGATGGCCCCCCATATCCGCCCGCAGCGTCCCGCTCACGCCTTCACTCACATCCATACGCATGCCGCCCTGGTCATTGAGGCACACCTCCCGCTCCAACAGGATCGTCTCCTGGCGCAGGCTTGGATGCGCTGTAATCGTTGTAGCCGTACCGTACATGGGCCGCACCTCATCCCGTCCGTTGGCCGCATAGGCCGTCAGCGCCCGGTTTCCGGCTCCTCCCTCAGCCCCGCCTGCATCCGCACGGCGGATTCCAGCTGCGGCGGCAATGTCTTCCCACGTTCTGCGCTCCGCCGCAGTATACCCCGGCAGGCCTTCGCGCTCAAATAGTATTTCTGCGGCACTGTGCCCAGCAAGATCTGCGACAAGGAAGATACGGCGGCGTCTTTGGGCGACTCCGAAAAATTCTGCATCGTAAACGGCCCATGCGATGGAGAAATTTCCTCCCAATACACGCCCAGCAGATTTCCATGTCCCGGCCTCAGGTCGAGGGATTGACACGTCCGGCTCTGCCACGCGCGCTGTTTCCTCCAGCACTGCTCGAAAGTCCTCCCTGTCATAGCTTGAGAATGCGCCCGGCACGTTTTCCCAGAGCATGTATCTGGGCCGAACAGCGAGAGCTGTTCTACCTCTGGCCCGGTCTGCATCCCGCATCTCCCGGATCACACGCAGCTGCTCCATGAACAGGCCGGACCGCGCGCCCGCAAGACCTGCACGCAGGCCCGCGATGCTCAGGTCCTGGCAGGGCGAACCTCCGCAGACGATATCCACAGGCGGAAGCTCCGCCCCTCTGAGTTTCGTAATATCCCCCACATGCAGCATTCCGGGGAACCGCAGCCTTGTGACTTCGATGGGGAACGACTCGATCTCGCTGGCCCATACAGGCTCTATCCCGCACACTGCCGCGGCAAGGGGGAATCCGCCGATCCCGTCGAACAGGCTTCCCAGCCTGAGCTTTTGCACAATGCATCCTCAGCCCGACGCGGAAGAGACCATCCGCACAGTATTGATGACGGACTGTGCCGTGTGGACCGCGCCCATCACGTTGGCGCGCGTGCTGGTGTCCACACCGAACGCGCCCGCGATCCGCGGAACTTCCGTGCTTGCCAGCATCATGCCGCAGCCCAGCAGCATATTCGTATTCCACACCATCAGGCCTGCAACGAGCATCGTCGTCTGCAAAAAAGCCGTCAGGCACAGCCCGGCCACCTGTTTTCCCCAGTTCCAGAACCCGTCCAGGTATCCGCGCGGCACGCTGAAAAAGTACAGGCTGCCCACGGCGATCTGGATGAGCAGGATGCCGCCGCGCCTGAGGTTCGCAAAGAACACCTTGAACACGGCATAGCCGAGCAGGATCAGCAGGAACAGGCCCACAAAAGCGCCGTATCCGTTCAGCGCGCCCATTGCCGCACGCGTCAGGCTTCCGATGCTGCCGTCCTCCCCGCCCATGAGCTGCGCGAGACCCGACGCGAACGTGCCCTGCAGTGTGACGCACAGGCGGTACAGCTCTACCGGCACTGTGGTGAACAGGCTCACGGCCATAAAGCCTTTGATCCCATTGAGCGCAAGGCCGTGCAGGTCGCCGCGCCCCGATTGGGACTGGATGGCGTATTCAAAACCCGCCACTACAAGCCCTACTGCGTACAGCACCCATGCAAACCGGCTGAAAAACAGCACCACGGCCTGCGTCCACGGAAGGTCGAACAGCTCCGCTCCCATCATGTTCATCATCTCAAAAAATTCACTGAAAAAGCCGGCCAGCTTTCCGTAGATCCAGTCAAAGATCTGTCCCAAAACTGCGTCGGCCACGAAATCCCATACAAAAATAGACGGTCACCTCCTGGCTATTTCGTATATCTGCGTCCGCCTAATATCCCATTCCGCACATCTCCTGCCGCGGGTCCTGTTCATACAATGCGCAGAATGTTTCGATCTGCCGCGCCAGTATCTCCATATCCCCGGGTGTCGGGACAGCTCCATACCATTCTGTTTTCCCATCGCAGCGCCACAGATATGGCGCCTGTCCGCCCCATACATCTTCAAAACGCACCGTTACACGGTCGATCTCTCCCCGCGTCCTGCTGATGGCGCTCAGCTGCAGCGCTCCGTACCGGTCCGCAATTCCCTGCGTAACAAACTGCAGCTTTGCGTGCAGGCCGCTGTCAAGCTCCAGATATGCCGCACGGCCAACGTACCGCGCACGGTCTTCCCTGCCTGCGGCGCTCACCGCTTTCCGCAGTTCCCGTTCAAATGTGTTCAAGATATATTTACACCCCCGCAATGGTCCAGATGTACAGAGGCGCCGTCAAAGAAAGCACCAGGCCGGCGAACAGCAGGATGAGTCCTGTCCATTCAATCTGGCCGTGCTTGCGGTACTCATAGTACGTTGTTCCCGCTTTTACGAAAAACGCGGTCACGAGGATAAGGTCCAGCGCGGGGAACACAACGGTATTTACAACCGTTTTGATCTGCTGTACCGCGCTCTGCCATGTACTCTGGATCACGCCCGCCACGTCTCCCGTCTCAGCAAACGCCGTCGCCGCAAAAAGGCACACGGCTGCCGTCAACACACACACTGCCGTCAATTTCTTTTTCACAGGCATCTTCTCCTTTTCCGCGCCTTGTGGTTTCAGCCGCTGTGCCGGAAGGCGCTGTCCGGCACGCGCTCCATACGGTTCAGGGCTTGTCCTTACGCAAAAAAACGGACTCACCCCGGTTCCTGCCCGGACAAAACCGCGGCCGCGGCGTTTTCCGCCTGTTTTTCCGCATAGGCCCGGAGCACGGCCCCGGCCAGCTCTTCCTTCGCTTCCTTATCCATTGGAAAAAAGATATCGATGTATTTTCCTTTTGCAGACTTGTATGAGGGCATCGCCACGAACAGGCCGCTTTTCCCCTCGCATACCTTGATGCCGCGCACGCCGAACCTGCCAAGCACCGCGTTTGCCTTTGCCTTCACGACGCCCGTTTCAAACACCGATGTGATCTTGACCGAAATGATTTCCATATTCCCCGTTCTCCTTTTTTTGTTTTTGTTCTGCTTCATACACATACGTTCCCGCATCCGGGTCATACCGCAGCCCGAATGCTTCCGGCGGCTCACACAGGATGTCGAACGAAAGCTCATACGCTCGCCTGCTTGCCGGCCGCGGACATATTTGCGCCAGTATTTCTCCGTCCCTGTACCGCGCGGCGCCGCAGTCCATACCAACATCCCGGCTGGCCCAGGCGTAGAGCAGGGCAGCGTCCGTGCAAAGCCGGGACGCGTGCTGCATCAGCACCGGCACACCGGCGTCCTGCGTATAGAACAGGATGGTGTCTCCGCCGTCGTATGCCGCCGCACTGGCCTGTGCCTTCAGCGTGTTCCACCGCGTTCCCCAGTTTGCCTGCCGCCAGTCCAGCCAGCAGTTTTCTCCGCCCTGCCTGCGCACCGTACCGGCGCTCAGCGGCTCTTCCCGCATCCAGACCGGCATGGGGGTTATCCGGTTGAGATCCACACTGCCCAGCCCGGCTGTATCATCCTGTATGGCGCCAAACAGTGCCCGTGCCGCGCCCGGCGCGCCGAATACCCGTAGATAGTTCACATATTCTGCCATGCATTTTCCTTTCCGGCAGCCACAACACAGCGGCGCGGGATATCCCGCGCCGCTGTCTCCGCCATCGTTTCACTCTATGCTCCCCTATGGCCGCTCTCTTCCTGTGTACCGGTGATCCAGTCCTCAAGGCTGAACCACTCGGCAACCGCCTGCGCCGTGTTGAACAGCTGCTGCCGCTTATCCCGGTCATTGAGCCGGACCGCTGTTTCGAACAATTCCCTTTCCAGCTCTATGACTTCCCGGCCTGTGAGTGCCAGCGAGACGTCCCCTTCATCCGGCGGCATATTTTCCGCTCCCATTCGGACGGACTGCCGCCCGTGCCCGATCCGTTCGATTTGCCGGGCCGTCTCTTCCTCTGCAAGCCCCCAGGCTTCCCCAATGAGGCGGATGGCTTCCTCATGCTCGGCCGTATCCGCCTCCGCGCCGCCCAGCATCAGGAGCGTGACCGCTTCCTTCGCCATCATACTTTGAAGCTTTTTTGCATTTTCCCGTGTCATTCTCTATTTCCTCCAGTTCATTTTGGCGTTTTCCGCCTTATTACCACAATGCCACAACGCACCGGCACATAGCTATCACCATACCCAACGAAGTTTGGGGTGCGGCCCTGTGCAAAGGCAACAAAAACGCGCCGTCACGCCCAAACGGTTATGGCCCCGTCCGCGTAGCTGCACCCGGCGGAATCAGCTCCCTGTGCCGACAGCGCGCTCAGTTCGGCCTCCAGCGCTGCCCACAGCGCCGCATAGTTCTCATCCAGGGTATCTTTCCCATTGAAGTCTTCCAGCCGTAAAACGGCCTGTACCGCGCGGTATTCGTCTGAGCGTGCCAGGCCCAGGCTTCCCATGATGCTGTCGGCCTGGTTCGTGGCCAGCAGCATGGCAAGCTCCCCGGTGATGGCTGAGGGCGTGTCAGGCGGCATGAGCGCGGCACGGGGCGCGCCATCCTCTTCTTCGCCTGCATCCACCGGACGTTCCGCGGCGTTTGCAGTGTTTTCTTCCGTCTCACCGGATTCTGAGGAAGCATCCGGCACGCCGGCGCCGCCCGCCTCAATATCCGGGGTGGGAACAGACCCGGACTCTTCCTGCTGCGCGGCATCTGGACCCGGCGCCTCTGAAATGGCGCTGTCCGCCGTACCGGTGGCGCCCGGCGCCGTTTCACTTGTGGGGCCCGGTACGGTGCTGCTGTCCGGTATACCCGCCGTCTGGCTTTGGGACGCCGTGTACGGCATGGAGGACGCGTCCGGCGCGGACGGTTCTTCAGCCAGCCCCGTGAGGGCAACGGCAAGCGCCGCCGTTACAGAACAAAGTGTCATTGCAATTGATTTTGTGTACAGATACATATATGCATTCCCCTTTCTCTTACTCTTCAGCTGTGTCTTCTTCGGCGCCTGCTTCCGATTTTCTGCGCCAGATGAGCATGGCCACCGCCGTACCGCACAGCAGCATGAACAACACCGTCCACCAGTCCACCAGACGGAAACGCCATACAAGCGGCTGCGTGAGGAAGAACAATACCACGGAGAATACCGCCAGCACAGCATTCACGGTTTTCTGGATAGCGTAACCGCGTGGCTCATTTTCCTCCGCTTCTTCGTCCATGCGTTCAGCCTGCTCGTCCGCATCTTCACCGCCGTCTTTTTTCCCGCGCAGCCACACAAGGATGGCAAGCAGGATGGAGAGCAGCGTGCAGGCAAGGTCGGCCAGCGTCAGCGTGCGGGTGTCCTCCCGCACAGGAAGCTCCACCGGAGCCTCCGGTCCTTCCGGCTCCGGATCTGGCTTCGACTCCGGTTCGGG
>NZ_JXXK01000033.1 GCF_000949455.1 Ruthenibacterium lactatiformans | reverse complement strand
TTTTTTCTGACCTTTCTTTCGGCTTCTTCTCTTCTCTCAGGTCCGCTCCGTCCCCCTCGGGACAGC
Organism: Ruthenibacterium lactatiformans; assembly: GCF_000949455.1. GTDB lineage: Bacteria > Bacillota > Clostridia > Oscillospirales > Ruminococcaceae > Ruthenibacterium > Ruthenibacterium lactatiformans. The sequence goes on along the minus strand of NZ_JXXK01000033.1, from coordinate 41,830 downwards.
TTAGTTATATTATCATACTTATTTGCGAATGTCAACAAGTTTTTCCAAAAAACTTTTATTTTTCCTTTCCTCTTTTCTAATCTGTCAATTGTTCCCGCATGGCGGCAAGGATCTTCCGTTCCTTACGGGATATCTGTACCTGCGTGGTATGCAGCACCCGCGCTGTTTCACTTTGGGTTTTGTTCTTGAAAAAGCGCAGGTAGATGAGCGTGCGCTCCTCCTTTGTCAGCGTGCCCAACACACTTTTCAGGCTCAGCAAGTCGGATACGGTTTCCTCGCAGCTCTCCTCCGGGATATCGAACTCCCTGCTGCCGTCTTCGTCGCTCACCGGCGTAAGAGACAGTGCGGGCATCGCGGCGCTCATTGCGTCCGCCACTTGTTCAGGCGTTACATCGAGGCGTTCGGCCAGCTGTGAAACAGTCGGTTCCTGCCCTGTTTCCTTTACGCAGCGCTCCCGCACCGCGCTGATCTTCAAGCTCAGCTCCTTCAACGAGCGGCTCACCTTCACGGTCCCGCCGTCCCGGAACAGTTTTTTGATCTCGCCTAAAATCACAGGCACTGCGTAAGTGGAAAAACAAAGGCCGCGGGAACCGTCAAAGCCGTCGTATGCTTTGACGAGCCCCATGCAGCCGGCGGAGAACAAATCGTCGTATTCAATCCCCCGCCCTTTGAAACGGCCGGCACAGGAATGAACAAGCCCCAGATTCTTTTCAATGAATTCGGCGCGCGGGCCGAGCACGACCGGTGTTGGCGGCATAACTTCCCTACTCTCTATATAATATGTATAAAGAGCGGCTCAACGAGTGCCCAGGCGCTTGCTCAGCGTAACGCGCGTGCCTTTGCCCGGGGCAGAGCGCACCTTGACGGAGTCCATAAAGCTTTCCATCACCGCAAAGCCCAGGCCCGCGCGTTCGGCGCCGCCCGTAGTGAACAGCGGCTCCATTGCCTTGGAGACATCCGGGATACCGCACCCCTTGTCCGCCACCGCCACGCGCAGCGTGCCGTCCTCATACAATGCGGCCGTCAGCGTGATCGGACCAATGGTGTTTGCATAGGCGTGCACGATGCAGTTCGTTACAGCCTCGGATACAGCCGTCTTAACGTCGGCCAGCTCGTCCAGCGTAGGGTCCGCCTGCGCGGCAAATGCCGAGAGCGCGCTGCGGGCAAAGCCCTCGTTCACGCTGCGGCTGGGGAATGTGATCTTTACCGTATTCAGTGCTTTCATTTGTTATAACTCCTTTTGGCGCGCGGCCTTAGTCTTTGGATTCGATGCCCGCGATGGACAGCATGCGCTTGATATCCTTCGGCGCTTTCTGTACCACCACCACGCCGCCCATGGCGCTGACGAGCTTGTGGCGGCCCAGGATCAGCCCGATGCCCGAGGAATCCATAAAAGTGACCGCCGAAAAATCAAGGATGAGGATGGCAGGCGCGGCCGCCGCGGCCCGCTCGTCGATTTTTTCGCGCAGGATGGCCGCCCAGTGATGGTCGATCTCGCCCGAAAGCAGCGCCGTAAGTGTTTTTCCGTCTTGCTTGAGTGTTACTTGTGTCATACCCGTTTTGTCTCCCGTTTTCTGAATATTGAAGCCGCGTGCCGCAATGGCACGCAAAAAGAAAGGCATACAGTCTATGCATTTATCATAGACCGTATGCCTTGTATTTTTTGTTGATTTGCGTCGCCCTGTTTTACTTTGTGAGCAGCCCCCGCGCCTGTGCGGCAAGATACAGGCTGCCGCACACCACAAGCCCCTCCGGCGCGTCCCCCCGCGCCAGGCGCAGCGCCTGTTCCACGCTGTCACAGGCCGTCACCTGCGGGAAATGCCGCTTTGCCAGCGCCGCCAGCGCCTCGGCGGACAGCGCGCGCGGGCTGTCGGGCCGGACGGTATACACGCGGGCGAAACACGGGGCGAGCGCGGAGAGCATCTCCTCCGGCTGTTTGCCGTCCAGAATGCCGATCACCGCCGTCAGCCCCGAAAGCCCTGCGCCGCGCAGCGTCGCCGCCAGCGCCCGCGCACCGTCCGGGTTATGCGCGCCGTCCAGCACCACCAGAGGCCTGCGGGACAATACTTCGATACGCGCCGGAAAACGCGCGCCCGCAATTCCGCCCAAAATCGCCTCGTCCGAAATGTCAAAGCCTTTTTCGCACAGCGCCAACGCAGCCTCTACCACCACGGCGGCGTTATAGGCCTGATGAACGCCCGGGAACGGTACGACAAGGTCGTACCCGCCGTAGTTGACCCGGTTCTCGAAAGCCGGGGCTTTATAGATATGAAGGTCCTGCAGGTCGGGCGCCACAAGAGGGCAATGCGCTTTTGCCGCCCGCAGCGTGATCTCATCCATGGCCTCCTGCGGCTGCGCGGGGTAGCTTATCACCGTGCAGTTGTTTTTGAGGATACCGCACTTTTCCCCGGCAATGGCCGCATAAGTGTCGCCCAGCAGTTCGGTGTGGTCCCTTCCGATGCACATGATACAGGCCACCAACGTGTTTTCCACCGCATTGGTGGAATCCAGCCGCCCGCCAAGGCCCACTTCCAGACAGACGATGTCACAGCGCTCCCGCGCAAACCACAGCAGCGTGGCCGCCGTCACCGCGTCGAACTCCACCAGGCTGTCCCAGCCCTCCGCGCGCAGCCCTTCAGCAGCCGCGCGCACCTCTGTCAGGATCTGCGCCAGCGTTTCCCGGGAAATCATTTCTCCGTCCAGCAGAAAACGTTCGCGAAATTCCAGCACATAGGGGCTGACGCTGGCGCCCACGCGGTATCCCGCCCTGTGCAGCACAGAAGCCAGCATTACCGTTGCGCTGCCCTTGCCGTTGGTTCCCGCAACATGCACGAACCGGAGGCTTTTTTCCGGATTCCCCAGCTTTTCCAGCAGCCGCCGCGTATTTTCCACGCCCGGATGCGCGGCCAGCCGCGGCAGGCTGTGTACCCATTCCAGCGCCTGTTCATAATCCATAGCATCCACCCTCCTTCAAAGCCCACAGCAGAGGGCGGGCAACGGCAACCGCCGCCGCCCGCCCTGTATCTTTACATTATACCGGGGCCTATGCGTCCAGCTCCATCAACAAGGCGGCGTGGTATTGGCCGTTGATGCGAAAGAACCGTTCCAGCCGCCCCACCGTGCGAAAGCCCAGCTTTTCATACACATGAACGGCCGCCGCGTTATCCGCGCGCACCTCCAGCGTGAACGCTGTTACGCCGGCGCGCACGCCCGTCTCCAACAGCTCCGTAAGCATGCGCGTGGCTATCCCATGGTTCCAGTGGCTTTTGCGCACGCTGGCGTCAATCTGCGCGCGATGGCTCATGCGCGGCCGCCGTGGCCTCGAAAGCCCGCACAGCGCCACGATCTCGTCCGCCTCTTGCGCCACGAGCATCAGCGCGTCGGGGTCGTTCTCCACCTGCCGGAGATATTGCCGTTCTTGCTCCTCCGTGATGGGCAGTCCCTCGGGGCCAAACGTCAGATTGTCGCTTTCTGCGCCGATTTGCCGCAGATACGCCAGTATCGCGGCCGCATCCTCACTGTGGGCAGGGCGAATCGTTAACTCTCCGCTCATTTTTCTTTCCCCTCTCCAAACAGCCAATGCAGCTCAGCCCAGGTTTCGGATGGATTCCTCGATCTTCGCCAGCTTCTCCGCCGCCGCAGCGTGCTTTTGACGCATGTCCTCGACGATGTGCGCGGGCGCCTTGTTCACAAAGCCCTCGTTTGACAGCTTCGCGGCCATAGACGCGATTTCCTTCTCGCACTGGGCCTTTTCCTTGGCCAGCCGTGCCTGCTCCTTTTCCCGGTCGATCAGCTCCATCATCGGGATAAACGCGCGGGCCGCGTGCGTCACCACCTGCGCCACACCCTTGGTGTCGCCGGTGTATTTTTCCGTAAAGGATACCTCGTTTGCAAAAGCGAATTTGGCAAGATACGCAGCCCCGTCCTCAAAAGGCGTTTTGTCCGCCGTCTCGATGATGAGCGACGTCCGTTTTGCCGGATGCACGCCCATGTCCGCGCGCAGCGTGCGCACGGCTTTGATGAGGTCCATCACCTTTTCAAAGCCCGCTTCTTCTTCCGCATAGTTCATCTGCGGTTCATACCCGGGCCATTTTTCCAGCATCAGTGTCTCAGACGCGCCGGGCAGCGCCGTGTAAATTTCCTCTGTGATGAACGGCATGAACGGGTGAAGCAACTTAAGCGCCTGCACCAGCACACTCACCAAAATCTGGCGCGCGCTGTCCGCCTCGGCCGCGTCCTCGCTGTTCAGGCGCAGCTTTGCAATCTCGATATACCAGTCGCAGTACACGTCCCAGATGAAGTCCTGCACTTTCTGCGCCGCAAGGCCCAGTTCGAACTTGTCAAGGTTTTCCGTGACGTTCTTCACCAGCGTGTTCAGCTGCGAAAGCACCCATTTGTCCGCCATCGTCAGCGAGGCGGGCAGGCCGGGCCGGAAGTCCTCCGGCAGGTTCATCATCACAAAGCGCGCGGCGTTCCACAGCTTGTTGGCAAAGTTGCGGCTGGCCTTTACCTTTTCGTCCGAGAAGCGCATGTCGTTGCCCGGCGTGGAGCCCACCACCAGCGTCAGGCGCAGCGCGTCCGCGCCGTACTGGTCGATGATTTCCAGCGGGTCGATGCCGTTGCCCAAAGATTTGGACATCTTGCGGCCCTGCGCGTCGCGCACCAGGCCGTGGATGAGCACGGTATCGAAAGGGGCTTTGTCCGTATACGTCAGCCCGGAGAAGATCATGCGGCTGACCCAGAACGTGATGATGTCATATCCCGTGACCAGCGTATTGGTTGGGTAAAAATATTTAAGGTCCTCGGTCTCTTCCGGCCATCCCAGCGTGGAGAACGGCCACAGGGCGCTGGAAAACCAGGTGTCCAGCGTGTCCTCGTCCTGGCGCACGGGCTTGCCGCACTTGGGGCACACGGTGAGCGGCGTGGCCGAAACGCTGATCTCGCCGCAGTCATCGCAGTAATAGGCTGGGATGCGGTGGCCCCACCAGAGCTGGCGGCTGATGCACCAGTCGCGCGTGTTCTCCATCCAGTTGTAATAGGGCTTGTCGAAACGCTCGGGCACGAACCGGATACGCCCGTCGCGCACGGCCTCGATGGCCGGGCCCGCCAGAGGCACCATCTTCACGAACCACTGCTTGCTCACCATGGGCTCCACGGTGGTGCCGCAGCGGTAACAGGTGCCCACATTGTGCTTGTGCGGCTCGATGGAAGCCAGATATCCGCCGGCTTCCAGGTCTGCCACAATGGCCTTGCGCGCCTCGTAACGGTCCATGCCCGCATATTTTCCGCAGTCCTGCGTCATGTGCGCGTCGTCCGTCAGCACCTTGACGACGGGCAGGCCGTGGCGCACGCCCACCTCGAAGTCGTTGGGGTCATGCGCGGGAGTGATCTTCACCACGCCCGTGCCGAATTCCCGGTCCACATACGTGTCGCAGACAACGGGGATCTCCTTCCCCACCAGCGGCAAAATAACCTTTTTGCCGTGCAGATGGGTGTAGCGTTCGTCGTCCGGGTGCACGGCGATGGCCGTATCTCCCAGCATGGTCTCGGGGCGGGTAGTGGCAAGCTCCACGAATTCATCGCCGCCCGCCACCGGATATTTCAGATGCCAGAAAAAGCCGTCCTGCTCCTCGTACTCCACCTCCGCGTCGGAGATGGACGTTTTGCAGTGGGGGCACCAGTTGATGATGCGCTCCCCCCGGTAGATGAGGCCGTCGTCGTACAGCTTTTTGAAAACCTTCAAAACAGCCTTGCTGCAGCCCTCGTCCATGGTGAAACGCTCACGCTGCCAGTCGCAGGAACAGCCCAGCTTTTTCAGCTGCTCCACGATGCGCCCGCCGTACTGCTTTTTCCAGTCCCAAGCGCGCTCCAAAAACCTGTCGCGGCCGAGGTCCTGCTTCGTGAGGCCCTCTTCCTTCATCTTCGCCACGATCTTCGCCTCTGTGGCAATGGACGCATGGTCCGTGCCCGGCACCCACAGAGCGGCATAGCCCTGCATGCGCTTGTAGCGGATGAGGATATCCTGCCAGGTCTCGTCCATGGCGTGGCCCATGTGCAGCTGCCCCGTGATATTGGGCGGCGGCATCACAATGGTATAGGGCCTTTTGTCCGGGTCGCGCTCCGCGTGGAAATAGCCTGCATCCACCCATTTTTTGTAATGCTTGTCCTCCACGGACGAAGGGTCGTAAATTTTCTCCAGTTCTTTCATCCTTGTACTCCTTTCGGGGCGGAATGCAAACAAAAATGCCGCCCCACACAAATGTGCATGGGACGGCATCAAGATACCGCGGTACCACCCAAATTGCCCGCCGCCTGCGCGGCAAGCCACTTGAACGCCCTTAACGCGGGCCAACGAGAGCGGCTACTGCTGTTCCCCGCCCCTGCTCCAAAGCGACAGCGCTCCGCCCGCCCGCACCGGCTCCCACCTGCCCCGGCTCTCTTTCACGGACGTCCCGGCCCGGCCTGTGCCCGCGGCACAGCGGCCCGTTCTGCGGAACGCACTCTTTTTCACAGCATTTACCTATGATGGATTATAGCCGCTTTTGCGCGGTTTGTCAACGGGCGGCGCCTTTCACCCGAGGCTCACGCCCATGCGGCGCGCCACCGTGAGCATGTCGCAGGTCTCGGGCACCAGCTTCGTCTTGCCCGCAATGTCCTTGAGCGCGTTCTCCGTCACGATATTGTTCTTCATGGCGACGGCCACGCCGTAGTGGTCGGCCTCCACCAGCTTTGCCGCATAGGTGCCGAACTCGGTGGCCAGAACACGGTCGTATGCCGAAGGGCTGCCGCCGCGCTGCATGTGTCCGGGCACGCATACCCGGGTCTCAAAGCCCGTCGCTTCCTCGATCTGCCTTGCAATGCGGTTCGTGGCCGTGCGCTCGCCCGCAGCGGCCCGCGCCGCCGCCCGCTCCTTTTTCTTCATGGCCGCTTCGCCCACATCGTATACGCCCTCCGCCACAGCCAGGATGGAAAACGTCTTGCCCTGCTCGCTGCGCTTCTGGATGGCGGCGCAAACATTCTCGATATTGTAAGGCAGCTCGGGGATGAGGATGATATCCGCGCCGCCGGCGATGCCGGAATACAGCGTCAGCCATCCCGCTTTGTTGCCCATGATCTCGATGACCATGCAGCGGCGGTGGCTGGAGGCCGTTGTATGGATGCGGTCGATGACTTCCGTGGCAATATCCACAGCCGTGTGGAAGCCGAAGGTCACGTCGGTGCCGTAAATATCGTTGTCGATGGTCTTGGGCAGGCCGATGATGTTCAGGCCCTCCTCGCTGAGCAGGTTGGCCGTTTTATGCGTGCCGTTTCCGCCCAGGCACAGCAGGCAGTCCAGCTTCGCATCCTTATACGTTTTTTTCATGGCGGCGACTTTGTCGACCTTGTCGTCCTCCACGACGGTCATCATTTTAAACGGCGTGCGCTTGGTGCCAAGGATCGTGCCGCCCACCGTCAAAATGCCGGAAAATTCATACTGCTGCATTTCGCGCCATTCGCCCTTGATGAGGCCGTCGTAGCCGTTCTGAATGCCGACGATCTCCACCTCATCGCCGAAACGCTGGTACAGCGCCTTGGCCGCGCCGCGGATGGTGGCGTTCAGGCCGGGACAGTCCCCGCCGGAGGTAAGGATACCCACACGTTTTTTCATCGAAAAACCTTCTTTCTCTCAACCGTTCACGCCCGCCGCCGGGCGGCGCGTTATTTTGTCAGCCTGCGCGCCACGAACAGGAACACGCACGCCCCCACCACCGAAACAATGATGTTCGCAAACAGGCTGTGCGCCGAAAAGCCCAGCAGGCCGAACAGCAGCCCGCCCACACACGAACCGATGACGCCGACGGCGATGTTCCGCACAAGGCTCCCGCCGCCGCCCATTATTTTGCTTGCCAGCCAGCCGGCCACCGCGCCGACGAGCAGCGTTGAAAGAATTGCCCAGAGCATTTTTATCTTCCCCTTCCAAAGGCGCATCCATGCGGCGCCCCTGCCGATTTTGTTTCTGTTTTCAGTATAGGATTTTCCCACCCGGTTGTCAAACCGGCAGCACCGCCAGCAGCAGCGTCATGATGGTGATGCTCAGCACCATGCTGATGGAATTGATGACGGCAGCCACCGTGCCGTCGCAGCCGTTTTCAATGGTGATCATCGGGGCGCAGCTCGCCACCGGCGCAAACAGCATCACCACCAGCGTGCGTGCCACTTCCCGCGGAACCGGCAGCCAAAGCCACAAAACCACAGCCGCCAGTGCGCACACCGTGTACCGCCCGGCCAGGACCCGGGCCACCGTGGCGCGGCCTTCCCGCGGGAACCGCACCTCAAACAGAATGCCGATGCACAGCATGGCAAGAAAGGAGTTTGCATTGCCCGCCATCACGGCCACGTTCATCACAAAACCCGGCAGCTCCCAGTGCAGCAGGCTCAGGGCGACCATCGCCACATACACAAGAAAAGTGGGCGTGGTGAAAAGCTTTTTCAACACTGAACCGAGCCCCGCGCCCCTGCCCTTCCCGCCGCCCATGGCGCGCTGGGCCACGGCCGCGTTGGGCCCATACGTAAAAATCGCAGCGCCCACGTCAAACATGCACATAGCGGCAAAGGATTCCGAGCTCACCACGCCCGATAAAAACGGGATGGCAAAATTTCCGCAGTTGAATGTGTTGGTGTTCAGGATCGTCGTTCCCCGTTCCACTGCCGGACGCCCGCGGGAAAGCACCGCACCCGTGCAAACCAGCATCAGGCTCACCAAAAAGGAAAACACGAACGTGAGCAGCAGCACGCCGCTCAGCTCCACGCCTGCAAAGCCCTTGACGATAGCGGCCGGCAGCGTGATGTTCATAATGACCGCAGAGAGGAACCGCGCGTCCTGCACGCGGAACAGCCCCGCTCTTTTTAACAAATATCCTCCCGCCAACACAGCCAGATAGACCCCGCTGTTGGAAAGGCTGGCCCACAGGTCCATATACCGATGCCCCAATCCCGTTCAGGCGCCTGCGCGCAGGCGCCTTTGCTGTTTTTTCAGTATACCATGACGCCGCGAAGCGGCCTCAACAAAACCGCACCTGCTGCGGTTTTGCATGGTTCAATGTTCTCAAGCCCGTGCGCGAAAGCGCATCAGCGCACGAAGTGCGCGCGGCCGCGCAAGCGGCGGGCTTGAGGTTATTATACCACGCGCCCAAAGCCGGGTACACGGCAAATCTTGCGCAAGGGGATTTTATTTCGTGTGGATTTTCTTAAAAAAAGGTGTTGACATCGGGCGAATTTCTTCGTATAATAATAAAGCACTTCGGCGATACGCCGTGAATGCAATGCGGAATTGTGTAATGGTAGCACCTGCGACTCTGACTCGCATTGTGAGGGTTCGAATCCTTCTTCCGCAACCAAACGGCAGCATCTGCTGCCGTTTTCTTTCGGGGTATAGCGCAGTTGGTAGCGCGCTGCGTTCGGGACGCAGAGGCCTTGAGTTCAAATCTCAATACTCCGACCATTCGGAAAACCGCACCAGACAGCCAAAAACGGCTTAGTGGTGCGGTTTTTTCGCATCCTATGCGTTGTTCCTTCTCCGTCTTTCCTGCCGTTTACACTTTATTGAGGCTCCCTTGCAGGCCGGATACAGACGATCCCTCTTCCATTTCCCTTACAATAAAAAGACCGCCGCGGAGCAGCTCCGCGGCGGTCTTTCATTTTCAGTGAGTTTTTTGTGGTTTCATTGGGCGAATGAGCCACAGAGCATGAATCACTTGCTGCTCTGTGCCGTCTCCTCAACAGGCTGCTTCACAGCCTCGCCGTTCTTGCCCTCGAAGTCGCGGCCCCAACCCGTGGCTACCGCCACCACCATAACGGCGAACAGCGTGAAGCCGTAAAGCGTGCCGCCGGCCACAGCCACAGGCGACAGGCCCGTGAGAGCGGAGCCAATGAACACGAACACGGAAAGGAACGGCACGATGGCCGGCAGGCTGTTGGCAACTGCATCCAGCAGATTCGCGCGGCGGTAGGGGTGGATGCCCTTCGCCTTGCCCACCTCGTTCAGCACCGGGCCAAACGTGAGGATGGATGCGCTGGTCACGCCGCCGAAGATGAGCGTGGTGAGCGAGATGCCAATAACGCTCGCCACCTCGGCGCCGCGCGGCGTGCGGGCCAGCTTGCTGCCCAGGATCTTCTCAACAAGATAGCCCAGCATGCCCGCATCTGTAAGGACGCCCATGATGCCGAACACCGAGATCACGAGGCCAACCGTGCCCAGCATGCCGGCAACGCCCGTTACAAGGAAGCCTGTGGCGGCGCTGTTCTCCGGGTCGTTTGCAAAGACGGCGGAGGGCGGGAAAAGCCCGCAGGCAAGGCCCGTCACAAGGCCCAGCGAGAGGCCCACCAGAATGCCAAGGAAGATGTTGCGCGATTTCGTGGCCACAACGAGCATCACGACGACCGGGATGAGCATAACGAGGCTGACGGGGTTTGAAAGCGCCTCAATCGCGCCGCCCTCGTATGTGCCGCCGATGCCGCCCAGGATGGCAAAGAGCACCAGCGCGATGCTGCCCGCCACGATGGAATACTTAAAGCGCGTTTTCACACAACCGCCCACATCGGCTGGACGCCCGTCGCGGAACTGCTGCGTAGAGGCGCTGGCGATGGTCGTGTCCGAGATGGGGGCGAGGTTGTCACCGAAAATGGCGCCCGAGACGATGGCGCCCGCCAGGAACATGGGGCTGCCGCCCAGGATGATGCCCGCGGGATAGAAGATGGGGAATGCTGTGAACATGGTGCCGATGGACGAGCCGGTTGCCGTGGAAACGATACAGGTTGCAAAGAACACAAACGCCACGAACAGGCCGCCCTGGATGCCCACGGAGTTCGCCAGCCATACGAACCCACCGGACAGGCCGCTCTCCTTCATCAGCGCGGAGAACATGCCGATGACGAAAAAGATAACGATAACGGAAACCGAGGAGATGGAGGAGATGCCGCGGATGGCAGAATCCCAGAATTTCGTGTAGCTCTTGCAGAATATGCCGCCGATGAGGAGCGCCACGAAGCCGCCCATGGCCAGCGCCTCCATGTTGAACGCCTTGAACACCACGAACAGGATGATGCAGAAGGCGAAGAAGATCGCCACCGGCACCAGCGACATAAACATGCCGCCTCTGAATTCAAGCTTGTTGTTTTCGTCTTTCAATGGTCTTCCTTCCTTTCCTTACATTTGATACCCTTCCGGCCCTGCGGCCGGCCCTTGCCTATGCAATGCCCTTTTCCTTCGCCAGCCGTGTGAGCGCTACCTTGATGCGCTCAAAGCGCACGACCGCATCCTCATCGCTGGCGAAGCAGGCCGTCACGATGCGCAGCCAGCCCTCGCCCTGCGCGCCGTAGGGCGTGCCCTGGTTCACCATGATTTTCGCATGCTCCATGATGTAATCGGCCACCTCGGCGCTCGTGCCCAGCCGGCTGATATTGAGCCAGGACAGGATGCCGCTCTCGCTCATCTTCATCTCCACGCCGGGTGCTGTGGAGAGGATGTCGTATGCCAGACGGCGGCGGCGCTCGAGGCGCTCATAATTGCTTCGCATATGCTCCTTGTCCTTGATGGCCGCGATGGCGCCCAGCGAGCTGAGGGTGCACGCTGCGCCCAGCACGTTCACCGCGCCGCCGTACAGCACATCCATGATCTTGTCGCACGCATAGATATAGCCGATGCGGAAGCCGGACAGCCCGATGCCCTTGGAAATGGAGCATACTGTGAGCGTGCGCTCCCACATGCCGGGCAGCGTGCACGGCGCCACGAATTCGATGCCGTCGTAGATGTGGTCTTCAAACGCCTGGTCGCACACCAGCACCAGATCGTTGTCGATGATGAAGCGGCACAGCGCCTCGATGCTCTCGCGCCGGTACACCGTAGTGGTGGGATTGTTGGGGTGCGTGAGCAGCACCATCTTCGTGCGCGGCGTGAGGCGTTTTTCAAATTCCTCGATGCGCACCTGGTAATTGTCCTCGGGGTACAGCGGCACGGGCACCGTCTTGCCGCCCAGCAGCTTCGGGTTGAGGAAATTGCTGGGATAGCTGGGGTCCGGCACCATCACCTCGTCCCCCTCCGAGATGAACGGCATCATGGCGTACAAAAGCCCGCTGTCCGAGCCCGGCGTCACGATGACATTGCGGCTGGGGTCGATGGAAAGGCCCGTCCGCTCCGAGATATGCTCCGCCAGCGCCTCGCGCAGCTCGTAGATGCCGATGGGCATGCCGTAATGGGCCGGGAACCCCCCGTCGATCGCCTCGTGCATCGCCTTTTTCACAGACTCCGGGATGGCCGGGTCCGGGAAGAAGGGGTCCGCCCAGGCCATGATGTCGCCGCCTGCCTTCATAAAGTTGCCGGCGCCCTCGCCCACGTCTGCCTTCGTCACTTCCAGGAACAGGCCGCCCTGCAGGTCGCGGAAGCGCCCGTTCATTTTTGCCTTGATATCCATCGCTTGCCTCTCCTTTCGCTCTTATATAGATCGTTTTGTCTTTCAGCGCACCGCCGCAATGGCCTCCACTTCTACGAGCACACCTTTGGGCAGCTGTTTCACCGCCACGCAGGAGCGTGCCGGGCAGCCTGTGAAATAGGCCGCATACAGCTCGTTGAAGGGCGCGAAGTCCGCCATATCCGCCAGAAAGCATGTCGTCTTGAGCACTGTATCCAGCGCCGCACCGGATGCTTCCAGCACGGCCTTGAGGTTTTCAAGCACCTGCTTTGCCTGCGCTGTGATATCTTCCCCCACGACGGCGCCCGTCGCCGGGTCCAGCGGGATCTGGCCGGAGGTGAACACCAGCCCCCCCTGCTTCATCGCCTGCGAATAAGGGCCGATTGCGGCCGGGGCCTTTTCCGTGTGAATTTTTTCCATATGCTTTTCTTCCTTTCTTCGCTTTTGGCCGCGCGCCCGAAGCCCGCAGCATTTTTCTGCTTCCATGTTAGCACTAAAATATTTTTTATTCAATTGAACGATTAACTAAATTTTATTTCATTTTATCGGTAATACCGCCCAATAAAAGACGGCGTGCGCTCCGGGAGCGCACGCCGTCTTTGACTATGTTGTTTATCAGTATAACACTAAATTATTTTTCATTCAAACGGAAATTTGCATAGATATTTTTTATTGCACAGCAATAAAAAATATCTGAAGGGACGCAGGGCCGAAAAAACAGCCTGCGGCTATTTTTGCTCCGCAATAAAAAGCCTTGCTCTAAGCGTCCTCCTCCTGGCGGACGTTGCGCAGGTGCAGGTACACCGTATTGGGCGAAATATCCAGCGCCTGGGCCGTGAGCGGGACGGAATCCTTTATCTTAAAGATATTCCAGCGGTGCAAAAGCGCCACGATCTCCCGGTTCTTGTTTGACGGCAGAATGCTTCCGTCCGCCATCACCTGTGCGCGCGCCTGCTCCACAGACTGCACCACCAGCTCCCGCGTGTTCTCAGCGAAGGTCTCCGTCACCGCAGGGCTCTGCTGTGCGGGAGCGCACAGCGAATCCAGAAGATGCGAAAGCGGCGTGTTGAGGTAAAAATTGATGCACAGCAGCCCGATGATACGCCCGCCCACGCCGCGGATGGCGATGGTGGCAGCCTTGAGCGGCTCTCCCTTTTTGTTCCTGGAAAAATAGGAGATATAGCCCGGCCGGTTCTCGTTCTCTATCCGCGAGAGCATGGAGAGCGCGAGATCCGTGATGGGCGCGCCCGTCGTGCGGCCCGTGTGGTGGCCGTTGATGATCTTCACCACCGAGTGCTCCACATCCTCGAGGCTGTGCAGCACGATCTCATATCCGCCGCCCAGATAGTCCGCAAGGCCTTCCACCAGCGTAACACAGGAGCTGAGGATGCGGTGGTCCTCGTCTGTGAAGGGCACATTGTATTCAGACACGGGGCTCCCTCCTAAAATCAAAATGTATCACCCCCACCGCCATGCGCCGCGCAGGGGTGATGCTGTTCCTATTTTACCAAGCGCGCGGCTGTTGTGCAAGCGGGCGCAGCACGAAGTTTTTTTTAAACCTTGCATTTGCGCCCCGTATCCGCTATCATTAACAGTGTCGCAGGCCGAGCGCGAGGCTACTCGTGCACTGGCATACATTTTCATTTCAGAGGAGTATCAGTTTTATGGCAGAATTCAAATATGAGATCACAGAACGCATCGCGGTGCTGTCCCAGAGCCCCAACGGCTGGGAACGGCAGCTCAATATGGTGAGCTGGAACGACCGCGAGCCCAAATACGACATCCGCGACTGGGCGCCCGACAACAGCAAAATGGGCAAGGGCATCAGCCTCACCCACGACGAGCTGGCCATTCTGAAGGGCATCCTGAACGATCTTGAGATCTGACGGTATGGATTACAAAGCAGAGTTTATCCGTATTTTTTCCGAAAATGTCTCCCGCCCCGGCGCGCAGCAGCTGCTGGACTGGCTGGCGACCACGGATTTTTATACGGCTCCGGCCTCCACGCGTTTTCACGGCGCGTGCGAATGCGGCCTTGTGATGCACAGCATCAACGTGTATAACGTGCTGATGTCCCGCTTTTACACGGAAGAGGACAACAAGGAGAGTTTCACCCTCGTTTCTCTGCTGCACGACCTGTGCAAGGCCAATTACTACAAATCGGGGTTCCGCAACGTAAAGAACGACGCCACCGGACAATGGGAAAAGGTTCCCTCTTACAGCGTGCAGGACGCTTTTCCGTTCGGTCACGGGGAGAAGAGTGTTTATCTCATCGAGCGTTTCATCCGCCTGAAGCCCGTGGAGGCCATCGCCATCCGCTGGCACATGGGCGGCTTCGACGACGCGGTGCGCGGCGGCAGCTACGCCATCAGCAATGCGTTCGACGAATACCCGCTGGCTGTCAAGCTTCATCTGGCAGACCTGGAGGCCACTTACCTGGTAGAGAAGGGCACCAGCAGCGTCAACCGCCGCTGAGCCCTGTTGCCTTATGAATCCCAAAAGGCCGCGTGCCCTTGTGAAAGGGCACGCGGCCTTTTTACTGCCTCAAAACATGAAAACCATCCTGAAGGCTGTCTTATCCTCCGGATTCCTCAGACCAATCAGCGTCCCAGCAGCGCCAGCAGCTTTTCCTTGGGCACAAGGCCCACGCTGCGGTTTTTTTCCTGGCCGTTTTCAAACAGCACCACCGTCGGGATGCTCATAACGCCGAAGCGCTGGGCAAGGCCCGGTTCTTCGTCGATGTTCACCTTGCAGACCTTTACATCCGTCTGCTCTGCCGCAAGCTGGTCGATGACCGGCGCCAGCATACGGCACGGACCGCACCAGCTCGCCCAGAAATCCACCAGCACCGGGCCGGAAGCCTTTGCCACCTGTTCTTCAAAATCCTGTGTTTTCACATTTACCGCCATAATCTTATCTCCTTTTGTGTTATCGCCCGCTGTGCGGCGCTTTCACCGCCGGCGGGATTGGTTTCTTTTTCCTTAATAATACTATACCATTTTAGTATAAAATATGCAAGTCCTATTTCTGTTCCCAGGCACGGCTCTTTTCATAGTTTGCGCCGGCCCCTATGGAAATAGTCACGGCGGCGCATCTGTTTATGCGGCCGGAAAACAGCCCCGGCTGCTTTTGTTGTTGAAGGAGCCCCTCGAACGTAAAATAAACCGCACCTGCGTACGCGCCGCCGAAAGATATGCGGCTGCGCGCGGCAGATGCGGTCTTAGGCAACACCGCACAATTCACGGCTGATGCCTTAAGCGTCACCTCGCTTGCAGATTTTCCGGCAACTGTCACAAAAATGCTCGCGAATACACAAAGTATTCGCGAGCATTTTTGTTTAACCTGCCAAAAAATCTGCCGGCGCGATTCGACACTTAGAATTGTGCGGTGTTGCCCTTATTTTAAGGCTTCGGCCCGGACGGCCTTACGGTTCCTGCCCTCCGTTGAGCAGCGCGTTCAAATTGGCCAGCAGGTCGTCCGACAGCGCGGACCCCTGCTTTTGCTGGCCGCGCGGCGCAGTGAACACCGGAGGTTTCGCGGCAGCTCCCACAGACGGTGCAGAAGGCTCCTGCGCGCGCTGCATTTCCGGCTTCTTCTGCCCGGATACAGGCGCCGCCGGGGAAGCCTCCCCCTTCCGGGCCGCTGAAGCAGCGGCCGCTTCTCCCGCATCCGCCTTACTTCCCATCGGAGGGATGGGCGCGGAATAAGGGATGATCACAGGCTCTTCGGTGCGCGCGGGCGCAGGCTGCGCCTGCGGCGTGCCCGCCACCGCCGCGGCGGACGGCCTGGCATAGGGTCCCGACAACGGAACGCTGGGCGCGATCGGCGTGGGCTGCGGCACATAGGGCTGTTTCGCCTCCGTCCCACGCGGCGGCGGGGGCGGCGGCGTGTTCAAAATGCGGGCCGCCTCCGCGTCCGGTTCGATATAGGGCGCGGTATGGGGCGTATAGGGGTCAAACGGGGCAAACGGCATGGCACGCGGTGCATGCGGTTTTCCAAACGGGATCTGTGAGCCGGATTCCGGCGGCTCCTTCGGCGGCACCTGCGGGATCTCCACCTTCTGCACCACGGGCTGCGCCGGCGCTTCCGGAATATCATAAGGCGCATTGCCCGGCGCACCGCCGCGAGCCGCGTGCTGGACCGCGTCGTATTGCTCCTCCAGGACGGCGGGCCTGTCTCCCTGAGGCGTTACGTTGCGCCCCGGCAGCGGCCTGCCATTCGTTGCGCGGTAGCGTGGGCGGGAGGCTTCAAAGGCCGGCGGCTGCAGCTCCTGCTGCGGTTCCTCTGCCGCGGGCGGCACAGAGGACGGCATGGGCGCCATGGGCTGCTGGACTGCAGCGTGCCGTCCGGCGGCCGCTGTCTGCGGGAGATCCGCCTCTCTCGCCTGCACAACGGCCGCTCCTCCGTCACGCCCCAGGGCGGGCGCTCGGTCAA
Source organism: Ruthenibacterium lactatiformans (assembly GCF_000949455.1). GTDB lineage: Bacteria > Bacillota > Clostridia > Oscillospirales > Ruminococcaceae > Ruthenibacterium > Ruthenibacterium lactatiformans. The sequence goes on along the minus strand of NZ_JXXK01000033.1, from coordinate 24,950 downwards.
ACCGGTCGTCCCTCCGGGATGCATACAAAGGATAACCGCCCTCCGGCGCGGCCGCATAAGGCGCGCGATGGTCCGGGCCGCAGCGGCGCGCGTACTCCTGTTCCCGCAGCGCTTCATCGTAGCGTATGCGGCGCAGGGCCTCCTGACGAAGCCGTTCCTCTTCATAAAAACGGTCGCGCAGTTCATCTTCATAGCGCACGCGGCGCAGAGCGCTGTAATAGGCGTCTTCTTCCCTGCGGGCGCGCACATATCGGTCGTATTCGCTGTCCGGCGCAAAAGCGGGAACCGCCCCGTCCCGAACGCTCCGCCCCTCCCGTACAGGGTACGCCGCATGCTCCTGCACAGCGTATTCACGGGCCGGAGCGGGCTCCTGCGGCGCTGGGGGCGCTGCCGGTTGGGCCGGCTGCGGCTGTGCGGCGGGCGCATTTTCAGGGAAACGCTCCACCTGCGCGCCAAGCGAGGACAGGCTGCGCTCGGTATTGCCCAGCGCGGCGGTGATGCCGTCGGTGGCTTTCTGCAGATCGCCCGTCGCCGCCAGTATCTTGGCGTCCACCGCCGCAAGCTGCGCCTTCAGCACAGCGATGCTGGCCGCAATGCCGTCGGCGGACTCCGCCAGCCCCGCCTTCGCTTTACTCTTTTCCACCTTTGCTTGGGCCACAATGGCTGCGGCGTCCTCTTTCGCCTTTTCAATGTGCGCCGTCGCCTGAGCGTCAGCCGCGCGCAGAATGTCCCGCGCCTTGAGCTGCGCCTGCTGCAGCAGGGCCTGGTCGCCGCTGCTTCCCGAAGCGGACGCGTTCTGCCCGGTCGGCAGCGGCGCGCCGCGGCGTGTCAAAGCGCGCGTCAGATCGTCCACCGTTTCGCTCAGCCGCGCATTGTCGCTTTTCAGCGCGGCGTTTTCCTGCTCCCGGGCAAAGAGGCGGCTGCGCACCGCGGCGATCTCGTCGTTGGCCTTGTCCACCTCTGTGCGCAGCGCGGCAGCCTCTGCCACCGCGTCCTCCGCACGTTTTTTCTGGTTCTCCAGCTCGTTGAATACCTGCTTTGCCTTCTGCGCCAGTGTGCTTCCCTGCCGGCGCACGCCTGTCAGGTCTTTTTGGAGCGCGGCGATGGTGTCCTCCAGCGCCCGCGCTTTCTCCGCGTTTGCCGCGGAGATGCGCTCGATGTAAGACAGCACCTCCACCCGGTTAAAGCCGAAAAGCTCGGTATGAAATTCCGTCTCCGGGCCGGCGCCCGTCATGCCGTCCTGCTGTTTTTCCTCCAGTGTCTGCACACGCGCGCCTCCTTTCGTCTGTGCTGCGGCCGGGGCGCACGCAGCGCCATTCAGCCAAAAAAGCGGGGCTTAACGCCCCGCTTTTCCCAAGGTTGCTCAGTTGTTTCCGCGGTTGTTCAGCAGGCCGAGGATATCGTCGAAATAGCTGTTGTCGTCTTCCTCCACCGCGGGGGCGGGCTGCACCGGCTGCGTGGGAGCAACGGGCTGCACCGGCTGCGCCGGGGCCACGGGCGCAGTATCGTTCTTGAACGCTACCTGCACCTTGCCGCCGAACGTGGCCGCATTCTGCGGCACGTCCATGGGGTCGCTGCCCACAAGGCCCGCGTCAAAGCCTGTGGCGATGACGGTAATGCTCATCTCATCCTTCAGGTTCTCGTCGAACGCGGCGCCCCAGATGATGTTCGCTTCGGGGTGTGCGGAATTGGTGATGAGGCTGGCGGCCTTTTCCACATCGTCCAGGCCGATGTCCGGCGAGGAGGTGATGTTGATGATAACGCCGCGCGCGCCGGAGATGCTCGTCTCCAAAAGCGGGCTGGAAATGGCCGCGTTGGCCGCGTCCTCCGCCTTGTTCACGCCCTTGGCGGAACCAACGCCCATGTGCGCGTAACCCGCGTCCTTCATGATGCTGCGCACGTCCGCGAAGTCCAGGTTGATGAAGGCCGCCACATTGATCAGCGAGGAGATGCTCTCCACGCCCTGGCGCAGCACATTGTCGGCCGCTTCAAAAGCGTTCAGCAGCGTGATCTTTTCCTGGCTGATGAGCTTCAGGCGCTCGTTGGGGATGACGATGAGGGAATCCACACGCTCCAGCAGGCCGGCGATGCCGATCTCGGCCATGTTCATTTTGCGCTTGCCTTCAAAGGCAAAGGGCTTCGTGACGATGCCCACGGTAAGAATGCCAAGCTCCTTGGCCACTTCGGCCACCACAGGCGCGGCGCCCGTGCCCGTGCCGCCGCCCATACCGGCGGTGATGAAGGCCATCTGCGCGCCCTTGAGGGCGGTGGCGATCTCGTCGCGGCTCTCCTCCGCGCTGCGCTGGCCGATCTCGGGGTCGGCGCCCGCGCCGCGTCCCTTCGTCAGCTTCGCGCCAAGCTGCACCTTCTGTGTGGCTTTGGAGGCAAACAGCGCCTGCTGATCGGTATTCATGCTGATAAATTCAACACCGCGCAGGCCGCTTTGCACCATGCGGTTGACAGCGTTTCCGCCGCCGCCGCCCACGCCGATGACCTTGATGTTCGTTATATTCTGCAGTTCTTCATCGAGGATAAATGCCACGAGAATTCCCCCTAAAGACAATTTTGTACTATACACTAAGTATTAGGATACCAGATTTCAGATTTGATTTCAATAGCCATTCCAAGATTATGTAAAAATAAAGTATATATAGTCGGTTACGCCCGGTGCTCTCACAGCACGCCCGCGCGCCAGCGGGCGCGGCCAAGGCCGTCCTCCCCGCGGGAGCTCACGTCCAGAGTGCCCCGCTCTTCCTCGCCCAGGCTGTCGCTGGTCTGGCCGGGGGTCACCATTTCCCACGCCCATTTGATTTTATAATCCAGGTCGTTGGTGGTGCCCAGCACGATGCGGATGCGGTCCTGATACAGAAAGCTCAGTTCCAGCGTGTTCGTCAGGTCCACCTCGCTGATGGGGCCAAGCCCCTGCGCCTGCGCCTTGGAAAGCACGGTCTGCAGGACGGACAGCTTGTCCTCCTCGGTAAACTTCACCGGCTGGCCCGGCGCGGGCGCGTCGGCCTGCGCGCCGTCGATGCGCACAAGCCCCGCGGGCGCCTCGGCATCCACACGCAGCACCTTGTAGCTTTGGCTCAGAACCGCCCAGCCCGCCGCGCTCTCCACGGTGTAGGTCTCCACCGCGGGCGTAGCTGTGATGACCACGGTGTCCGGCAGGCGGCGCTTGATCTCCACGCTCTCCAGATACGGCAGCGCCGCGGCGATGGCCTGCTGCGCCTCCGCCGTATTGAACCCGAACAGGTTTTCCCCCGCCGGCTGGCCGAAAGCCGCGACGATCTGGCTGTCGTCGTAGGCCAGCTGCCCGTCGGGAGATTCGACGGTGACTGTCTCGATCTTAAACAGCACGGCCGCCGAGATCAGGAACCCGGCCGCCAGCAGCACGGCGATCAGCACGCCCGCCAGAATGCCGCGCCGGACGCGGCGGCGGCGCGCTTCGCCCGGTGTGAGGGGGCGGGGCGGACGCTTTTTCCTCCGCTTTTTCCGGGCCTTTCCGCTTTTCCCCGGCGGCGGCCCGCCCGGCGTGCGGGCCGGGCCGGGCGAAGCGCTGTTTGCGCGGGGTTGGCGGGGCCTGTCCGCGCTCTGGTCGTACACGCCCGGGCGCGGCTTCAGCTCCGCCTCCTGTTCCGGCAGAGCGCGCCAGCGCGGCTCTTCCCGCTGAGGCGTACGGCGCACGTCCTGCTGCGGGCGCCGTTGTGCCTCGGCCTGTGCCTGGGAACGCGGCGGCCGGCCGTATATTTCCTCCCGGCCGCGGGCCTGCGAGCCCCCGTCGCGAGGCTGCCGCGGCTCCGGAATGCCCGCGTTGTTTCCGGCGGCCGGCGCGGTTCCCCGCCCCTGCTGCGGGGCCTGCGGCGCCGTATTCACGAACGGAGCCGCAGGACGGGCCGGGGAACCGGCGGGCACGCCGGAGGACGCCCCTGCCGATTTGTTATAATCGTACACGACTCGCCCGCCCGCGGGCTTGCGCGGCTGCCTGGGCACATCCGCATCGTATGTATACACGGGCCGCTGCGGCGCCTGGCGGCGCGGCTGCGGTTCGTTTTTTGGATAAACGGGTTTCTGCGGCGGCGTGCTGCGTGCCAAAACGCGCCACTCCTTTCTCATCAACGTCTTTGCGGCCCGGCGCCGCATGCAGCGGGAGCTCTTTTTGTTTCACCTGCCCCTGCCGCCGCACGGCCGTGCGGATGCGGACCGGCCGGCCCTTCTCCCCCGGCCCGGAGTTTTCTATTATCATAGCACGGTCCCGGCATTCCGGCAACCGCGCCCGCACGGTTCACCCCAGCTGCGCGTGATGCGCGCCCCCAGCGGTGCAAGCAGCGCCGCAATGTCCTCGTAGCCGCGGCTGATATGCTCCGCGCCCATGACGCGGGTGCTGCCCTGTGCCTGCAGCGCGGCGATGACCAGCGCCGCCCCGCCGCGCAGGTCGGGCGCTTCCACGTCCGCTCCGTTCAGCAGGTCCATGCCGTGGACATGCAGCGTCCGGCCGCAAACATTCACGCTGGCACCCAGCCGCAAAAAGCCTTCGGCGCAGGCAAAACGGTTTTCAAAAATCGTGTCCGTCACACGGCTTTCCCCCTGCGCCCGCAGCAGCGCCGCCGCCATCAGGGGTGCCGCGTCCGTTGGGAACGATGGATACACGCCCGTATCCCACCCTCCCGCGGCGCGCAGAGCGCCCGAGCTTGCCAGCGCCACAGAGCTGTCCCCCGAGACCGACACCATGCATCCGGCCCTGCGCAGGATGCGCAGCACCTCGGCCAGATGGGCGTTGCAGGTATTGGTGAGCAGCACCTCGCCGCCGCAGCCCGCCACAGCGCACAGCACGGTGGCCGCGGTAATGCGGTCCGGGCAGACGGCATGCTGCGTGCCCATCAGCAGCTCCCGGCCGCGGATGTGCAGCACCCGCGTGCCGACGCCTGTGATATCCGCGCCCGCGCCCTGCAAAAAGCGCACCAGATCCGTCACCTCCGGCTCCACGGCCGCGCCGCGCAGCACCGTCTCTCCTCTGGCTGCGGCCGCCGCCATGAGAAGCGTCTCGGTGGCGCCCACACTGGGGAAGCGCAGGCAGATATCCGCGCCCGCAAGGCCGTCCGGGGCAGTGACCTCCAGCGCGCCGCCGTCCTTCTCCGTGATATGCGCCCCCATCTTCTCAAGGCCGGAAAGATGCATATCAATGGGCCGCGCGCCCAGGCGGCAGCCGCCGGGCGTATAGATGTCCGCGCGGCCCGTGCGGGCCAGCAGCGGCGCCAGATAGAACAGCGAGGAGCGCATCGCGCGCATCAGCGGCTCCGGCACTGCGCTGCCCGGAAATTCCGGCGGCGTAATGACGGCGCGCCCATTCTCCAGCAGGACCTTGCAGCCCACGCTTTGCAGGATGCGCGCCGAAGCCTCCACGTCGGACAGATGCGGCACGTCCGTGAGCGTCACCGTGCCGCGGCACAGCACCGACGCCGCCATGATGGGCAGCACACTGTTCTTTGCGCCGGGTATCCGCACCTCTCCAAAAAGGCCGCTGCCTCCGCTGATCGTCAAAATTTCCATATCCCGCACCCCGTTTCGTAGAATGGAGCCCAGTGTCCCAGACTGTAACCCATCCTATGCAAACAGGGCCGTTTGTGTTAAAAGCGCGCCGTTTACGCTGTGGTTTTCATCAATTGGTCCAGATTTTCGCAGATCTTATCCAGCGAATCCGGCTGGGCCAGCGCACGCGCTTTCGCCCCCATGAGCATCAATTCCGCAGGGTCCTTCGTCAGCTTGTCGACGATGCCGATGAGCTTCTCGCCCGTCAGCTCCTTTTCCTCAACCACAACGGCCGCGCCCAGCTTCTGCAGCTGCATGGCGTTGTGGTACTGGTGGTTTTCCGCCACGTTGGGCGACGGGATGAGCACCGAGGCGCGCCCCACGGCCGCGATCTCCGCCAGCGTCAGCGCGCCCGCCCGGCTGATGACCAGGTCCGCCGCGGCCAGCATCTCCGGCATGTTGTCGATGTACTCCCGGATGATGAACTTCGGGCTGTGGTCGATGCCCAGCCGCGCGGCAAGGGCTGCAAAATCCGCTTTTTCAATGCTGCCCGTCGCATGCACATGAAGGAAATCACGCTGCGCGATCTCCCATTTTGCCAAATCGGCCACGCGTTCGCCCAGCACCTGCGCGCCCAGGCTGCCGCCGAAGGAGATGATGACGGCCTGCCCCTCCTTCGCGCCCAGCGCGCGGCGTGCGGCGGGACGGTCCTGCCGGAACATCTCCTCCCGCACCGGGTTGCCCGTAACGACCGTCTTGTCCGGCGCGCCCAGACGCTGCACGGCGTCGGGCATGGCCGCGAACACCAGGTCCACCTGCTTTGCCAGGATCTTGTTGGTCACGCCGGGGAAAGCGTTCTGCTCGTGAATGGCCGTGCGGATGCCCCTGCGGGCCGCGGCCTGCACCACCGGCCCGCTGACGTACCCGCCCGCACCGATGACAAGGTCCGGCTTTACCTCCCGCAGGATGGCGCCGGCGCGCGGGCCGCTCAGCGCCAGGTGCCAAAGGGCAACCAGGTTCCGCGCGATGTTCTTCGGCGTCAGGCGGCGCTGGATGCCGTTCACCTCGATGGGATGGAACGCATAACCCGCCTTGGAGACAAGGCCGTACTCCATTCCCTTCTGCCGTCCGGCGAAGTGTATCTCCGCGTCCGGATGGCGTTTTTTCAGCGCGCCCGCAATGGCGAGCGCCGGGTTGATGTGTCCGGCTGTGCCGCCGGCGGCGATCAATACACGCATAGGTACCTCCTGCTTTCGCGCAATACCGCACGGTTCCAGGCGCCGGGCCGCGCCGGAAAACTTTTCACCGGCGGTCTGCCCCCCGCTCAAAAAATAAAAATGCAGACGCGCGGCCCTGCCGCGCGCCGCTATACCTTCTCCGCGCCGCCCTGGCGGGAGACCGAAAGCACAACGCCCATCTCGCCCAGCAGCATCAGCAGGGACGTGCCTCCGTAGGAAAAAAACGGCAGGCTGATGCCCGTGTTCGGAATGGTCTTCGTCACCACGGCGATATTCAGCACCGCCTGCAGCGTCACCTGCACGATAACGCCCACCACCAGCATGGAGCCGAATTTGTCTTTTGCGTGCCACGCCACATAAATGCCCCGCAGCAAAAGCGCCACAAAAAGGAAAATCACCAGCAGCGCGCCGATAAAGCCCAGCTCTTCACAGATGACGGAGAAAATAAAGTCGTTCTGCGGCTCGGGCAGGTACAGGTGTTTCTGCTTGGAGTTGCCGATGCCAAGGCCCGTCAGCCCGCCCGAGCCGATGGCGTACATGCTCTGGATGATCTGGTGGCCGTCGCCCTGGGCGTCCAGCCACGGGTTCTGCCAGCTTTCGATGCGGCTCATGGCGTAGGGCACAAGGTCCGGCACCAGCACAACGGCGCCCGCCACGCCCGCCACAACGCCCGCGATGGCAAGGCCGAACCACACAAGCCCCGTGCCGCCCACAAACATCATCAGTCCCCCGATGCCCAAAATGAGCACCGTGCCCGAAAGATGCGGCTCCAGCAGCATCAGCCCCGCGATCACGCCGAGGATGACGACGAAGGGCAGCACGCCGTAGGCAAAGGTCTTCATGCGCTTATGGTTGATGGAAATGATGTGCGCGAACAGCACGATGACCGCGAACTTCGCCACCTCCGAGGGCTGCAGATTGCCGCCGATGGGCAGGAATATCCACCGCTTCGCGCCGTTCAGCTCCGGCATGAAGAGCACGACGATGAGCAGTACGACCGTGACGGCCATGATGGGCCACGCAAATTTGTGGAAGATGTGGTAATCCACGTGGGACGCGACGAACATCACGACCACGCCCACCGCGGCGAACAGCGCCTGCTGGCGGATGAAGTGGAAGCTGTCGCCCTTGAAGCGGTAATACGCCGTGGCATAGCTGGCGCTGAACAGCATCACCAGCCCGAACACCACCAGCGTCAGCACGATGATGGCCAGCGGCCAGTCCAGCGGCGGCTGGCTGAGCAGCCGGATGCGGGCCTCGGACTTGCGTTTTAACTTTTTGGCTGCTTCTGGCATCGGGAACCTCCGAAGATACAAAATTGCCCGCGCCGGCCGCATCGGCACAGGCTGCTTATTGGGGAATCAGGATACGTAGACAAAAATACCGCCCAGCACCACGCCCACCAGCGTGATGAAGCTGAACACGGAGACGATCTTCACCTCGCTCCACCCGCACATTTCAAAGTGGTGGTGGATGGGGCTCATTTTAAAAATACGCTTGCCGTGGGTCAGCTTGAAATATGTTACCTGCAGCATCACGCTGAACGCCTCGATCAGGTAGATAACACCCATGAAAAGGAGCAGCTCCGGCCGGCCGATGCCGTAAGCCACGGCCACCACCGCGCCCCCCAGGAACATACTGCCCGTATCGCCCATAAACGTTTTGGCCGGGTAAAAGTTCCACGCAAGGAAGCCCGCGCAGCCGCCCGCCACGGCCGCGGCAAACAGCGCCATGGTAGTGTTTCCCAAAAGGCTGGCGATAAACATGAAGCCCATCATTACAACAAAGGTGACGCTGGACGCCAGCCCGTCGATGCCGTCCGTCAGGTTGACGGCGTTCACCATGCCGATGATGAGGAGGAACGAGAGGACGTAAAAGAACCAGCCGAAGTCCACCGCGCCCAGCAGCGGCAGCGTCACGATGGTGGACAGCGTTCCGTTGAGATACAGCGAGGAAAGGTACGCCCCGGTGATGAGCACCTGCGCCACGATCTTATAGCGCGCCATCAGGCCCAGGTTGCGCTTTTTCACCACCTTGATATAGTCGTCCACAAAGCCCACCAGGCCGAAGGCGTAAGCCGTCAGCACGCCGATGAACAGCGAGACGCTGGTGCCGGAAAGCCAGCCCCCCAGCAGGCTGGGCACGCTGAGCGCCAGAACCGTATAGCCCAGCACCACGCCCACAAGGACACCCAGGTAAAACGTCAAACCGCCCATGGTAGGCGTGCCGTTTTTGCCCTGGTGCCAGGTGGGGCCGATCTCCTTGATGGTCTGGCCGAAGTGAAGCCTGCGCAGCGCGGGGATGATCAGCAGGCCGGAGGCCGCTGTGATCGCCAGCGCGCCGAAGGCCGCCGCCATAAGGGCATATTTTTCCATAATTTACACGCTCCCGGTAATTTTTGCGCGGCCGCGCCGCGTCCCGGCCCGATGCGCACGGTCTTTCCGCTGGGCACCCGGCTTTCTTTTATTTTCAGGCAATGCCGCACAATCCCAGGTGTTGAATCGCGCCGGCAGATTTTTTTGGCAGTTTAAACAAAAAACGCAGCGAATACTTTGCGCATTTGCGAGGCTTTTTGTGACAACTGCCGGAAAATATGCAAGCGGGGCGACACTTAAGGCGTCAGCCATGAATTGTGCGGTGCTGCCTTTAATCCCTGGGCACGGCTTTGTAAAACCCGTCCAGAATCGTCTCGAACGCCATGCCGTGGCTGGCCTTCACCAAAACCGCGTCGCCCGGGCGGCAGTACGCCGTAAGGCGGGCCAGCGCTTCGTCCTTGTCCCTGCAATGCACCGCGTTCGCGCCCAGTGCGGCGGCGCTGTCGCGGCCGGTCCGCATGGCCCCGCCCACGGTCAGCAGCAGGTCCACACCGCAGCGCGCCGCCAGCGCGCCCACCTCGGCGTGAGCCTGCCGGGTGATGGCGCCCAGCTCGAACATATCGCCCAGCACCGCGACCCTCCGTCCCCGGACAGGATATTCCTTCAGCGTCAGCAGCGCGGCGCGCATGCTGTCGGGGTTCGCGTTGTAGCAGTCCTCGATGACCGTCACGCCGCCGTGCTCCACCACATGCTGGCGGTGGCCCGTCGTTTGATAATTCGCCAGCGCCGCGGCCGCAGCGGCCGGTGCAAGGCCCAGGCGCGTGGCCAGCGCATAAGCCGAAAGCGCGTTGCGCACATTGTGCAGGCCCATGGCCGGGATATACGCGGGCAGGCTTCCGTGCGCCTTGTCCGCGATGGTGAACCGCGTGCCCTCCGCCCCGGAAACGATATCCAGCGCCCGCACGTCCGCGTCCGGGTTTTCAACGGCGAACAGCACCTTCTCAAGGTCCGGCCGGACGGCCGCGCCGGGCAGATAATCGTCGTCGCCGTTCACCACCAGCGGCGCGCCCTGCGGCAGCCCCTCGCAGATCTCCAGCTTTGCCCTGAGGATATTTTCCCGCGTGCCCAGCTGCTCCAGATGGGAGCGCCCGATGCAGGTGATGACAGCGCCCGCAGGCTTTGCCGCCAGCGTCAGCTTCCGGATCTCGCCCAGGCCCTGCATGCCCATCTCCACCACGGCGTACTCCACGCTTTTGTCCAGGCGGAACAGCGTGTTCGGCATGCCGATCTCGTTGTTCTGGTTCCCCTGTGTCCTGAGCGTTTTGCCGAAAGCCGAAAATACCGCGTAACAGAACTCTTTTGTCGTCGTTTTGCCCACGCTGCCCGTCACGCCCGCCAGCAGCGGGCTGTACAGCGCGCGGTAGTTCGCGCCCAGCCGGATCATCGCATCCAGCGCGTCCGGCACCTGCACGCATTTCTCCGGCGGCACGCCCGGCACCGGGCGCTGCACCACAACGCCCGCCGCTCCGGCCTCCAGCGCCCGGAGCGCGTAATCGTGGCCGTCCACGCGCTCGCCCCGGATGCACACGAACAGGCTCCCCGGCCCGGCCTCCCGGCTGTCCGTCACCACCGACGCGATCTCCGGGTCCCCTGCCAGGGCGCCCAGCCCCCGCAGCAGCACACTCGACAAAACAGGCTGCATATACAATCCTCCATGCTCTGAATACTCGCCGGGCGGCGTCAGGCTTTGTCCAGCCCTTTGCGCTCCAGCCACTCGCGGACGATCCTGTGTTCGTCCAGGTAAAGGGTCACCCCGTCGATGACCTGGTAATCCTCGTGGCCCTTTCCGCACAGCGCCAGCACATCGCCCGGGCGCAGCATATCCAGCGCCCGGTTCACAGCCGTGCGCCGCTCCACCTCCACGATGTACGGCTTGCCCGAAGCGGCCAGCACCGGCTCGGCGTCCTTTATTATAGCACAAGGATCTTCCTTGCGGGGATTATCCGACGTTAAAACTGCAAAATCAGCATATTTCACCACGGCTTCGCTCATCAGCGGGCGTTTTTTTGCATCGCGCTCGCCCGCGCAGCCATACAGCACCACCAGCCGCCCCTCCACGAAAGGCGCAACGCCCGCGAGCACCTTTTCAATGGCGTCGCCCGTGTGGGCATAGTCGCACAGGATGGTGAACGCGCCGTGATACAGCACCTCGCACCGGCCGCGCACCCCGCGGGAGGCCGAAAGCGCGGCCGCGGCGTCCCGCGCGGGGATGCCCAGCGCAATGGCCGCGGCGGCCGCCGCCAGCGCGTTGTGCACCGAGTAATCCCCGGGCATGGGGAAATCGATGCGCTGGATGAAGCCGCGGCCCACCATCTCGAACTTCACGCCCGAGGCCGAGAGCCGGATGTTGCGGGCGGTGTAATCCGCCGCGTCGTCGCCTGCGGAAAAGGTGATGCGCTCCGGCCCCTGCACCTCGTCCAGCAGGCGGCGGCCGTAGCTGTCGTCCAGGTTCACCACCATGTGCTTCACCTGGCTGAACAGGCTTTTCTTCGCGGCGAAATAGTTTTCAAAGGTCTTGTGATAATCCAGATGATCCTGCGTCAGGTTCGTGAACACGCCCACCTCAAAGGTAAGGCCCCACAGCCGCAGCTGGTCCAGCGCCTGGCTGCTGGCTTCCATTACCGCGAACGTGCAGCCCGCCAGCACCATGCGGCTGAACAGCGCGTTCAGGTCCCACGGCTCGGGCGTGGTATATTTTGCGGGCACGTCCATGGCGTCGATCTCGGTGTGGATGGTGCCAATGAGCCCCGCTTTGCAGCCCGCCTGCTCCAGCGTCTGCTTGATGAGCGTGGTGACGGTGGTTTTTCCGTTGGTGCCCGTGACGGCCACCAGCCGCAGCTTTTCGGCGGGACGGCCGAAAAAATTCTGGCACAGCTGCGCGTATGCCTTGCGGCCGGAGGCCACCTGCACCTCGCCGGGCAGGCCCAGCGGACGCTCGGTGACGATGCACACGGCGCCCGCCTCCAGCGCCTTGCGCGCGTGGTCGTGCCCGTCGGTCGTCATGCCCCTGGCGCACACGAACACCGCGCCCGGGCAGGCCCGGCGGGAATCCTGCGTAACGAGCACCGCCTCGCCCTGCGGCAGCGTGCCGGTATACGGCACGCCGCTGAACAATACCTGTAACTCCATGGATGCACTCCCCTTTCGTGCCGCGCCGCGCGGCCCGCCGCCCTGACGCGGCCTGTTAATCCAGAACGGTGGTATCGTGGAACGTCACCTCGATGACAGACCCGATCTCCACCTGCGTATCGGCCGCAATGTCCTGCTCTGTGACCACGATGGTGCTGCCGCCGCCCGTCACGCCCTTTTCGCTGACGTTCAGACCCAGCGATTTCAGCGTGGCGCACGCCGCGTCGTAGCTCATATCCGTCAGGTTCGGCACCGTGACAAGGTCGCCGCCGCTCTCGGAGCGGTCCTCCGAATACAGGATGATCGTGGACTGGCGCGGCACGATGGTGCCCGCCGCCGGGTACTGATACAGAACGGTATCGCCTGTGGCGCGCTCGATGTCCACATTGAAGCCGGATTCGCGCAGCTTGCCGGCGGCGGCGTTCACACTGGAGCCCACCACGTTGGGCACCGCCGTCTCCACCTTTGCCAGCTCCGCCTCGGTGTACTCCTTGGGCACCCCCAGCGTCTGGAGCGCCTCGTCCAGCACACTTTGCACCACGGGCGCGGCCAGACGGCCGCCGTAATAGGTTCCCTGTTCGTCGTGCGGCGTGTCCAGCATCACCAGCACCGCGATCTGCGGGTCGTCCCCGGGCGCGAAGCCCCAGTAAGAGGAATAATAGGTCTGCTCTTCGTCCGACAGCGCCTGCTTGCGCTGGCTGGTGCCGGATTTGCCGCCCGCCTTATAGCCGGCCACGTAGCCCGTCTTGTTGCCGCCGATCAGCGTCTTGCCGTCCGCAGCCGTCATATTTACGCTTCTCGTCAGCAGCTCGCGCATGGTGGCGCTGGTCTCGGCCGAGAGCACCTGCCGCTTCACTTCCGGCTCCACGTTTTCAACGATATTCCCGTCCGCGTCCAGCACCTGCTTCACCACGTGCGGCTGTACCAGATATCCGCCGTTGATGACGGCGCAGGCTGCTGTGATCATCTGGATGGGCGTGGTGGACGTCGTCTGGCCGAAGGCGGAGGAGGCCAGCTCCACGGGCCCCATTCTTTCCAGCGGGACGTACTGTGTCGTTCCCTCGTCGTCCATGTCGACGCCCGTTTTCTCGTAGAAGCCGAAGGCCTGCATATAATTGCAGAACGTCTCCGCCCCCATCATCTGCCCCAGCGTGACATAGTAGGGGTTGCACGAGCCGTCCAGGCCGCCGAAGAAGTCCAGCGTGCCGTGGTTGGTGTGCGCGCACCGCATGGTGCGGCCCGCCACGGTGATGGAGCCCTTGCAGGTGTACGAGGTGTTCAGGTTCGCCGCGCCGGAGTCCAGCGCGGCCGAAGCCGTGATGACCTTGAACACCGAGCCGGGGTAGTACAGGTCGGCCACCGCCTTGTTGCGCCATTGCGCCCACTGCGCGGTATATTTCGCGTCCGCCCGTTCGTTTTCATCCGCAATGGCCGCGATCTGTGCCGCCAGCGCCTCGTCCGCAATGGTGTAAGGGTCCTGCAGGTTGTAGTCCGGCATCGTCGCCATGGCCAGGATCGCCCCCGTGTTCACGTCCATCACGATGCCCACCGCACGGTTTTCCACATGATACTGGTCCACGGCGTTCTGCAGGTATTTTTCCAATGTGCTCTGGATGCTGGCGTTCAGCGTCAGCACCAGGCCGTTGCCGTCCTCGGCGTCATAGGCCGCCTCGTAGGTGCCGTTTGGCAAATCGTACCCCCAGGCGTTCTTCATGCCCACCACGCGCCCGGCGGTGCCCTTGAGCGTATCGTTGTAATAGCTCTCGATGCCCAGCACGCCGTCGCCGTCCGCGTTCACAAAGCCGATGATCGTGGAGGCCAGCGTCTGGTAGGGATAATAACGCTTCGCGTCCTGCACCAGGCTGATGCCCGCGACAGGAGTATCTTTTCCCTTGTCCGATGCGTTATACTCGGTGATCCAGGCCGTGATGGCGTCCGCCACCGGCTTTTCGATCTGCCGCTTGATGAGCTGATAGTTGCTTTCGCTCTTCTGAAGCTTTTCCAAAATACTCTGGGCGTCCAGCTCCAGCAGCTCGGCCAGCTTTACGGCAACGTCGTTGATATTCGTGCCGCTTTTGGCCATGTCCCGGGGCGAGGCGACCACCGTCCACACCTTGTTGCTGCGGGCCAGCACCTTCATATCGGAATCGTAGATAACGCCGCGGTTGGGCGTGATGGTCTCGTCCGCAAGCTGCTGGTTTTCGGCGCGGGCGGCCAGTTCGTCGTGCTGCACGATTTGAAGCTGGTACAGGTTGTATACAACGGCCCCAAAGCCCACCAGCACGAACAGCGCGGCCAGCACGATGGCGCGCGTGCGCATGCTGCGGGACACCGCGCTCTTGGGCGCCTTCGCCGTGTCCTGCGGCGGTACGTTCTTTCGATTGTGTTCCGGCTGTTTTTTCATCTCTGCCTCCCGGGATATCGCTGTTGTCAAGGGGCGCGGGCCAGCCGCGCAAACGGTCGAACGCGGGCATAAAAAGAATTATCACCGGCTTTTCCCGCACGAACGGCTCGGCAGAGGAAGAAAGGCGGTGATAATACTTATTGATTCAGGGCGTGAGGTATTCCATAAAGCTGGCCACCGTCTGCGATATCTCGCCCGCCAGGCGGGCCAGCCCGGTGTCCGAGCGCTCCACCTTGTTCTCCTGCCCGGTGGTCACATACGTCACCTGTGAGCGGTCCATCTTTACCATTTTCAGCGTATTCGTTGCATATTCCTGCACCGCCGAAAGGTTTGTTTTCATTTCCATCTCATTGGACAGGTATGTATATTCGCTCTGAAGGTCGGCCAGGGTGTCCTCCTGCGTGCGGATCTGGGCCGAAAGCTCAGTGGACTGCACCTGCGAGTACAGCACGCTGCAAACCAGCGCCAGAAACACGGAAGCGAACGCCACGGCTTTGATCCATTTTAAATTGTACCGCGCCAGCCCCCGTTTGGGCTTTGGCTGCCCGGCCACGCGCAGACGCGGCTTTTGCTCCCGCGGAGCGAACCGCTCAAGGTCGTACGCTGCATTCGTCTGCATGGCGTCCTCTCTCCTTTCTTTTTTGTTTCAAGGCAATACCGTACAATTCTAAGCGTCGAATCGCGCCGGCCGGTTTTTTGGCAGGTTAAACAAAAAGCGCAGCGAATACTTTGTGTATTCGCGAGCATTTTTGTGACGGCTGCCGAAAAATCTGCAAGCGAGGCGGCGCTTAAGGCTTCAGCCGTGAATTGTGCGGCGTTGCCTCAAATATGCAATGCGGCCCCGGCCGCGTTACAGCTTTTCCAGTATGCGCAGCTTTGCGCTGCGCGCACGGCGGTTTTCCGCCTGTTCCCCGGCGGCTGCCTCAACGGGCTTTTTGGTAATGAGCTTTGCCCTGGCCTTCCCGCCGCATACGCACACCGGGAACTCCGGCGGGCAGGTGCAGGCCGTGGCCCACTGGCGGAACCGCTGCTTGACGAGCCTGTCCTCCAGGGAATGGAACGTGATGACGCACATGCGCCCGCCCGGCTTCAGTGCGGCAAACAGCACGTCCAGCCCTTCGCTCAGTGCGTCCAGCTCACCGTTCACGGCGATGCGCAGCGCCTGGAAGGTGCGGCGCGCGGGGTTTTTGTCCTTGCGGCGCACCGCGGGCGGCAGCGCCGAGGCGACGGCCTGCACCAGCTGCGCCGTCGTTTCAATGGGCGCGGCGGCGCGGGCGCTTTCGATCTTCCCGGCGATCTGCCAGGCATACGGCTCCTCGCCGTATTCCTTGAGGATACGGCACAATTCCGCGCGGGAGGCGGTGTTCACAAGGTCGGCGGCCGTGGGGCCGCTCTGGCTCATGCGCATGTCCAGCGGCGCGTCGCCCTGATACGAAAAGCCGCGCGAGACCTCGTCCAGCTGGTGTGAGGAAACCCCCAGGTCCAGCAGCACGCCGTCCAGCCCGTCCACGCCAAGCTGGGCCAGCGCCCGGTCCGCATAGCGGAAATTGCTCTGCACCACCGTGGCGGGCAGCCCTTCCAGGCGCTGCGACGCGGCGGCCACGGCGTCGGGGTCCTGGTCCAGCGCGATGAGGCGGCCGGTCGTGAGGCGCGCGGCGATCTCTTTTGAATGCCCTGCCCCGCCCGCGGTGCCGTCGAGATAAATGCCGTCCGGCCGGATGGCAAGGCCGTCGATGCATTCCGCGAGGAGGACAGGGATGTGATGAAAACTCATGGCTTAAAACTCCAATTCTTCCATGGCGGCGGCGATGGGCCCGCTGCGCAGGCGCTCGTTCATCTGCTGCCAGGCCTGCGTGTTCCATATCTCGGCATGGCGGCCCACGCCGATGACCGTAACGTCCTTTTCCAGCTTCGCATGCTGGCGCAGGTTGGCGGGCAGCAGGATGCGCCCCTGCTTGTCCGGCGACGCCTCCACGGCGGTGGCGTACAGAAAGCGCTGCACGTCACGGGATTTCACCATGCTTTTTTCGGACAGAAGTGCGGAAATGCGCTCCCATTCGTCTTCCGGAAACGCCACCAGACAGTCGTCCAGCCAGCGGGTGACGATGAAAGTGCCGCCCATGGCCTCGCGGAATTTGGGCGGGAAATTGAGCCTCCCCTTGTCGTCGATGGCATAGCTGTACTCGCCGATCAGCATTTCCAGCCACCACCTTCCCGGCACATGGGGGAGTTTCCCCACTTTTACCCACTTTACCCCACTTCTGTTTCAATTATAAGGGGCGTCCCTGTAAAAATCAACCCTTTTTCTGTGAAAGTTTTCGACGCCGAACCGTTTTTGACCGTGTCGAAACACGTCTCCGGGCGTATCTTCTTTGGGAACCGCAGCGTTTCTCCGCACGGGCGCGCGAAAGACACGTTGGCGGGCGTTTTGCCGGCGTGCAAACGGACAAACGCAAAAAAGGCGGGCACCTGAAAAGGTGCCCGCCCCAGCCTGTCGAAAAAGATAAAAAACGTTTGCCCGTCCGGACGTGCGCCGGGCGGGCAAATACCTCTACCGTACAAAAGGCAATTTTGTGTGCGAAGTGCGCGAAATTGCCCTTTTGTGCGCCGGACGGAAAGGAGAACTGAGGGAAACCGGAAACCGGCTGCGCAGCACAAAGCGTCCGGTGTCCCTCAGAGGTTGGCGGCAAAACCGCCCGGGACGCTTTTATAAAGGCCGGCTGCGCTTTCGCACAAAGCTCAGTCCTCGTACTCTTCGCTTTCCTCGTAGGATTCGGTGGGCGTGTCTGAATAAACCAGCCCAAAAATCTGTTTGAGGTTGTCCATAAAAGAAGTGATCGAAGTCGTCATAAATTCCACACGCCCTTTCCGCATATTTTCCGTCGGCTGCGCCTTTGGCGCCGCCGTCCACGCTTCAATCCGGGACACTGCTTTTTGTGCCCTCTGCTTAGTATACGACGCAGAGGGCCAAAATGTTGCAGTTTTCAGGAAAAATATTTGTAAATTTAAGGGTTTTGCGGGAAAGAATGGCAAACTGTAATTTTTTTGTAAGAATCCAGCGAAAAAGCCGAATAAACGGAAACAAAGTCAACCTGTTTTTTCGCGCTTACTTCACCAGGCGGCGGGCGTTTTCGGCAATGTTCTCCGCTGTCAGGCCGTAGTCTGCAAACAGCTCCGCGGGCGTGCCGGACTGGCCGAACCGGTCCTCGATGCCCACGCGCGCGAATTTGGCGCCGGACCTGCCCGCCAGCACCTCGGCCACCGCGGAGCCCAGCCCGCCGATGACGGAATGCTCCTCGGCCGTCACAACGGCGCCGCATTTTTCAGCCACGGACAAAACCGCATCCTCGTCCAGCGGCTTCACCGTGTGCATGTTCACCACAGTGGCCCGGATGCCCTCCGCCGCCAGCAGGTCGGCGGCCTTCAGCGCCTCGGCCACCATCAGGCCCATGGCGATGATGGCCACGTCGCCGCCCTCGCGCATGATGTTCGCCTTTCCGGGCACAAAGGGCGTGCTCTCGTCGGTGAAGCATTCGCACACCGGGCGCGCCACGCGGATATACACCGGGCCTTCGATGGCCGCGGCCGCGCGCACGGCCTTGCGCACCTCAACGGCGTCGCAGGGCACGAAGATCGTCATATTGGGCATCACGCGCATCAGGGCGATGTCCTCTATGCTCTGGTGGCTGCCGCCGTCCTCGCCCACGCACAGGCCGGAATGGGAAAAGCCGAACTTCACATTGGCGTTCACATACGCGATGGAATTGCGGATCTGCTCGTAAGCGCGGCCCGCGCCGAACAGCGCGAACGTGCTGATGAAGGGGATCAGCCCCTCGTGGGCAAAGCCCGCGGCCGCGCAGGCCATGTTGGCCTCGGCGATGCCGAAATCAAAAAAGCGGTCCGGATACACCGCGGAAAAGCGGTTGGTCATGGTGGCGTTGGAAAGGTCCGCGTCCAGCACGACGATCTTGTCGTTCTCCGCGCCCAGCTCGGCCAGCGCCTCGCCGTAGGCAATACGCAGGGATTTGCTCTCAGCCATTGTCGGATACCCCCAGTTCTTTCATCGCTTGCTCATACTGCTCCTTGTTCGGCGCCTTGCCGTGCCAGCCCACCTGGTCTTCCATGAAGGACACGCCGTGGCCCTTGTGCGTTTCGCAGCAGACAAACAGCGGCTTGCCCGGGTGCGGCGTGTTCACCGCCTCCACAACGGCGCCGATGTCGTGGCCGTCCACTTTTACGCACACGAAGCCGAAAGCCTCGTATTTGGCCATCATATCGCCCACGCCCATCACTTCGTCATTGGTGCCGTCGATCTGCAGGCCGTTGTGGTCCAGCAGAACGGTAAGGTTGTCCAGCTTATAGTGGGCGGCGGACATGGCGGCCTCCCACACCAGGCCCTCCTGGCTCTCGCCGTCGCCGGTGATGACGAACACGCGGTGGCTCTCGCCCTTATACTTTGCGGCAAGCGCCATGCCGCCGGCAATGGAAACGCCCTGGCCCAGCGAGCCGGTGTTGGCGTCCACACCCGGGGTCTTGCGCATATCGGGATGGCCCTGCAGATGGCTGTGGAACTTGCGCAGCGTCCAGAGGTCCTCCCGCGGGAAATACCCCTTGTCCGCCAGAACGGCATACAGCGCGGGGCAGGCATGGCCCTTACTGAGCACGAAGCGGTCCCGTTCTTCCCAGCCCGGGTTGGAGGGGTCCACCTTCATTATATTATAATAGAGCGCCATCAGCATCTCCACGCAAGACAGCGAGCCGCCCGGATGGCCGGATTTTGCGAGATACGTCATCTTCACGATGTCGGCCCGCAGCTGCTTTGCTTTTTCCTGTTGCAATGCAAGTTCCATTTTCTGATCCTCCGTTCTTTATTTTCACACGGTTCCGCCTAACAGTTTATCGCGTCACGGCCCATGCCGTCAAGCGGTTGAAGATTTTTTCATGAAATATGCTTTTTCTTCAAAAATACCCTTGACAACTCCGGTCGTCTTATTGTAAAATATCCAAGCAGTGTCCCGATCGTGGCTTACATTTGCGCCCATAGCTCAGGTGGATAGAGCAACTGCCTTCTAAGCAGTGGGCCAGGGGTTCGAGTCCCTTTGGGCGCACCAAATATGGTGGGTGTAGTTCAGTTGGTAGAGCGCCAGATTGTGGTTCTGGTTGTCGTGGGTTCGAGTCCCATCTCCCACCCCATTTAAAATCAGGAACGGCAAATTCGCATGCGGATTTGCCGTTCTGCAATAATGGGCCATCGCCAAGTGGTAAGGCACGGGACTTTGACTCCCGCATTCCGCTGGTTCGAATCCAGCTGGCCCAACCAGCCAAAAGACCGCAAAGAACGTTGATTCTTTGCGGTCTTTTGGCATTGGCGGCTCATACGCCCGCTGCGCCGCCTTCTTGTTTTTTCATCCGCCAAGGCGGCCCGGCTTTTCCAAGGCGCGCCTTGGCGCGCGGCGCCTCCTTGTAAGCACAACCGGCAAAAAATTTTCGTGTCGAAGGCTTTACATTCCCGCAAACAACTGCTATACTGAAACCAGTTCTTATACCATA
Source organism: Ruthenibacterium lactatiformans (assembly GCF_000949455.1). Lineage (GTDB taxonomy): Bacteria > Bacillota > Clostridia > Oscillospirales > Ruminococcaceae > Ruthenibacterium > Ruthenibacterium lactatiformans. The sequence goes on along the minus strand of NZ_JXXK01000033.1, from coordinate 4,728 downwards.
CCAAGAACTGTTATGGTTGCTATGATAAGGTCTTAGCACCGTAAAGCTCTGACGCCTCGCTTTCAGCGGGGCGTCATCTTTTTTGCCCAAAAAACACGGATATTTTTATCCACTGTGCTGATTGACGGCTGCAACGTAATTCGGTCATGATATAAATGGAAGCGTAAAAAGCAGGACCTTTTCATGCAAATGCTGGTGAAAGAGGCGGTAATATGAAAAACACATTGTATGGCATCGGGCTGGACATCGGCGTGGCGTCTGTCGGCTGGGCCGTCGTCGGTTTGAACGGCACGGGTGAACCTGTTGGACTGCACCGTTTGGGTGTACGCATTTTCGACAAGGCCGAGCAGCCCAAGACGGGCGAAAGCCTTGCCGCGCCGCGGCGCATGGCGCGCGGGATGCGCCGCCGTCTGCGCCGCAAGGCGCTGCGCCGGGCGGACGTTTACGCCCTGCTGGAACGCAGCGGCCTTTCCACCCGGGAAGCGCTCGCGCACATGTTTGAAGCGGGCGGCCTGGAAGACATCTATGCGCTGCGCACGCGCGCGTTGGACGAACCGGTCGGCAAGGCCGAATTTTCGCGCATTTTGCTGCACCTTGCCCAGCGCCGCGGGTTTAAAAGCAACCGCCGAACCGCCTCGGACGGCGAGGACGGGCGGCTTCTTGCCGCCGTGAACGAAAACCGCCGGCGCATGGCCCAGGGCGGCTGGCGCACCGTGGGCGAAATGCTGTACCGGCACGAGGCCTTCGCCCTTCACAAACGCAACAAGGCTGACGAATACCTTTCCACGGTTGGGCGGGACATGGTGGCAGAGGAAGCCTCGCTGCTGTTCCAGCGCCAGCGTGAGCTGGGCTGCGCTTGGGCCACGCCGGAGCTGCAGGCAGAATACCTTTCCATCCTTCTGCGCCAGCGTTCGTTCGATGAAGGGCCGGGCGGCAACAGCCCCTACGGCGGCAACCAGGTGGAAAAAATGGTGGGCCGCTGCACGTTCGAGCCGGATGAGCCGCGCGCCGCAAAAGCCGCGTATTCGTTTGAATATTTTTCACTGCTGCAAAAAATCAACCACATCCGCCTTGTAGAAAACGGCGAAACGCGCCCACTGACGCAGCAGCAGCGGCAACAGCTTCTCTCGCTGGCGCACAAAACCCCGGACGTGAGCCTTGCCCGCATTCGCAAGGAGCTGGCGCTCCCGGAAACGGTGCAATTCAACGGCGTGCGCTGCCGGGCAAACGAAACGCTTGAAGAGAGCGAAAAAAAGGAAAAGTTCGCCTGCCTGCCCGCATACCACAAAATGCGCAAGGCGCTGGACGGCGTTGTAAAGGGCCGTATTTCCTCCCTGAGCATTTCCCAACGCGACGCGGCCGCCACCGCGCTTTCCCTTTACAAAAATGAGGATACGCTGCGCGCAAAGCTGACGGAGGCCGGTTTCCAAGCACCCGAGATCGACGCGCTGGCGGGCCTTACGGGCTTTTCAAAATTCGGCCACCTTTCACTGAAGGCCTGCAGAAAATTGATCCCGCATCTGGAGCAGGGGCTGACCTACGACCAGGCCTGCAGTGCCGCCGGGTACGATTTCAAGGGCCACGGCGCAGGTGAGCGCGCCTTTACATTGCCTGCCGCCGCTCCGGAAATGGAGCAGATCACAAGCCCTGTGGTACGCCGCGCCGTTGCGCAGACGATCAAAGTGGTGAACGGCATCATCCGCGAGATGGACGCAAGCCCCGCATGGGTGCGCATTGAGCTTGCGCGCGAGCTGAGCAAAACTTTCGGCGAACGACAGGAGATGGACCGCTCCATGCGCGAAAACGCCGCGCAGAACGAACGCCTGATGCAGGAGCTGCGCGATACGTTCCACCTGCTCTCCCCCACCGGGCAGGACCTTGTGAAATACCGCCTCTGGAAAGAGCAGGACGGCGTGTGCGCCTATTCGCTCCGGCGGCTGGACGTGGAACGGCTGTTTGAGCCGGGCTATGTGGACGTGGACCACATTGTGCCGTACAGCCTCAGCTTTGACGACCGGCGCAGCAACAAGGTGCTGGTGCTTTCCTCCGAAAACCGGCAAAAGGGCAACCGTCTGCCGCTGCAATACCTGCAGGGCAAACGGCGCGAAGACTTTATCGTCTGGACAAACAGCAGCGTGCGCGACTACCGCAAGCGACAGAATCTTTTGCGCGAAAAGCTCTCCGGGGACGAAGCCGAGGGCTTCCGGCAGCGCAATCTGCAGGACACACAGCACATGGCGCGCTTTTTGTACAACTACATTTCCGACCATCTTGCATTTGCGCAGTCCGAAGCGCTTGGCAAAAAGCGCGTTTTCGCCGTCAGCGGCGCGGTAACGTCGCATCTGCGCAAACGCTGGGGGCTTTCCAAGGTGCGCGCGGACGGCGATTTGCACCACGCGCTGGACGCCGCCGTCATCGCCTGCACAACAGACGGCATGATCCGCCGGATCTCCGGCTATTACGGGCACATTGAGGGCGAATATCTTCAGGACGCCGACGGCGCCGGTTCGCAGCACGCCCGCACAAAGGAGCGCTTTCCCGCGCCCTGGCCGCGCTTCCGCGACGAGCTGATCGTACGGCTCTCCGAGCAGCCCGGCGAACATCTTCTGGACATCAACCCGGAATTTTACTGCGAATATGGCACAGAGCATATCCGCCCGGTGTTTGTTTCCCGCATGCCGCGCCGCAAGGTGACCGGCCCGGGCCACAAGGAAACCATCAAGGGCGCCGCCGCGGCAGACGAAGGCCTCTTGACGGTGCGCAAGGCCCTGACAGAGCTGAAACTGGACAAAGACGGAGAAATCAAAGACTACTATATGCCCTCCAGCGATACGCTGCTGTACGAGGCGCTCAAGGCGCAGCTGCGCCGCTTTGGCGGCGACAGTAAAAAGGCCTTTGCGGAACCGTTTTACAAGCCGAAAGCGGACGGCACGCCCGGCCCGCTGGTGCGCAAGGTGAAGACAACCGAAAAAGCCACGCTCACCGTACCTGTGCACGGCGGCGCGGCCAGCAACGACACGATGGTGCGCGTCGATGTGTTCCTTGTACCCGGGGACGGGTATTACTGGGTGCCGGTGTATACGGCGGACACGCTGAAACCGGAGTTGCCCAATCGGGCAGTAGTGCAAGGCAAGCCGTACAGCGAGTGGAAAGAAATGCGCGAGGAGGATTTTATTTTTTCGCTGTATCCAAATGACCTTGTGTATGTGGAGCATAAAAGCGGGCTGAAGTTTACTTTGCAGAATGCGGACAGCACGCTGGAGAAAACGCGGACGCAAACGAGCGCATTTGTATATTTTGTGGGCGGAAGCATTTCTACAGCTTCTATCACCATCCGCACGCACGACAATGCCTATGGCATCCCAAGCCTTGGCGTCAAAACACTGAAAACTTTCCACAAATACCAGGTAGATGTTCTGGGCAACGTCTTCCCCGTTCACAAGGAAACGCGGCAGAAATTCCGCTGATTCATCAAAAAAGGAGGCGGTTATGTCCTACCGATGCGTGATCGTCAGCAATCCCGCGCACATCAGCACGCGCAGCGAACAGCTTGTTGTGGAAACGGACGAGCGCCACACCGTGCCCATCGAGGACATCAGCGCGCTGATGCTGGAAAGCCGCCGCGCCACGTTTTCGGCTGCCGCGCTCTCCGCTTTGGCGCAAAACGGAACGGCGGTGTTCGTGTGCGACGAAAAGCATTTACCCTGCGGCGTGCTGCTGCCATACGCGCAGCACAGCCGCCAGCTTGCCGCGGCACGCGCGCAGCTTTCGCTGACGCTGCCCGCCAAAAAACGCTTCTGGCAGCAGCTCGTCACCGCCAAAATCGGCAACCAGGCGGAATGTCTGGCGCTGTGCGGCAAAACACAAGAAGCGGCCTTTTTGCATTCCCGCGCACGCGCCGTGACAAGCGGCGATAAGGACAATCTGGAGGCAGCAGCCGCCGCGTATTACTTCCCCGCCCTGTTCGGCACAGGCTTTACCCGCAGCGCCGACGATGGCCGCAACGCCGCGCTCAATTACGGCTATGCCATCCTGCGCGGCTATGCCGCCCGCTGCGCCGCAGTTTACGGGCTTTTGCCGTGGGAGGGGCTGCACCATTGCAGCCAGCTGAACCAATACAATCTGGCGGACGACCTTATGGAGCCGTTCCGCCCGGTTGTGGATTTATATGTAGCCGCCAATGTGGACGAGGCAAGCACGCTCGCCCCCGCGCTCAAGCACGCGCTGTTCGGGCTGATGAACGCTGACATTCTTTCCGGCGGACAGCACCACAGCGTGGCTTACGCCATGGAACGGCTGGTGCAAAGCCTGCGCACCGGCATGGAAAAGGGCGGCGCTTTGGCGCTGCCGAAGCTGCTGGCATGGCAGCCCCACGGTTATGAGTAGATTTATGAGAATGCTTGTATTTTTTGACCTGCCCGTCCAAACAAAAAAGCAGCGGCGGGAAGCCACTGCTTTTCGCAACTTTTTGATAAAGGATGGGTATCACATGCTTCAATACTCGGTTTACGCCCGCGTATGCAACGGCAACGATGCCGTGACAAAACACCGGGCGCGGCTGACAGGGCAGCTGCCGGCCAATGGCGCTGTGCGCCTGTTGGTGGTAACGGAAAAGCAGTATCAGTCGATTGAGATATTGCTCGGCCCATTTTCCCCGGCGGACACACCCTTTGCATGTGAACAGCTTACGCTGTTTTGATTTTTCGGAAAGAACAAAAAGCGCTCTAG
>NZ_JXXK01000032.1 GCF_000949455.1 Ruthenibacterium lactatiformans | reverse complement strand
AATCGGCTCCGCTTGTCTGGCGCACTGCGCGGTCCGCTGGCTGGAAGACCATCAATAAATAAAGCGAAGGATAAGACGCTACAAATTCGTAACGCGAATGTATGGATATTGGGAGTCGATTTGAGGCGGAATCCTGCGAATTGTATTAACGGTTAGACTTTTCTTTTAGCCTGTTGCTGTTGTTAGAGTAGCTGACCTTTAATCAGCGGGCCCCGGGGATTGAGTCCTTGGACGCATATTGCCGAAGCCATCCCTTAGGGATGGCTTTTTTCTTGCGGCAGATTTTGCATGAACGCAACGAGTTCCTGAGCCATAAACTTATGGCGGTGGATGAACGGATGTAGGCATGCACCGGCGTCGGGGCCGATATTCATCATTATTTTTTCTTGACAGGCTGTCATATAGAATTGTTGAGAAACCCGCCGTATGACTTACGATTAAAAAATAGAAATGCGGCAAAAGACAAAGAATTACTGTCGCAGGCGATGGGGGCCGCATAATCTGAGCGAGGAAAAGCAGATGGATAAAAAAATAGCATATGAAAAAATATTTATCGTCCGCGTGCAAAAACAGGACAGATATTGTAAAATATAAAGGTAAAGAATTTGGTGCCTCAAAAGCAGCAGAGTTTTCGGCAGAAATGCGGCGCTGGAAATGGAAAGTTTTTGAAAATACCCCAAAAATGGGCCCTGAAGCGCGAACAGGTTTGAGGCATGGCAGTTATCGCGGAAAAACCCAACTTTTGCAGCAGGAGGATAACACATGTGTACGGCAGCGACCTATAAAACGAAGGATTTTTATTTTGGACGCACATTAGACTACGAATTTTCGTATGGGGAAGAAGTCGTAATAACGCCGCGCAACGAGCCGTTTCCTTTTCGGTATATGGCGGAGATGCCGCACCATTTTGCTGTTATCGGTATGGCTTGTGTTGCACAGGAGTATCCGCTGTATTACGACGCGGTCAACGAAAAAGGGCTGGGTATGGCAGGGCTGAACTTCGTGGGGAATGCTTGTTATGCGGCGTCTCCGGCGAAGGGAAAGGATAATATCGCTGTATTCGAGTTTATTCCTTGGGTCCTGGGACAGTGCGCCACTGTGAAGGAGGCCGGCGCGCTCCTTGCAAAAGCCAATCTTGTGGGACTTCCGTTCAATGAGCAGATGCCGGCAGCACAGCTTCATTGGCTGATCGCCGACCGGGAAGGGGCCATTACGGTCGAATCGGTTCGGGAGGGGCTCAGGATTTATGAAAATCCGGTTGGCGTCCTCACCAACAACCCTCCTTTTGAACAACAAATGTTTGGGCTCAACAATTATATGCGTCTGTCTCCGAAAACACCGGAAAATTTATTTTCTTCCGAATTGCCGTTATCCGCATACAGCCGCGGGATGGGCGGGCTCGGGCTGCCGGGCGATTTATCCTCTCAGTCCCGTTTTGTCCGGGCCGCTTTCACTAGGATGAATTCCGTTTCCGGCTGTACGGAAAAGGAGAGCGTCAGCCAGTTTTTCCACATTCTCGGCTCGGTCGAGCAGCAGCGCGGCTGCTGCGATGTGGGAGATGGAAAATATGAAATAACGCTTTATACTTCTTGCTGCAATGCAAGCAAAGGCATTTATTATTATACGACTTATGAAAACCGTCAGATCACTGCTGTGGATATGCACCATGAAGCCCTGGCCAGTACGGGGTTGGTGCGCTATCCTCTGATTCAGGAGCAGCAAGTCAAAATGCAAAATTGATTTTCTCAGGCGGATAACTCGGAAAATGTATGATGAGGCCGTTCTTGTTGTGTATGAAACAGCGATTTGCTATACTGGTTTCCGGGGTGTTTTGAGTTCGCACGATAAGAGAGGAGCGAGAATGCGCGGTGAAGAACGTCAATCTTTTGATCAAACCCGCCTCCAGCCTGTGTAATCTGAGATGCCGTTACTGTTTTTATGCGGATGTTTCGGACAACAGGGAAGTGAAGAGCATGGGCGTGATGTCCCGTGAAACCGCCGGGGCTTTAATTAAAGCAGCTTTTGCAACAGCGGATGAGCACGGAGCGGTGAGTTTTGCGTTTCAGGGCGGCGAGCCTACGGTGGCCGGGCTGGACTTTTTTCGGGATTTCGTAGCGATGGTAAGCGCGTTTCGGCCGCTGGACCGGCAGGTGAGTTATGCGCTTCAGACAAACGGCATGGCGCTGAATGAGGAATGGACGCACTTTTTAAAGGAAAACCAGTTTCTGGTGGGCCTCTCTGTGGACGGGTATCGGGAGCTGCACGACCATTACCGCGTGGACACAAAAGGGGAAGGCACATACGGGCGTGTGGCTAAGGCGCTGGCATTGCTGCAAAAATTTGAAGTGGAGACAAACCTGTTATGCGTCGTGACGGGGCAATGCGCGAAGCATCCGCAGAAAACATATGCCTCAATGAAAAAGCTGGGAGTGCGCTATCTGCAGTTTATTCCATGTCTTGATCCCTTGGAGGAACAGCGGGGCCGCGCAGTATATTCATTGACGCCAAAACTGTATGGAGATTTTTTGTGCGGGTTATTTGACCAATGGTACCGCGACTGGGCGGAAGGACACTATACCAGCGTGCGCTTGTTCGATGACTATGTTCATCTTGCAATGGGGGAGCCGGCAAGCACCTGTGCGGCTTCGGGCGGCTGTGGCAGCTATTTTGTCGTGGAAGCGGACGGAGGTGTTTATCCCTGCGATTTTTATGTGCTGGACCGATGGCGGATGGGCGACGTACATACAGACAGTCTGAAACAATTGGCGAACGATGAGACGGCTTCCGAATTTTTACGGCAGGGGCGGCTTCGCCCGTCCCGGTGTGCAAGCTGCAGATGGGTGCCGCTGTGCAATGGGGGATGCAGGCGCGACTGGACAGGCGGGGCGGACGATACGGAAAATTATTATTGCGAATCGTTTCGGCGCTTTTTTGAATATGCCGCAGATCGCATAGGTGAGATCGCCTGGCAGGAGCGCCGGAGCAGAATGCGGTAAGCGTTTCTCCCGCAAAAATGCAGAAAAATCCAGAACGGCAAAAAAACACTTGACAATTTTCCGATATTTGGGTAATATAGTAAAGCACCATTTGCTTGGAGAGTTGGCTGAGTGGTCTAAGGCGCACGACTGGAAATCGTGTGTACCCTTTAAAGGTACCTAGGGTTCAAATCCCTAACTCTCCGCCAGAAAAACGCACTGGAAGCTGAAAATGCTTCCGGTGCGTTTTGTTTTGTCTTTGGACAAAAGGCTGGGCCTTGTTTACGCATTATTCATGATTTACAGTAAAATTGGAAAACTATTCGATGTATAGTAAATCATAAAGCGCCGGTAGGGTGCGAAAAGGAAAGGATGTGCTCGCTTTGGCAAAGCGGATGTATTACGGCGGGACTGTGCTTACAATGGAGGACATTTTGTATGCGCAGGCGCTTTTGGTGGAGGACGGCGTGATCCGCGCCGTGGGAAGCGAGGCAGAGGTGCGCGCGGCGGCGGGACGGGATTGTGAGATGGTCGATTTGAAAGGCCATACGCTGATGCCGGCGTTCATTGACGCGCACAGCCATTTTTCCGGCTGTGCCAACGCACTTTTGCAGGTGCCCCTGGGCGAGGCCGTCAGCTTTGACGAGATCGAAGAACGTATCGCGGCGTTTATCCGCGATAACCATATTTCAAAGGGGCAATGGGTCGCCGCTCAGGGTTTCGACCATAACGTTCTTCGGGAAAAACGTCCGCCGCGCAGAGAAGTGCTGGACCGTGCCGCTCCCGACAATCCGGTGATTATGGCTCACCAGTCCGGCCATACGGGTGTTTTGAACACGCTTGCGCTGGAACGGCTGGGAATCACGCCGGATACACCTGTGCCGGAGGGCGGCGTGATGGAGGTCGCGGACGGAAAGGTGACGGGCTACATGGAAGAGACCGCTTTTCTGAATTGCCAGAGCCGCGTTCCAATGCCGGCGCCGGAGGACCTGATGGGCGCATATCTGCGCGCGCAGGACGGCTATGCGCGGCGTGGCGTCACCACGGTGCAGGAAGGGATGATGATACCGGCGATGGAACCGCTGTACAGGCAGCTGTGCGCGGCGGGCCTGCTGAAGCTGGACGTGGTGGGATATCTGGATATCACACAGGCGGACGGCATGCGAACGGCGCTGTCCGAACACATCGGACAGTACAGCGGCCGTTTTAAGGTGGGAGGCTACAAAACTTTTTTGGACGGCTCACCTCAGGCACGCACCGCGTGGCTGCGGGAGCCGTACTGCGGTGCAGAGGAAAATTATCGCGGTTATCCGCGTATGAGCAACGAAGAACTGGCCGGGTATGTGGACCGAGCGCTGGACGAAAATATGCAGTTGCTGGTGCATTGCAACGGAGACGCCGCCTGCGAACAGTATCTGCGCGTGTATGGGGAACGCCTCAGGGCTCGCGCTGCGTCCGGTAAGCCTTGCCGGGCAATACGTCCCGTTATCATCCATGCGCAGATGCTTGCGCCGGACCAACTGTCCCGGGCGGCACAGAACGGGATGATACCGTCTTTTTTTGTGGCTCATGTATACCATTGGGGCGACGTGCATCTCGAGAATCTCGGACCGGAACGCGCGGCGCGCATCAGCCCCGCGGCCTCTGCGGGCGCACAGGGCCTCCGTTATACGTTCCATCAGGATGCACCCGTTATCCAGCCGGACATGCTGGAGACTGTATGGTGCGCAGTGAACCGCGTTACAAAGCAGGGGACGGTGCTGGGGCCGCAGGAGCGCGTTCCGGTCCTGGATGCTCTGCGCGCCGTGACCATCAATGCGGCATACCAGTATTTTGAGGAAGGAAGCAAAGGAAGCCTGCGTCCGGGAAAACGTGCGGATTTGGTGATTCTGGAGGAGGACCCATTGAAGGCGCTTCCCATGCATCTTCGTGATATCCGTATTCTGGAGACGGTCAAGGACGGAAAGACGATCTACCGTACAGACATCTGAATGCAGCACAAGCGGCCCGCAATATGCGGGCCGCTTTCCAATGGGCAAAACATAGCGAACGCGCCTGTCCCGCGGCATGCCGCCGTGTCCCCTGCCATACAATGTAGTATCGCATACAAGGAGGGCATACAGATGTTTGGTATCATATTCAGCTTTGTCGCAAGCCAGATTTTATATTTCGCACTGCACCTGGAAAGCAGCAGTTTCCCGAAGCCTCTTTCCGCGCGGGACGAGATCGCAGCATTCGAGGCGATGAAGAACGGCGACATGGCGGCGCGGGATAAGCTCATCCGGCACAATCTGCGCCTCGTGGCGCACATCGTAAAAAAATACTACGCTTCTTCCACAGACCAGGAGGACCTGATCAGCATCGGAACCATCGGCCTTATCAAGGCGGTGAACAGCTTTGACAATACCAAAGGCGCACGATTTGCCACATATGCAGCGCGCTGCATTGAAAATGCTATACTATCGCAGCGGAACAATCGGCGGTTGAGGTGGAAAACCATGAACCTTTTGGGGCAAAATGGTCTATGTTCTGCCGCCTGAAAGTCCGCAGCTATGTATTGGCTGCGAATGTTGCAGGTACGTTAAAAGTTGCGCCGCTTCAAATTCTCAAGTTTCCGGTCGTCCTTCCACATAAGTTTTTGGATGCCGAGAAGTTCAATCTGCGGTTTTCGGACGCATCCGAGATCACGGAAATTGCGGACAAGCTGCGGTGGTATCGCTATCAGAAGGGGCTTCGCCAACGCGATGTTGCAGACTATATCGGTATCGACCGCAGTACCTACATCCATTACGAAGAGCCAGGGCGGGACTTTTATCCGAAGGAGCATATGGAGAAGCTGGCGGAGCTGTTTGAAGTGCCGCTGAAGGATTTGCTGGATGACTATAACCTGTTTCTGCTGCGGGGACAGGGGGAGCAAATCAAAGCCATACGTCAGCGGCTCGGCTTGACGCAGAAGGCATATGCAGCGCAGCTTGGCGTCCCGCTGCAAAAGTTCAAGCGATGGGAACAGGGAAGCGTGCAGATTATCAAATCTACATGGGAGAAGTATTTCAAACAGACATAACCATAGCAGACGAGCAGACCGGCTATTGAGGCTGGTCTGCTCGTTTGCTATGTATTATTGCTGCGCTTTCAGATGCTTCACGGCGGCGTCTACCAGCTCCAGCTTCTGCTCCGTGGAGCAGGGCAGCTTCTGGATGGATTTCAGCGCCTGCTCGGACTGGAACTTCGCCAGCTCCTGCCAAAGCTCCTGCCGAGCCTGCTTTGATTTCGGGAAGATCAGAAATACTTCCATGGCTGCCCTCCTTTCCAGAGCGTTTTCTTCTTCAATCTATGCGTGTGTTCCGGTGCTTATGTAGACAAATAGAACTCGATTTCACGGCTGCGAGGGAAATCGTATTGCCGCGTGGCTTTGGCGGTGCGGGAATGCTTGCAATTCAAGGGCTTTTCGACCCTGAATTGTCTACACCGGACCGCCGTTTGCGGTCGGATTTCGCCTTCTGCTGGCGATGAACCTCCTTGGCGCAGGCGGGGCAGTATTTTGCCCTGCCGGAGCGGGCGAGGATGCCCGTGCCGCAGACTTTGCAGCGGCGGAGTTTTTTCGGGCTGAGAATGGCCTGTTCCAGCTTTGGCTGCTGGGGCAGTACGGCGCGGCGAAACCAGCGGCAAAGCAGGCTGCGGGAGATGTACTGCGGGCAAACACCGTCCAGCAGCAGGCAGTCGCCATCCAAGAAGTTGCAGCAGCGCTTTGTAAGGCCGCGCACGCTGCGTAGCTGTCCCGGCGTCAGACGAAAGAGCGAGCCGTCTGGCAGGCGCTCGATGGGGTCAAGCTTGTGCATCTTCACCCTCCTTTGCGATGAGCTTTGCGTCCGCTGGGTAGTTCAGCGTGATGAGGGCGGGCTTGCCCAAGCCCTGTTTGCGGCGGATAATCAGGCCACTGTACTCCAACTCGCGGAAGATTCGCGTGGCGCTCTGGCGGCTGCGGTGGAGTTTGGTTTGCGCCTGTTCCAAGGTGAAGTACAGCCGGATCGTGCCGTCCGGCTCGACGTAGCCGTTCTGACGTGAGATGCTGGCTCTGTCCAGCAGCAGCGCGTAGAGCACTTTGGCGTCGTTGCTGATGTCCCGCAGGGCTTCGTCTTGGAGAAGGAACCTTGGAAGCGGTACATAGGACGCCGCCGGGCTCTGCGCCGTGAGCTTGCAAAAAGTTTTCATCTGACCTCCTGTCCCATCCATCAATCCATCCATTTTTGTGTTGATTGATAGATTGATTCTCTTGTATCTTGATTTATTTCTTATTGGTTAGAGGATGAATTTCAGCCCCGATGGAGGGCACAAAAACCGTCGTCCTGAAATCCGGCTGCGGTACACTCCGGAGCGTCAGCTTGTCCACCGTCCGGAAAACCGGTGACGGAAAACCCACACATGGAAAATCCCGTTGTGGTCAAAGCTCGTCCTTTTGCCGCGCTTTCAGCAGCTCCCAGATCTCGGCCTGCCGCGCTTTCAGCTCGACAACGTCATCTTCATAAACGTGCCCGGTACTGTTGATGCGGCGGCAGATCTGGTTGATGTTCGAGGCGGCACGGCTGACGGCAGCGGCCAGCTTCTTCTGCTCGGTGTAGTCCACCTTGATGATGTAGCCGTCGATCAGCATCTTGCGGGCGTAAGCGCCGAAGTTGTGTGTCCCCAACTGGCGCATTTTGTGCTGGATGAGATTCAGTTCCTGCTCGTTCAGGCAGATTTCCTTGCGGATGGGTCGTGTGCGATCCGGCATGAGGCTCACCCCTTCAGGTGCAGCCCGAAGGCACCGTTTTCTTCCAGAATTTCCAGATAGCCGTTGCCGGTGAGTTCAGCAAAAACCGGAGCGACTTTTTCAGGCGGGAGGCTCAGAACATTTACAAGTTCCTGCGCACTCAGACCGCCGTCTTTGAAGGTATACAAGAGCGCGCCGGTGAGCTTGGCTTCTGCGGAGAGGTTCGTATCCAGCAGGAGGCGGGTGGGTACAGCGGTCATGTGGGGGTGGTTGTGGTAAGTGATCATAATGTTTCTCCTTTCAATTTTGAAAAACTTTGTTTGAAGGGCGGCTTGGAAGCGAAGCTGTTTGCCTTTCACTTTACAACGGACAATTTTCAAAAGAAAAACAGGGGTCGAGAGAAAATTGTTTTCCCCTTCTATATAACCAACGGACAGAATGAATCGGAGTGTCACGATTTTGTCTCACAGACGTTTTCCTCTCTACTTTACAACGGACATTTTTCCTCAAAAACTTGGCACCCTTTTTCAAAAAACTTTTCTTGCCCCTGATCCGCCCTCTACTTAGCTAAGTGAATCAGAGACCGGTTTTGTCCCAGATTTCTCAAAAAAGTTTCGAGGACGGTGAAATAAATTCTGTGCGCTGCTCCAAATTGCCCTTTCTACTTTCCAACGGACAAAATGATGCGGAGAGTCACGGTTTTGTCATAACAAGGGCAAAAAAGAAGCGCCTGCCACTACGACAAGCGCTTTGATTTTGCATCAATTATTCGAGCAAATCCTCTATATCTCTTTGATCGTATTCAGTTTTCTGCATCAGCCGACAGACACCATCTGCCACGTCCCGCTGCTGCAAGAGCTGGGCGAACGACCGATAGAGTGCGGTTTGCCGCCGCTCGATCGCACCTCGATTCTGCTGCATGGCATTCGCCGCTTTGCGGATGGACAGCCCCTCGGAAAAGCGTTTCCGGAAGAGATCGGCGTAGTCGTTGAGCACCGTTTTGAACGACTGCTGGGCAAACGCGAGATCCTCACACATGGCCTGATATGCCTCGCGGTTGGATATGCCGATGTACTGTTTCCGCTCCCGGATGAGTTTGTATCGCCGCAAATCCATCCGGTAGTTTTCACAGATATCCTTGGCGTATTCGTAGTAGGTTCTGCTGCAACGGATGGCGCGCTCCACGTACTCGTCATCAACATAAGTGAATGGCTTGCTTTTGGGCTCCGGAAAGCCGTCCTCATACACTTCGCGGACGGTGCCTTCGTCGATCTCGCGCCGGGTCTGGCGGACGTATTTATCCCGCAGCACACCATCGACTTCGACCTGCTCGCAGAAGGAGGTGTACCGGATGAGGTAGTAATGCTCGTTGTCTTCTTTGGAAAAACTGGCATCCTTGCAGACCACGATGGACTCGCCGGTGTCGATGTCCTTGAGCACCCGGACAACGAAGATGGGCTTTCCGTCGTACCGCTCGTAAAACCCGGCAAATACCCGTTTGAGCGCCATGAATAAGCCCTCCTTCTGCTGATTTTCTTACAGTATAGCACAGATTTCGGCGGAGAGAAAGAGCGGCGTTGGGACAGAGAAAACTGGGATTTGAGAGAATAGCAAGCACAGCCGCTGTCCGGACACGCGGCGATTTTGGGATAATCCCAAGCCCTTATGATATTGACGCCGAGCGGAAAACGTAAAGCAAAACTGCTGCCAAAATATACGAACGATCTATGCGTGAGAGTCTTTCGTGCAAGCTGTTTTTGGAATTAGAGAGTTTCGCAACATGATGCGAAGCTCTCTTGCCTTGTGATCGGGAAAGATGTATAATTAGAACGATATTTGTAGCCGGAGGTCGAACGGAAATGGCTATTTCGTATAACAAGCTTTGGAAGCTGCTCGTCGATAAGAAGATGAGCAAAGCTGATCTGCGCAAAGCGGCAGGCATCGCGCCGAACACCATGACCCGGCTGCGGCGGGATGAGGAAGTCACGCTGTCCGTGCTCAATCGGATCTGCGTTGCGTTAGATGTCAATATCGGAGATGTGATGGAGTTTACCAATGACGAAAGGGATGGAGAATACGATGGCTGACACAAAACTTTTTAACATAAAGGGCGCAGTAAAAGAATATCAAAGTGGCACTGTCACACTTGAGAAAGAACTTCAGACAGTGATTGAAAATAATATGAATATCTTCTTCGGGGTAACATTTCTTGCCTCTGAGTATCGCACAACGGATGGTGGACGCATGGACAGCATTGGCATTGACGAAAACCATTGCCCTGTCATCTTTGAATACAAGCGGTCTGTGAAGGAGAATGTGATTAACCAAGGTCTATTTTATTTGAACTGGCTTTTGGATCATAAAGACAGTTTCAAAGTGCTTGTAATTGAAAAGCTGGGTTTGAAAGCGGCAAATAACATTGATTGGAGCATGCCGCGAGTTGTATGTGTCGCGGGTGACTTCACAAAATATGATGAGTCTGCAATCAAACAGATGAACCGCAATATTAGCTTGATCCGATATAAGAAATTCGGAGAGGACCTGCTTATGTTCGAGCAAGTCAATGAGAATGTTGTCTCCGCTATTCCTGATAATGAACCCGTCAGCAAAACAAAAGCTACTGATAAAACGTTCGATGAGCAGATCAGAAATGCTGACGAGAACATTAGAGTGTTGTACGAAAACCTTTCCAACTATATTCTTAGCCTTGGTGATGATATTAGCGAAAGTCATCTGAAACTATATGCGGCATTTAAGAAAATCAGAAATGTGGTCACGGTAGTCGCCCAAAAGAAAAAGCTAATTCTGAATTTGCCGCTTGATGTGTCTACTGTATCATTTGAAGAAGGCTTTTCAAGAGATGTTACAAACATCGGTCACTGGGGCTGCGGTGCGGTTGAGCTCTATTTGCAAAGTGGTGCGGATTTCGAGAAGGCAAAGCTTCTAATCGACCGAGCATTTGATGAAAACTAAATTTGAGAATTCCTAACGATCGAAGAAATTGAGGATTTTACTATGTTACACCCCGGTCTTTATGAACAAGTCATCAACAATGCCCTGACGGGCGAGCTTGCGGAGATTCCGGAGGCCCGCAAGTCTGTTGCGCCTATTGACAAAGCAGAAGCTTCTAAAGTGCTGGCGCAGTATCTGGCGGATGTGGTTCAAAAGGGCTTGGATAACGTGCTGGACAACGGCGGGGATATTTCTGCCCAGATCGGGCTGACCAACCAGATCGTTGACCTCATTCAAAGTACAACGAAAGAAGCTGACTTTGCCGCGCTGGGCGTTGACCAGCGGGCAGAGCAGCTTCTTTCGCTTTTACGGGAGACCGACCCGCGGCTGGCGGTGGGGAAAACTGCGGCGGACATAGAGCGCCCGGAAACCTCCATCGCACAAAGCTCACTTTTCACTGGGGCTGTGCATGAGCCGCAGATGTTCACAGAGCTCAAAAAGGAGATCGTCTCTGCTGACAGAATTGACATGCTGGTGTCCTTCATCAAATGGAGCGGTCTGCGGCTCATCATGGACGAGCTGCGGGAGTTTACGCATAGCGGCGGCGAGCTCCGCATCATCACCACCTCCTATATGGGCGCTACCGATGTAAAAGCCATTGAGGAGCTTCGAAAACTGCCCAATACACACATCAAGGTCAGCTACAACACCAAGACGACCCGGCTCCACGCCAAGGCATATATCTTTTACCGCGAAACCGGCTTCACGACGGCTTATGTGGGCTCGTCCAACCTGTCCAATGCGGCACTGACCAGCGGTCTTGAATGGAACACCAAGGTAACGAAACGCGACTTGCCCGAAACCATCGACAAGATCGCCGCTACCTTTGAGTATTACTGGAATGACCGCGAATTTGAATACTACGCGGAGGATCAGCGAGAGCGCTTGGCACGGGCACTGAAGGCGGAAAAATATTTCGACACCAACAACGCCGATGTCTACACCATGGACATCAACCCCTATTCCTACCAGCAGGAGATTTTGGACAAACTGGAGGCAGAGCGCACTGTTCGTGGCTATACGCGCAATCTGGTGGTGGCGGCCACCGGTACCGGCAAGACGGTCATCTCTGCGCTGGATTACAAGCGCTTCCGCAAGCAGAATCCGGATCGACCCTGCCGCCTGCTCTTTGTGGCGCACCGGGAGGAAATCCTCAAGCAGAGCTTGTACACCTTCCGCGCCGTGCTCAAGGACGCAAACTTTGGTGAGCTATTTGTAGGCAACTATAAGCCGGAGAGCATCGACAACCTGTTTCTGTCCATCCAGACTTTCAACTCACAGAGCTTCACGGAAAAGACGAGTCCCGATTTTTACGATTACATCATCGTGGATGCCTATGAGATAATAGGACTAAATCAGAAAAGCCTGATAAATCAAGGGCTTGACTGGCTTAGGCCTATTTTTTTGACCCAAAAAGAGGCAATGAAAATGTCAATAAGGAGGTTTTATGAGCAAAGGCGCAAAAGTGCTGCGTAATCTGGTGCTGCCGGTTGTGCTGGCTGCACTCTTGGCTTTACTGTTTCGCCCAGTCTATATGAGTGACGGGCAATGCGATTTCTTTCTGATGTGGATTTTGATTGGTTGTCCTTTCGGTATCCGCCGGATGTGCATGTGGCTGGTTCCCTTCAACTTTGGTCTTGCCGGTACGGTTGGCGTGTTTGCGTTCAATCTGATCATCGGTGGAATCATCGGAGGGTTCGTGCTGGTGTTCACAGTGTTGAAAGGAATTGTCAATCTGATTCAATGCTTTTTCTGATGTGAAAGGAGGCCGCTCATGGCTGAAATAATTGCAATCGCAAATCAAAAAGGCGGTGTGGGTAAAACCACTACTACCCTCAATCTGGCTTATAGCCTGCATCAGCTTGGAAAGAGAGTTCTCACTGTGGATTTTGACAGTCAGGCAAATCTGACCAGCTGCTATGGGATTGAAAATCCCAATGCTATTGAACCGAACATATCCCATCTGATGATGGCACGAATGGAAGAAGACGAGCTGCCAGATAAAGCGGCCTACATCAAAACGGCCAATGGTGTTGATTTCATTCCTTCCAGCATTTCTCTTTCCGTGGTGGATGCGTCCCTCCGGCTGGAGATGGGCAGTGAGATGATGCTGGCCGGAATTCTGGAAGGCCTTCGGGATGACTACGATTATATTCTGATTGATACCTGCCCTTCCCTTGGCTCTCTGACCATCAATGCGCTGGCCGCTGCGGATAAGGTGATCATCACTGTTAATCCTCAGCTTCTTGCCATGATGGGGTTGCAGGATTTCATGAAGACCGTAAGAAAAATCAAGAAGCGGATAAACACCCGCTTGGAGGTCTCCGGAATTCTCCTGACCATGTGTGATTCTCGCACGAACCTGTGCAAGGTCTTGAAGGATCAGGTCTACGATGAATACAACAAAGTGGTTCCCATCTTCAACACCACAATACCGGCAACGGTGAAAGTTGGAGAATCTATTTACTATGGCATGAGCATTCAGCAGTACAGCCCCAAAGCAACTGCTGGCATAGCTTATCGGGAATTTGCAAAGGAGCTGGTGGCCTTATGAAGAAAGATGCTCCGAGAAGAAGAATTGTCACAGATGCGGTTGACCTGTTGACCGCTGATTATGAAGAGCAGGAGCCGGTTAGCATTTCCCCCAACCGGGTTGTGAACCTGAATATGGAGCTGATTGCTCCCTATCATGAGCATTTGTTCTATCTCTATGAGGGTGAACGCTTGGATGACATGGTGGAGAGTATTCGGGAGAACGGTGTACTTACTCCGGTCATTGTCCGCAAACTAGCGGATGACAAGTATGAAATGCTGGCCGGTCATAACCGGATGGCAGCTGCTAAGCTGGCTGGACTTGACCGGATACCAGCTATCATCAAAGAAGGTCTGACAGATCAAGATGCTTTGGTTTATGTTGTCGAGACTAATTTGAAGCAGCGTTCTTTCTCTGATATGTACCCTTCGGAGCAGGCAGCTGTCCTTGCGGTTCAGTACAACCAGATTATTTCCCAAGGCAGCAGGAACGACATTCGCAGAGAACTGGAGCTTCTGGAGAATGGAGAAGCAACTTCCGGTCAAATTGAACAGAAGTTGGACAGCCGGGGCAGGCTTGCCAAGGAATACGGCCTCTCTGACAGCTCCATTGCAAGGCTAATCCGGGTAAATCAGCTGATTGAGCCATATAAGCGCATGATGGACAACAAGGAAATCACCATGCAGGTGGCAATCAACCTTTCCTACCTGAGCAGTGCCGCACAGAACTGGGTGTTTGATTCCGCCGAAAAGCTGGGATACCGTCTGAATGGTAAAACCTCAGCGGTACTTCGGAGCGAAAGAGACAGTCTGACCGAAGAGACGATCCAGCAAATGATGCTGGGGTGGCTGGAAGACAAAGCACCGGTTCCCAAGTTTCAGACCATCAAAATGGATGTCACGTTGTTCTCCAAGTATTTCAAACCGGAGGATAAAGCGGAGCATATCCAGCAGGTCATCGTGGAAGCACTGGAGCGATACTATGCAGTAGCCCAATAAACTCAATAAGTCACAAAGACACAGAGCCGTTCATTTCGTAGCAGTACGAAGTGGACGGCTTATTTTTTTGCCAATTTTCAGAAGGAGGAAACGATCATGACGTTTACAAGTGGCTCTACAAGAGCCTTCGAGAGGATGATGAAGGATGTCCCCGGCTTCGACCACTTCGAGACCAAGAAGAATACAGGGGTATGCCCGGAGTGTAAGAGCTGCCGATTCCATCGGCCACAATGGAAGCACCAGTGCTGTGTGTATTCGGTCTGCCCCTATTCAGGTAAGCAGGCTATCTCCACGCTGAGACCGGTGGGTGCAGCAATATGAACCGGCATGAGTTTTGAGGAAGGAGGATTGAGATGAATGCGGAGAACCGATTTCCGTTCCACTATGGCATGGAGGCGGAACAATATGCTTTCTATCGGATACCCAAGGCACTCTTTGAACAGCCGGAATTCAAGGATGTCTCGACCGATGCCAAGTTGCTCTATGGCATGATGTTGGATCGTATGGCGCTGTCCTGCAAGAATGGCTGGATAGACGAGCAAGGCCGGGTTTTCATTTACTTTACTGTGGCGAGCATGTGTGAATGCTTCCAATGCAGTGCAGATAAGTGTACCAAGATGCTCTCGGAATTGGATACCAATAAAGGAATTGGACTGATTCATCGTGTACGTCAGGGCTTTGGAAAACCCGATATGATCTATGTCAAACACTTCCTGTCGAGCGGCGGATACCAGACTCCGCTAAGCAGCGGACTCTTGACACCGGAAAAAACGGTTTCTGGAGGCCGCAAAAAACGGGATCCAGAGACCGGTTTTTCCGGCACTAATAATACTGAGATAAACAATACTGAGATAAATAAGACTGAGAAGAGAGAGCAGCGCCACCAATATGGCCGGTATCATAATGTCCTTTTGTCGGATACGGATATGGAAAAGCTAAAGGTGGAGTTCCCTGCTGATTATCAGGAACGTATTGAACGTGTCTCAGAATACATGGCTTCCACAGGTAAGAGCTACAAGGACTATCTGGCTACCATACGCCGCTGGGCGAGACAGGATCAGAAAAAGAAGCAGCCAGTGAAGGGAGGTATTGATTACAGCTATGAGGAAGGTGATTGTGTATGAGAAGCGAGGTTGAGCGCCTGATCGCTCAGAATGAAAATATCCCGGCAGAACCGGGAGATTACCAAAATCCAGAGGATGGACTTCTCTATTGTGGAAAGTGCCATACGAAAAAGCAGGTTCGGGTTGAGCTGTTTGGGAAAAGCCATACGGTTCATTGCATGTGCGCCTGTGAAGCAGAGCAACACCGGCTGGAAGAGGAAGAGCGCAAACGCTTGGAGCGTATCCAACAAATTCAGAGGATGAAAGCGGCTGGATTACAGGATCCGGCGCTCAGGTCATATACCTTTGCCAACGACAAAGGAGACAATCCCGCTATGGAGAAGGCACGGGCGTATGTAGAGCATTGGCCGGAGTTTTATGCGCAGAATATTGGTCTACTTCTCTTCGGTAAGGTGGGAACCGGCAAGTCTTTCTTTGCCGGGTGCATTGCAAATGCTCTGCTGGATCAAGGGATCCCAGTGCTGATGACCAATTTCTCTAAGATTTTGAATAGCCTTTCCGGAATGTTCAATGAAGACAGGAACAAGTATATCGACAGCTTTAACCAGTATTCGCTGCTGATCATAGATGACCTTGGAATTGAACGCAACACGGAGTATGCCTTGGAACAGGTCTTCAATGTGATTGACAGCCGATACCGCAGCGGGAAGCCCATGATTATTACAACCAATCTTGGCCTCCAGCAGATGAAGCATCCGGATCCGTCGGATGTGGCTCATGCCCGTATCTATGACCGGATACTGGAACGCTGCCAGCCGATTGCCTTTACTGGAAAAAACTATAGAACCGAAATCGCACAGACCAACCGGGAGCTTCTGGTTGGCCTTTTTGCTGACAGCATGGGAGGTGAAAAATAGTATGAAACTTTGGCTATGGCAGCGGGTGTATCCGCCTTGGCAGAAAAATCCGTCAGAAACCGGTATGTCCCGGCTATGGCGGATTTTTTTATTCAAAGCATTTCTGCAAATCTGAACGGAAGGAGGGAAACGGATGCAGGATGAAATCAATGAAAGAATGGTGCAGCAAGGAACGCAGGTGGGCATGAAGGTGATTGCTCTCTCTGTCCGTGCAGGCAAGATGACCGGGGAAGCACTCAAAAAGGCAATGCTGGAGTTCCTGAATGGCAATAAGACCGTTCAAGGGGAACAGACCATTGCCCAGCTGATGAAGCAGAATACCGGTTTGACCAATATCGAAGTGACGGATGGCAACATCAAGTCCTTTGAGAGAACGGCCAAAAAGTACGGGATCGACTTTGCGCTGAAAAAGGATGCTACTCAGTCTCCGCCTAAGTACCTTGTGTTTTTCAAGGCAAGGGATGTGGACGTAATGACAGCTGCATTCAAGGAGTACAGCGCCAAGGAGATGGTCAAAAGCAAGAAGCCTTCCATCCGAAAGACGCTTGCCAAGGCTCTGGCGAAAGTCCGTGGTCAGAAGCAGCGTGAGCGGGCAAAAACAAAAGATCGGGGGCAGGAACTGTGAAACTGGATGTAAAAAAGCTCCTAATCTTGAATTTGCCCTATGTGGTGGTCTGGTATGTGATAGATAAGATCGCATGGCTTTACCGGATGGTGGATGCTACGGAGATCGGCATGAAGCTCTATGGCGTGATGCTGCATTTTAGTCACGCCTTCTCCAATATACTTCCCAGCTTTCATCCGGTGGATCTGCTGATCGGCTTTACCGGTG
Source organism: Ruthenibacterium lactatiformans (assembly GCF_000949455.1). Taxonomy (GTDB): domain Bacteria; phylum Bacillota; class Clostridia; order Oscillospirales; family Ruminococcaceae; genus Ruthenibacterium; species Ruthenibacterium lactatiformans. The sequence continues at coordinate 25,124 of NZ_JXXK01000032.1, read as the reverse complement.
CGGCTCTATTCCGGGCAGTGGTTTACTTTAAGGGAAAAAACAAGAAAAAGTACCGGCAAGGTATGGAGTACGGTTCCGCCCGTTGGGGTACGGCAGAAGACATCAAGCCCTATATCGATCCTGTCCCAGAGAACAACATTATCCTGACAGCTACAGAAAAGCTCACCATGAACAGCCGCCCAAAGGCTCCCAAGTATGCACGGAACAAAAACGTCCTCGTCATCGGTGGTTCAGGTTCCGGCAAAACTCGCTTTTTCGTTAAGCCCAATCTCATGCAAATGCACAGCTCCTACGTGGTTACTGATCCGAAAGGCACTGTCCTTGTTGAGGTCGGCCACATGCTGAGAAGAGGCGGCTACAAAATCAAAGTCCTGAATACCATCAACTTCAAAAAGTCGATGCACTACAATCCGCTCATGTATATCCGCTCAGAGAAGGATATTCTGAAACTGGTGAATACCATCATCACCAATACCAAGGGTGAGGGGGATAAATCCGGAGAAGATTTCTGGGTGAAGGCGGAGAAATTGCTGTATCAGGCGTACATCGGGTATATCTGGTATGAAGCACCGGATGAAGAAAAGAATTTCACCACGCTGCTGGAGATGATCAACGCTTCCGAAGCACGGGAAGATGACGAAAACTTCAAAAATGCGGTAGACCTGATGTTTGAAGAGCTGGAACAGAGGGATCCGGAACACTTTGCCGTGAAGCAATACCGCAAGTACAAATTGGCGGCGGGCAAAACAGCAAAATCGATCTTGATTAGCTGTGGTGCAAGACTTGCTCCCTTTGACATTGCGGAGCTTCGTGAGATCATGAGCTACGATGAACTGGAGCTGGATTTAATCGGTGACAGGAAGACGGCCTTGTTCGTTATCATTTCTGATACAGACAGCACCTTCAATTTCATCGTCAGTATCATGTACACGCAGCTGTTCAACCTGCTGTGTGACCGGGCAGATGATGTCTATGGAGGCCGCCTGCCGGTACATGTGCGGTGCCTCTTAGACGAGTTTGCAAACATCGGCCAGATCCCGCAGTTTGAAAAGCTGATTGCCACAATCCGAAGCCGTGAAATATCGGCCTCTATTATCTTGCAGTCACAGAGCCAGTTGAAGGCCATCTACAAAGATAACTGCGACACCATTGTGGGAAACTGTGATACCACACTGTTTTTGGGTGGCAAAGAAAGCTCCACCCTGAAAGAAATATCAGAGATCCTTGGGAAAGAGACCATCGATCTGTACAACACTTCTGACACAAGAGGCCAGAGCCGTTCCTACGGCATAAATTATCAAAAAACTGGAAAAGACCTTATGTCAAAAGATGAACTTGCAGTCATGGATGGTTCCAAGTGTATCTTGCAGCTGAGAGGCGTGAGGCCATTCCTCAGCAGCAAGTTTGACATTACCGCTCATAAGCGGTACAAGGAGCTTTCTGATAGTAACCCTAAGCTGGCGTTTGATATTGAAAAGTATCTGAGCCACAAGTTGGTTCTCCGCAAGGATGAACCGGTGGAGGTGCATGAAATTGTGCTTCCCGAAGAAGAAACCGCATAACTTGCCTGACTCAGTTGAGGGGAATGTTCTGACGATACGGAACATTCCCCTCTTTTTTTGTTTCAGGCCAACACAACAAGGAGGATATGAATTATGGCATTTTTTCAAAGCGCAGTCGGTGTTTTGCAGACCTTGGTAATCGCCCTTGGCGCAGGTCTCGGTATCTGGGGGGTGGTCAACCTCATGGAAGGATATGGCAATGACAATCCCGGAGCCAAAAGTCAGGGTATGAAGCAGCTGATGGCCGGTGGTGGCGTGGCGCTGATCGGCACCACACTGGTGCCGATGCTGACCAGCCTGTTTGGCTAATTACTCACTCGTGAGTTGGGGCGGACTTCTGGTCAAATTGACCGGAAGTTGCGCCCTTCTCTGATACAACCAATCAACCAACACATTAAGGAGGATATGAATTATGGCATTTTTTCAGAGCGCAGTCGGTGTTTTGCAGACCTTGGTAATCGCCCTTGGGGCAGGTCTCGGTATCTGGGGAGTGGTCAATCTGATGGAAGGATATGGCAATGACAATCCCGGAGCCAAAAGTCAGGCTATGAAACAGTTGATGGCCGGTGGTGGCGTAGCGCTGATCGGAACCACGCTGGTGCCGATGTTGACCAGTTTGTTTGGCTAAGAAAAAAGGAGGACGTAGCAGATGTTTGATCTTTTTGGACAGATAGAGGAAGCCTTAAAAGAGCTTCTGATTGCGTTCATTAAGAGTAATCTGACTACCATGTTCACCGATGTCAATGACAAGACTTCCACCATTGCCTCGCAGGTCGGACAGACACCGCAGGCATGGAACGGAAGTATCTTCTCAATGATCAGAAATTTGTCTGATTCCGTGATTATCCCCATTGCGGGGCTGATCATCACATTCGTGCTGTGTTATGAGCTGATTTCCATGATTACGGAAAAGAACAACATGCACGATATGGACACTTGGATGTTCTTCAAGTGGTTTTTCAAGGCATGGGTGGCCGTTTATTTGGTCTCCCATACCTTTGACATCACGATGGCATTCTTTGACGTGGGGCAACACCTCGTCAGTGCTGCTGCGGGGGTGATCAACGGACAGACAAATATTGATATTGCATCAACGATTGCAACAATGGAATCTTCCATGGAAGCATTGGAATTGGGAGAGTTGTTGCAGCTGGCATTGGAAACGATGCTCGTGAGTATGTGTATGAAGATTATCTCGATACTCATTACGGTGATCCTATACGGGCGTATGATTGAAATTTATCTCTACACGTCTGTGGCACCGGTTCCGTTTGCCACATTCGCAAACCGTGAATGGGGTTCCATCGGAAACAATTACGCAAGAGGCCTTTTAGCTCTGGCAATTCAGGGCTTTTTCATCATGGTCTGCGTAGGTATCTATGCCGTGCTGGTCAACAGCATGACGGTATCCAGTAACATCCACTCGGCGCTGTTCTCCATTGCGGCCTATACAGTGGTTTTGTGCTTTGCACTTTTCAAGACCGGCTCACTCAGTAAGTCGATCCTGAACGCACATTAAGGAGGCAGTCGGATGGAAGAAAAAAAGTACAACGTGATTTATGCGGATCCACCTTGGCACTATCAGGTTTATTCCAAGAAAGGGGCTGGGCGTAGTGCTGACAGTCATTACCCAACCATGAGCATTGAGGACATCCGTGCTTTGCCGGTGGAACAGCTGGCAGCGAAAGACTGCGCCCTGTTTTTGTGGGTGACGTTCCCTTGTCTTTTGGAAGGACTGTCAGTGCTGGAAGCATGGGGATTTTCCTTTAAGACGGTAGCCTTTGTGTGGATCAAGCAGAACAAGAAGAGTGATTCCCTCTTTTGGGGAATGGGCTATTGGACACGGGCAAATGCTGAGCTTTGCATCTTGGCAACCAAAGGCAGCCCTAAGCGGGTATCAGCCGGAGTGCATCAGGTGATTCTCAGCCATATTGAGGAACACAGCAAAAAGCCACAGGAAGCCCGTGACCGCATTGAGCAGCTGATGGGGGATGTTCCCCGCATTGAGCTGTTCGCCAGACAGAAGCCGGAAGGCTGGGATGTCTGGGGCAATGAAGTGGAGTGTGATGTGGCACTTCTCCAAGAAAGGGGTGATGAAAATGGCTTATGTGCAGGTTCCGAAGGATCTGACGAAAGTCAAGAACAAAGTGCTGTTTAACCTGACGAAGCGGCAGCTTATCTGCTTTGGCTGCGGTGGCGGCTTGGGCGTGCTGTTCTATCTTCTGACAAAGGACTCTCTGGGAACGACAACCGCAGCATCGATCATGGTGTTGATGGTTTTGCCGTTCTTCATGTTTGCAATTTACGAGAAGGACGGCAGACCGCTGGAGAAAATCATCATGGATGTGATCCGGTGCAAGATGATGGTTCCGGGTGTGAGGCCGTACAAGACGGAAAACTTTTACGCCAAAATCCAAGAGGAAATCTACGAACAGGAGGTATTAGGACTTGGGAAAGAAACAGAAAATGCCGGTCAAAAGTCCGGCACCCGTCACGTCCGCAAGGACAAAGGTAAGAGACGGTAAGGAATATGGCAATATCCTTTCCGGTGAACAGAAGAAAGCACTGGTGAAGGCTAAGCTGAAAGAGAAAAAGGCCAAAAAGGTGCCGAAGAGCGCCCAGCAGACCTTGCCCTATCAGGAGATGTTTAAGGACGGCATTTGCCGGGTGAATAATCACTACTATACCAAGTGCATCCAGTTCTTCGACATCAATTATCAGCTGGCACAGAATGAGGATAAGACTGCTGCCTTTGAATACTGGTGCGATTTTTACAATTACTTTGATGCCAGTATTCATTTGCAGCTCAGCTGCATTAGCCAGTACGCCAATGTAGCTGAAATGGCGGAGACCATCGACATTCCTTCTCAGAAGGACGAGTTTGACGGGATCCGGGAGGAATATGCCTCGATGCTTAAAAACCAGCTGGCGAAGGGCAATAACGGTCTCATGCGCTATAAATACGTGACCTTTGGTGTGGAGGCAGAGAGCATCCGGGTGGCAAAGCCCAAGCTGGAGCGGATTGAGGCCGACATCATCAGCAACCTGAAAAATATGGGCGTGGAAACCCATTCCCTTAGCGGGTATGAGCGTTTGAAGCTCCTGTATGAGACCTTGAACCCAGAGCTGGAGAATCCCTTCATCTTCAACTTTGATATGGTTGCCCGTACCGGCCTCTCCACAAAGGATTTTGTTGCACCGACCTCTTTTGACTTCCGTGACGGTAAGTATTTCCGCATGGGAAAGACCATCGGCGCAGTGTCCTTTCTCCAGATCCTTGCGCCGGAGCTGTCCGATAAGATGCTGGCAGACTTCCTTGACATGGATAACAGCATCATGCTGACGTTGCATGTTCAAAGCATCGATCAGGCCAAAGCCATCAAGCAGATCAAGATGAAGATTACCGACATTGACAAAATGAAGATTGAGGAACAGAAGAAGGCGGTACGCTCCGGGTATGACATGGATGTGCTGCCTTCTGACATTGTGACCTATGGCGGCGAGGCCAAGAAACTCTTGGAAGACCTCCAGTCCCGCAATGAGCGTATGTTCCTTGTCACGGTGCTGGTGATGAACACGGCAAGGAGTAAACAGAAGCTGGATAACATCATCTTTCAGACTGCCGGTGTGGCTCAGAAATATAACTGTGCTTTGAAACGTCTGGACTTCCAGCAGGAGCAGGGACTTATGAGCAGCCTCCCTATCGGTATCAACCAGATTGAGATTCAGCGAGGGCTGACTACATCGGCCACAGCCATCTTTGTTCCGTTTACCACACAGGAACTGTTTCAAGGCGGTGAGGCTCTGTACTACGGGATCAATGCGGTCAGCAGCAACATGATCATGGTAGACCGGAAAAAGCTCAAAAATCCCAACGGCCTGATCCTTGGCACACCCGGTTCCGGCAAGTCCTTCTCGGCCAAGCGTGAGATGACCAATGCGTTCCTGATTACGCAGGATGATGTCATTATCTGCGATCCGGAGGGTGAGTATTATCCCCTCGTAAAGGCGCTGCATGGACAGGTGATCAAGGTCTCCCCCAACAGCACCGATTACGTGAATCCTATGGACATCAACCTGAATTATTCGGAAGATGAAAGCCCTATCAGCCTGAAAGCGGACTTTATCCTGTCCCTGTGTGAGCTGATCGTGGGTGGAAAGAACGGTCTGGAGCCAGTGGAAAAGACCATCATTGACCGTTGCGTGAGGCTGGTGTATCGGGAATACCTGCAAAATCCCACAAAGGAGAACATGCCGATTCTGGAGGATCTGTATAACTGCATCCTCTCTCAGGAAGAGGCAGAGGCAAAGCGGATTGCTACAGCATTGGAAATTTACGTGAAGGGTTCCTTGAACGTCTTTAATCACCGCACGAATGTGGACATCACCAACCGGCTGGTTTGCTTTGACATCAAAGAGTTGGGCAAGCAGCTGAAAAAGATTGGGATGCTGGTGGTACAGGATCAAGTCTGGAACCGAGTGACGGTCAACCGTGCCGAGCATAAATCCACCCGATACTACATGGACGAGTTCCATCTGCTCCTGAAAGACGAGCAGACCGCCGCTTATAGCGTGGAGATTTGGAAGCGTTTCAGAAAATGGGGCGGTATTCCGACCGGTATTACGCAAAATGTCAAGGATCTGCTGTCTTCCCGTGAGATTGAGAACATCTTCGAGAATTCAGACTTTATCTACATGCTGAATCAGGCAGGCGGAGACCGGCAGATCCTCGCCAAGCAGCTCAACATCAGTCCTCACCAGCTGTCCTATGTGACGAACAGCAATGAAGGTGAAGGGCTGCTTTTTTATGGCAACACCATCATTCCCTTCAAGGATAAATTCCCGAAGGATACAGCGTTGTATGCCATCATGACCACGAAGCCGGATGAAATCAACAAAGAAAACGGAGGTATCTGACATGAACGTGACTAACAACAAGAACCTGACTAACACCATGCCTTCCTCCAGCGCCCCTCTGCGGGTGCTGGAAGAGGACAATCAGCTGCTGCGCCAGATGTTGGAGGCGCTGATTGACATGTACCACATGGAAAGCGCACTGAAAAAGCATCACAAGGCCTATCTCCATATCCGGGAAGAGGCCGAAGAGATGTGCGACATGTTTACCGCAGCCATCCAGATGATGGACGAGCGCAACAAGGAAATGAAGGAGGATGCAATGAAGATGGATAAGAACAAGATGGATGTAGCTCAGACGATGGAGAATCCCTGTGCCGGTTGTACGGAGTGCTGTGGTTCCTGCTTTGATGATCTCTTGAAGGAGATCCTGCCGGAACACCAGCTGGCAATGCTTCGCACTCTGGAAAAGCTGGAGAAGTCTGGCGGTGGCGTGATCTTCACCATGAATGCCTACGACAAGGCAGTGGATGACATGCTCTGCCTGTGCGAAGGTATTGACATCATGATGGAAGTTATGAAGGCAGTCTTCTCCGGAGAACCGGTCACGAAGCAGGCTGTAGAGCAGCTGATGTCCATGATCCAGTGTATGGCGGATGAAATCTGTGAGCGCTGGAGTGAAATGGAGCGCTGATTGCCTGTGGTCACTCAGATGGGAGGTGAGGACGATTGAGTGACAATTTTGAATTGCATTCCCGTGATAAAAAGGTGCAGCGGATGACTCGTGACGGTCTCGTGGAGGAAAATCTGACCAAGGGAACAGAAAGCCGAATCAGTGACCGGCTGCTGGATGCAGATTTGGAACAACACCGGGAAACCGAGTTGGACTTTTCTGCGGATCGCAGAGAGGCAGTGACTGGCGAGGGCAAAAATCCAAAGCTGTATCAAAAGCACTCAGCGGGGAAAAAGATGGAACCGGGAAAAGCTGCGGAACAGCAGAGTACCCAAGAACCGATTGCGGAGAGTACAGATGCAACACCGATCCCTTCTTCCAGAGAAATTGTTGCCGGTGAGGCTACCCGTAAGGGTGGCCTTGCCGTGGCGGCAGTAGAGAGTCAGATTGGTCGTGGTCACGTTTCGGGTACGGCCATTGAAATCCCAGTGGATTCTGTGGAAGGCACGAAGGCCGGGGAAGCGTCCAAAACTGGAAGCAATGCCAAAGAAGCCAAGACTGGTTCAGCGAAAACCATGAAGTCCAGACGGATGCAGAAGCTGGAAGAGAAATCTCAGGCGGTCAATGAAAAATTGGAGCAGGCACAGGATGCTCTGCCAAAAAGGAAGGTAGTGCGCCATCAGCGCCTGTTTGAGGAAGAGACTGGAAAGGTCAAGCATAGGCTCTCTTTCGATGATGAAGTGAAGCCGCTTGGCGGAAGCAAGCTCTCTTCCTCTGGAAAGGCAGTTGGCGGCAAGGCCGTTGCTGCTGCGGGGACAGTGATTCATGGAAAAATCCATGATGCAGAGCAGGACAATTCCGCAGTTGAAGCTGCCCATAAAGCGGAGCTTACGGCGGAAGGCACTGTCCGGACAGTCAATCACAAGCTGGAGAAGCACAAGGCCAAGCCCTATCAGAAGGTGTCCAAGCTGGAGATGAAGGCAGAGAAAGCCAATACCCGGCTCCTGTTTGAGCAGGCTGCGGAGAAACAGCCGGAGCTTCGCAAAAAGGGATGGAAGCAGCTTTATCAGAAACACAAAATCAAAAAACAGTATCAGGCTGCATACCGGTCAACCAAGAACGGTGCTGCTGTGGACGCTGCGGGTAAGGCAGTTTCTTCTGGCACAACCAAAGTCAAAGATGTTGTGATTTCTGTCATCAGGAAGAATAAGAGTGTCATCGTGGCGGTCATTGCGATCCTGCTTCTCTTAGTGCTGATGATCAGCGGCCTTGGATCTTGCACAGCTATCATCGGTGAAAGTGGCGGTGGTGTGGTTTCCTCCACGTATCTCAGCTCTGATGATGAAATCACCAGTACCGACAACCAGTACACCAGTCTGGAGAATGCGCTGCAAAATCAACTGGATAACATTGAAAGCACCTATCCGGGCTATGATGAATACCGCTATACGGTGGACGAGATCACCCATGATCCCTATGCTCTGGTTTCATATCTGACCGCAAAGTATGGGAATTTCACCTATGCGCAGGTGCAAAGTGAGTTGCAGACACTGTTTGAAAGCCAGTATACCCTGTCCGTTTCGGAGACTGTGGAAGTCCGGTATCGAACGGAGACACGGACAGGCCATCATACCGTACATGAACCAGACGGCACCACATCAACGGAAACTTACACCTATGAGGTGGAGGTTCCGTACAATTACTACATCCTGAATATCACGCTTACCAATAAGGGGCTGGATTCAGTGGTGCAGCCGCTGATGACGGAGGAACAAAAAGGATATTACCAGACCTATCAGGCAAGCCTTGGCAATCGTTCCTATCTTTTTGGTGAGAACATCGTGGCCGGTAATGTGGCTGGTGGTGGCATCAGCTATGAAATTCCTCCGGAAGCGTTGGAGGATGCTGATTTTAGAGCCATGATCACGGAGGCGGAGAAGTATTTGGGTTATCCCTACGTCTGGGGCGGTTCTTCCCCGTCTACATCTTTTGACTGCTCCGGCTTTGTCAGCTGGGTAATCAATCACTCTGTTGGCAATGTTGGCAGACAGACGGCAAATGGTCTGATGGGATGCTGCACCTACGTTTCTCCCAGTGATGCAAAACCGGGAGATCTGATCTTTTTCCAAGGCACTTATAACACTTCGGGTGCCAGCCATGTTGGCATTTATGTGGGAAACAATATGATGATTCATTGTGGAAATCCCATCCAGTATGCCAGCATTGAAACCAACTACTGGCAGCAGCACTTCCTGTGCTTTGGCCGTATAAACTGATGAAAAATGGAGGTATTTGTATGAATCCGAAAATCAAGAAAGTGGATGCAAGCATCCAGAAGATGGAGGCCAGACTGGCGGAGACGCAGGCAGCCTTGAAAGACCTTCGGGCAGAAAAGAAAATGCTGGAGGATCTGGAGATCGTGAAGGCAATCCGTTCCATGAAAAAACCAGATATGGATGTCATGGCGCTGATTGAAAAGATGCAGAGTGGCGGGGGTATCCCCGCTTCTTTTGTTTCTGAGGTAAACCAGCCGGATCAGGCTGAGGACAAGGAAAGCGAGGTAGACGAGAATGAATAAGAAAAGATGGAGAAAGGTTCTGGGCAGCTTGGCGGTGGCCGGAGCGCTGTGTATGAGCATGAGCGTGACTGCATTTGCGGATGGCACGGATCCCACGCAGGAGCCAATCACGGATCCCATTTTTACGGAAACGGAGACTGCTGAGGAACCGGTCACGGTTGAGGAACAGACACCTCTTACGCCGGATGGAAACGCCACGCTGGTGGATGAAGTAACGGAGGAAGATGGCAAACTCTTTTATACCTTCCAGACCAGCAACGGTAACTATTTCTATCTGGTCATTGATCAGGCCAGCACTTCTGAGAATGTGTACATGCTGAATTTGATTGACGAGGAAGACCTGCTGAAAGCGATTGCTGAGGCGGATGGTACGGAAAGCACCGGTACGGGAACTTCCACCAGTACGGATATTGGTCTGAAAGACGAGGAACCGGTAGATAGCAGCGGTACAGCAGAACCGGAGCCTTCCGAAGAGCCGAACGCTGAGGTGGAGCCTGAACCTGAGAAAGGCAGCAACACCATTCTTTACGTGATCCTGCTGGTGATTGGCGGCGGTGTGATTGGTGCGTTCTACTATATCAAAATCGTGAAGCCTAAGAAGGAGGGCAATTCCGTGGAGGATGACATGGAATTCTACGATGATGAAGACTACGTAAACGAAGACGAAGCTGCGGCCACAGAGGATACTGAACCGGAATTTGAAGAGGATGAGGCCGAACCGAAGGACGGTGAGTAATCCTTGAACCTGACCGGCAGCACTTATGAATATATGATGCGGGAGCCGGGACGGGAGAAAACGGAGGGCAGGTATACAGACAGCCTGCCCTCCGATCATCCCTGCTATGGCTGTCCCTATGCGGTGCCGAGACCATGTATCGGTTACTGCCTGAAAAAGCTCATGAAAAAGAAGGAGGAATAACTTTGCCAAAACTTGTGATCGCAGAAAAGCCCAGTGTTGCCCAGTCCATTGCTAAGGTGATCGGTGCCTATAAACGGCAGGACGGCTACATGGAAGGCAGCGGGTATCTGGTGAGTTGGTGTGTCGGCCATTTGGTCGGCCTTGTTCAGCCGGATGCCTATGATGAACGCTATAAGAAATGGAGCTATGATGATCTGCCCATTGTTCCGGAAGACTGGAAGTATGAAGTGGCGGGTGATAAGAAAAAGCAGTTTGAGATTCTGAAACAGCTGATGTTCCGTGACGATGTGGACGAGCTGATTGAAGCAACCGATGCTGGACGTGAGGGCGAGCTGATCTTTCGGCTGGTCTATCATAAAGCCGGGTGTAAGAAGCCCTTCAAGCGTCTTTGGATCAGTTCAATGGAGGATGCGGCTATCCGGGACGGCTTTGCCAACCTGAAAGACGGCAGCCAGTATGATGCTCTCTATCAGTCGGCGCTGTGCCGGTCTTGGGCGGATTGGCTGGTCGGCATGAATGGCACCCGGTTATTTACAACACTGTATAATCAGAAACTGACGGTTGGCCGGGTACAGACACCTACGCTTGCTATGTTAGTGGAGCGGAGCGCTCAGATTGACGGGTTCCAGAAGCAGAAATACTTCAATGTTCATCTGGATTGTGATGGTCTGGATGTGACCAAGGATAAGATTTTTGACCAGAAAGAGGCAGAACGGATCCGGAATTCTTGTCAGGGACAGACCGCAACCGCCGTGTCGGTTAAGCAGGCTGAAAAGAGTGTCAGTCCTCCGAAACTCTACGATTTGACCACTCTACAGAGAGAGGCCAACCGCTATTACGGCTATACAGCACAGAAGACACTGGATTATACCCAGAGCCTGTATGAGAAAAAGCTGGTTACGTATCCACGCACGGACAGCCAGTTTCTGACGGAAGATATGGCAGAGACAGCGGCAAATTTGATTCAGTTGGTGAATGAGAAGGTATCATTTGCAACTGGACTGGACTATGAGCCTGATATTTCTCGTGTCATCAACAACAGCAAAGTTTCTGATCATCACGCTATCATCCCTACAGCAGAGATCAGCAAACAGGAGTTGCAGGGATTGCCTGCTGGAGAGCGTGACATCTTGATGCTGGCATCCATGCGGCTTCTGTGCGCTACGGCTCTGAAACAGGTTTATTCAGAAACGGCTATTACGGTGGAATGTGCCGGAGAGAGTTTTTCAGCCAACGGTAAGACTGTGCTGAGCGAAGGGTGGAAAGCGATTGAGTCTGCTTTTAAGGCTACGCTCAAAGAGAAAAATGGAAAAGAAGACGCTGCGCCGGTTCTTCCTGCTGTGACGGAAGGACAGGCGTTTTCTTCTGTTTCCGCCAAGCTCAGCGAGCATTTCACCTCCCCACCCAAAGCATACACAGATGTGATATTTTGTGAGCGTAAGGAGTGGATAGGAATTGAAGAAAGGAGTTCAGCATGAGAAGAAAAAAAGATAAAAGCAATGGCATTACTGCTTTGTATGAAAGACTGTCTCGTGATGATGATAATGCTGGAGAGAGTAACAGTATAGTTCATCAAAAGCAAATGCTTGAAGATTATGCTATGAAACATGGTTTTACGAATCTTGTTCATTTTACCGATGATGGTTGGAGTGGAGCGACCTTTGACAGACCTTCATGGAACAGACTTGTTGAAGGTGTTAAAAACGGAGAAATCACTGCCTGTATCTGCAAAGATATGTCCAGAATCGGCAGAGACCATTTGCAAGTAGGTTTTTTCACTGACATTCTGTTTAGAGAAAAGGAAGTTCGATTTATAGCAATCAATAATGGTATTGACAGTGACCGTCAAGAAACCAGTGAGTTTGCCCCTTTTCTGAATATCATGAATGAGTGGTTTGTCAGGGACACAAGTAAGAAAATTAAAGCTGTACTGAAATCCAGAGGTTCTTCCGGCAACGCTCATACAAGTAATATCCCACCATACGGCTATTTGAAAGACCCCGAAAACCCCGACCATTGGATTATTGATGAAGAAGCTGCTGAAGTAGTCCGCAGAATTTATCGCATGACTATTGAGGGAAAAGGACCTTATCAGATAGCAAGAGAACTTTCAGAAGAAAAAATTGAAAGACCATCTTATTATCTTGGCAAAAAGGGACTTGGAAATCATGCAAGCAACTATGACAAAGAAAATCCGTATATGTGGCGAGGAAATCAGGTTACTACTCTGATTGCCCGACCAGAGTATATCGGAAAGACTGTCAACTTCAGGACATTCAAAAATTCCTATAAGGACAAAAAGACGAAAAGGGCAGATAAGGAAGATTGGGTGGTTTTTGATGATACACAAGAGCCTATTGTCGATGAAGAAACATGGATGCTTGCTCAAAAGTTAAGACAGAATGTAAGAAAAGCAGACCCTATGGGTGAGCCTAATGTTCTAACCGGAAAGATTTACTGTGCTGACTGTGGTGCGCCGATGTATAATCACAGGCAACGAAAAGGGCGTGAAAGAATATACTATACTACCAAAGGCGAAAAGCGGATAAGCCATTCAAATCCGGCAGATTGTTATGAATGTTCCACTTATAATCTTGCTTATCAGAAGTATGACCGGCATTGTACTTGCCACCATATTTCAACAAAAGCACTTAAAAGCATCATTCTGAAAACCATACAAGAGACTTGCCATTATGTTTCTTTGAATGAGCAGGAGTTTGTCTATTCTCTGCAAGAAGAATCGGCGATGAAAGATATTGCTGTTTCTGAAACTGTAAAAAAACGCATTGAAAGAAATCAGAAGCGAGTTCACGAACTGGATATGCTTATCAGGAAAATCTATGAAGATAACGTAATTGGAAGATTGCCGGACAGGCTTTTTCAGAGTATGCTTACTGATTATGAAAATGAGCAGAACGAGCTAAACAAGATTATTGAGACTGACACCGCTGATATGCAACGAATTATAGGCGGTCAAAATAATGTGGAGCGTTTTCTAAAGCTGGTTAAAAAGTATGAGAACATTACAGAGCTTACTCCTGCCATGATAAATGAATTTATAGATAAAATACTGGTTCACGAGCCACAGGGAAAAGGTGCAGACCGCACCACAGAGGTGGAGATATATCTTAACTATGTCGGGCAATTTCAAGTACCTGTGGAGCAGCATGAACCAACAGAGGAAGAAAGGATTGCTGCTGAAAAAGAAGCAGATCGACTTCGCAGAAAACGAGAATCCAATCGTAAGTATATGAAAAAGATTCGTGAGAAATCAAAAAAATTTGCGGAGCATGAGCGTATAGCAGAAGAAAATAATTCTGATAGCAAGCTGTGTGCTGAACAGAACGCCACAAGCAAATCAAATCGGCAAAAAGTGAAAGGAGAAAAAATAGCATGACAGAATTGAAACCACGAATCCATGACGAAAGCAACGGTCTGGACTATGTTCTTGTGGGCGATTACTATGTGCCGGACTTGAAGCTGCCGGAGGAACACCGCCCTATCGGTATGTGGGGCAGACTGCACAGGACATATTTAGAGCAGTACCACCCTGCAAGGTTCTCTGCCCTCTGTTTATCCGGCGAACTGCATACTTACCTTGCTGACCTGAACGAACAGGCAACGGAAAGGTGCAGCCTTATCATTGAGCAGATGAAACAAGCCGAGGGTGTGACCGAAACCATGAAAGCAGACAATCAGATATTGTGGGTACAGTCCATGAACTCTATCCGTAACCGAGCCGAAGAAATCATCAGACAGGAAATGATTTACTGCTGATTTTATCAAGTCCAAAACCAACAAATTTATATCGTAAACGAAGCGACAGGTATTTCCTTATGAAGTGTCTGTCGCTTTTCATTTATCAAACTTTAAGGAGGAAAACACAATGAAGATGAACCGGAATGAAATGGAAGCCCTTTATGCCTTTGGCTGTCCGAACCTGAAAGCAACTGTTGAGCGTTTGCGTATGGTGGCTGCCCTTGCACCCGATCCAGTGGCGAAGAAGCTGTTTTATATGCTTTCCGTCAAGCTGAGTGCTGAGGGTGTTGAAAGGTGGTATCGCTGCTTTTACTGCAAGCTGCGTGTGTTGAAAAACCATAGGGAGGGCTGCTATGGCGAGACTGACGAAGATTGAGAAAGAAACAATCGTTCTCTTTAATGAGGGCGAGGACAAGGCAAATATCTACACCCACAACGCCGGATTGAAAAAGAGGTTGGCTGCTTTTGCTAAGAAGTACCCTGACCTTTGCCGACTGGAAAAATCCAATGTTCAAGGCGGTGTTTCTTATGAGCTGGCAAAGTCCCGTCTGTCTATCCGTTTCTTGCCGCCTTACAGTGAGGAACGCAGACAGAAAGCCAGCGAATATGCGAAAAAGCATGGGCTGAACAGCCAGCAGGGATAATGTGATAATCAGGGCTGATATGCGGTTAAAATGTCAGGTGCAGACCTGATGTTTTGACCGTTGCCTATCGCCTGTGAGGAAAGTATCGGGGACTATGGATTTTGCAGAAATGTGCGTTACAGGTAAGTAAAAAAACTACTTGATAGAGTGTAAATTGAATTGTTCATATCGGTATGATATAATTTACTGAAATGAAGCAAGAAGGTGGACTTTTGTATGAAAAAATTTTTGAAAATATTGCTAATCATTATAGGAATAGTCTTTTTGATTTTTGCAGCACTGATATGTATTGGACTGTTTGTTGATTATGATGACCATATTGAAAATGGTCGCTATACTTATGTTCCGGAAGATGACAATAAAGACAATGCATATGTCGAATTCAATTTGAGCGATTACGATAAAAAGGATTCT
Source organism: Ruthenibacterium lactatiformans (assembly GCF_000949455.1). Taxonomy (GTDB): domain Bacteria; phylum Bacillota; class Clostridia; order Oscillospirales; family Ruminococcaceae; genus Ruthenibacterium; species Ruthenibacterium lactatiformans. Next base: position 9,721 of record NZ_JXXK01000032.1, on the reverse strand, counting down.
GAACTCATATATTATAGTTCTGTCGAAGAAGCTATTTTGAATTCTCCTTTGAATACTGAAAATGAAGAATTTTCTGTTCCAGAAGATTTTCTTAATCATGTTGATGAAATATTGCATATATGGAATGGCAAACAGTATGATACGATTTTCTATCGGGCAGGAAGCGATAATGATCCCGTTCAAGGTTTTGTGATGGCACGCTGCAAAAAACAGGTGGAGGAAGCAACTGTACAATATGCGTTTATGAATGCTACACCGGTTACAACTAAAGCGGATAGCATTCTTATATCTGATATTACAGAACTAATTCATTCATCTTTAAAATTAAGTGATTTTCAACAGGACTTGAATCCAAATTATCCAGATACCAGATTTGTTTTTGGCTATGCACATGATAAGGAAATTTACTCATTAGAAGTAGAAGGTCAAAAGCCAGATGGTGTTATTGAAATCAATGTATATGACAGAACGATGTATCTATGGTATTATGATGATTTAAAGAGCGACAAGAGAGGAAACAATCTAAGTTATTCAGTAGATATGCCAGAGTAATTTTTCAAATTGTCTAATCTGCCACAACTGAATATGACCGTTAAGGTCAGATGAAGAAACCGATGTATTGAGCGTAAAGCGATCATGCGTCGGTTTTTCTTTTTGCAAAATAGTCCGGTGGACTGTTTTGTAAAACCGAAGGAACTGACAGAGCTTGGGACGGGGCGAAGTCAGTTTGTTCGGGCGGGAGTACAGAGGGTGCAACCCTTTGTGCATGGGTACAGGGAATGCAATACCCCTGTGCAGGTCAAGGGCGGCAGCCTTGCCCAGTTAAGTGGCGTTTCGCCACTTAGTACTGGGTATTACTTGACGCAGAAAGCCGCAAGGAATCAGCTTCGCTGCCCTTCTCCCCTGTCGGGGAAATCAAAAAGAAAAGGAGGAACTCATGTGAAATTAACAAGGCACAATGGACGAGCTGGAAAGAATGGCGTTTATAATCCGAAGCACAATGACCGCAGTTTTGACATTGCCAACAGCGAACACATTGACGAAGAACGAGCCAAACAAAATCTCTATTGGGACTGTTACAATGGCTTCCGCAATTTCAAAAATCCCGATAAGGAAAATGAGCTGTCTGCCACTTTTGAAGATGTGGAACAGCTTTTTTATCGTCAGCGGTATCGTGATTTTGTAACCGGACAAAACGAAAGAAATGTGAAGAACCGACACCCTGAAAGGAATAAGGAAACCGGTGATTTACTCAAAAGCAAAAAGACCTGTCCAGAGGAAACGGTCTATCAGATTGGAACACTTGATAATCATGTTCCACCGGAACTGCTCATTGAGATTGTCACAGAATTTATGGAAATCGTAAATGAGCGTTTCGGCTCTCATGTCCATATCCTGAATTGGGCGCTGCACTTGGATGAAAGCACCCCTCATATTCACGAGCGTCATGTGTTCGACTGTGAAAATCAATATGGAGAGATTGCCCCACAACAGGAAAAGGCTTTGGAAGCATTGGGGTTTGAACTGCCGGAACCGGAGAAGCCAGTCGGAAGAAAAAACAACCGCAAGATGACTTTCGATTCAGCTTGCCGAGTGCTGCTGTTTGATGTGGCGAAAAAGCATGGCTTACAACTGGAAGAAGAACCGGAATATGGTGGTCGTGCATATCTGGAAAAACAGGACTATATTCTTTTCAAGCAAAAGGAGCAACTGGCAGCACAGGAGCAAAAGTTGGAAGAACTCACGATGAAGATTGAAGATGTGGAAGCTTTGGTGGACGAGGTTGCCGATATTGCCTATGACAAGGCGGTTGAGGTCGTTGCTGATACTGTAAAACTGGAAACGCACAAGGAGGATATTAAGCTGGTGGAGCAGTCTAAGGCGTGGGTTCTCTCCCCTGAGCGTAAGGCTTCAAAGAAAGAAGTTGAGTATGCAGTGAAACGATTGGATGGCGTGATTGCCAGAATCACAAATGCTATGAAATCAACTATTCAGAAAATCCAAACTACGCTGATGAAACCGGAGGTCAAAAAAGCCGGAACGGAGCAAATCAAGAAGAAAGCCAAAAGTTCCATTATAGAGCAGTTGAGCCGCAAGAAGAAGGAAATGGCAGAGCGTGAAGTCAGCCGGACAATTCCGGCGAAAAGCAAAAAACAGGATATGGAACTTTAAGGCACTTGCTATTTTCGTTTTGAAAATGACAGGTGCTTTTGCTTTAGGGAGCAGGAAAATATCTTCCATTCTTTAGGTTGATGAAGTATAATGATAGTAAGAAATTTTTTGCGTTAGAAGCTATTTCTGCATTTCCGGATTTTGTTACGAATACATTAATTCCTATTACTAAATCAAGGCTAAAAGATAAAGAGAAACCATTAGAAAAAACAGAAATCTCTTATGTTACAGAATATTTACAAAAGCTTTCGGAGTTACTAAGAGAGGAAAAATTAAATGAAATGATAGAGTGTCCGATAATGTAGAAGGAGGAATTCTCATGGAAATAATTTTACTTTGCTTGTATGGAAAAGTTACAGTTATAGTTATCTTTTTAATAATATACCTATATTGGATATGGAAGAAGGTTAGACTTATAAAATGGGAGCAGGCACCTGGTGACACCAGAGATTGGATACGAAATCACGAAAAAAATATTAATAAAATTATTAAAATTATTTCTGGGATAGGTTTGATATTTATGGTTTATTGCATAGTTATTCCTGCTATATTAGATATTCCGACGTTAGTCAAGCAAGAGTATACAGTTACAGAAGGAATAGTAGAGTCTTGGAATTATAGTGATGAGGAAAGGCTAGAAGAGCGAAGTATATCAATAAAGGATGATACTGGACAGGAAAAATCTGTAATAGTATATAGTACAGGTATTCATCAAGGAGAACACTTAGTAGTTGAGTATCTCCCTCATTCAAAATATGGAATAGTAAAGGAGCGGATAAGATGAAATGGTTTAAACACTTAGTTTTCTTGGTGTTTTTTGTAATGTTTGAGTTTGATACACTAAATAAAGTGGTAATATATACTTGGTAAGAGGAGAGATTTTTATGAAAAAGGTTATAACGATAATTAGTTGTTGTATTATAATTTTTAGTATAGGAGGATGTATGAATAGAGAGAAATATATGTCTGATTGGTTTACATCAGAACAAGAGGAAGCAGATAAAATGATGGAGCAAATAATAGAAGCATGTAGAAAACAGGATACGCAGAAACTGAAAGAACTATTTTCAGAAAATAGTAGAAAAAATATCAAAAATATTGATGTGAAAATCAATGAATTGTTTCAGTATTTAAAAGGAGATATACAAACATTTGAAGGAGATTGTGCCTCTTCAAGTGACAGTGATCACGGAAAAAAATAATTGAACTTGACGGAATGTATAATATATCTACATCAAGCGAAAAGTATCACATGAATTTCTATATGTATAGTCAAAATGATAGTGATAGTAAGGCAGTAGGTTTGTATAAAATTGAAATTGCATTGGAGAGCGAAGTGGCTGAGGATAATTTTATATGGGATAATCCCCCAAACGGTATTTTTGTTGGAGGACAAAATTGATTTTTGTTATGAGAGAACATTAAAGTATAAATTTCGGATGGTATAAGAAAAACTGACTACAATTAAATCTTCACAGCTTTACTAAGCAGGAGATCCGAAAAGGTCTCCTGCTTTTTTGCACCCCAAATTGAATATGGAACTCTAAAGCACTTGCTGTTTTCACTTTGAAAATGATAGGTGCTTTTGCTTTGAGAGGTAAGAAAAAATCTTCCATTCTTTAGGTTGATGAAGTATAATGTAAGCAACAAACTTGAAGTTTAAGGGGATGATATTATGGATTTTGCTATATTTAGATTGTTTATAAGAGTTTCATTATTTGTTATAGCGTTAATTGCTTGCATTATCTATCTAATTAAAAAAAGAAAACTTATCTATTCGATATTTTTTGATAAAGAAGCGATAAAAAAAGAATATACTGGAAAAAATGATATAATATTTCTTCGATTGGCTAATACCATTCTTGTTATAGTAGCTATTCTTTTAATCTTATATTTGAAAGATTTTGTTTTAGATATGCCTTACATCATAAACAAACAGTATAGTTATGCAGAAGGATATGTAACTGAACAATCTCATGGTGGTGCAGATATATCTTCTGAAAGAAGAAGTGTTTTTCTATATGATAAAGTTAAAGATGATGAAATCGAAATCACAGTATTTTCAAGGTATATTGATAAAAATACTTATTTAAAGGTACAATATCTTCCGCATACGAAATATGGTGCTATTGTAGAAATTAAATAATTCATTCTAAAAAGAAAATTTCCAGTTTGTATAACTGGCAACCCAACCACAATTAAATCTTCACAGCTTTGCTAAGCAGGAAATCTGAAAAGGTCTCCTGCTTTTTTGCACCTAAAATTAAATATGGAACTCTAAGGCACTTGCTGTTTTCGTTTTGAAAATGACAGGTGCTTTTTTCGTTTCAGGAAAGGAGTCACATGAATGTATTTGAAGTTGTAAAAGAAAATGTTACTGCCCGACAAGCCGCAGAAGCCTATGGCTTGAAAGTGGGTCGCACAGGTATGGCGTGCTGTCCGTTTCACTCAGATAAGTCCCCCAGTATGAAGCTGGATGAACGCTATTACTGTTTTGGCTGCGGAGCAACCGGAGACGCTGTTGATCTCACAGCGAAGCTATTCGGTATCGGGCTGAGGGAAGCTGCTGTCAAACTTGCTGAAGATTTTGGTCTTAACTATGACAGCCGACAAAAGCCCAGTGTCCGCCCTCGTATTCGTGAGCCGACACCGGAACAGAAGTATCAAAAAGGAGAAAATCATTGCTACAAGGTGCTGACGGATTATTTTCATCTTCTTAGAGAATGGGAAAAGAAATACGCTCCTAAACAGCCGGATGAGGAATGGAATCCCCTGTTTGCAGAAGCACTGCATAAGAAGAACTATATCGAATATCTGCTTGATATTCTTCTGTATGGTTCATTGGAGGAACGAAAAGCACTTGTGGCAGAACAGAGAAAGGAGGTGTTAAAACTTGAACAGCGAATTGCAGAACTGTCAGCAGACAGAACCATGCACAGTAGAAGAAATCCGAAACAGCTTAGAGCAGAGCGAGAAAGGTAAGGTTTATAATACTGCCGCAAATTATAAGCGTGTTCTGCAATATGACCCGCTTTTGAAAGGGGCTATCCGAAAAAATCTTCTGACCGAAAGAATCGACATTGTGAAGCCCCTCGGTTGGTATCGTGACAGCCCGACATTGACGGATGTGGATGTGAAATATCTGCTCCTATATTTTGAAGAAAACTATGGATTGACCGTAGAGAAGAAAATCATAGACGCAGTTGCGGTTATTGCCAATGAAAACCGTTACCACCCTGTCTGTGATTTTCTCAATGCCTTGCAATGGGACGGAACGGAACGCATACGCTTCTGTCTGCACCGCTTTCTCGGTTCTGATACAGATGATTACACCTATGAAGCATTGAAGTTGTTTCTGTTGGGTGCTATCTCACGAGCCTTTAAGCCGGGGTGTAAATTTGAGGTAATGCTCTGTCTTGTAGGCGGTCAGGGAGCCGGAAAGTCCTCTTTCTTCCGTTTGCTTGCGGTCAATGATGACTGGTTCTCTGATGATTTGAAAAAGCTGGATGATGAAAATGTGTACCGCAAAATGCAGGGGCATTGGATTATTGAAATGTCGGAAATGATTGCAACTGCCAACGCTAAGAGCATTGAAGAAATCAAGTCCTTTCTGAGCCGACAAAAGGAAACCTATAAGATACCCTATGAAACACATCCGGCAGACAGAAAACGACAATGTGTGTTTGGAGGTTCTTCTAATACCCTTGACTTTCTTCCCCTTGACCGAACAGGCAACCGCCGCTTCGTTCCGGTTATGGTCTATCCTGAAAGGGCTGAGGTTCATATTTTGGCGGATGAACAGGCTTCCAGAGAGTATATCAATCAGATGTGGGCAGAAGCTATGGAGATTTACAGAAGCGGCAATTTCCGTCTGAGATTCAGTCCGGCTATGAACGCTTATCTGAAAGCCCACCAAAAGGACTTTATGCCGGAGGACACAAAGGCAGGACAGATTTTAGATTATCTGGAACGCTATTCCGGCAGCATAGTCTGCTCCAAACAGCTTTACAAAGAAGCACTGGGGCATGATTATGACGAACCGAAACAATGGGAACTGCGAGAGATCAATGACATTATGAATAACGCTGTCACAGGCTGGAGGGCGTTCAGCAATCCGAGGTATTTTCCAGAGCCTTACCGCAGACAAAAAGGCTGGGAGCGTATCAGGAACGACAACGAGCCTGACAACAGCATGGATGGTTTTCAAGAAATCCCGACAGAGGAAATGGAACAGTTAGGGCTTCCGGAAGAATGGTTGAAGCAAAAATAAAAGCCAGTTGTCGCTTCGGTTGTCGAGCCGGTTGTCGGTCTGGTTGTCGGGTAAAAATCCCGAAAGCCTTGATATTGCGGCACTTTTCCCTCTCTGACAACCATGACAACCAATATTATAAAGAAAAAGGAAATAGTAAAAAGATAGTATCGCCCGATAAAGAAAAAAGGTTTTCTGATGTCCGTTGTCGGAACTTCGTTGTCAGACCTTTCCTTGTCGGGCTTTTTTCATTTAAGGAGGAATATCGTATGACAAATATTGTGAACAGTACACTACCCACCCAAAATAACCATTCGGAGAAAAACAAACCGGATGGAGTTTTTGTGATTAAGCAAGGCAAAACAAATTATAAAGTCAAAGTGTTTTTTGACCATAGTAGCGGTTTGACTGCGGAGGACAGGTTGAAACGCATTATTCAGGCAGAAGCAGAGAGAGAATCTGCGTAAGTAATATGAAAAATATCCACGCACCCCCTTGACAAAAGCTTTCAGAAGACACACTTCTTTCCGCTATGGAGACCGCCGGAAATCAGGAATTTGACGAGGACACGGAAAAGAAAGGTCTCGGTACTCCGGCTACCCGTGCAGCCATTCTGGAAAAGCTGGTTGGAAGCGGTTTTGTGGAGCGCAAAGGCAAGCAGCTCCTTCCCACAAAGGATGGGATCAATCTGGCAGTAGTTATGCCGGACGTGGTGAAGTCACCAAAACTCACAGCAGACTGGGAGAATACGCTGATGCAGATCGAGCGTGGGCAGGCCTCTGCGGATGACTTCATGGCAGGGATCGTCTCCATGATTACGGAGCTGGTAAAGACCTATCATTTCATCTCAGAGGATGAAAAGAACCGGTTTGCCGGTTCCAGACCGGAGAAGGAGCAGATCGGCATTTGTCCACGCTGCGGCAAGCCTGTTTATGAAGGCCAGAAAAATTACTATTGCTCCAATCGGGAGTGCAAATTTGCGCTCTGGAAAGACAGCAAGTTTCTGACCGGCATGAAGAAAAAGCTCACTAAGAAGATGGCCGTCTCCCTGCTGAAAGACGGTAAGGTTGCGGTGACAGGTCTTTATTCCCAGCGTACCGGCAAGACCTTTGATGCTACTCTCGTGCTGGACGATACCGGCCAGTATGTGAATTATAAACTGGAATTTCCGAGAAAGTGAGGTGCCAATGAGACTGTCAAGCTATGAACAGGAATCCATAATCCTCTTCAATGAAGGAGATACAAAGGCGGATGTGTATACCCATAATGTCCGCTGGAAAAAGCGTCTGGCCGAACTTGCAAAGTCCTATCCGGATCAGTGCCAGTTCGTGAAGAGGAACCGGGAAGGTGGTGAAACGTATATGGTGGAAAAGAAGTTAATTTCCATCCGCACTCCCTACAGTGAAGAGCGCAGAAAGAAAGACCGGGAACGGGCGTTGGCTGCCAACCGCCGCCCGCCCAGCAGAAAGGATGGTGAAGTAGATGAAAAAGTATGAGCATGTGGATGTCATCAAGGCGCTGGAAGCCGTGATGAAGAGTCATACGGTGCATTACCAGTCGGATTTTGAGATCGATAAGGAGGTTCTGCAGGCGGCAGCCAAAAGCACTTCTCCCGAAGATAAACGGCTGGTTTGGATGTCCCGTCCTTCCGGTACTTACTGCTTCCCGGAGCAGAACATCTTCCTGAAAGATACCAGAGGGTTCAATACATGGCGCTTCTATGAGGAACAGACCCGTGATCCCATCAAAGCATTTGCAGTGAAGCTCACCGGTATTGAAGACGGAAAGCTCATGGGCAATTTGTATGAGCTGGACTACCGGGAACACAGCCTTCACGTCAAGGATGCTGCGATTCCTGCTGAATTTTGCGAAGTCACATTTAAGGATGGTTCGGCGGTAAAGGTTCCTTTTGAGGATTATGCCCACGGACGTGTGGATTTTGACTTTGCACAGGTATTCAAGGTGACTGACCTGCCAAAGGATCCGGAAGCCCTTTCTCTGATTATGCAGAAGGAAGCAAGGCTCCATGAACGGCTGCCCAAGGGGGACTTGAATAAACTCCTTGGCAGTCTGGAAAAGAAGTCAGTATTGGAGCATCTGCACCAGAAACAGGCCGAAGTTAAGGCTCACAAGGCACCCAAGCAGGCGGTAAAGGCAAAAGCAATGGAAATCTAAGAAAACGGCGCTCTCCTGAAAATGGAGGGCGCTTCTTTTCGGAAAGGAGGCAGACATGCCGCAAAATGTAAAGCAGGATAAGATCAAGGAAATCACAGATCAGCTTGAACAGGGCATTCAGGAGTTGTTCGAGAGTGAACGGTATATGGAATATCTGCGTACTATGTCTAAGTTCCACAATTACTCTCTGAATAATACCCTTTTGATTGCCCAGCAGCGCCCGGATGCCACACTGGTGGCTGGATATACCACGTGGCAGAAAGAATTTGGCCGTCAGGTTCAAAAGGGCGAGAAGGCAATCAAAATCCTTGCACCGGCTCCCTACAAGAGACAGGTGGAGATGGATAAGATTGATCCAAACACCAACAGGCCGGTTTTGGATGCACAGGGAAATCCCATTAAAGAGCGCAAGGAAGTGACCCATCTCTCCTTCCGGATCACCAATGTGTTTGATGTAAGTCAGACCGAAGGCCGGGAGATTCCTTCCATTGGAGTGGACGAGCTGACAGGCACTGTGGCGGAATACGACAACTTCTTTGAGGCCTTGAAACGCACCTGCCCGGTGCCGATGGACTTTGAAGAGATCGCAAGCGGAGCGAAAGGCTATTATCATCAGCTGGAACACCGCATTGCCATCCAGTCAGATATGAGTCAAGTGCAGACCATCAAAACAGCCATTCATGAGATGGCACATCAAAAGCTCCATGCAATGGAGAACCAGAAAGAGGGCGATCCGAAGCTCTCCCGGAACGCAAAGGAGGTAGAGGCTGAAAGCGTGGCCTATACCATCTGCCAGCATTACGGGATTGACACTTCGGATTATAGCTTTTCCTATATTGCCGGTTGGTCGGCAGGAAAAGAAACACCAGAGCTGAAAGCCTCACTTGGCACCATCCGGCAGGCCGCTCATGAAATGATCACAGAGATTGACAGCCATGTGCAGGAAATCGTGGTGGAGAAGGAAGCAGTCAGAGAAAACAGGGCGGAGCAGCTTGCAGTTGACCTTGATCGGTTTGCAGAGCTGGCTGACCCGTATGAATACCGGGATCGTGTCGGTGGTGAAGCTGAAATGGAGCAGCACATCACGGAAATCAAAGAACAGCTGCTGAGTCGGGATCCGGCCTG
>NZ_JXXK01000031.1 GCF_000949455.1 Ruthenibacterium lactatiformans | reverse complement strand
AGCTCCCGTTTTGGTTTTTGTGCCTGAAGCTTCAGCCGCCGCCATGCAGCTTACCCACAGCGTCCTTGATGGCCGCTGCCACCCGCTCATCCTTTTCCACGCCCAGATGATGCATAAGAAGCGTATGCGCGCGCGGGTCGCCAAGATCACCCAGCGCGGAAGCGCTGGCGGAACGGATCTCGGGGTCGTCGTCCAGCAGCAGGGTGATGAGGACGTTGCAGGCATTGTCCTTTCCGGCCCTGCCCAGCCCGGCAATGGCGGCAAGACGGACGTTTTTGTCGCGGTCATGCACGAGCTTGACCAGCTCATCCTCTTTCCCCTTTTGAACACATTTTTCGATTTTTTCCAGTTTCCCCATACAGCATCGACCTTTCTAAGGTACGTTCCGAAAGCGGACGTATTTTTTCCTTGCATACAATGATACGAGCCATATTTGACAAAACACCGGAGAAAAAGTGAGCAAATTGTGAATAAATATTACAAATTTGAAATCGCAGCACGAAGCGGCGCGGATGCCGGACGAAACGGCATATTACGGGGCGCGGTTTTATTTCATTTGGGGAGGGCGCCGTTCGGCCTTACAGCTTTTCGCAGCCCAGCGCGGTAAGAAAACGGTCGAAGGCGGCAAGACCGTCCGGTGTCAGCTTGAACACGCCCGCGTGCTCCAGGCACGTTTCAAACTTCGCGCCGATCTCCCGTTTCACAGCGTCCTGCGCCTGCTCGGGGGAGAGCGCCGTGCCGTATTTTTTCACCAAAAGGTCCAGCCAATCTGCGTGCTCCGGTGCGGCGGCTCTGCACGCTTTTGCGTCCGTTTGGCCGCACAGCACCGCCGCGATGGCTTCGCTCTGCTGCGCAAGGCGGCTGGGCAGGATGGCAAGGCCCATCACCTCGATGAGGCCGATGTTTTCTTTTTTGATGTGGTGGATCTCCCGGTGCGGATGGAAAATACCCTCGGGATACTGCTCTGTGGTGCGGTTGTTGCGGGGTACAAGGTCCAGCACATAGCCTTTTTTTTCGTCATAATGCAGGATAGGCGTGACGGTGTTGTGGGGCGTGGGGCTTCCGTTTTCCATGGTCTCGGCCAGGATGTCCGCCTCTGCATCCGAATAGCCGCGCCAGGTTTCCAGCAGCCTGCCCGCAAAGCCGATAAGCTGGGCGGCGTCCCGGCCGCACGCACGCACGGTGCTCACGGGCCAGCGGATGGTCTCGACGGAGATGTCCGGATACTCCGGCACACGGTAGCGGCACAGCGTTTCGGCGCTTTGCATGGGAAAGGCATAGCTGCCGCCCTGGAAGTGCATGTGGCTGAGGATGCTGCCGCCCACAATGGGCAGGTCCGCATTGCTGCCGCAGGTGTAGTGGGGGAACTGCGTCACAAAATCGAACAGCTGCTCAAAGGTGCGGGGCGTGATGGCCATGGGCGCATGCTCATGGGCGAACACGATGCAGTGCTCGTTGTAATATACATAGGGGCTGTACTGCAGATACCAGGTCTCTCCGCAGAGCGTCAGCGGCACCACACGGTGATTCTGGCGCGCGGGAAAATTCACGCGGCCCGCATAGCCGATGTTCTCGATGCACAGCATACATTTGGGATAGCTGGCTGCCGGCTGCAGGCGCTCCAGAGCGATGGTCTTGGGATCCTTTTCCGGTTTTGTGAGGTTGATGGTGATTTCCAGCCTGCCGTATTTGCAGGGATAGTCCCATTTGATGTTTTTGGCGATCTGCGCGGTGCGGATATAGTTGGATGCGATGCACAGGCCGTAGAAATAGTCCGTGGCCGCGCGCACGCCCTGCGTTTGCCGCAGCTGCTCGAACCGGGCGGCCGTCTCGCTTTCCCGGGGCATCACCGCGCCCATGATGCGCGCCTCAAAATTTACGCGCAGAGCGGGCACCTCCCCGTCGTACAGGCCGCGGGCCGCCGCGTCATCCAGCAGAGCGTCCAGCAGTACGGTGGGAACGTCCAGATGCTCCTCCGGCACGCCGTCCGCCCACGGCTCAGACAGGCCGAACAGGTCCAGCAGCGTGTTGCGCGCCACATAGGCGTCCAGCTCGCCGATGAGAGAATGTTGCAGGCTGAATTGAAGCAGCCGTTCGATTAAAAGCGCGGTGTGGGCCATGATTTTCCCTCCAAAGTCGGATAAAATATCATTTCGTACATTTTAATTATAGGAGAGTGGCAGCGGGATTTCCATGTAGTTTTGTTGTATAAAACGGCGATTCTGTCGCGAAACGCGCTCTGTGCCCGCGGACGGACCCGTCTGCGGCTTGACAAGCGCCGTCGGGGATGATAGGATAAATACAATTCAAAGGCAGTGACGGAGAAAAGTAAGGCGGAACAGCCGGAAAAGCGAGCGGGGGAAGGTGGAAGCTCCGCGCCGCGCCCCGCCCGAAAGAACACTTCCGAGCCGCAACCCGAACGCCGGGCATGCACCGGCCGTAGGCACGCCGTGGGCAGCGCGTTAAGCTGCGGGCGCTTTTTGGCGCAGAAAAGTGGCCGCGCAAGCGGTAATTTAGGTGGCACCGCGGATTCGACAGCAATTCGTCCTAAAGGTTTGGGACATTTGGCTGTCGATTTTTCATTTTATGAAGGAGGATATCTCATGAAAAGGACAGAGATCCGTGCGCTTTTCGCATCCGCGCCTGCCGACGGCGCCTCCGTCACCGTGTGCGGCTGGGCCAAAACGGTGCGGGATTCCAAAAACATCGGTTTTATCGAGCTTTCCGACGGCTCCTGCTTCAAGCCGCTGCAGGTGGTGTTTGAAGCCGCCAAGCTGGAAAATTACAAGGACATTGCCAAAGCGGGCGTGGGCACCAGCCTTGTGGTGACAGGCCGCGTGGTGCTTACGCCGGGGGCCAAGCAGCCGCTGGAGGTGAACGCCGATTCCATCCGCGTGCTGGGCGCGTGCCCGCCGGAGTACCCGCTGCAGAAAAAGCGCCATACTGTGGAGTTCCTGCGTACCATGCCGCATCTGCGCCCGCGCACGAACACGTTCAGCGCGGCGTTCCGTGTGCGCAGCGTGGCGGCTTACGGCATCCACAAGTTTTTGCAGGAAAACGGTTTTGTATACGTGCATACGCCGCTGATCACCGGGTCGGACTGCGAAGGCGCGGGCGAGATGTTTCGCGTTACCACGCTGGACGCGGCCCAGCCGCCCCGAACGGAAGAAGGCGCGGTGGATTTTTCCCAGGACTTCTTCGGCCGCGCTACGAACCTGACGGTCTCCGGCCAGCTGGAGGGCGAGGCGATGGCCACGGCCTTCGGCAAGATCTATACCTTCGGCCCCACCTTCCGCGCCGAGAATTCCAACACACCGCGCCATGCGGCCGAGTTTTGGATGATCGAGCCGGAGATCGCCTTCGCGGACCTGGCGGATGAGATGGACCTCTCCGAGGCAATGGTGAAAAGCGTCATCGCTTATGTTCTGGAGACCTGCCCGGACGAGATGGCTTTCTTCAACCAGTTTTTCGACAAAACGCTTCTGGAGCGCCTGAACGCGCTGATAAACAGCGATTTTGCCCGCGTTTCTTACACGGAGGCCGTGGAGATCCTGAGCAAGCACAACGATTCGTTCCAGTATAAGGTGGAGTGGGGCACGGACCTGCAGACCGAACACGAACGCTTCCTCACCGAGCAGATCTATAAAAAGCCCGTATTTGTGACGGACTACCCCAAGGCGATCAAGTCTTTCTATATGCGTGTGAACGGCGACGGAAAGACCGTGGCTGCGGCGGATATGCTGGTGCCCGGCGTGGGTGAGCTGTGCGGCGGCAGCCAGCGTGAGGAGCGGCTGGACGTGCTGACGGCGCGTATGGATGAGCTGGGCCTTTCCCGCGCGGATTATGAGTGGTATCTGGAGCTGCGGCGCTTCGGTACTGTGGAGCACGCGGGCTTCGGCCTGGGCTTCGAGCGCCTGATCATGTATCTGACGGGCATCCCCAACATCCGCGACGTACTGCCGTTCCCGCGTACGGCCGGCGGCTTCTGAGTATTTGAAAAGGAAAGCGGCGCCCCGTACCAACAGGTGCGGGGCGCCGTGTGTTTATGCTGCTTCGTCGCAGTTGCGCGTATAATCGTCGAAATGCCGCTCGTACGGGGGCTCTTCCCAAGCGGGTACATAGAAATCCTCTTCCTCAAACACGCCTTTCGGCGCAAGCGCTGCCATTTTAACCATACCAAAGGCACTCCTTTCAAACATCGTGGTTTCTTTCGGTGTCTTTAGTATAGGATATTATATGTCCCATAATCAGGACTTTTAACGCTTATTCGTACTGCGCGAGCATCTCCCGGCAGAAGGCGGTGTATTCCCGCACCACGGCAGGCGGCCCAAGCAGCTTTGCGTCCGTGCCGAAGCCGGCCACCCAGCCCATGAACTGGGGACTGACGACGGCCTGCACATGCACCCGGAAAAAGCTGCCGCCGTCGGGCAGCAGTGTGACCTCCTTGCCGAAGCGGTCCAGCACCACGCCGGCCAGCCGCGCGGCGAACCGCAGCTCTACGTCCTGCTGCGCACCGCCGAACATCCCGAACATCTGTTTGGCGTACTGCGCCATGTCGAAGCCGTCGAATGTCGCCTTGCCCAGCCTGGACTCTTCCAGAACGGACAGATTCGCCATTTTGTCCACGCGGTAATGGCGGATGCCCGGCGGCGACGCTGTGTGGTCGTAGGCCACAAGATAATAGTTCTCATCGTCCCACACCAGCGCGTAAGGCGAGCGCTCGTAGAGCTGGCCGTCCCGGCGGTAGCGCACGGTTTTTTCCATAGTCCATTCAAAATAACGGAACGCAATCTGCCTGTCCTGTGAAATAGCCGTATGGATGGTGTCGATGCTGTAATAAATACTCTCGTTCATGCTTTTTACGCGGCCCACCGCGTACACCTGCCGCTGCAGGCTCTGGGCCTCCCAGCGGGAGGCGAGGCCCTCCAGCTTGCGGATAAGCTCACGGCTTTTTTTGACGGAGAGGAATTTGGAGGACTGTACCGCGTCTACCAGCAGCTTCAGCTCCGGCAGCTCGAACTCCCGGTGGGCAAGCTGGTAGCCACCCGCTCGGCCGCGGGTGGCGATGATATCCATGCCGTAATCCTCCAGCGCACGGAGATCATCGTAGATGCTTTTGCGCTCGGCGTGCACGCCCAGTTCCTCCAGCCGGGACAGGATGTCGCTCATAGAAAGCGCGTGGTCTTCGTCCGTTTCCCTGCGCAGCAGGTCGGCCAGGTACAGCAGCTTCAGTTTTTGTCCTTCGCTTTTCGGCATCCTGCACATCCTTTACAATGCTTTTTTGTGGAAAAAATTGAAAATTTTTTCAATCTGTTTTATACTGGTATCATAGCATGTCCCATGCGGGATGGCAAGGAACCGCCGTCCGTGCGCGGGCGGGAAAAAGAGGGGGAGCGTTGCCTTGATCACCGATATGTCCCAGGGGAGACCCGCCGCCATCCTGTGGCGGTTCACCATCCCCATGCTGCTGAGCGCGGTGTTCCAGCAGCTGTATAATGTGGCCGACAGCGTGGTGGCGGGCCGGTTTGTGGGCGAAGATGCGCTGGCTGCCGTGGGCGCGTCGTTTCCCATCACAATGATCTTCATGGCCGTGGCGCTGGGCAGCAACACGGGCTGCTCGGTCATCATCAGCCAGTTGTTCGGCGCGAAGGAGACGGCCCGCATGAAAACTGCGGTGTCCACCTCGGTTATTGCCATTCTGGCACTTTCGGCGCTGCTTACGGCCGGCGGCTTTCTGTTCTGCGAGCCGCTGATGCGCCTGTTGGGCACGCCGGAAAATGTGTTTGCGGATTCCCAGCTCTATTTGAATGTCTATATCGGCGGGCTGACGTTTTTGTTTTTGTACAATATTTGCACGGGCGTGTTCACGGCGCTGGGCGATTCCCGCACGCCGCTGTATTTCCTCATCGCTTCGAGCCTTGCGAACATCGTTATGGACGTGGTGTTCGTGGTGTGTTTTCACATGGGCGTTGGCGGCGTGGCCTGGGCCACGTTTTTGTGCCAGGGCGTGGCCTCCGTTCTGGCAGCATGGACGCTGTTCCGGCGGCTGCGGGGCGTGCCCGCGCCGGAGCGGCATCCGCTGTTTTCCTGGCGGATGCTGGGGCGCATTGCGCGCATCGCCGTCCCCAGTATTTTACAGCAGAGCTTTATCTCCGTGGGCAACCTGTTCATCCAGAGCCTTGTCAACAGCTTTGGCTCCGCTGTGGTGGCCGGTTATTCCGCGGCGGTGAAGCTGAACACCTTTGCGCTGACGGGCTTCACAACGCTGGGCAACGGCCTCTCCAGCTTCACGGCCCAGAATATCGGCGCGGGCCGTCCCGAACGTGTGAAGCAGGGGTTCCGCGCAGGCGCGGGCATGACGCTGTGCGTGGCCGTGCCGTTCATTGCGGCGTTCGTGTTCGCGGGGCCGCAGATGGTACGCCTGTTTTTGAGCGCTCCCAGCGCCGACGCGCTGGCACAGGGCACGCTGTTCCTGAACATCGTGGCGCCGTTCTATGTGCTCATTTCGCTGAAGCTGGCGGCGGACGGCGTGCTGCGCGGCGCGGGCTGCATGGGCCAGTTCATGACGGCTACGTTTACGGATCTGATCCTCCGTGTGATCCTGGCGTTCCTGCTTGCGCCGCGCTTCGGCGCCGCGGGCATCTGGATGTCCTGGCCGCTGGGGTGGGCAGTGGCGGCTGCGCTGTCGCTGGGTTTTTACTTTACAGGAGGCTGGCGCAAGCGCGTGGGCAGCATCGACAAATAGAAAAAACAAAGGGCGCGGCCATCGGCCGCGCCCTTTGCAGAAGGCCCGCTGTGCTCTGAATGGATTTATGGGAAGATAAAGCGTTTACCGCCCCGCCGCCCGTGCACCCGGCGCTGCCGCAGGGAGCACGTCAGCGGTAGATGCAATCTTCTATATGCGGGAGCAGGGTATAGATGGAATTCCCAATGAGCGCTTCAAAATATTCCTTATACTGATACGTTTTATTCCACCGGTCGATGGAAAACGGGTATATTCCATAGCGCCTTGTTGTGTCGATGAATCTTTTTTCCAAGATGCAAAAACCACTGGCGTCGGCAAGTGCATCGCAGAGAATGATCAGTTTGTCATAATCGTCATAGTCGAGGCCGTTCAGGAAATCCCGGATGAAGGCGTACTGCGCTGCGCTGATATCCTTCTTTCCGATGTCGGCTTCAATATCCTTGACGGGGAAGGAATGCGTCAGACAGATCCTTGCGACCTCGTCCCATCCCCGCGCGGCGGCGTAATCGTATCCGTCGATGATGTGCCTGACAGCGGCCACTCCGGTTCTTCGGCCTATGTCGTGCAGCAGCCCGCAGACAAATGCCTTATCGCTGTCCATTTTATCGCAGCGCCCGGCAATCAGCTCTGCCGCATGCGCCACATTTCTGGAATGTTCCCCCCAGGGACCGGGATTCAGTTCCTCGGCCTTTGCCAGTTCCTGGAGTGCGGTTTTTCGGTCCGGAAACATATCGGCTCCTCCTTTTGCACAAATGCATTTACAGCCCCGGCAGAGCCATGGGCGCTGCTTTGCGTATTTCAGACGTCATTATTCCGCGCGCGCTTCGTTCAGCAGCCGGGCGGGTACGGTGATATCCCGCCGGGGCACCTTTTCCCAGGAAAAGCATGCGGCCAGCGACCGGAGCGGCACCGGTTCCGGCGCGGGCTGCTGCCCGGCCAGAAAGGCTAGCCAGCCCGTCAGCTCCGCGGGCGTGAAGCGGGCGCGCAGCGCACCCATGTCCAGGCTTTTTTCCCGCTTGGAGAGCCGGACGCCCTCCGCGTTCACCAGCAGCGGCAAATGGTAGTATTCCGGCGTGGGCAGGCCCAGCAGCCGCTGCAAAAAAATCTGGCGCGGCGTGCTGGAGAGCAGGTCCTGCCCACGCACCACCTGCGTCACGCCCATGCGCGCGTCGTCCACCGCCACGGCCAGCTGGTAAGCATAGATACCGTCCGAGCGCCGCAGGATGAAATCGCCGCATTCCCGGGCGAGGTTCTGCGAAAAATGTCCAAGATGTCCGTCTGTGAAAGAAACGGACTCTTCCGGCACGGCGATGCGCAGAGCGGGCGCGCGCCGCCTGCGCAGAGCGTCCGCCTCGGCGGGAGAAAGCCGCGCGCACCGTCCGCCGTACAGTACGGCGCCGTCGGAAAGGTGCGGCGCGCTGGCGGCGTGCAGATCGGCCCGGGAACAGAAGCACGGGTAAACGCGGGCATGTTCTTTCAACATCTGCAGGGCCTGTGCGTACAGTTCGCTGCATTCACTTTGAAAATAGGGGCCGTCCGGCCCGCCTCTCCGGCCGCCTTCGTCCCAATCCAGCCCCAGCCAGGCCAGGTCCTCCTCCAGAAGGCGCGCGTGCTCCGGCTTGCAGCGTCGGACGTCCAGATCTTCGATCCGCAGTAGGAAGCGTCCGCCCCGGCTGCGGGCGGAAAGCCAGGCCAGCACAGCGCAGAACACATTGCCAAGATGCATCCGGCCCGAGGGGCTGGGCGCGAAGCGCCCGCACACGTCAGTCCGTTCCCGCATGGCTGTTCTCCGTCCTCCGGACGCCGCGCGCGTTTCCTTCCTCCGTGCCGGGCGTGCACTGCGCCGAAAAGGCGCGCAGGTATACCGCGGCCGAGCGGGACATCTCCCGTGAAAAAACGCTGTTGTATTTGCGCGCGCAGAATGCCTGCATCCGCGCGGCATAGTCCACGTCCGCGCGGCCCTCGGCGGCCTCGCGCGCGCGGTACATGGCCTCGTGTTCCTCCGGCGTCATGCGGCGGTAACGGTTTTCCCGTACGATATACCGCGCGTCGAAGCGGGCGGGCTTGCGCCGTTCCCGCTGCTGCTGCGTGGGCCGGCCCAGCACCAGCATGGCGGCGGGCACGGCGTAGGGCGGCAGAGCCAGTGCGCTGCGCACATCCTCGCAGTTTTCCAGAATATCCCCGATGTAGCAGCTGCCAAGGCCGAAGCTTTCGGCGGCCACCACCGTGTTTTGTGCGGCGATGGCCGCGTCCGCCGCGGCCAGCAGCAGGTCGCCCTCCCGCGGCGGACGGGGTGCGCAGCCCGCCGCGGCAAAGCCGTCGTACCAGCGCTGGCAGTCCGCCACAAACACCAGCACCACGGGTGCGTCCGCGATGAAGGGCTGGTGGTCGCACAGGTCGGCCAGGCGTGCCTTCAGCGCGGCGGCGGTGATGTCGAGGATGGTGTACAGCATCTGGTTGCCAGCCGTGGGGGCCTGCATGGCCGCCTGGAACAGCGCGTTTTTAACAGCCTGCGGCACAGGCTCCTCTGTGAACACGCGGACGGATTTGCGCGCGCAAAGCGCATCCAGTGTGGGATTGCGTTCAAATTCCATTCAAAGCACCTCCGGCGCGGGACGGCACAGGGCTGCCGCGTCGCGCAGTGATCGTTCCGTTTCGGCGGCGCCCAGCGCGCTCAGCGGCACAGGCGGCACGGGCACGGCAGGAAGCGGCTGCAACGTGAGCTGATAATAGGAAAGACCCAGCCACCGGCCGTCCTTGTAGCCCGCGTGGGGCAGGCGCGCGGCTTCGGCAAAGCCCATCCGCTCGTGGAAGGCGGCGCTGGCCGGGTTGGGGTGTGTGATGAGCGCAAAGCAGTTGACGTAGCCCTGCCTGCGCAGCAGAGCCAGCAATGCGGTGTACAGCGCGGTGGCGGCGTGCCTCCGGTGTGCGGCGGCAGACAGGTATACTGTGACCTCGGCGTCCCAGTCGTAGCCCCGGCGTGCGGCGAAGCGACCGGCGTAGGCATAGCCCAGTACCGCGCCGTCCTCCTCCGCAAGCAGCCAGGGAAAGCCCGTGTCCAGATGCTCCCGCAGCCGTCCGGAAAATTCCGCCAAAGACGGCGCCTCGTATTCCCAGCTGGCGGTGGAATGCTCCACATAAGGCGCGTAGACCGCCAGCATGCCGCCCGCGTCCTCCGGGCGCGCCATGCGCAGTGTGATGCCAGGCATCGTATCCCTCCCGTCCCGGCCGTGGCCGGGGTCATGCCGCCGGGCGGCAGAGCCGCGGCGGTTCAAGAAATATTATACGGCAAAGCCCCCGCCGGCGCAATGCGCAGGCGGGGGCTTTGTAAAACAGACCGGCTGCCTCACCGGAAAGGCCCGCCGGAGCCGGAAAACCGAACAGGCTCTTGCGGCGAATTGAAAAAGAAAGGCTTTAAATAAAATCCTGCGAACGCAGGTCTCCACCCGGAAGGCACAAACGAAAGTATGATCAGTGAGTGTCCTGCAGGGCGGCCACGCCCTCCTCACCGGTGCGCACCTTCACAACATTTTCCACATTGTAGACAAAGATTTTACCGTCGCCGATGTGTCCGGTATACAGCACCCGCTTCGTGACGTCGATGACGCTGCGCACGGGCACCCTGCTCACGACGACCTCCACTTTCACCTTGGGCAGCAGTGTCACGTCCATGGGCACGCCGCGGTAGAATTCGCTCTGTCCCTTCTGCACGCCGCAGCCCAGCACCTGCGTCACGGTCAGGCCCGTCACACCGATGGAGGAAAGCGCCTCTTTCAGTGCATCAAAGCGGCTCTGCCGCAGCAGGATGACCACTTTGCTGATACGCGGCCCGGATGCGGGAGCGGCGGTGACGGTGGTGGTTTCCACCACAGGAACCGCTTCGTCGGCGCTTTTTGCCGGGACAGCGCCCTCAACAGTCTCCTGCACTTCAGGGCTTACCATGCCCAGCGACATGGGCGCAAAGTCCGCGTAGGCCGAGATGAGCCCGTGCTCGTGGATGTCCAGGCCGTCGATCTCCTCCTCGCGGGAAACGCGCAGGCCGATGGTCTTTTTCAGCAGGAAGAACACCAGTGTGATGGCAACGCCGACCCAAGCGCATACAGCCAGCACGCCCAACATCTGTACGCCCAGGAAGCCGAAGCCCCCGCCGTAAAACAGGCCGCCGTCCGTGGCGAACAGGCCCGTGAGCACAGTGCCCAGCGCGCCGTTGACAAAATGCACGCCGATGGCACCCACAGGGTCGTCAATTTTGAGCTTCTGGTCGATGAACTCAACGCCGAACACCACTGCGAAGCCCGCGATCAGCCCGATAATGGCCGCGCCGAACGGGTCCACTGCGTCGCAGCCGGCCGTGATGGCCACAAGTCCGGCCAGAGAACCGTTCAGCGTCATCGAGACGTCTGGCTTTTTGTAACGGCTCCAGGTAATGATCATCACCACACAGGTTGCCACAGCTGCGGCCAGGTTGGTATTGACGAAGATGAGGCTGGCGTTCACCAATGTCTCGTCCCCCGTCATCGAAACGGTGG
Source organism: Ruthenibacterium lactatiformans (assembly GCF_000949455.1). Classification (GTDB taxonomy): domain Bacteria; phylum Bacillota; class Clostridia; order Oscillospirales; family Ruminococcaceae; genus Ruthenibacterium; species Ruthenibacterium lactatiformans. Next base: position 33,735 of record NZ_JXXK01000031.1, on the reverse strand, counting down.
AGCAGCCGTTGAAGCCGAACCAGCAGAACCACAGGATAAAGCAGCCCAGCGCGGCCAATGTAAGGCTGTGGCCCGGGATGGCGTTCGCCTTGCCGTCCTTCGTATATTTGCCGATGCGCGGCCCCACCATCTTTGCGCCGATGAGCGCGCACAGGCCGCCCACCATATGCACTGCCGTGCTGCCCGCAAAGTCGTGGAAGCCCAGCTGGCTCAGCCAGCCGCCGCCCCAGACCCAATGCCCGCCGACAGGGTAAACGATCAGGCTTATGGCTACGCTGTAAATGCAATAAGAAAGGAACTTGGTGCGCTCCGCCATCGCGCCGGAGACGATGGTGGCCGCCGTGGCGCAGAACACCGTTTGAAAAATGACGAACGCCCAGGACGGGAACGTGCTGCTGTAATCGCCCAGGATGAACGGGTCGAACCCGCCGATCAACGCGCCGTCCCCCGCGAACATGATGCCGAAGCCTGCCAGCCAAAAGGCAACGGTGCCGAGGGCAAAATCCATCAGGTTTTTCATGATGATGTTGCCCGCATTTTTGGCGCGTGTCAGGCCGGTCTCCACCATCGCAAAGCCCGCCTGCATGAAGAATACCAGCGCCGCGCCCAGCAGCACCCAAATGGTGTCTACGGATGAATACATAATGACCCCTCCTCAATTTTTTACGCTTTTCAACCGCGGAAATACAACAAAAAAGGCGCCGCCGGATGTCCGGCAGCGCCTTCGCTGTTGTTGCATTCAGTTTACGCGCCGGGACGTGGCATGTCAAGCCCGCGGCGGCAAAATTGCGCCTTTGTACAAGGCGCATCCAAAATCAGACCGTAAAGTTTAGAATATATGCACAAGACCAAACAGACAAAAAACGCGGATGAAAATACAAATATTGGCGGGCCGTATAACAAAAAGGAAAAATACGATTTTTTTCCCGCTTGTTCACAACTCTGCCACTTTTTTTGTGTAAAATCGGGCTATACTAACAACAGAGCAGCACCGAGGCCATGCTGCGCGGCAAAACTGTTTGCGTATTCGCCCGGTTTGCGGTATCATAGAAAAAGTATGCAGGCCGCCGGACGCGGAAAGCCTGGCGCGGAAAAGGAATGATACCGGTATGGCAATATTGCGGACGATCGTGTGGTTTTTCTATTTCTTCGGCGCGCTCATCGTGCTTACACCGAAAATGAACGAGGCAAAGCGGCGCAAGGCCGCGGGGGATGAGAGCGGCTGCCGGGCCATCGTGGACAGATATGTGCCCATGTGGATGTCCACTCTGATGCGCATTGCCGGGTGTACCGTTACGGTGAACGGGCTGGAAAACATTCCGAAGGACCGGGCCGTGGTATTCACGCCCAACCACCAGAGCGATTATGATATCCCCATCACGCTGGTGCATCTGGACAGGCCCCACGCGCTGGTGGCGAAGGTGGAGACGCTGAAGATCCCACTGGTGCGCACCTGGATGAAGCTGTTCGACTGTGTGTTCATCGACCGCAAAAATCCCCGCCAGGCTGTCACGGCCATGAAGGAAGCAGGCGCGCTGCTGGCGCGGGGCGAAAGTGTCATCGTGTTCCCCGAAGGCACGCGCAGCAAGGGCGACGCCATGGGCGAGTTCAAGCACGGCGCGTTCAAAATGGCCTTTGCGGCGGGTGCGCCCGTGGTGCCCGTCGTCATCGACGGCAGCTATAAGATTATGGAGGCAAACCACAACCTGATGTGTCCCGGCCATGTGACCATGACCGTGCTGCCGCCCATCGAGACCGCCGGGCTGGACCGGGCGGCGCAGAAAGCGCTGCCGGACGAGGTGGCCCGGCGCATTGCCGCGCACAAGGATAAAACCACAGCGCACTGACGCCGCGCAGCGGCGTATGCATAAAAGCGTGCGGGCAGGCCCGCCGCGACACATATAACAGAAAGAGGGAAACACGTGTATGGCAAGCCCGCGCTACACACTGAACATCAAGCCCGAGGACCTGCAGCCCGAACAGCCGAAGCATGAGATGACCGGCAAGGAAAAACGGGAAAATTTCTGGTTCTATCACAAATGGCATGTGATCGTCGGCATCGTGGCCGCGCTGATGGTCTTTTCGTTCGTTTGGGAGATCGCCACCCAGGTGCATCCGGATTATACCATCGGCATCCTCACCACGACAGGTGTGCCCATGGGCACCGGCGAGGCACTGGCCGAGCAGCTCAAGCCGTATTTTGACGACCGCAACGGCGACGGAGAGGTCGTTGTGAGCGTGATGGAATACACCATCGGGAAAGACGCGGATTCCATCGCGGACCCCAACGTCCAGATGGCGAACATCACGAAGTTGTCCGGCGACATCGACGGCGGCGAGAGCATGCTGTTCCTTGTGGACGATATGGAGTATTTCCAGGAGCAGTATATGCTGTTCGCCTACAACGACGGCACATCTCCCGCAGAGGGCGAAAAGCCGGACTATGCGCGCATGGGCGTGCGCTGGGGAGACTGTCCGGCGCTCACGTCGCTGGAGCTGGGCGCGTCGGAGAACTTCGACGGTTCGCAGGGGTATGATTACCAGACATTTTTGCAGGACTACAAGCTGGTGCCCCGCGTTTATACGGGCACCAAGCTGGAAAAGGATGAGGACGCCGCCGCGTATTACGAAAAGGCGATGTCGGTGTTCCATACTCTGACGCGGCAGTGAACGAACGGAAAAGGAGGAAGGCGTATGCTTCCCTGGCAGTGGATCCTGATGGCTGCGGTGGCCGCGGCGCTGGTGATTCTGGGCGTGCTGGTGCTGGCGGCAGTGGCGGCCAGCCGTTCCAGGCCGCGCCCGGAGCAGCTTACGCCCACCCAGCGCACGCAGAACCCGTACCGCCGCTTTTACGGCGGTAGAAAGTAGGCGCGGCGCGCGCTGCTCTCTTGGAGCTGAGATAAAAGAGGCCGGAGCCCGGCGGGATTTCCCCGCCGGGCTCCGGCCTCTTTTTATCGGTTTGCAATGAAGCTCATTCGATGCTTGGCTGTTTTTTGCGTCAAACAGGCTGCGGAGAGTCGTGCCGCCCGATGGAAAGCACCCCCGCGCAGTGGGAAAGCCGCGCGAAGGAAAGGCGCAGGCTGGGCAGAGCACCGGCAAGCAGCTGCGCCACGGCATAATCCTCGCCGCAGTCCCAGGCCGTCCCGGCCGCGGCATGGCAGGCATCCAGCTCGGCCTGCGTTTCAAAAGCCACGTCTCCTATCAGACATTCGCCGCCGGGGCTGAGACGGCGGGACAATTCCAGCAGGAACGTGGGTTTCCCGGCGTCCGGCACATGGTGGAAAGCATAGGTGCTGATGATAAAATAGAACGTCCTGCCCTCCAGCGCGGGGGGCAGGCCCCGTGTGAAATCATACAGATACAATTCCGCGCAGGGCATCTTGGTGCGGGCGGCGTCCAGCATATTCTGGGAAAAATCCACTCCGGCTACCGGATGGCCGGCCGCGTACAGGCGTGCTGTCAGCATGCCTGTCCCGAAGCCCAAGTCCAACACATCGGCGCCGGGACGGCTGTTCACACGGGCCTCGATAAGAGACAGCACCGCATCGTAGCCTGCGAAGGGATATTCCCCCGCATCGTGGGAATGGCGGACGCTGGCGTCATAACCGGCGGCCCATTCGTCGAAACCCTTGCTGTTGAGCATAAAAAACCTTCTTTCTGCCTGATAGAAAAAATGAAAGCCGCCCGCCACAAAAAGGGCAGGCGGCGAAAAGCTATGCGGCAGGGGCGGGGATAGGGGTAGTTGCGGGAGGAGCCCAGTTTGGGTCCTGTCCACCGGCACCGCAGACTGTACAGCTGCGGGCGCCCGTGCTCGGATCCGTCGTCCCCCAAGTATGGGGCTGCAGTTCCGTGGGTGCAGGGCACCCGGCGGCGGAGCAGGTGCGCTTGTGATTCGCGCCGTCACCCGCATCCGTCCAGCCGCTCCAGGCATGGACATGTTCGGCGGGCGGCGCGGTCCAGTTGGGGTCCTTTCCGGCCGCGCCGCAGACAGTGCAGGTGCGCATACCAGTAGCCTGGTCCGTTGCGCCCCAGGAGTGGGCCTGTGTTTCCGTAGGGGCGGGACATCCGGCAACGGAGCAGGTGCGTTTGTGGTTTACGCCATCGCCGGCGTCCGTCCACCCGCTCCAACTGTGGGTATGAGTGTCAAGAATGGCGTGACATGTGGGCTGTGTACAGTAAATGTGCATTTTGGTGGCGTCGTTGGGGTCTGCCGTCCAGTTGCCTTTGATATGGTTCTCCGTCTCGGTCTTGGGCGGGTTGGTGCAGCCGCTGGCCGTGCAGGTGCGCGTATGCGTGCCGTTGCCCGCGTCCGTCCAGCTGCCGAAACTGTGCGTGTGCTTATTTTTGAACGTCACCCACACACTGATGGATTCCAGCTTTGTATTTGCGGGCACGGTGAAGGTCAGCGTGCCGTTGTTCACATTTTCAATGCGTCCCTCGGTGCAGCCCCATTCCAGCGAATAGCCTTCCTTGGCGGTGGCCGTCACGGTGGAGCACGTTTCGCCGGGCTTCACCTTCTGCGTCAGCGTGCCGGACAGCGAGCCGCCGTCTTTGCCGTCCTTGATGGAGAACGTGACGGTCACGCCCTCGGCTTCGGAGCTGGACGAGCTGGAGCTGCTGGACGCCGCCTGCGGGTTGAAGGTCTCCTCCGGCGTGGCCGTGTGCGTGGGGATGGTGGTCAGCGCCGGGCGGCGGTCCTCGGTCTCGTAGGTGTGCGTGCGCACATAGTCGATCAGCGCTTTGGCGCCCTGCTCATTCAAATGCAGGCCGTCCTCGATCATATACGAAGCTCTGGCAAAGCCCGTGGCGGGGTCCTTCAGGGCCTCGCTGCTGTTCAGGAACCGGTAGCCGTCCTCCTTGGCAAGGTCCGCCAGAGCTTTGTTGAATTCATCGATGGCCTTCTGCGCGGCGGCCGCGCCCGTGCGCGTCTGCGCCACGGGCGGTACGGCGTTGATGATGATATCCGCGTAGGGCCATTCCTTTTTGATGGCCTCCAGAGCACTGCGGTACTGGTTTTTGAATGTGTCCGCAGTGGAATTGGTGTTATTGGTGCCGTATGTGATGACGATGCGCCGGGGCTGCATCATGGAGACGGCCTTGGCGACATACACCGGGCTGGATGAACCCTTGAAGTACATGCACGGCGTGCTGGTGACATGCTGGATGCCCATACCCACGGCGCTCAGGTTGTTCTGCCACGTTGTCAGGCCGTAGGCCACCAGGCGGTAGGTGTTGGAATCGCCCAGAAACATCGTTTCGTCAATGTACGTCTGGCCGCCGTCCGCAGTCTCCGGCAGGATGGTGCCGTCGTAGGCCTGTTTATCCAGCGCGTCCGCGTCCGGGTCATAGCTGCCGCTCTGGGAAGCGGAGACAGACGACGAAGACGGTGCGGACGAGGAGGCATCCACGGGCGCGGCGTCGGGCAGCAGGGACATCACAAGAATAGCGAGCAGCGCGATGATGAGCGCGGCGGCGCATACCAGGATGGCGATGTCGATGGGGCTGCCTTTCTTTACGCGGCCGAAAAAGCGCGCCAGCGCTTTGCCGGCCTTGCGGAAATATCGTTGGATCTGTTGCACGGCGTTTCCTCCTAAGATGGCCCGTTCGTGTACAATACGGGCATTCTAACGTTTCCATTGTACACGATTGTAACGCGGAAAGCCACCGTTTTCTTTCAAAAAGAACGGTGGCTTTTCGGGGTTTTCTTCCTGTTTGTGCGTTTTTTGCCAAAAAACGTCCGGTTCGGGCCTGTGACCCGGCCTCAGCGGGCGCGGGCCAGCGCGTTGTTTTGCTGGCGGTGCAGCTCGGCCAGATAGGCGGGCACCAGCATCACGGCTGCGCCCGTCCAGGCCACCGGGTTTGCCAGGCACACGCCGACATAGCCCAGGAAGCGAGAGAGGAGGATGGCGGCGGCCAGGCGCATGGCGAGCTCCACACCGCCGGAGATCAGCGGCATCACGGCGTTGCCCAGGCCTTGCAGCGCGTTGCGGTAAACGAACAGCACGCCCAGGGCCAGAATGAAAACCGCTTCGATATTTAAAAACTGTACCGACGCGGCGATGACAGCCGTCTCACCCGGGTCCACGAACCAGGTGGTGATGGGCGCGGCAAACAGCCATACCACCACGGCCGCGGCCAGCCCGGCAATGAGGTTGAGCACCGTGGCCTTGCGCACGCCGTCCTTCACGCGGTCCAGCTTGCCGGCGCCCGCGTTCTGCGCGGTAAAAGTGGCTGCGGCCAGCCCGAAGGTGAACGTGGGCTGCGTCGTCAGCTGCTCCACCTTGGAGGCGGCGGTGTATGCCGCCACCACCGTGGAGCCGAAGCCGTTGATGGTCACCTGTAAAATCATGCAGCCGATGGCCGTTACGCTGTTGGACAGCGCCGTGGGAATGCCCATCCGGGCAAGGCGGCGCACCATCGGGCCGTGCCAGGCCCAGTCGGCCCGGCCTGTGCGCAGGATGGGGAATTTTTTCAGCATATAGACCAGGCACAGCAGCGCCGAAACGCCCTGAGAAAGGATGGTGGCCCAGGCGGCGCCCGCCACGCCCATGGAGAACGTCACAACGAACAGAAGGTCCAGCACGACGTTCAGCGCGCTGGAGAGGCACAGGAAATACAACGGCGTTTTGCTGTCGCCCACGGCGCGCAGCAGGCCGGAGAACAGATTGTAAAACAGGCTCGCGCCCAGCCCCAGAAAGATGATGCCGATGTATGCGGCGCTGTCGCTGAAGATGTTTTCCGGCGTGTTCATGGCGCGCAGCATCGGTTCTGTACCAAGAAAACTGGCCGCCGTAGCCACGACGGTGACGATGAGGGACAGCAGCATCGTCATGGCCACGCACCGGCGCAGCCCGGCCTCATCCCGCGCGCCGAAGCGCTGTGACACCACCACGCAGAACCCGTTGGCAAGCCCGATGACAAAGCCCAGCACCAGGAACGACATACCGCCCGTGGCGCCCACGGCGGCCAGCGCGTCCACGCCCACAAAGCGGCCCACGATCATGGCGTCCACCATGCTGTAAAACTGCTGGAAGATATTGCCCACCAGCATGGGCAGAGAAAACCGGAGCAGCAGCCGCATGGGGCTGCCCGAAGTCATATCCGTAACCAAAAAAGCACCTTTCCTTTCCCGAAAAGCGGCGCTTCGGGGCCGTGTGCCCCGCGCCGCGCGGAGCCGAAAACAGCCCTGCACAAAACGCTATTCTAGCCCATCCGGGCACCGATGAAAAGCCTTTTTTTGAAATTTGCGATATTTTTCCGAATTGGACAAAAAAGCACGGCCCGGAAGGCTCCGGGCCGTGCTTTTTGCCTGTCTGCAGAGGTTATTCGCTTAGAATGCCCGCCTTGCGCAGCGCGGGCCGCACGGCTTTTGCAAGCAGCACGGACACTACCACGGCCAGCACCGCGTTGATGAGGGACGTGACGCCCTTTGTCACGAGCTGCGTCTGCACCGCGCCCAGAGCCTGCCCCTCGATGTAAAACTTCATGATGAAGGACTTCAGCAGGTACAGCGCCACATACGTCACGCTGCCCACGGACGCGCCCAGCACGTCCCGTCCCAGCGAGATATTACCGCTCCGGTGGGCGATGAGCCCGGCCAGAAAGCCGATGAAAAATTTTGTGATGAATGTGATCCAGCTTTCCGCGATGTACAGCGGATTCGTAAAGTCGAACAGCATACTGCCGAAGCCGGAGGCAAGGCCGCCCGTCAGGGGCCCGAACAGCAGGCCGGACAGCGCGCAGAACACATTGCCCAGATGAATGCGCGCTACCTCCCCGATGGGAATCTGTATCCAGCTGAATACGAATACCAGAGCGCTCAGCAGGCCCGTGACGGCCAGCCTGCGCACGGTGAACCGGTTGGATGTTTTTTCCATGAATACCACTCCTCTTTGTTTTTGCCCTGCGCCGCGAATTTCCGGTTGACAGGGCCGCCGCTTTCGCTTATCCTCAATTATAGAAGATTGTGAACTGATTAAAATACTCAATTTATGAATATTTTATAAGGTCAGATTGGAGGGCAGGCATGGAAAGCTTTACGCTGGGACTGATGCGCGGGGACGGCGCGCCGCTGTACCGTCAGCTATACCGCCATATCGTGGAGGAGATCGCTTCCGGCGGGCTGGCGGCGGGGGAAAAGCTGCCCAGCAAGCGCCGCCTGGCAGCGGACCTGCGGGTGAGCGTTTCCACCGTGGAAACGGCCTACCAAATGCTGGTGGCGGAGGGCTACATAGCGGCCCGCGCGAAAAGCGGCTTCACGGTATGCCGCATTGAAAAGCTGGACGCACCCGTCCGTCCGGCTCCGGCCGCGCCGCCGGAACCGCCCGCAAAGCGCTGGGCCTATGATTTCGGCACGGGCAGTGTGGACACTGCCCTGTTTCCGTTCAAGACATGGGCGCGCATCCAGCGCGAGACAGTCACCGCCCATCCGGAGCTTCTGAACCATGGCTCCCGCCAGGGCGATGCATCCCTGCGCGCGGCCATTGCCAAATATCTGCATGCTTACCGGGGCGTGGTGTGCGCGCCCGAGCAGATCGTGGTGGGCGCGGGCATCGAATATCTGGTGGGCCTGCTGGCCCGGCTGTTCTGCGCCAGCACCTTTGCGGTGGAAAATCCGGGCTATCCCCGCACGGCGCAGGTGCTGCGCAACAACGGCGTGCGCACGGTGTTCGTGCCTGTGGACGGGGACGGCATGACGCTGGACGCTCTGCAGGCCGGCGGCGCGCAGCTTGCGTATGTCACGCCCAGCCACCAGTTCCCCACGGGCGCAACGATGCCCATTGCCCGGCGCACGGAACTGCTGCGCTGGGCGGGCGCGGCCCCGGGACGTTATGTGGTGGAGGATGACTACGACAGCGAATTCCGTTACGACACCCGGCCCATTCCATCGCTGCAGGGGCTGGACCAGGCGGGGCGGGTGATCTATGTGAGCACCTTTTCCAAGAGCATGGCGCCGTCCATGCGCATCGGCTATATGGTGCTGCCGGTGCCTGTGCTGGAGATGTACCGTGCCGAATACGGCGTGTATTCCTCCACGGTGTCGCGGTTCGAGCAGCAGACGCTGTGCCGCTTTATGGAGGAAGGGCATTTCGCGCGGCATCTGAACCGCCTGCGCAGCGCCTGCCGCGCCCGCCGGGACGCGCTGCTGGAGGCGCTGTACGCCGCTTTCGGCCGGGATGGCGTGGCGGTGCGGGGCAGCCACACCGGGCTGCACCTGCTGGCCGCGGTGCACAACGGCATGACGGAACGGGAGCTGGTGGAGGCGGCGGCGCGGGCCGGCGTGCATGTGAACGGCCTTTCCGCCTATTATATGGAGCACCCGGAGGACTGTCCGCCCGCCACCGTGGTGCTGGGCTATTCCGATATGGACGAGAGGGCGCTGCGGGCCGCTGTGGACGCGCTGCGCTGCGCGTGGGGCGCGCGGCCTTCGGAATAAAAAGCAAACCGCCGTTTCCGCCGGACTTCGTGTCCGGGGAAACGGCGGCTTGTTCATTTGTATCCGTACGGTTCAGATGCCTGCGGGCAGAGCGCCGCCCGTCTGCGGGGCGCTTTGCGCGTCTGCGTCCGGCGCGGCGGGGAGCGGGAGTGTTTCCGGCTGCTCGGGCTGGTTCGTGTCGGGCAGCGTTACCGTGGCCTTGAACAGGTCGCCGTCCACTGTGATGGAGAACGTGCCGCCCTGCAGTTCGGCAAAGCTCTTGGCAATGGCAAGGCCCAGGCCGCTGCCCTCGGTGTTGCGGGAACGGTCGCCCCGCACAAAGCGGTCGGTGATCTCTTCCGCGCTGAAATCCAGCTCGGTGGCGGAAATGTTTTTGAACACCACCTGCGCGCCGTGCTCCTGCGGCATCAGCGTGATATAAGCCCGGGTGCCGGGCATGCCGTATTTGGTGATGTTCACCACTAGGTTCTCAAAGATGCGGCAGGTCTTTTGCCCGTCCAGCACCAGAGGCATGCGTTCCTCCGGGAGCTGCCAGCGGAAATCGATGCCGCTGGCTTCGGCTTTGTCGGCCAGCTCGTACTGGACCTGCTTGAGCAGTGCGGCCAGATCTACTTCAGCGTAATGCATGGCCACGTTCCGTGTGGCGGCCTTGCTCACCTCAAACAGGTCCTCGATCAGCCGCTTGAGCCGCTGGGATTTTTTGTCCAGCGTTTCAATGTATTTGGCCCGGTCTTCGGCAGAAAGGGCGGGGTCCTTGAGCAGGTCCACATAGGTGATGATGGCGGTCAGCGGCGTTTTCAGGTCGTGTGAGACGTTGGTGATCAGCTCGGTCTTCATGTTCTGGCTGCGCACTTCGGCGGCGACGGCCTTTTCAAAGCCCGCGCGCACCTGGTTCAATTCGTCCTTCAGCGGGTCGAACAGGCCCATGTCTCCCTCCACAGGCGTGGCCAGGTCTCCGCCGGCCATGCGCCGGGCGGCGGCCAGCAGGGCCGCGTAGTCCTGCTGGATGCGGTTGGCGCGGCGGCGCAGCAGGAAGAACAGCACCACCGTGTAGATCACGGTTCCAGCAATGCCCAGGAACCAGAAGCAGCAGATGAACGTGACGATGGCGAAATTTACGGCCAGCAGGCGCAGCAGCGTTTTTTCAGCGGGGTCCCGCAGGTCGATGGCGGTGAGGGCGCGCCACATGCGCCCCAGCGTGCCGCTCACGGCACGCCAGACGCGCCCCGCGCCCCGCAGCAAAGCGCGCACGGCCCGTGCGGCCAGGCTGCGGTTTTTCAGATAGCCCAGCCAACCGTCCCGGGCCAGGCCCTGGCGCAGCGCGAGAACAGACATAAACGTCACCTCCAAAAACAGGAACAGAAGCCCCGCGCACAGCAGGTTCGCCATGGTGTTGGCCGCGGAGGGCAGGTCCACGCTGAATTCGTCCCGCAGCACGGCGGCGATGCTGCCGTCGAAATTGCTTGTTACAGCGCTGGAGGGGACGCCGTTCATCAGCACCGCGCAGCCGAGGGCCAGCAGTACCAGCTCCAGCGGCACACGGCACAGCCAGCCGCCGCCCAGCCCGCTGCCGCGCCGGCGGCCGAACCACAGGGCCAGAAGCGCCGCAAGGGCCAATGCAGCCGCAAACAGGGGATCGAAGGCGTGGCTGATGAAGGAGCGCTCCTGAGACGTTGCGATATACCAGCTGATGTCATCCGAAGCCGCGAATACCCGCGGGACCCCGTAGACGAAGGTCACGCTTTTGGGAGCGGAAAGATCGTAGTAGGACAGAACGTCCAGGTCAAGATGCCGGCGTATGGCGTCGGTGCCGTAGGCCTGCATATCCGTGTTCCAGATAGAAGCGGAAAAGTCCTGCTGGCCCTCCTCGCCCAGATAGGAGGCTGCATAGGACATATTGCCCTGCGCGTCGAAGCGGAGCGCCAGCACATAACGCCACTGGGCGGCGTCGAAGCCGTTTTTGGCGGGGTCGTCCGAAAGAAAGCCGCCAAGCCCGGCTTCCGTGTTGGTGTATGTTTTGCCCGTTGCGTCGTCCGTCACGGCGTAAAACAGATTGCCCCAGCTGCCCGCCAGCTCGTCGGCATGGGCTTTCACGCTGGCGTTGAAAGCGTCCAGCGCGGAGATGGCATCGGGCGCGTAAACGTCCAGTCCGCCGTAGGAGGCGTTGGTGCCGCCGCTTTCGTCACCGGCCGCGCCGGTGTAGCCCAGCACGAAGTCCTCCCCGGCCTCCCGTGCGGCGTAAACAGCGGCGTTCGCGTCGCTCAGCAAAAGCTCCGACGGCTCAAACTCCTTGCCCTCCCACTGCTCGCGGGCCCGCCAGTACAGCGTATGGTTGGCCGTCTGGATGTTTTCCACAAAGGGATCGTAATAATAAAACAGGACGCCCTGTTCCTGAGCGCGGGCGTACAGCGGACGCAGCCCGGCCAGAAGCCCCACGGCCAGCGCCAGCAGCAAAAGTGCGGAAAGCAGCCCCGCGGCCGCCTTACTTTTCGATCTTGTACCCAATGCCCCACACCACTTTCAAATATTTCGGTTCCCTGGGATTGTATTCTATCTTTTCACGGATGTTGCGGATGTGCACCATGATGGTATCCGTGCTGACGGCGCGTTCGTTCCAAACGCGCTCGTATATCTCCTCGGCGGAGAACACGCGCCCAGGGTTTTTCATCAGCAGCGCCAGAATTTTGAACTCCAGCGGCGTCAGCTTTACGGGCGTGCCGTCCACGGTCAGCTCCGCGGTGTCCTCGCACAGCTCCAGCCCGCCGATGACATAGGTGCGCAGGGCGGGCGCAGCGGCTGCGCCCGTCGCCCGCAGAAATTTTTCGTACCGGCGCAGGTGGGAGTGCACCCGGGCCAGAAGTTCCATGGGCACGAAAGGCTTGGTGACGTAATCGTCCGCGCCGATGTTCAGCCCGGTGATCTTATCAATGTCCTCGGATTTGGCCGACAACATGATGACGGGGAACTCGCAGCCCTCGTCCCGCAGCTTCATCACCATGGTGATGCCGTCCATCATGGGCATCATCACATCCACAACGGCCAGATGGATGGGCAGCTGCCGGGCAAGCTCCAGCCCCTGGGCGCCGTTGGCCGCACCGTGTACAGTATAGCCCTGGTTTTTCAGGTAAATGGAGACGCCCTCGCGGATCTCGGCGTCGTCCTCCACAACAAGAATATGCGTTTCCATGCGTTTCTCCTTTTGTCCGGCTGCGATGCGGTATGCCGCGCGCCCGGCGGGCGGCTGGGCGGCATCGTGCTTCGTATATCGATACTATTTACTTAATATAGCACAAAACCCGGACAGAGAGAAAGAACCTTCTGCGCCCGTATGCGCTCAGCCCACCGCCGCCAGCTCCCGCCGCAGCATTTTTTTTGCGCGGTAAAGCTGGGTGTGCACGGTCTTGGGCATGCGGCCCAGCTGCCGTGCAATGGCCTCCACGGGCCATTCCTGCATGAAATACAATACAGACACCGTGCGGTACGGTTCCGCCAGGCCCTCGATGCACTCCCGCGCAAGGCCGGCGTCGGCGCGTGTTTCGCACTCAGCCTCTAGGCTGGGGACGTTCTGCGCGGCGGCCAGCGCCGGAGCGGTGTCGCCGGGGGCCTCGGTCACGGCCATGCGGCGGTTGTAGGCGCTTTTCAGATGATCCTTTGCCTTGTTCACCGCAATGCGGCACAGCCAGGGCTTTTCCGCGCCCGGCGGACAGCTTTCCATATGCAGATAGGCCGAGACAAACGTCTCCTGCGAAAGATCCTCGGCCAGCTGATGGTCGTGCACCAGCTGGCAGCACACCGTATATACCAGCTTTTCATATTGCCGTACCATCGCTTCAAACGCCTGTTCCGTCATTGGAAACCCCTCCCGCCTTTTTGCCCCGCCCGGCGCGCCGGGCGGCTTGTCTTCAACGTGTTTTAGTATAAGACCGCAATCTAAAAAGGCGCGGGGGGAAAATCCAAAGAATTTCTAAAGATTTGCTGTAAATTTTATAAAACCGGGAACAAAAGGCTGCCGGAAGGCGGGTAATATTTCTGTAAAACAGCGAAACTACTTGTGATTTGCCTGCGGGGATGGTACACTTTTCTATGTGATATACTAACCTTAAAGCCGCCGCCGCTTGCGCGGCTGCGCGTGTGCGCTGCACACGCCCCTGTGCCGGCGCACAGGGCTTTGAGAACATTGAACCATGCAAAACCGCAGTAGATGCGGTTTTGTTGGGGGCGCTTTGCGGCGTCATGGTACAGTAAGTTTTTTTTCGCGAATCTGAATAAGACGAGGTGCGTACCGATGCTGAAAGGGTATACCAAGGAAGAAAAAAGCTGGATGATGTACGACTGGGCCAACAGCGCCCATTCGGTGATCGTTGTCACGCTGCTGCCGATCTTTTTTTCGTCGGTGGCGGGCTTTATGCGCAACACCACGTCGGCCATGAGCATCTGGGGCTATGTCACCAGCATCGCCATGCTTATTTCGGCGCTGCTGGCGCCGGTTATCGGCGCGCTGGGCGATTTTAAAGGCATGCGAAAAAAGATGTTTTTGTTTTTCTGGCCGTGGGTGTGCTGGCCTGCGCGGGGCTTGCCGTTACGCCCATGACGGGCTTTGCGGAAAATACCGGGGTGGCCGAGGCCGTGGGCACAGCCATCCTGATCCTGTATGTCATCAGCCAGATCGGCTTTTCGGGCGCGAACCTGTACTACGACAGCTTTTTACCCGACGTCACCACCGAAGAGCGTATGGACCGCGTCTCCACCATGGGCTACGGCCTGGGCTATATCGGCGGCTCCACCATCCCGCTGCTCATTTTTCTTGTGATGAACGCCGTGGGCGTGGATATGCTGTACTGCCTGTCTTTCATCTTCGGCTTTACGGCCGTGTGGTGGGCCGCGTTCAGTTGGCCGCTGCTGAAAAACGTGGAGCAGAAAAGCTATCAGCCCCACGAAAAGGGCGCCATCCGCAAGACCCTGCGGGGGCTGTGGGCCACGCTGAAGGACATCTTCGGCCATAAATCCATTTTTGTGTTCATGCTCGCCTATTTCTTTTACATCGACGGCGTGGGCACCATTATCCACATGAGCACCTCCTACGGCGCCCAGCTGGGTCTGGGCGACACCGAGATGATGCTTGCGCTGCTGCTGGTGCAGATCCTGGGCCTGCCGTTCTGCCTGATGTACATCAAGCTGGCCGGTAAATTCGGCGCGCGCGTGATGGTGGGCGTGGGAATCTGTATCTACATGGGCATTTGCGTGTTCGGCTTTTTTGTGCGCGAGACCTGGCAGTTCTGGGTGCTGGCCATTCTGGTGGCTACCAGTCAGGGCGGCATCCAGGCGCTGTCCCGCAGTATGTTCGGAAAAATGCTTCCGGACAAGAACCGTTCGGGCGAGTACTTCGGCTTTTTCGATATCTTCGGCAAGTTTTCGTCCGTCATGGGCCCGGCGCTGATGGGCTTCGTGACGCAGATCGCCACCGTAGTGCTGCTGGGCAGGCAGAGCCTTACGCCGGAGACGGCCCCCGAGGCCGTGTTGGCCGCCGCGCAGCAGGAGGCATCGCCCTGGGGCGTATTGTCAGTTCTGCTCATCTTCCTGGTGGGCGCGGTGCTTTACTTCGGCGTGCTGCCCCGCATGCTGAAAAAAGAGGGCGCGGGGAAGTAAAAAATCCGTACTGCCCATGTGCGGGAGGGGCGGGGCCCCGCCCGAAGACCCCAACGCGAAAGGTTTTGATCGATATGCCCGAAGCATATACACATATCCGCATCGCCCGCGCGGCGCTGGCACAAAGCGGGGAGCATGCGCCCAGTACGGCGGCCTATGAAATGGGCGCCAACGGGCCGGACCCGCTGTTTGCTTACCGTGTGCTTTCCGCCAAACGGCCCTGGCCGCTGCCGGAACTGGGCGGCCGCATGCACGACGAACAATGCGGCCGGTTCCTGCGCACAATGATCTTCGCGGCCTCCACGCCCGCCCAGCGCAGCTATGCGCTGGGCTTTCTGGCGCATTACGCGGCGGATTCCGTGATGCATCCGTATGTGGCGTTCCAGTGCGGGCCGCAGGGACAGTTCAACATACCCGAGGGGCACGGCTTCTGCGAGGTGGCCATGGACAGTATGTTCCATGAGCAGGACTGCGGCTCACCCGCCGTTCCGGCGGGAACTGCCGCTCCGGGGCTGCCGCCTCAGGAGCTGGCCGAAGTGACGCAAATGCTTCATGACGCGGTGGCGCAGGTCTACCGCATGGATATCCCGCATGAGGCACTGGCGGATTCCTTCCATGATTTCCACGCCCTGCACAGGCTGTTCCTGTCGCCTTACGGCGGCAAGCGGGCGTTGGTCTGGGCGGCGGAACGGCTGGTGCTGCACAAGCCCGGCTACGGGCTTTCCCACATGACGCCCGCCCGGCGCCCGGCGGACGGCTTTGCGGAGCATTGGGAAAACCCCTATACGCATGCACAGATGGACGCGGGCCCCGAGGCGCTGTGCGGGGAATCGGCCCGGCTGGCTGCAGGATACCTGAAGGCAGCGGCCGCTTACTGGGAGGGCCGCAGCACCAAGGAGGCGCTGGCCGCGGCTGTGGGCGACCGCAGCTACTCCACAGGCCTGCTCAGTGAACCGGCCCCGGCCGGGGTGTGAAGGCCCGCCCTGCCCGGGAAATAAAATTGGACTGCAAACGCGCCGCGGCGAAAGGCATATCTTTCGCCGCGGCGCGCTTTTTCGTTCCTTTTCGCAGACGAGGCTTTGAAAAAAATACGGAGTATGCTATACTGATATCATCTGTACAAAAGAAGCTCCGGCGTTTTCACAGCGCACAGGCCGCGTGGCGGTACGCCGGAAAGGGAGCATATATTTATGAATATCACGCGCAAGACATTTTACGGCATCGGCATTCTGTCGGCAGCGCTGAATATTTTGGGCGGCGCGATGCTGCTGTTCAGCATCCGGGCGGACCTTGTGTTCAATATCGCGACCGTCGCGGCGGGCGTGATGATGCTGATGCTGGCCACAAATCTAAAAGAGGACCCCCGCGGCCGCAATTTCTGCCTGACGGCCGCGCTTCTGACGGTGCTGGGCATGGTGCCGGGTATTGTGGGCATCGTGTGTGCGGCCGCGTCGTGGCCTGTGTTTGCATGGCCGTATTTCAAGGCTTCCGTTCCGGAAAACGGCCTGCATAAGGCAGCGTTTCTGGTGATGGTGTGCGGGCTGGTGCTGCTTGTGGGCAGTTTTCTGCCCGTGCCGCAGATGCTGGCCGCGTGCATCATCATTGCGGTGGCGGCGGTGCAGGGCCTTCTGGCTTTTTTGCTGTATCAGGAGGCGTGACTGCGCCGTGCGGGCCCGGGCAGACATATTCCGGCGGGCCCCGTGCATACGATGATGCATGTCCTGCCTTTTAGGGGCGGGCACAGCGTTATGGGGAAAGGGAACCAAGAGCATGAAAAAACTGTTGAGAACCGCTGCGGCAGCCGCCTGCCTGTGTCTGCTGGCCGCATGCGCGCCCGCGCGGCAGGCGGGCGGCGGGGAGCCCGGCGCGCCCCGGGAGGATTTTACCTCTGTGCCGTCCGGTATGCAGGCGGGGGGCGAGCCGGAGGCCATGGCCGCGCCCGTGGCGTACCGCGCCATGTGGGTGAGCTATCTGGAATGGCCGATGTTCGATACCTCCGGCGCGCAGGGCTTTGCCGCGTCGGTGGGCTCGCTGCTGGACAACTGTGCGGCTCTGGGGCTGAACACCGTCATCGTGCAGGTGCGCCCTTTCGGGGACGCGGTGTACCCCAGCGCAGTGTATCCCTGGAGCCACCTTGTAACGGGCGTGCAGGGGCAGGACCCCGGCTATGACCCGCTGGCCATTTTTGTGGAGCAGGCCCACGCCCGCGGCCTTGCCATCGAGGCATGGGTGAACCCGTACCGCGTGCGGCTCAACGACACCATGCCCCCCGGCGAGCTGGCGGCGGACAACCCGGCGCTTCTGCACGAGGGCTGGGCGCTGGAGGCGAACGGCGGGCTGTACTACGACCCCGCTCTGCCCGAGGTGCAGGACATGGTGGTGCAGGGCGTAACGGAGATCGTGCAGAATTATGACGTGGACGGAATTCAGTTCGACGACTACTTTTATCCCACCACAGACGAAGCGTTCGACACGGAGAGTTACGCGCGGTACGGCGGGGGACAGGACCTGGCCGAATGGCGGCGCGCCAACGTCAACACGCTGGTGCAGAAGGTATACGCCGCCGTCAAGGCGGTAAAGCCGGAGGCGGTTTTCGGCATCAGCCCGCAGGGCAACAACGACAACAACTACAGCCAGCAGTATTCGGACGTGGCGCTGTGGCTTTCCACGCCCGGTTATGTGGACTACATCATGCCGCAGGTCTACTGGGGCTACAATTATACGCTGCAGAATGGTTCGGCCCGGTTCGCGTTCGAGAATATCGTGGACGAATGGCTGGCCATGCCCCGGGACGATTCGGTTTCGCTGGCATTCGGGCTGGGCGCATACCGTATCGGCGCGGGGGACGGCTCCGCCACAGAGAGCGGGGAATGGGCCAGCGGCCACAATCTGGCCGATATGGCGCGCACGCTTTCCGTGCGCGGCGCAGACGGCTACGCGCTGTACCGTTATGCCAGCCTGTACAGCGGCGGCGAATATGCGGCACTGATGCAGGCGGAATGTGCGGCTCTGGCCCAGGCCAACGGCATCGGGCAGACGGAACCGTAACGCGGAGAATACGAAAAAAGCGCCCTCTTTACAGAGGGCGCGGCAGATGGTTGAAGAAGGCAAAGAGGTAAAAGAAATGTCCGGGGAAAAAGCTTGAAAAAGGGGTGGAGAACTCCTTTTTCATTTAAAATAACCCCGCGCCGTGCGCGGCGAACGGGGCCACAGGCCCTGTTCGTAGGCAGCTTTTGCGCCAAGCTAAAGCGCCCTCTTTACAGAGGACGCGGCAGGACGGATGAAACGCGGCATTCCGCCAGAGTGTCAGAACAGCCCCTTTTTCCATTCCCGGCAAGGAATGCCTGCGGCTGTGAGCGCGGCGCACAACCGCGCCCCGTTTTCCTTTGTGGAGGGTGCGTCCACGCCGTAGTGGTACGGCACCACAAGCCCGGGCAGCACGTCCATGGCCGCCACTTGTGCGGGCACTGATTTTTCATAGTCCGGCATGTTCCAGATGCCGTCGCACACCACAAACAGCACGTCGCATTGGACATTGTCCACCAGGACGTCGGTGTCGCCGGAGAGGTAATAGGTGAACCCTGCGAACTCCAACACGAGGCCGAAGCCGAAGCTGACGGGGTGGTTTTTGTTTTCTGCGGCCACCGGTTCCAGCACCGCGCCGCATTCAAAGCCGATGCGGGGCGCTTCAAAGCTCAGTTCGCTGATATAATCGTCGTCGATGCCGAAATCACGCTCCAGCAGGCGCGCCACCTCCGCCGTGGTGGCAAAGCAGGTGTCCTCTTTGCGCACCCGCTCGATGTCCTCCGGCGAATAGTGGTCGCCGTGGCTGTGGGTGATCACGATCAGGTCCGCGTCGTGGGCGTCGTCAGGCACCTTATATGGGTCTACATACACTACGGCGTCGTCGGATTCAAAGCAAACGCATCCGTGCTTTACAAACCGGACAGGTTCAAGGGGGTCCATAGTACAACTCCTTATTGTTTCGATGTTTATTTTTTGTGGCTTCACCGCATACTAACTGTATTCCAGACGCAGAGGCGGCATGAAGGAAAGAATACAGCTTTCTTTATTGTAACGCCTCCCGCGCCAAAAGTCAAAACCGGAGGGATGCAGATGAAGCCCCAGAAGATAAAATATGCGCCATTGTTCGCTGCTATGCTGCTGTGCGTGGCTTTGGCAGGCTGCGACGGAGCGCTTCATGAGAGCGGCGAAGGCCGTTTTTCGCAAAGTGAAACCCAAGATGGAACCCGGGCGGCTCCGCGCGCCGATGCCGTGCGCGCGGCCGCGGGCGGCGATATCGCACTGCCCGCCACGCTGGCGGCGCCGCAGACGGACAGCACGATCAATACGCTGCTGGACGCGGGCGTGCTCTCCGGCGCGTTCACGACGGTAAATTCCTGCCGCACGCGGGATCTTTGCACGGCAGGCGAAATCACAGTCCGCGTAAGGGCAGAGTTGGACGCCCAGACCTCCCGCAAGGATGCGAAATTCGCGTTGTGGAAACTGGCGGACGGCAGAGCGGAATATCTGGAAACCGTGTATTTCACCTGCGACGGTACGGTGCAGAGCTATACGTTCACAGGGCTGGCCGCGGGTGCGCGGTACCGTGTGGTGTTCAGCTATACGGAGTCCGGCGCACGGCGCATGTCGGGCGCGTTCAACGTGGAGGGCGTGACGGCCGAGATCGAAGAGGAAACACAGGAAGAGGGGGCGGTGGCCGCCGGCGCACAGCCGGGAAGCTGACCGCGTAAAAGGGGGAGGATGTCATTGATCGAGGATTTCAAGCATATGAAATGGCTGCCGCTGGCGGGCGGCGCGCTGCTGTGCGTGCTGGGGCTGACGGCGCTGGTCTGGCCGGGCCGGGTGGCGAAGATACTGCCTCTTTGCATCGGCGCTGCAATCCTGGGGCTGGGCCTGTGCGAGGTGGCTTCAGGTTTTCTGGCAAAGAGCTTTTTGCCAGAGTACATACCCGGCATGCGCAAACTGCAGGGCTTTGTGAATGTCGCGGTGGGGCTGGTATTCCTGCTCAACCGCACGCTTTCGCTGATGTTCATCGCCGTGGTGCTGGGCGTGTGGGCAGTGGCCTTCGGCGCGCTGCGCCTGAGGGACGCGCTGCGGCGGCGTGCGTCCGGCCAGCCATGGGGTTGCTGTGCGGGTGACGCTGCCGTAAAATTCGCGGTGGGGATATTTATGCTGGCCAGCCCGCTGGGCAGCATGGCGGCCTGGACGGTGATGGTGGGGCTGTTTTTCCTGTTCGTGGGCGCATCGGTCATTTTTTCTGCGGTATATCTCGACCGGCTGCCCCATGATTTTGAGGATTTCTGACCCCGCGCGGGCAGATTATAAACAAAGTGTAAAAACCGGGCCGCATGCCCGGTTTTTCTTGCATTTTAAGCCGTTTGAATGTAATATAAATAGTAACATTCATGCGCATAAAGCGCTGTGGCAGGGAGGCCGCTCGATGGCAGGAAAAATGGTGGAAAAGAAAATACGCTCCGCGCTGCCGCTGTACATTGCGGCGGGCGCATTTCTGGTGTGCGCGGCTGTGCTGCCCGTATACAGCCTGCCGGGCTTTTTGGGCGCGTGTGCCGTTGCGGCGGGCGCATATTTTCTGTCGGACAAAAAAATCCCGCCCCGTGTGGTGATGGTGCCCGCGCCGGAGGACCCCTTCGCAACGGGCGAGGAGGCGCTGGACGCCGCGCTGGAAAAGGCGCGGGACGATCTGGAGAAGCTGGAGGTGCTGAACGCCCGCATTCCGGCCGCGGCGCTCTCGGCGCAGATCAGCCGCATGGAGAAAGCGGGCGCGGCCATTTTGCAGCAGGTGCGCGAGCATCCGGAAAAAGGCCGGGATATCCGCAAGTTCGTCACCTATTATCTGCCCACGGCCGTTAAGATATTGACCACCTATGCCGACCTTTCGGCCAGCGGCGCGGGCGGCGAAAACGCTAAAAGCCTGATGTCCGACGTGGAGAAGAACGCCGGAACCATTGCCGCCGCTTTTGAAGCGCAGCTGGACGCGCTGTTCGCGGGCGAGGTACTGGATGTTTCCTCCGACATCGCCGTGCTGGACGGAATGCTCTCCGGCGACGGCCTTTCCGGCAAAAATAATTTGAAATTGTCATGACCCGGGCGGTCCCGATACCTCATTCAGAAAGGAACAAAACGATCATGGAAGAAAAACAAACCGCACCCGCGCTTACCCTGGAGCCAGACCTCTCTGTTCCCGCCGTTCCCACACTGACGCTGGACCCGGAGCCCGCCCCCCCTGCGCAGGAGGAAAAGAAACCTGCAGTGGAGCCGGAGCCCATGGACGCGGGCCTTTCGCCCGAAGAGAAAAAGGCAGTGGACGAATTCGCGGAAAAAATCGACCTGCGCAATTCCACGGTGGTGCTGCAGTACGGCGCGGCCAGCCAGAAAAAAGTGGCCGATTTTTCCAGCAGCACGTTGGAAAATATCCGCACCAAGGACCTGGGCGAGGTCGGCGAGATGGTCACGGGCCTGGTGACGGAGCTTAAGAGCTTCGACGCCACCGAGGAAGCGCCCAAGGGCATCATGGGCTTTTTCCGCAAGGCCACCAATTCGCTGGATACCTTTAAGGCGAAGTATGCCAAGGTGGAGACCAACGTGGATAAGATCGAGGCTGTGCTGGAGGGCCATCAGGTACAGCTTCTGAAGGATATCGCCATGCTGGACAAAATGTACGAGATGAACCTTGTGTATTTCAAGGAGCTGACGATGTACATTCTGGCCGGTAAGAAAAAGCTGGCGGAGGTGCGCGCAAACGAATTGCCCGCCCTGATCGAAAAAGCGAAAAAATCAGGCCTGCCCGAGGACGCTCAGGCAGCCAAGGACCTGGACGATATGTGCACGCGCTTTGAAAAGAAGCTGTACGATCTGGAGCTGACGCGCAACATCTCGGTGCAGATGTCCCCGCAGATCCGCCTGATCCAGTCCAACGACACGATGATGGCGGAAAAAATCCAGACCTCTATCGTCAACACCATTCCCCTGTGGAAGAGCCAGATGGTGCTTGCGCTGGGTCTGGCCCATTCCCAGCAGGCCATTGAGGCGCAGCGTGCCGTTACAGACATGACCAACGAGCTGCTGAAGAAAAACGCGGCCACGCTCAAGCAGGGTACCATCGCTGCGGCAAAGGAATCTGAGCGCGGCATCGTGGACATCGAGACGCTGCAGCAGACGAACCGCAGCCTGATCGAAACGCTGGACGAGGTCGTGAAGATCCAGAACGAAGGCAGAGAGAAGCGCGCTGCGGCCGAAACGGAGCTGGGCCGCATCGAGGGCGAGCTGAAAGCGAAGCTGCTGGAGATCGCCCGCTGAGTTTGTACTTGTGACGGGAATAAGAGAAAATGCGGGAGGATAGCGTGAAAAACTGGAAAGAAAACCGTGCGCTGGCCTGCGTGGTGCTGGCGGCTGCCATTTTGGGCGGTACTTTCGGCATCGGCGGGGCCAAGCTGAGCAGCGCGGCCCGCAGCGTGAATGAGGCATACGCGCAGAATATCGCGGGGGACCTGGCGCTGCGCGCCGCCGCCGCGCAGAATATCATCGCCGAGGGTGAAGCGGCGCTGGGCGCGGATGCCGCGTCCGTGAAGACGGCAAAACGGGCCGTGGAGGCGCTGGAGGCCGCGGAGGGGCCGGCACAGGAATACGCCGCAAACGCGGCCCTCACCGCGTCTGTCGGCATGCTGTATGAGGAGACGCGAAAGGTCTCCGGCGACGATAAGGGCAGCGTGCTGCAAACACAGTGGTCGGAATTTTTGAGCCGTGGCAATATCATCGACAATTCGGCGGACGCATACAATGAGCAGGCCCGCGCTGCGCAAAAAAAGCTGTCCGGCTTCCCGGCGTCGCTCATCGCCGGCCTGACAGGCGCACAGGCGGAAGAATTTTCCGCCTGAGTGCGGCCCTACATTGAAAAGGAGCATCCATGAAGAAAATCCAACGATTTCTGCGCGGCACGGCGCTGCTGGCCGTGCTGTCGCTGCTGGTTTCGGCCACGGCATTTGCCGCGTCGGTTCCGGACCCAACATCTGATTTTTACGTCAACGATTACGTTGGTGTGCTTTCGGGTGATACTAAGAGTGATATTGTGAGCAAAAATGACGGTTTGTATAATGCTACGGGCGCGCAGATCGTCGTGACGGTGGTGCAGGACACAGGCGGTGTTTCGATGGAGCAGTACGCCTATGACATGGCCAACGCCTGGGGCATTGGCAGTGCCGAAAAAAACAACGGCGTTTTGCTGCTGCTTTCCGTCGGGGACGACGATTACCAGTGCATACAGGGCAGCGGGCTGGAAACGCTGCTGCCAACCAGTACGCTCAGCCGCATTTTACAGGAGGACCTGGAGCCGGATTTCGCGGATAAAAACTATGACGCCGGTGTGAAAAAAACATTTGCGTCCCTGTATGACGCTGTGAGCAGCATCTACGGCTACGACGGCAGCACAGGCGGCGCGGCGAATCCGTCTCCCGTGCCGCAGCCGGACTACGACTATGGATACGGATATGGCTATGACGACGGTTACCGGGACGACGGCGGCTTCAGCATTTTTGGGATGATCGTGTTCCTCGTGATCGTGCTGGCGCTCATCGGCGCGTTCAGCGGGCCGCGCCGCCGGCGCGGCGGCCGTTACAGCACTTATTACAGCGGCCCTTCGTTCGGCACGGGCTTTTTCCTGGGCAGTATGATGGGCGGCCATCATCACCACCATAGGGGCCCGCCGCCCCCGCCGGGGCCGCGTCCCGGCCCGCGCCCGCCCCGGCCTCCGCGCAGCGGCGGCGGATTTGGAGGCGGCAGCTTTGGCGGCGGAGGAAGCTTCCGCGGCGGCGGTGGCGGTTTCGGCGGTTCCCGCGGCGGTGGCGGCGGCGGCTTTCGCGGCGGCGGCGCCGGGCGTGGTCATTGACGCTGCCGTATTTATCAAGACGACACAAAAAGTATGAATCGGGGCGCCTTCCTTGCGGAGGGCGCCCCGATTCGTATTGTTGGAAAAAGACGGGAAAGCAGAGGCCGCAACGGGGAGGGCGCAGGCAGCGTGCCAGCGCGTGTCGGGCGCGCTGCGGCCTCCCTGCGAAGGGCGGCGCCGAAAACGTGGCGCTCCGCACGACGGCGATTTCCGTTTTAGGACCATCCCCTTAAGGCTTGGGCTTTCAGCTGTCTTTTGCAGCTCAGTCCTTTTTGTAAAATACCAGCGTCATTTTATCGGTAATAACTTCTGTTTTTCCCGTCTGACGGTAACCCATTTTTTCGTAAAGACGGCAATTCACCTTTTCTTGTAAAATCGTACTTAATTCCCAATTTGAACTGCCATGCAGGGCTTCAACCATACGGATGGCTTTTTGTGCAATGCCGAGCCGTTGATATTGAGGAAGCACAAAAATAGGAGATATTCTTTTAGCTGTGTCTTTTTCTCCTTTGTCAACGACCCGTACTGCGCCGACGTTTTCATCGAATTCCTGAATAAAATAGTAATAGGTGAAGGGCTGCTGCAACCTCATAATGGTTTTATCAATATTTTCAGCCGCAGGGCTGTTTTCCGTGTCCTGGTACTTTTTATATAAATCCTGAAATGCTTCTGTCTGCATTTGCCACAATTTGCGAGCATCTTCTATGCCGATTCGGATCAGATTCAAATTCTTCCCTCCGCTCTTATTTCTCAATAAATCCCGCGTTATCATCAAATCCGTTTTTTCATTTGTGTTCTGATTCTACATCCGTCCGGTCTGTTGTGCCGACGCATTCATGAGCGGGCGTTTTGCCGTCCAGCACGGTGAAGATCTGCTCCACAACGCACATGCCAACACGCAGCAGCGCTTCGTCCGTGGCTGCACCGAGATGCGGCGTCGCCAGAAAGTTGGGCAAACGCAGCAGCGGCAGGCCGGGTGCGGGCGGCTCGTGGGCGAGCACATCGCAGGCGGCAGCTCCCAGAGGACCCTGCGTCAGAGCGCGGTACAATGCATCCTCGTCCACCACGCCGCCCCGCGCCGTATTGACGAGCAGCGCGCCGGGCTTTGCCGCGGCAAGCTCCGCCGTACCTACAAGCCCGCGCGTCTGAGGCGTGAGGGGTACGCCGATGCTCACAACGTCCGCCCGGGCAAATACCTCGCGTACACAAGTGCAGCGGGCTATACCCAGGCATGCCGCGCGTTCCTCTGTCAGAGAAGGCGAATACCCTACAATGCTCATGCCGAACGCACGGCGGAACATCTCTGCGGCACGTCGGGCGATGCTGCCCACGCCCACAAGGCCCAGCGTTTTGCCGTGCAGCTCCATGCCTGTCAGCCGTGCATCTGCTATGGCGAGGGCTTCGCCGGTTTGCAGCATGCGGTCCGCCAGATATACCCGCCGCGCCAGAGCGAGGGTCAGTCCTACGATAAGCTCCGCCACAGACTGCGCGTTTTCGCCCGGGGCATATACCACGCGCACACCGCGCTGCGCTGCCGCAGCCAGGTCCACTCTGTCCGTGCCCGTGCCGTGTATGCCGATGACCTTCAAAGCCGGGCACTGCTCCAGAAAAGCTGCGTCCATGCGCAGGTTTCGGCTGATGGCTGCGTCGGCCCGGCCCAGACAGGCGGGGTCCGAAAAAACCTCAGCCCTGGTTTTAAGCAGCGCCAGCGCGCGGGGATGGATGGGTTCACACAAAAATATTTTCAGCATATAGCCTCCCTGGATACGGTGTGTGGTATGTTCGATGCCTTGCGGTCAGCTCAGCTCCTGTCTTTTCAGGCAAGCTCCCTGTCCGCGGTGGCGTGAAGGATGAGCTCCAGCGCCAGCGGCTCGGGCGCCTTTCATGATACCGTTCCTCTCTTGACATTCTTTGGACCGTTGCAAGATAAAGGGCGGAAACCAATACGGCAGACCATAAATCGGCCACGGGCTGCGCCCATGGCTTAAGGGACCGCAGGCAGAAGTGACACGGGCGCAGCGGACAGGGGAACTGTCTGAGGACATTCGTGCCTTACAGGAAAACCCGGACTGCACCAAGGAGCCGCTGTGCAAATATATTTTTAGTGTGGACGTATACGAAGACCTCATTGGCATCCGTTCCACGGCTGATTGGGCCAAAGGGAATGCTGATGTGCCGTTTATGAAGGAAGTAAAAACGAACTACGCCGCCAGCAACGAAGCTGACGGCGTAATCATAGATGGTTGCGGGGGCCAGATTTGAACTGACGACCTTCGGGTTATGAGCCCGACGAGCTACCGGACTGCTCCACCCCGCGATATAAATTGTCTGCGCCTCTTTAAGGTGCTTATCTAGTATATCCAATAATAACGCCGTTGTCAATACTTTTGCGCTTTTTATTTTTTAAATATCGCGTTGGGTTCGAAACACCTTTGCCTGGACAAGGTCCCGGAACATTCTGTCCCAAGCGGCCTGCTGATTTTTGCCGCCCCCTTGCAGATTCGAACAGACGATATTCAGAATGTGCCGGATCGTTTCCTCGTCATACCGGGCGGCGGTTTTCCAGCGGCCTTCCGCATAATGCTGTGTGTAGTCCTTGTAAAACTGTTCCGCAACCGGCTTCAGCTCCCGGCTGGTGGGCAGGCCGCGCGCCAGCCTCCGTGCGTCCCAAAGCGACTCCTGTGCCTGTTCGAAAACCTCCCGGGAGATTTTTTGAATACGGTCCAGCTTTTCCCAAACGTCATCCGCACTTAAAGCCGCCGGCTCCAGATCCAGTGTGTACAGCACGCCGGAACGGGATACGCTGTAAAAGGTATACGTTCCGTCCGGCTCCTCAAGGGAAAAGTAACCGTTTGGCAGGATGTTTTTGCTGCGCAGAAACTGCAGCAAATCAGACGACGGCTCGTGTTTCATTGCCGGCTCCTTTCTTAACGCACGAATGCGGTCTCCGCATCTATCATACTTTGCCCTGCGGCGGATGTAAAGAGGAGCGGTGTGACAAAATCCTGTCTGGCAGCCGCCGTTCTGCACAAGGAAGAACTTTCCACCTCGTACGCCTTTTTCAATGAATATCCGCGGCAAAGATGTCCATATAAGTTATAAAGGGCTCAGGCAGCGTATCCGGCCGCAGGAGCATGAGCGGGACGGAGGGGGAGTGCGGGATGACTATCTGGGATACGATCTTCAAAGCGGTGTTCGTGGTAGCAGTGCCCATCACGCTGGCAGTATATGCCTGTGTGTATGTGGGGGAGCGGGCCGAACATGACGTTGCCCGTCCGCGTCCGCCGCGCCGCCGCCCGCCGGGGCGCTGACGCAGAGGGAGGATCTGTTTCTGGGAATTTGGAAAACGGCGCCGGGATTTGAATATCCCGGTGCCGTTTTCCCTTTATAATACATATTATATAAAGCTACTGTGCAGGATAGCTCCGCGCGCCGAACAGTGCGGTCCCGACGCGGACCAGATTTGCCCCTTCCAAAATAGCGTCTGCAAAATCGGCGCTCATGCCCATGGAAAGGTACTCCATGCTCACGTTGCCGCCCTGCGCGGCCTGCGCCCGCTCGAACAGGCCGCGCATCTGTGCAAAGTAGGGGCGGCTCGCGCCCGGCGCATCCGCAGCAGGCGGGATGGACATCAGGCCGCGCACCCGCAGGGAGGGCAAAGCATGGGCGCATTCCAGAAGCCCGGGCAGCTCTTCGGGCGCGATGCCGCTTTTGCTTGCCTCGGCCCCAATGTTGATCTCGACCAGGATATCCTGCCGGATGCCCTGCTTCTGAGCTTCGGCAGCCACACATTCCAGCAGCCTGTGCGAGCCGACGGATTCTATCATGCACGCACGCCCCACCACCTGGCGCACCTTGTTGGTCTGCAGATGGCCGATAAAATGCAGCGGCTTGCCGCCGTATGCGCCGGCGGCGTATTTTTCACAAAGCTCCTGCACGCGGTTTTCTCCAAACAGGTCGATATCCAGCGCAGCCGCCGTGCGCACGGTCTCGGAATTCTGCGTTTTGCTGGCGGCGCACAGAAGAACCTCCCCGGGGGCGCGCCCGGCTGCGCGGCACGCCCGCTCCATTTCCGCGCGCACCTGTGCGACGCGTTCCTCCATCCGCCTGATCTCTTCTGCCGTCATTTAACGCGGCACCTCCAATTCGTCTGTTTGATATACGGCGCGGCTGCCGCCGATGTATTTCGGCCGCGTGCGCGCGCAAAGAATGCCGGCCTCGCCGATGCGGGCCAGACTGAGCCGCACGGGGACGGCCACAGGCCGCAGATGCATGCCGATGAGTGTGCCGCCGATGTCAATGCCCGCGCCCGCGCGGATGTTCTCCACCAGTACGGGGTCCGCCATGTGCGCATATGCGGCGGTGGCAAAGGAACCGCCCGCGTGGGGCTGAGGCACGGCGTTTACCGTTTCCGCCCACGGCGGAAGCGCCGCCCGTTCCACAACGATGGCGCGGTTCAGGTGCTCACAGCACTGCGCGGCCAGATACAATCCGCTTTCCGCAAGCAGGGGCGCGGCGCCTTCCCACACAGCTTGCGCGGCCTCCATGCTGGAGCCGCGCCCAATGCGCTGGCCCACGACCTCGCTGGACGAACAGCCGATGATAAAAATATCTCCCGCGCGCATCCGGGCTGCCGCCAGAAGCTCCGCCACGGCCTGTCGCGTTTGGGCGCGCACGGTCTCCGTCAAAGTCATTTCAATTCCCTCCCGGCCCGCGTGTCGCAGCACACCGGGCGTTTTTCTTTATTGTAATCCTTTTGCGCCCTCCAATACAAGTGCCGCTGGAAATGAGGTGGTTTTAAACACAGTAAAATCATAGGATAACACAGGAAAAGTCTTTTAAAAGATAAAATCACGTAAAAAATAGACTGTTTTATGAAATACTCTTGACGGTCAAAATTTATGAATCTATAATAAAAGAATAAGAGGGGAAGGTGCGCCTCCGACCGTCCGGGACACGCGGAAAATCCGGGAACATTCCCGGAGAAATGCCCGGCGGCCGCAGGGCGCATGTGAAATGGGGGGATGCTGGTGGACCAGGAGCTTGACATGCTGAAGGATGAAAACACCCGTCTGCGCGTGCTGGCGGAGCACGACTGGCTCACCGGCCTGTACAACCGCCGTGCTGCGGAAGCGCATGTGGATGAAGCGCTGCTGAAAAACGGCGGCGGGATGCTTTTGGTTTTGGATATCGACCATTTCAAACAAGTGAACGACCGCTACGGCCATCTCATCGGCGACGCTCTTTTGTGCGAGGCGGCGCGCACGCTGCGGGATATCTTTTTTCCGCGGGATATCATCGGCCGCGTGGGCGGCGATGAGTTCATCATCTACATTCTGGGCGGATGCTCTCAGGAGGCGGTGGACGGCCGTGCGGCGCAATTGGCCGAGCGCCTGCGAAAGGCGGGCCGGCGTTACGGCATGCGGTGGAACCTTTCCTTTACGCTGGGCCTTGCGGAAAAGCAGGCGGGGGACGATTATATTTCCCTGTTTGACCGTGCCGACCAGATGCTCCTGGCCCGCAAAAAAGCCCGCCGCGCCCGCCGTGCAGACAGTGCGGATGCCGGAGGAGAACGCAGCATCTGCACAGACATGGCGCTCATCCGGCGTGAGCTGCGGGAAAAAGACCCGCCCAAAGGCGCGTTCTGTCAGGATTACGAGACCTTCAAACAGATCTACCGTTTTGTGGAGCGCGGCCTCAAGCGCAGCGGGCAGAGCGCATATATTATCCTGATGACCCTTACGGACGCACAGGGGCAGTTTGTGCCGCTGGCCGCGCGCGAGGAGTATATGAGCCGCCTCAGCGACGACCTGCAGGCCAGCCTGCGCAGCGGCGACCTGTTCGCGCCGTACAGCGGCTGCCAATATCTGCTGATGGTGCTGGGCGCGTCCAGCGAGAACGCGGCCGTCATCGCCGGGCGCATCCACACGCGGTTTATGTCGCGCGTTGCGCCCGATGCGGGGCTGCTGCTGCGGTATGACGTTTACCCCATGGGGGAGCTTCCCCTGCAGCCGAAGGGGTGAAAAAGCCATGGTTTTACGCGGTGAAGGGCTGCTGCTTAAAATATTTTCAAAAAAAGTCAGCAAAAAATCGTTTTGTGACCAAGTTGTGACCGGCGACCGTTATACTGAGTATGTAAGATACATTTCCCGCCCCAAGTGGACGATCAACACGCATTCCAAAAGGAGGAAAAACGCATGAAAAACACATCCAACGCTCTGCGTCGCGTCATGAGTGTGGTTCTGGTGTTCGCGATGATGTTCACCAGCATGCCCACGGGCGCGCTCGCTGAGGATGTTGTCGACCCGGTCCCGTCTACGACGGCGGCCGAGCCGGCTGCGTCTGAAACGACAGAGCCAACCACACCGGAGCCTGCAAGCTCGGAGGCGGTGCCTGCCGCGAACAGCGCCGTGCTCCCGGCAAATGACGGGGACCCGGCGCCTGTGACGTTCACCGTCACGTTCGTGGCCAATGGCGAGACGCTTGTCACCCAGACCATTCAACAGGGTGGCAGTGCCGTGGCGCCGGACGCGCCGCTGGTATCCGGCCAGCGTTTTGTACGCTGGGATACGGATTTTACCAACGTGCAGAGCGATTTGACGGTGACGGCCGTTTACGAGGCCATTACCGCCAAAAACATGACGGTGGAGTACCGGTACAGCGACGGCACGCAGGCGGCCCCCTCCCATGTGGAGCAGGCCGTTGTGGGCGAACCGTTCCATAAGACGGTTCCGTCTCCGGCGCTCGACGGCTTTACGCCGGACAAGGCGGAGGTCGTATTTGCGGTCGAGTCGGTCACCGAAGACCTAACGGTCGTTGTTACTTACAGCGGCGCCGCCCGGAATTACACGGTAAAGCACCTGTTCCAGAACGTGGAAGGCACCGCTTATGCGGAAGACGAAGCGCTGCGTGAAACGCTGGAGGGCACCACGGGCCTGGACACCGCCGCACAAGCGAAAACGGTGGAGGGCTTTACGGCTCTGCCCATCACCCAGGTGAAGGTGGCGTCCAGCGGCGAAACGGTCGTGGAAGTAAAATACGACCGCAACAGCTACCTGCTCACGTGGAACACCGACGGCGGCAGCTATATTGAGCCGCAGATGCTGAAATACGGCGCTGCGGTGTCGGCTCCGGCTGACCCCACGAAGGTGGGCTATACGTTCGCCGGGTGGGATTCTGTTCCCGAAACGATGCCTGCCGCCGCCACGACGGTGACGGCGCAGTGGGCGAACGCCACGCAGGCGTCCTACCAGGTCGTATACTGGGGCGAGAACCTGACGGGCGGTTACGACTACCTCTATGCGGACAAAGCGACCGGCGCTGTGGGCGGCAATATCCCATACAGCACGTCCCTGACCGCCAGCCGTATGCCTCAGGGCCTGGAAGCGGCCGGGTTTGAACTCGACAGCGCCAAATCTGCGGGAAATGTGGAAATCACCGCAGACGGCAGCGCGGTCAAGAATGTTTATTTCAGCCGCAAGACGTTTACTGTGACGTTTTATTTGTACGAAAAAAGCGGCTGGTTTGGTGGAGACTGGAAAGAACAGAGCGACCTGACCATCAGCGCAAAATATGGCGAAGATGTATCCGCACAGTGGAATGACAGCGCACACAGCCGCTATATGTGGTACGAGACTTCCAGCCTTAAGACCAGTATAGGCGGAATGAAAGCGATGCCGGCGGAGAATCTTAACCGCTACGGTGATACTACTAGGACAGTAAAGATTTATTACAAAACGCAGACAATCTCTGGCTATGGTTATGACACCTATATGGAGGGTGTTCTTCCAAGCGGATGGACGATCAATGAGGGAGATATCATTGAAATTGAAGGGTTCACCTATGAGCGGATGAACAAGAACGAAAGAACCCTCTATTATACCCGCAACAGCTATAATGTCGTGTTCCAGAATTGTACTGGTGTTTCACAGAAATCTTTGAAATTTGGAACTTCACTTTCCAGTGCAAAACCAGCCGACAGCAGTGTGGGCCGTCCGGTCGGCATGGACAGCGACTATGTGTTCATGGGCTGGTATTTTGACCCCGCATTCCAGACTCCGGTGGACTGGAGCAGCACGATGCCCGCACGGAACCTGCAGGTCTACGCCAAGTGGGCGAAGCCGGATTATACGGTTTCCTTCAACACGCATGGTGCGGATACGGAGACTCCGGCGCCCATCGGCGTGGCGAAATACGACACGATTGAGGACCAGATGCCCGCAGACCCCACCCGTGAGGGCTACGTGTTCGCGGGCTGGTATACGGACGAGGCGTACACCGTTCCGTTCGTGGCCACGCAGCAGATCGTCCGCAACCTGACGCTCCATGCGAAATGGACGCGCACGGACAGCTGCACCTATGTCATCGTGGCGAAGGACACGGAGGGCAATGAGCTCAAACGCGTCGATGGCTCCGAAGTGGAAGTGGGCGCGTCCGTCACTGTAAATGCGCCTGTCATTGACGGTTATCAGGCGCAGCAGAGCAGCCAGAACGTCAAAATTCTGGATGACGGGCAGGAAGTAGTGTTCGTCTATGACAAGCTGCAGAACTGGACGGCCACGGTGCATCATTATATTGAGGGCACCACGGAAAAGGTTGCCGAGGATGTTATCCGCAGCGACCTGACGGTCAACAGCCTGCTGGTATATTCCGCGACGGTCAGCGGTTATGAGTTGGCCGAGGGTACCAGCTATGTTCAGACGGCCACCCGCGAAAACAGCGAGATTACGTTCTATTATAAGAAAATCGCGGATTCGGCGTATACGGTCAACCACTATTACGGCAGCAATGCTTCGCTGACGGAAACTGTTACGGGCACGGCCAAGGCCGGAAGCCTGGTGACGGCGGACGTCATAAACAAAGCCGGGTACACCTGCGTTACATCCGGGGCTGCGCTTTCCGCGTATGTTGCGAAAGACGGCTCTACGGTGATCAACGTGTATTACGCGGCCAACGACCAGACGTACAGCGTTTACTATTATCTGGAAGGCACAGAGACGCCTGTACCCGGCACGACGGCGAAAGAAAACGTGTCCGCGAAGTTTGACGAGACGGTGACGGAAACGGCGCCCGCAGTCACGGGTTATACTGTGGCGGGAGACAGCACCATGTCCATCACGGTCGGTGCGGACAATGCAGCCAACAAAATCGTTTTCTACTACACGGTGAACAGCTATCCGCTGAATATCACCTACAAATATGCCGATGACGTGCCCGACGCAGCACTGCGGGGCCAGAAGGCGGCGGAGCCTGTATCCAGGGATATCGCGTTCGGCGCGCCTTACAGCGTTGCCAGCCCGTTGATTCCAGGCTATACGGCCAGCGTTGCAGCGGTAGCAGGCACAATGGCGGAGAACGGTGTGACCGTGGAGGTCGTTTACCGCGCCGCTACGGACACGGCGTATACCGTCAAGCACATGCTGCAGGATGTGACAGGTGACGGTTATACTGAAGATGCGGCGGCCCGGCAGACCCTGCACGGCACGACCGGGGCGGACACGAACGCTGCGGCGAAGAGCTATGAAGGCTTTACGGCGCAGGCGGTCGTTCAGCAGGCCATCGCCGCGGACGGCAGCACGGTGGTTGAGATCAAATACGACCGCAACAGCTATGAAGTGACCTATGCTTATGTGGGCACGGCGCCCGCAGGCGCGAGCGCGCTGCCGGAAAAGGCGACTGTGAAATACGGTGCGCCTGTGGCGGTGGCGGCGGCCGCCACGGCCCCGGG
>NZ_JXXK01000030.1 GCF_000949455.1 Ruthenibacterium lactatiformans | reverse complement strand
ACGGCGTTCGGCTCGGACGGCGGCGCGGACCAGTGGACGATGCCGCTGAGCGCACAGCAGATGGAAGATCTGGGAATTCTTTATACGAAATAAGTGGTAAGGAGGCTTACAAACATGACAAAGGAAGAAATGTTTAAAGAAATGGAAAAAATGGCCCCGGTGTTGGAACGGAACGGAGTAGATATTGTGCTGGGAAAAAGAATCCCAGGCTCTTTTACGAGAGGCTATTTTTTCAACGAGGAAGCGGGCTTGTGGGAGGTGTATTCCTGCGGGGAGCGAAATGAATATTTTGTACGGAAGCAGACCGGCTCGGAGCAGGAGGCGGTGGAAAAGTTGTACCGCATGGCAAAGTATGAGTACGAATCAGCCTTGCGGCATCTGGAACGAGAGCGGCAGAGAAAAGAGAGAATGCAGAACGGGCAGAAATGAGCCTTTCGGAGCAAAGCAAAAAAGGAAAGCGGGCGCGCTTTCCTTTTTTGGCATACGCGGCAAGGTGCGGAGAAGCAATTGGATCACAACTCCAATGAGAGACGGAAAAAAGAAATTGTTTATTGCTATGCAGAATCCCCAAAAAATATGCCGACGAGGCGGCGGGCGAACTGCTTCAGGTGTTGGGGAGAGGGAAATAGAGCCAGGAAACTGAAAAGGTGTTAAATCCGCGGCGGGGTATCCCCGCCGCGGATTTTTGTGTATCGGTGCGCCCCGGAGCCGATGCAAAAAAAGGGTGGGGGACAGATGAAAAAAACGGAAAATTCCGGAGAAACGGACATCCGGAAGCGTACAATTGTTTTAGGATGAAACGGAGCTGAGCGCCGGGGTGCGAGCGCGGGGCCGCATTTGAGCAAAGCGAAAATGGGGCAGCGAGCACGTTGCCCCCGGCGGGGGCAACGACCGGCCAGCGCGGTTTCGCGCAGGCGAAATGGAGCCGAACGGCGACAAGCGCCGGGGTTTTGCCGTTGGGGCCCCGGCGCGGCGCAGCCGTGACGGGAACGGCAAAATAGCGGCCCCGGTGGGGCCGATGACCGGCCAGCGCGGTTTCGCCGCAGGCGAAATGGAGGGCGAATGAAGCCCGACAAGCGCCGCCCTGCTCCATGCGGGACAAACGTCCGCGCGGCGGGCGGGGCGCGGCTTCCGGGGCATGCGGACGGAAACAGAAGGGAGATGCAGGAATGACATTGGGTGAAGCAAAAAGCGAAGTGCTGAAACTGCTGGATGAAACAAAGCCGAAGGCGGACCTGACGGGCAGGCTGGACCGCTTTTTTGACATGGGACAGAAAGAGGTAGCGTTGTATTACCCCATCTGGCGCGAAAAAACGTACGCGGCGGAGGATGAAAAAACGCTGCCGCAGGACTGCTGTAAACCGCGCTACGTGATCGTAGACGGCATTGCACATCCGTACACAAAATATTCGCAGCTGCCGGATGCGTTTACGCTGCGCTATGAGGCATACCCGGCGGACATTCCGGACAATGCGCCGGATGAAACGGAGTTTGATTTGCCGGATGAAGCAGTGTTGGCCGTGATTTTATTTGTCGCGGCGCAGACGCAGAGCATGGAATACGACCAGCGGTTTTTCCAGAGCTTTTACGCGCAGTATCAGGGCAAGCTTTCAAACCTTTCCGGCATGACAGATGGACCAACTGCGGTTGTAATGGGTGGCTGCAATGTTTAAGCAGACAAATATGCCGCGCGCGTCGGCTCCCACGCTGTCCCAGGTGAAAATTGATACCTTTTTAGGCGCGGACCTGACAAACAGCCCGGCCAACGCGGACGAAAACCGCTCGCCCGACTGCGAGAACATGATCCGCGATGTGCCCGGGAAGGTGCGCAAGCGCATGGGATGGCAGGTGAAGCGGACGCTGGACGGGCGAATCAACGGATATCACGCGCTGATGGGGCACGACCCGCTGGTACACGCGGGCACAAAGCTGTACAAGGGCGATTCCGTGGTGTATTCCGACGCAAACGACGCGCGCAGCCGCTCGTGGGAATTTGGCGAAAAACTGTACATCGCGGACGGAAAGGCGATGCTGTGCTACGACGGCACGGCCGTGACGCGGGTGGACGCGGACGCATACATCCCCACGCTGACCATCGCGCGCGCCCCAAACATCGGCGGGGAAGAATATGAAAACGCCAATTTGATATCTCCGAAATACCGGGAGCAGTTCCTCGGGACAGAAAATGATAAGGTGTATCAAATGTCCCTTGTGCCGCTGGACAGTACGCCCGTGGAGGTAGAGCTGTTACAGGCGGACGGAAGCTGGAAGCCGATGGCGGAAAACAGCGGCTTTACTGTAAACCGCACGGCAGGCACGGTCACGTTCACCACCGCGCCGGGCGTATCCCCGGTGGCGGGGCAGGACAATGTGAAAATCACCGCATCACACACAGTTGAGGGCTATGCGGACCGCATCAACAAATGCCGCATCGGCATCCAGTTCGGCGTGAACGGCGCGACGGACCGTTTGTTTTTGTCCGGCAGCCCGCAGCTCATCAACTACGACTGGTACAGCGGATTGAACGACCCCACCTACTGGGGAGACCAGGCCTATTCGGTGCTGGGCCAGAGCGACAGCGCCATTGTGGGATATTCCATTGTAAACGCCCGGCTGGCGGCGCACAAGGATTCCACCGATTCCGACCGGAACGTGATCGTGCGGGAGGGAACCCTTGTGGACAACAAGCCCGCGTTCCGCATTGTGAACATTTTACAAGGAGAAGGGGCAGTTGCTCCATATTCGTTTGGGTATTTGGGCACGGAACCGCTGTTTTTGACAAAGCTGGGCGTTTACGCCATCACGGCGCAGGACATTACCGGGGAAAAATACAGCCAGAGCCGCAGCTTCTTCCTGAACGGGAAGCTGCTGGAGGAAAATGGGCTGGAGGAAGCGTTCGCGCTGGTTTATAAAGATATGTACTGGCTGTGCCTGAATGGGCGTGCATACATTCTGGACGGGCTGCAGGCCACGCAGACGGACCGCTCGGCCCCCTATTCCACGCGCCAGTATGCGGGCTTTTACTGCACCAATATCCCGGCCCGCGTGTTGTGGGAGCAGGACGGCGCGCTGTGGTTCGGCACGGCGGACGGCAGGCTCTGCGCATTTGCAAACGAACCGTCCGACCCGCTGAACTACAACGACAACGGCGAGGCGATCTACGCGTGCTGGCGCACGCCGGACCTGAGCGGCCGGACCTTTTACCGCAACAAAACGTTCAGCCGGTTTTATGTGGCGCTGGCCAGCGCGCTGGCGACGGGCGTGCGGGCGTGGGGGCGCGTTGCGGGCATATGGGAAGAGTTGTTCAGCGATTTTGTGACGGCGCGGTATTTTTCCTATGCGCATCTGATCTATTCCAAGTTCACTTACTCCAACGACGACACGCCCCGCACGCTGGGGGACAAAATCCGGTTGAAAAAAGTGGACAAGGCGGGGTTCAAGGTGGAAAACGGCGTGCTGAACGAGCCGTTCGGGCTGGACAGCATCGGCATTGAATTTGTGGAGACCGGGTATTACCGGGCCTGAGAAAAGGAGGAGCTTATGGCGTTTCGAAAAATTACAGAAGGGGATATGCTGGGCAAGGGGAACGTGGGGCGGCCGGACACGCCCGGCGTTTCCACCGCCGAGATGCAGCGCATTATGGACGAGCTGCCGCGGGAGGTGCTTGCGCCCGCGTTCAACGAGCTTGCCGGCCAGCTGGAGGCCGAAACGGCGGCCGCCGACATCGGCGCCGCGGCGCCCGAGGGGGTGACGGCCGCGCCGGCGGGAAAGCTGCAGGCGGTGCTGAACGGACTGCGGGACCTTGTAAAAGCGCACACGGACCGCGCGGACAACCCCCACGGGGTGACGGCGGCGCAGGCGGGGGCCTATTCCAAGGCTGAGACGGACGCGGCCATCAGCGCGAAGGTGGTGGAGCTGGGCGCGGGCGACATGGCGAAAAGCATCTATGACCCCGGAAACGAGCAGCAGCCGCTTTTGCCGCGCAACGGGGACGGCTCCAACGTAACGGCATCTTTTACCGAGGCGGAGCAGGATGCGGATATCCAGACGGGGGAAGAGCTGACCGTGCTGTTCGGGAAGATCAAGAAGCGGTTTTCCACCTATGACGCGGACGGCGACGGCGTGGTGGACCGGGCGGCAGCGGCGGACCGGGTGGCTAAAAAGTTCATCCTCCAAAACAACGCCGGGCAGCAGATGGCTGAATTTGACGGGTCGGCCGACAGGACGGTACAGCTTACGCCCGGCCAGGTGGGGGCCGAACCCGCCTTCACGAAAAACAACGCCTTCAACAAGAACTTTGGTTCAGCGGCGGGCACCGTGTGCCAGGGCAACGACGGCAGGCTTTCCAATGCACGGCGGGCCAGCAATATATCAATGAGCCTGTCCGGCACCACGCTGACAATCAACTATTCGTGAGGCGGTGAGGGCATGGCTTTGGTTTTCAACAATGTCACAGTGCCGCAGAGCGGGAATGTGATCTATAACGGCACGTCGTTATCTGTAGTGAAACACGGAAACACGCAGGTATGGAAGCGCGCGCCGGAGTACCTGTACAACAATGGAGATCAGTGTTCCGGATTTACCGGGGGCTGGGATGCCCGCGCCGCTTATTTTCTGAATACCGATACTTATTACCGCAACCAGACGGGCACGAAGCCTGTTTTCAACACCGGAAATATTTCATTGACGTGTACCGGAAGCTATCTGGGCGGCGGCAGCGTCATCACAAACTGGCCTGTCGATCTGTCGGCGGTTTCATCACTGACGGCGAGTATCAATAAATTCGACCCTACCGAAACCTATTCAGCTTTCAACATCTATCTGCTCAGCGCGTGGCCTACGATCAACGCGGACAACTCATACGTTGCTGCAGTCCGTGTGCTGGGCAACCAGCAAGCGACCAGCGTGACGTTGAACACTTCCGGCTATAACGGCAGCTATTATGTTCTGATGGGTTTTTCAAACAACAATTCCCGTAGTTTTACAGGCTATATTTACAGCCTGAAATGCAATTTTTAGGAGGTACACAGAATGCTGAAAGTCACACTGAAAAACGGAAATGAATATGAACTGTTGGAAGATACAACAGTATACCCCAGCGGCAGCCCGAACGCCCGCAGCCGTATGGAAATCCACATGGGCGAGGATGCCATGACAACGGCCGAGTTCGAGGCCGCTTTTATGGATGAGGCCGCGACGGCGAAAATCCGATTGACAAAAACGACGGACGAGGACAACACGAAAATCGTGTTTGATACGGTGTACCAGCACTATTGCCTTGTGGCGAGCATCGGCAAAAAGCGCGTGAGCAAAACAGACATTGCCACCGGGCAGGTCGTTGAAGAAATGCACCTTGTGGCCGAGCTGGAGCAGCGCACCTACATCGAACAGCAGCTTGCCGCGCTGGGGCTGTAAAGGAGGCATGGCGTATGGCAATTTTTAAGGGCCGTGTGCGGGTGCGGTACGGGTACAGCCGGTGGGGCTATACCCGGAACAACGGCAAGGGCTGGCATGGCGGCAGCGACGAGGAGGGGCTGGACAGCACCACCATCCGAATGCCCGATTACAAGGGCAAAAGCATTTCCGGGCGGGTCGTTACGGCCCGCAAGGTGGACAGGTCCACGGGCAGCAAAACGTGGGAATGGGGCTGGTACGTGTGTGTGGAGCTGGACGCGGGCCAGACGCCGGACGCGGTGAACTGCCTGTATTTCTGCCACAACGCGCGGAATCTGGTATCCGTGGGCCAGCGGGTGAAAAGCGGCGACGCGCTGGCGGTGATGGGCAGCACGGGCAACGCGTCGCTGGCAAGCCCGCCCTTTGCGCACTGCCATTTCGAGGTGCGGGCCACAGCCGCCGGGGCGGGGCTTGACCCAACGGCATACACCGGGCACCCCAACGCCGTGGGTACATACGGTGAAGCAATCGACGAAACGGAGGACAGCGACATGAAGTTTCTGGAAGTGACGAGCGGCAAATGTGAGGTGTTCACCGCGCCCGATGTGAATGCGGTGGACAAGCACTATAACGGCGGAAAGCTGACCGAGGGCGTGTGCTACCCGGTGCAGGCCGAGGTGGGCAGCTCCGGCGGATACAGCTGGGTTCGCATCTTCGTGGCGGGAGTGCAGCGTTACGCCGCCGTGCTGGCCGACCGCTGCCAGCTTGTGACGCTCTCCCCGGGCGACGCGTTCGCGGCCTGCGTGGCGCAGGGCGGTGATGCGGCCGGGCAGCGCGCGCAAAGGGACGGGCGGCAGGCGGGCGCGTACGCGCAGCGCACGGAGGCATCCGGCACCGCGCCGGGGGTGTAGGAGCGATGGAGAGCATCATCGTCGCGCTCATCACGGGCGTGCTGTCCCTGGTTGGCGTGGTAATTACCAATACGGCGGCCGCCCGGCGAACAGAGAACAAGATCACCACAGCGCAGGCCGTGACGGACACAAAGCTGGACGAGCTGACGCGGGAGGTGCGGGAGCACAACGGCTTTGCCCGGCGCATGCCCGTTGTGGAGGAACAGATCAAGGTGGCGAACCACCGCATCAGCGATCTGGAAAAATGGATGGAGGGAAAACGGCAATGAACAGGACCGTACTTGTACTTATGATGGCCGTAACGGTGGAGGCGCTGGTGGAATACGCCAAGACCTTCGGCAAAGCGATTCTTGAAAAGCAGTGGAAAACCGCCGCCACGCAGGCGGGAGCCGTGGCGCTGGGCGTATCGCTGTGCTTCAGCGCCGGGGCGGATTTTTACGCTGCGCTGGGCGTGAGCTTCAACGCGGCGTGGCTGGGCGTTGCGCTTACCGGCGTCTTTGCCAGCCGCGGCGCGAATTATGTGAGCGACCTTGTGAAGAAGCTGCAGGCGCTGGGCGCGGCGCAGGCGGAGCGATGAAACGAAAAAGCCCGCCCGGAGAAAGCCCGGGCGGGCGTGGAAGGAGAAGAGAAAATGGCATATGTAAAGGGCGATGGAGTCAGTAATTCGTCGGGAAATTATAAATATTTTACAACGAATGATTGGAAGACAAAAATTCAGGGGTTGGAGGATAGTTATAATAAGCTGCTGGCCTCTGTAAAAAGTAATTCACAGACGAATGTTCCTTCTGGTGCGAATAATACAAGAAGCGGAAATGACTCTACG
Source organism: Ruthenibacterium lactatiformans (assembly GCF_000949455.1). Taxonomy (GTDB): domain Bacteria; phylum Bacillota; class Clostridia; order Oscillospirales; family Ruminococcaceae; genus Ruthenibacterium; species Ruthenibacterium lactatiformans. The sequence goes on along the minus strand of NZ_JXXK01000030.1, from coordinate 37,931 downwards.
GCAAATCATTACGCCGCCCTGCTGGCCCAGGTGCAGGCACAGCAGGACGCAGCCGCCCGCCGGGCCGAAGAGCTGGCCCGGCAAAAACAGCAGGCGGCGCAGGCCGCCTATGACAAAAACATGGGATATCTGAACGAGGCATATGCAAACCGCAGCAATTTGCTTCAGCAGAACTACAACGATGCGCTGGCACAGCTGCAGGCCAGCTATGACAGCGGAGCGCGCGGGGTGAACCGGAACGCCGACAGCGCCCAGCAGCAGGCGTATATCAACTATATGATGAGCAAGCGTGACCTTCCCCAGGCGCTGGCGGCGCAGGGGCTGACGGGGGGCATGTCGGAAAGTGCGCTGGCGGGCATGTACAATTCCTACGGGAACAACCGAAACACGATTGACCGCGGGCGCAACGAAAGCCTTGCAGCGCTGCTTGACACCTTGAACAGCAATCGATCTTCGGCGCTGCAGAGCTACAACAGCCAGCTTTCGGCGGCCGAGCAGCAAAAAATGGCATACCAGATGCAATTGGAGCAGGCCCTTGCCAACGGCAGCGCCGAAATCCTGCAAAACAAGTATGATACGCTGCAGAATCTGGACAATGCCTATGCACAGCAGATTCTTGCCTTGCAGCAGGCGGCGGCCCAGGCGGCGCAGAAACGCTGGTAGCCGATGCAAACGGCGGCCAGGAAGGCGTGTCCGGAAAGCCGCCGGCGGAAAAAATGAGCCTTCCTTGCCGCCGGTTTCCCGGAGATCCCGCCGGGATTTGCGGCGGCCTGCCCTGAAACAAAAGCGGAGCCCGCCGCTGCACGACCCGCAAACCGGCCGGAGCAGACCCGGGCACAGTGCGGCGTGCCTGTGCCCGCACCGCGGGAAGCCGCTGCTATGGCTCGACGGCTGTTGTAAACCGTATTGGGAATGGACGTCTTTCCCGCGCGGCAACACGGTCTTGCTTCCGGGCTCCCCTGCAAAGCTGCCCCATACCTTTTTCGAGGATCCGATGGCGTGCGCGCCGTATTCCGTCAACTTGATGGGTGCGCGCACGCGCTGGCATGCCTCCGCGATGGACGCCGTCCCGCATCCGCTGCCGTCCGTGATGTTCCCGACTGTACCCGGGCTTTCAGGCGTGATGCCTGCAAAAGAAATTCCGCTGTCCGATATCGTGGTCTGGTACACCTGCCCGGCCGTCTTTCCAATGGGGCCGTGAAAATTCGGCGGACGGGGAGAAGCAGCGGCTTTTACGTCGCGTGCCGGGGCAAAAAAATGCCGCCGGACGGTACGCGGAAAAGCGAAGGCCCTGCGGAACGGGAATTTCTCTGCCGGCGGTTGGGGCGGCCGGTACTGGGCGGCTGCCCGCGGGCGGAGGCAAAGCAGCGGGCCTTTCCAAAGCGGGAAATGCCGGCGCCGGTGCGCGGACGGTTCCTCCGCATTTTTTACACAGAAGCAGAAGTGTGCGCCCATACCTGATGCAAAGCGCCCCGGACATTTGTCCGGGGCGGCGGTGTTTTTATTTAAAGGTCGTCGGGCAGGCAGCGGTGCTTCAAAAGATAAAGTTTGGCCGCGTCCACGGTGCTGAAATCCAGCGGGACGCCGAAAACGTACGTTAAAAATTCGCTCCAGGCCTGCGCGTCGTCCGCTGCCACCTTACAGTGCCGTACAGAGGCGGCGGGCCAGGAGATATAGCTTCTGTATCGAAGATCGGATTCAAAACAGTCTAATTCTTTTGCGAAATACTGATACAAATCCACTTGCTGCCCGTCTCCTTTCGATTTCCCTGTTTTTCAGTATAACAAAGCATTTTCAAATAATCAATCTAAAAACGCGAAAAACCCGTTTTAAAATGGTTATTTGACAAAGCTATTAACGATACTCTTATTACGGGAGGCGGTCTTGTGGAATACGATCTGCAATTGATCGGCGCGCGGCTGCAGGCAGCGCGCAAAGCAAAAGGATATACGCAGGATTATGTGTCTGCCCGTGCGGATATCACTGAAAAATTTCTCAGCCAGATCGAGCGGGGGAAGGCGGGACTTTCCGTTCAAACGCTGATCGCGCTGTGCGATATTTTAGAAATCACGCCGAATTATGTGCTGCTGCCGGACGCTGCGCGCGTGCTGGAGGAGCCGATTGGCCCTTTGCTGAAGGGCATGAGCCAGCGGCAGCTTCAGGACGTGGAGGAGATGGTGCGCATTTTTGTGCGCAACTGCCGCCACGAGGAAAAGGGCAGGCCCAGGGGCGGGCGCAGAAACATGCGGTGAACGCCCGCCGGGCCGTAACGAGGCCCGTGCGGGCAGCGCGCTGGCCGCCCTGGCTTTGAGGGCTTTTGCGCAAAATCGGGCGCGGCGTTTCGCCGCGCGAAACGACCCGGTGCGGTTTGTCCGCTTCGCGGCCATGGCTTCGCCACCCCGCACCGCTCTTTTGCCGTCCCGTCACGGCTGCGCCGCGCCGGGTCCCCAACGGCAAAACCCCGGCGCTTGCTCCCCACCGGCTCCATTTCGCCCGCGGCGAAACCGCGCTGGCCGGTCATCGGCCCCACCTTTTGGGTTTGCCGCGCAAAATCGGGCGCGGCGTTTCGCCGCGCGAAACGACCCGGTGCGGTTTGTCCGCTTCGCGGCCATGGCTTCGCCACCCCGCACCGCTCTTTTGCCGTCCCGTCACGGCTGCGCCGCGCCGGGTCCCCAACGGCAAAACCCCGGCGCTTGTCGCCATTCGGCTCCATTTCGCCTGCGGCGAAACCGCGCGGCAGGTTACCGGCCCCACCGGGGCCGTTATTTCCGCACTTTTGCCCGGCACGATTGTAAATCGGCCGGGTTTTCTTTATAATAAGAGGCAGGATTCCTATCATACATAAAGGGGCGCTTTTTATGGCGTATATTGACTGTAAGCTGAAATCGCAGATCCTCGGGACCACCGTGGGCGTGAAGCTGTATTTTCCCACAGACCTGCCCGCCGATGTGGGCTATACCGTGAAAGGTGTGCTGACGCTGCTGCACGGCTATACCAACAGCGGAGACGACTGGATGCAGATGACGGCCGCGCCGCGCTACGCGGCGGACAACGGTTTGGTGCTGGTAATGCCGGACTGCGGCAACTCGTTTTACCAGAACATGATGCACGGCGGCGCCTATAAGACCTTTGTCACGGAAGAGCTGCCCATGCTGCTGGGCCGTATGTTCAAGCTGCCGGCGCGCAGGGAACAGAATTTTATCGCGGGGCTTTCCATGGGAGGCTACGGCGCGCTGTTTCTGGGCCTTTCCCGGCCGGACCTGTACGCGGGCTGCGCCAGCTTTTCCGGTGCGGTGGACCTTTCGATGATGCTGGCGGACCCCGCGGCGCCCGGCGTGCGGGAGGTGTTCGGCCCGGTGTTCGGCGATGGGCTGCTGCTGCCAAAAAGCAGCGACCTGCGGGTGCTGGCCCAGCGGGTGGCCGCGCTGCCGGCCGCGCAGCAGCCAAAGGTGCTGCTGACGAACGGCCTGCAGGACGTGGAGCCGTATTTCATTCTGCAGCAGAACGACGCCATGCATAAATTCCTGAAGCCTCTGGGGCTTGCCGGCTACCGCCGCCTGCAATGGAACGGCGTGCACGAATGGAATTTCTGGGACCGCAGCCTTGTGTACGCCATCGATTATTTCCTGAACAACGGCTACGCCGCAAAAAAACTGAACGACTGGCGCAGCGCCGCGGTGGTATCCTGACGCGCGCGCCCGTTTCAAAAAGGAGAAGCTATGCAATCACCACTTGCCGACCGTCTGCGCCCGCGCACCCTTGCCGAGGTGTGCGGCCAGCAGCATCTGCTCGGCCCGGGGCGCGTGTTCCGCAAGGCCATCGAAAGCGGCCGCGTGCCCAATATGATCTTCTACGGCCCGTCCGGCGTGGGCAAAACCACCGTGGCGCGCATCATTGCCGAAAACAGCGGCATGCGCCTGCATAAGCTGAACGGCACCAGCGCGGGCACGGGGGACATCAAGGCCGTCATGGCCGAGATCGGCACGTTTCAAAGCCGGAACGGCCTGCTTTTGTATCTGGACGAGATACAATATCTGAACAAAAAGCAGCAGCAGAGCCTGCTGGAATGCATGGAGGACGGAACGGTCACGCTGATCGCCTCCACCACCGAGAACCCGTATTTTTATATTTACAACGCGCTGCTCTCCCGCGCAACGGTGTTTGAGTTCAAGCCCCTGACGCCGGAGGACGTGCGCCGCGGGCTGGAGAACGCTCTGCATAAGCTGGAGGAGCTGGACGGCGTGCGCATTGAAGCGCAGCCGGAGGCGCTGGACGCGCTGGCGGCGGCCTGCGGCGGCGACATGCGCAAGGCGCTGGGCAGCCTGGAGTTTGCCGTGGCGGGCGCCGCCGAGACGGACGGCGCAAAGCGGCTGACAACAGAGGCCGTGCGCCAGGTGACGCAGCGCTCCAGCCAACGCTACGACAAAAGCGACGACATGCACTACGACTGCATCTCGGCGCTGCAGAAAAGCATTCGAGGCTCGGACCCGGACGCCGCCGTGCATTATCTGGCGCGCATTCTGGAAGCCGGGGATCTGCTGTCGGCCTGCCGGAGGCTGCTGGTCATCGCGGCGGAGGACGTGGGCCTTGCGTACCCGCAGGCCATTCCCATCGTGAAGGCCTGCGTGGACAGCGCCCTGCAGCTGGGCCTGCCGGAAGCGCGCCTGCCGCTGGCGGACGCGGCCGTGCTGATGGCAACCGCGCCCAAAAGCAATTCGGCGCACAACGCCATTCTGGCCGCGGAACAGGACCTGCGCCGGGGCAAAACCGGCCCGGTGCCCCGCCAGCTGCAGAACAAGCATTTCGACGGCGAGGACGCGGCGCAAAAGGGGCAGAATTATCTGTACCCGCACGATTATCCGGGCCATTGGGTGAAGCAGCAGTACCTGCCGGACGCGCTGGCGGGCGTGCGCTACTACGAATACGGACAAAACAAAAACGAGCAGGCCGCGAAGGCTTACTGGGACAAAATCAAGAAGTAAGGGCCCGGCAGGCCGGGGCGGAGGCCGGAAGAGCACCGCCTGCGCCTGCGGCGCGGGCGGCGGGAGGCCGCCGGGAACAGGTGCGTAAAATACGATTTTTGGAGAAATACAATGAGTAAAAGAAAAATACTGAGTAACCCGTGGGTGGTGGCCGTGCTGGCGCTTTTTTGTGCGGCGCTGTGGGGCAGCGCGACGCCTTTTATAAAAATAGGCTATGAACTGATCCTGCCGGAAAAAAACGTGCCGTCCACAATTTTATTTGCCGGGGTGCGGTTTTTCTTTGCGGGCGTTATCACTGTTTTGATCTACAGCATCGCCAGCGGAAAGCTGCTGTACCCCCAAAAAGCCAATATCGGTAAAATTGCACAGGTAAGTGTTTTTCAAACGGTTTTGCAGTACATCTTTTTTTACGTGGGGCTTGCCAATACCTCGGGTGTAAAAGGCACGATTTTAAGCGGGACCTCCGCGTTTTTTTCGCTGCTGATCGCAAGCCTTATTTTCAAACAGGAAAAATTGACGCCCGGGAAAATCATAGGCTGTATTTCAGGCTTTGCGGGAATCATCTTTGTGAATTTAAACGGTTTGGATTTTACCATGAATTTTACGGGAGACTGCTTTGTGCTTTTTTCGGCTGTTGCACTGGGCTTTTCCTCCGTATTGATGAAAAAATATTCCAAAGATGAAAATCCTGTTGTGATAAGCGGATACCAGTTTATTATGGGCGGCATTGCAATGGTGCTGATCGGCATTGTGTTTGGGGGTAAGATCGTTGTAAGCGGGGGAAAGGCGCTGGGCGTTTTAACCTATTTATCGTTCCTCTCCGCAGCGGCATATGCCATTTGGGGCGTGCTCCTGAAAAACAACCCGGTTTCCAGGGTCACTGTTTACAGTTTTATGACCCCCGTTATGGGCGTTCTGCTTTCCAATTTGCTGCTTACGGAGCAAAACGGCGTTTCCGCCGTGAATTTGGTCGTTACGCTTGTGCTTGTGTGTGCGGGAATTCTTATTTTGAATTACAAAAAGGCGTGACGGAACCGGAGGGGCTGATTTTGCCGGCCTGCGCCGCAGGCGGCTGTTGGGGCGGGGGCAAAAAAAGGGCGCGCCGCACGGAAAATCCTCGGGGCGGAAAGTTTTTCGCCGCGTCTCTCGTTTTATGACTGAGCGCCGGGCGACCGGCACCGCAGCGGCCGCGGCACAAAGGCGTGTTTTCTTACGTCAGCACGCCGGAGGGCCCGGCGTATGGCCTAAGGCAAGGCCGCACAATTCACGGCTGACGCCTGAAGCGTCGCCTCGCTTGCAGATTTTCCGGCAACTGTCACAAAAATGCTCGCGAATACACAAAGTATTCGCCGCGCTTTTTGTTTGACCTGCCAAAAAACCGGTCGGCGCGCTTCGGCTCTTAGAATTGTGCGGTATTGCCCTGAATTTTAGGGCGCATGCCGCGCCGGAGGAAAATCCATGACAAATGATCGGATCGGGAACATCATCGCTTCGCTGACGCTGGAGGAAAAAGCATCCCTGGCCAGCGGAAAGAGCTTTTGGGAGACGCAGGACATCCCGGCCAAAGGCGTGCCTTCCATATGGCTGGCGGACGGCCCGCACGGCCTGCGCAAGGAGGACCGTCTGCACATCCGTGAGAACGGCGGCCACAGCGTGAAAGCAACGTGCTTTCCCACTGCGTCGGCGCTGGCCTGCGCGTGGAGCCCCGCGCTGGCGCGCAGGGTGGGCGCGGCCATCGGCCGGGAGTGCAGGGCCCACGGCGTGGCCGTTGTTTTGGGGCCGGGCGTCAACATCAAGCGCAGCCCGCTGTGCGGGCGCAACTTTGAATACTATTCCGAGGACCCGCTGCTGGCGGGCAAGCTGGCCGCCGGGTTCATCCGCGGGGCCGAGGGCGAGGGCGTGGGCACCAGCCTCAAGCATTTTGCCGTGAACAATCAGGAGACGCTGCGCATGAGCGTCTCCGCCGAGGTGGACGAGCGGGCGCTGCACGAGCTTTATCTCCGGCCGTTTGAAATAGCGGTGAAGGAGGGCGCGCCCTCCACCGTGATGTGCAGCTACAACCGCATCAACGGCGTTTATGCCAGTGAGAACCGCATGCTGCTCACCCGCATCCTGCGGGAGCAGTGGGGCTTTGACGGCCTTGTGATGAGCGACTGGGGCGCGGTATACCGCCGCCCGGCGGGCGTGGCCGCGGGGCTGGACCTGGAAATGCCCTCCTCCGGCGGCGTGACGGACCGGGAGATCGTGCGGGCCGTGCGCGCGGGCAGGCTGGACGAGGCGGCGCTGGACGCGCTGTGCGCCCGGGTGCTGCGCCTGGCGCTGGCCCATGCGCCGCAGCGCAAAAAGGCGTATCCCGCGCCCGTGCACAATGTGGCGGCGGTGCGCCGCATGCTGGACAGGCACCACGCGCTGGCCGTGCGCGCCGCGCGGGAGAGCGCCGTGCTGCTGAAGAATGAAGGCCGCGTGCTGCCGCTGGCGCCGGACGCGAAGGTGGCGGTCGTCGGCGCGCTGGCGGGCAGGCGCTGCCGGTATCAGGGCGCGGGCTCCAGCCTCATCAACGCCCACGGCAGGCCGGATTTCCTGCACGCGCTGGTGCGCGGCGGCTGCAGAGACGCCGCGTATGCGCCCGGCTATGACCCGGACAGCGAATGCGTGGACGCAAAGCTGGAGGAAAAGGCGCTGAACGCCGCCCGGGGCGCGGACACAGTGCTGCTGTTCCTGGGCCTGACGGACCTGTTCGAGACCGAAGGCTACGACCGCGCCCACATGCGCCTGCCGTTCAACCAGCTGCACCTGCTGGACCGCCTGGCCGGGGCGGGAAAAGACGTGGTGGTGGTGCTGGCGGGCGGCAGCCCCGTGGAAACGCCGTGGCTGCCCAGGGCGAAGGCCGTGCTGTACACGGCGCTGGGCGGCGAGGGCGTGGGCGAAGCCGTGTTCCAGCTTTTGTACGGCAGGGCATGCCCGGCGGGCAGGCTGGCGGAGACGTGGCCCAAAAGGCTGGAGGACACGCCCGCCGCGCGCCACTGGCCCATGGGGCCGGACGCCGTTACCTACAACGAAAGCATTTATGTGGGCTACCGCTATTACGACAAAGCGCATGTGGACGTGCGCTTTCCCTTCGGCTACGGGCTGAGTTATACGTCCTTTGCGTATTCGGGCCTTACGCTTTCCCGCAAGGTGCTGGCGCCGGGCAAGGCCATCGAGGTGCTTTTCACGGTGGAAAATACGGGCGCGATGGCGGGCGTGGAGACCGCGCAGGTGTACGTGGCCCACCGGAATTCCGCCGCGCACCAGCCCGTGCGCACGCTGGCGGGCTTTGCCCGTGTGGCGCTGAAGCCGGGCGAGCGCAAAACGGTCTGTGTGACGCTGCCGCCCAGCGCGCTGGAGTTTTATGATGTGGCGCGCCATGCGTTCGTGGTGGAGGCGGGCCGTTATGAGGTGTCCGTGGGGCGGCACAGCCGCTGTTTGCTGCTGCACGCCGCTTTTACGGCGCGGGGCGAAACGGTGGCGCTGCCGCCCGCCCACAGCGCCGGGGGGCCGTACGGCTCGTTTGCGGACAACACGTTCCCGGACGCGGCGTTTGCCGCCATCCACACGCGGCCGCTGCCACGCAACCAAAAGCCCGTCCGCGGCGAATACACCCAGACGACGGTGCTGGGCGACATGCTGGACAGCCGCACGGGGCGCGCGCTGCACGCGCTGGCTTTGTGCGCGGCGCGGCTGGGCATGCATTTTTCCAACAACCCGGCGGTGAACCGCCGGGTGTGCGAGATGACGGTGCGCGATTTGCCGTTTAAAAACCTGGTGCTCAACACCAGCGGCATCATCCGCTACCCCGCGGCCGAAGCATTGCTTGCGCTGGCCAACGGCAGGCTGTTTTCGCGCGGCGGGACGGTGCGGGCGGAGCGCGGCCGGAGCCGGAAGGGATGACGTATATGACAAAAGAGGAAATATGGGCCGCCGCGCTGCGGCAGTCCGCCGTTGATCTGAATTGCAGCCCGGAGGACTTCGGCCGGGAGCACAGCGTGGTGGTGCGTTCCGCGCCCCATGCCGGGGCGCGGAAATATCTGTCGCTGCCCTTTTTCTGCGACCTTGTCTCCTACGGCGGCAACGTGGTGGCTTCCGTCGCGCCCGAGGCCGAGGCAGCCGTGCGGGCCTACGTGGAGCGGTATGCGCCCGAGCATTGCTTTGAAACGCCGAACATGAACGTGCTGGCGGACGCGCTGCGTCCCTTCGGCATGCGGATATGCTTCATGGCGGAATATTTTCTTCCGGATGTTTCCCGCATGCGGCAGTGGGATTGCGGGTATGCGCTGAAGGTGCTGGGGCCTGCGGACTTCGCGGGCCTGTACCGGACGGAATGGAGCAACGCTCTGTGCGAAAAACGGAGGGAATTGGACGTGCTGGCCGTGGGCGCGTACGACGGCGCAAGGCTGGTGGGCCTGGCCGGCTGTTCGGCGGATTGTGAAAGCATGTGGCAGATCGGCGTGGACGTGCTGCCCGGATACCGCCGCCGGGGCGTTGCCGCCGCGCTGACGTCCCGCCTTGCGGCCGAAACGCTTGCCCGGGGAAAGGTGCCGTTTTACTGCGCCGCGTGGTCAAACATCAAATCGGTGCGCAACGCCGTGAAATGCGGCTTTGTGCCTGCCTGGGCCGAGCTGACGGCAAAGCCCGAGGCGTTTGTGCGGGAGCTGAACGGGCAGTGACGCGCCGCGCGCCCGGCCGCGGCCCGCGGGAATATTGGGAGGCGGCGCAAGGGCGGCCTGTAAAAAGAAAAGAGAGGGTCATACCATGCAATGGAAAGAGCTTTATGACAAAGCCGCGGAGAAGCTGGCCCCCCGCGCGGTCTCGCCGTTCATCGAGGCCGGCGGCGTGGCCGCCGCCATTCTCACCGCGGCGGGAAATGTTTACACCGGGGTGTGCATCGACACCGCCTGTACGCTGGGCATGTGCGCGGAGCGCAGCGCCATCGCCAATATGATCACGAACGGGGAGAGCCGCATTGTGCGGCTGGTGTGCGTGATGGGGGACGGGCGCGTGGGAATGCCCTGCGGCGCGTGCAGGGAATTCATGATGCAGCTGGATAAGGACAGCCCCGGCCTTGAAATACTGGCGGACGCCGAAACCGGGAAAACGGTGCGTTTGCGGGAGCTGATGCCGCACTGGTGGGGCGCGGAGCGGTTCCGGTGACCCTGCGCGGCGGCAGGCCGCCGGCTTTGACGGGGCGGGACGGGCCGCACGGCCGGAGCGTGGGATAACGCGCGCTGTTCATGTGCGCTGAAGAAGACGGTACAGAGAACAGGAGGATGGCTGTGACGTTTCATAAAATCGACATGCAGGCGTGGGAACGGAAAAAGAGATATGAGCATTATGCCGAAGCGGTGCCCTGCACATACAGTATGACGGTGGCGCTGGATGTCACAAAACTGTTGTGCGGGGTGCGGGAAAAGGGGCTGCCGTTTTTTCCCGTGGTCTTATATGGGCTTGCACGGGAGGTCAACCGGCATGCGGAATTTCGGATGGCCCAGGATGAAATGGGAAATGTGGGATATTACAGCCACTGCGACCCCTGTTATACGGTTTTCCATAAGGAGACAGAAAGCTTCACGGAGGTTTGGACGGCATACGATGCGTCGCCTGCGGTGTTTCTGGCGCGGTATCGGGAGGATATGGCGCGGTACCGGAATGCTCCGGAGCTTTCAAAGCCGCCCGCAGGCAAAAACCTGTTCAACGTGTCCTGCATTCCCTGGTCGAGCTTTACAGGCTTCAACCTGAATTTGCAGAACGGATATGACTATTTCCTGCCGATTTTCACGATTGGAAAATATTTTTCCGATGGCGGGAAAATGCGCCTGCCGCTGGCTGTGCAGGTACACCATGCGGTGTGCGACGGATACCATCTTTCACGGTTTATAAACGGGCTTCAGACATGGATGGACGCTTTTCCGCAGGAGCTAGAACAGGAGATAGAACAGCAGCCCGGGAAGCCGCCGCGTTGAGCGGCGCTTCCCGGGCTGCTTTATCTGTGCCGGATAAACTTTTTGTGCAGGTCACACTTCCGGAAAATCCGGGCCGAAATCGTCCATCAAAACCTCGTCCGCGTACAAAGCGGGAAACCAGGCGTTTTCTGCAAGGTTTTCATACACGTTTTCGCTGGTGGCAGTTTGGCCGTCCCTTCGGGCCTGCTCCACATGGCCGTGGGCCTTGTGCTGCTTGCCGTGGGCGCTGGGCTGCCCGTGCCGGTTTTGGCTTTCCTTGTTGGTTTGGTTTTGCATTTTAAACACCCCCGTGCTGTTATTGTGCGCAGGGGGGCGCGGGATACGCAAGGCAATTTCTTCCGGAAAGCGCGTCCCTTTGCCGGGCGCGGCGCGGGTCAATCGTCGCCGCCGTCCTCCTCTTCGGCGGCTTCGCCGCTTTCCCCGTCGTCCGCGCTGCCGTCCGGCGCGTCTGCCCCTGCGGCCTCCTCCGCCTGGGCGGCCAGGCGCGCGGCTTCGGCCTTCGCGGCCTCGGCCTCAATGTCGATGTCCTCGTCCAGATACAGCGCCCGCCGTTTGGCGTGCAGCTTTTCCAGCTCCCGGGCCTGTTCTTCCTTGATTTTTTCGGCCTGCTTTTTGTAGGCGCGCACGGCGCGGCGCGCGCTGACCACGCAGACGCCGATCATCACGGCGGCCATGGCCAGATACAGCCAGGAAAGCCATGTCCAGGACGCAAAGGGAACGGAAAAGGCCGTCAGGCCGCATTGCAGGGCCATATACGCGGCCGCGATGGTGAGGATCACCGATAAAAACATGTTTTTCACCTCATTGATTTTTTGCGCGGCCGCACAGGGCCGCAAATTACAACATATCCCATTATAGCCGGGATTTGTGAACAAGAAAAGCCCCCCTTTTGCCTTTTGAACAGGTTTAGGCTATAAATAACCTCCCTTTGCCGAAATTGACGGAGGGGCAGATTCATGGACGGCAAGCCCGGCAAACCGGAATTAGTTATTTTTATCCTCTCCCCGGATTTTCTTGTTTTTCCGTTCTTCCAACTCCGCAATTTGTTTCATCAAACAATCTGAAAAAGCCCCTTCAACCGGTGCAGCTTCTCCTGTTGTATAGCAGTCCAGAAGGACTATGTTATTATCCTTGTCAAAACAAAATATTTCATCACCATTCCCTATAATGGACAAGAACGGGATAAAACCAGTAAACCCTTCATCGTGCAGTTCTTTCGTTTTCTCACGAATATCCAAAAAATCGGGTATTCCATTGGCAATTCCATAGACTATAATTCCTCGGCAGAACGACCAAAATGGGCCTATGTCATACTGTTTCGCCCGTGGCCATATTTCTTCCCGAACCTCCATATAAAGTCCGCCTAATGGGGACATAGTGAACTCTCTAAAATCAGCAGGAAGATTTATCCCATACTGATGTTCAAATTTCTTTATATCGTGCTCCGACGGCTCATTTCCCATACAAGCTACAACCTGATAAGTCTGCCTATCATAATTATGGAAATAATCATAAACTTTTTCCAATGCCATCGTATGCCTCCTGCAATTACCAACTTTTCTTTTTATTTACCTATATACAATATTTTCCCGCTTTATTCAATGCATCGTGAAATGGACGAAGCTGAAGCCATCCGTCCAAAGGGGAATCGGGAGAAGAAAAGCCCCGCATTGCATTTTTTTCGCCGCGCCCTTATACTGAAAGCAGGAATACTGCACGGGCGCGGCGCGCCCGTGGGAAACGGAAAAGGGGAATCGTTATGGAATACCGTTCTTACAGGGATACGGACTGCCGCCCTTCGCTGCTGGGGCTGGGCTGTATGCGCCTGCCCACGCTGGAGCCGGGCGGCACCGCCATCGACTACGCGCGCGCCGGGGCGCTGGTGGACGAGGCCGTGCGCGGGGGCATTACCTATTTTGACGTGGCGTATCCGTACCACGGCGGCGGCGCGGAAAAATTCATCGGCGCGGCGCTGGAAAAATATCCGCGGGAATCGTTTTACCTGGCGACGAAGATGCCGCTGTGGAAGCTGGAAACGCAGGAGGATATGGAGCAGGTGTTCAACGAGCAGCTGGCCAACTGCCGTGTGGACTATTTTGATTTTTACCTGTGCCACGCGGTGGACGCCGAACGGTTCGAGAAGATCCGGCGCATCGGCGCGTTTGAATTTCTGGCGCGGAAAAAGGCCGAGGGGAAGATCCGCCGCCTGGGCTTCTCGTTCCACGACAAGCCCGCCGTGCTGCGCGCGATATGCGCCGCCTACCCGTGGGATTTTGCCCAGCTGCAGCTGAATTATCTGGACTGGACCGTGCAGCGCGCCCGGGAGCAGTACGAAATATTGCAGGAATACGGCCTGCCGTGCATCGTGATGGAGCCTGTGCGCGGCGGCGCGCTGGCTTCCCTGTGCCCGGAGGCCGAGGCGGTGCTGAAGGCGAAGGCGCCCGGCCGCAGCATTGCGTCCTGGGCCATCCGCTTCGCGGCCAGCCTGCCGGGCGTGCTGGTGGTGCTTTCGGGCATGAGCAGCGAGGAACAGCTTGCGGACAACCTTGCCGCGATGTCGCCCTTCCAGCCGCTGACAAAGTCCGAGCAGAACGCGCTCACCCGGGCCGTGCGCATCGACAAGCGGGCCCAGCGCATCCCCTGCACGGGCTGCCGGTACTGCATGCCCTGTCCGTTCGGGGTGGACATTCCCGGCCTGTTCAAAGCGTACAACCGCTGCGCCGCGGCGAAAAGCACCGGCCGCTTTTTGAAAGAGAGCGGGGATATCCCCGCCGCCGCCCGCCCGGCCGCCTGCCGCGCCTGCGGCAAGTGCGCCCGGGTGTGCCCGCAGCACATCGGCATCCCGGAGGAGATGGCAAAGCTGCGCGCGCTGGAGGAAAAGCTGCGGGAAAAATAATTCCCGCAGGGCACAAAAAGCCTCATGCAGATGAACTGCATGAGGCTTTTTTCGGGCTTGCCGAGCAAAGCGGCAAAAACGGCCGGGCGGGGCCGTTTTTGCCCGCAGGCTTAAAAGGACGGGCGGGCGCCCGGCCGCGCCGGCAAAACAGCGCCGCGGCCGCTGCTTTGGCGGGGGTCAGGGGCGGCTTTCCCGCCGGAGCGTGGTGGGCGTGCGGTTCTCCAGCTTTTTGAACACCCGGATGAAGTTGATGTCGCTGGAAAAGCCCACGGTCTGAGCGATGTCCTTGATGTTCATATCGGTGTTCAGGATCAGGCTCTTGGCCTGGTCCACCCGCAGGCGGTTGATGTACTGGATGATGCTGACGCCGTAGGTGGCCTTGAACGTGGTGGACAGATAGGAGTTGCTGACGTTGAGCTGCTCGGAGACGAGATAAAGGCCCATCATCGGGTCTGCAAAATTTTCGTCGATGATGCGCTTGGCGCGCACGGCCACGGGCTCCTTGTCCTCGGCGCCCGGCGCGGCGGCCTGTACCAGAACGGCCAGCGCGTGCTGGGCCTGGCGGCGCTGGGCGTGGGGCGGGCCGGCGGCCGTCAGCGCGCGCACCTCCTGCGCGGCGCGGGCCTCGGGCAAAGCGGCGCGCAGCGCGTCCGCCAGCAGATTGTCCACGGCGCTCTGCCGCATGGCCTCGGTGCCGGCGGGCGCGCCCGCGTACAGGTATTCGGTATAAAGGCGCTCCATCAGCTGCTGGGCCTGGGCAAACTGCTTTTCGTAAATGCGGTGGCTGAACGCCTGCATCACGCCGGGGTCGCCGCAGTCCGCGCGGGTAAGGCGGGGCGTATAGCGGTTCACCGGGTGGCGGGCCGAGGGCGCCTCGCAGCGCAGCGCCAGCAGCGCGCAGTTGTAGCTGGTCAGGATGTCCGTCATGCTGTCGTAGCAGGGGCCGACGCCCGCGTGGGCGGGCCGGGCGGGAAAGGCCTGGTCCAGCAGCGCGCGGGCAAGGGCCTCGGCCTGGCTGTCGGGCAGGCATTCCTCCGCGTTCAGCAGCACCACGTAGCGGCCGCCGTAAGCGGATACCAGCCCCTCGTGCCCCAGCGCGGCCAGCGTGCCGTGCAGCAGGCCGGGCTCCGGCCCGGCGTCCGGGACGCTGCGCTCGGTGCCGGCCAGCACCAGCACCTGATAGGTGGGATGCTCGAAGCTCACCTCGTAGCGCTTGGCCGCGGCGAAGATCGCGTTTTCGCTGTGCAGGCCGCCGCGCAGGACGGTGCTCAGGAACAGGCCGTTCAGCAGCGTCTGGTGCTCCTGCATCAGCTCTTCGCTCTTGTATTTTTCCGTCATCATCTGTTCGATCTTGTTGGTGATGAACTGGTATTCGTCCTGCGCGCCGGAGCCCTGCGCCCCCAGCGCGGCCAGCAGCTTTTCCATAGGCTTCGCGTTGCGGCGGCTGATGAACACGCTGGCCGCCACGCCCGCGGCCAGGCAGCACACCGCGCCCGCCACGCACACGGCCAGCGTAAAGCGCACCGTGCGCAGCAGGCCGCGCGCGGAATACACGCTCACATAATCCAGCCCGGGCAGGGCGGAGGCATTGAAAAACGCAAAGCTGCCGCCGCTTTCGGGGCTGGCCTGCGGGTCCGCGCACCAGGCCGCATAAAGCCCGGGCGTGTCCTCCAGCAGCGCCATATTGCCTGTGGCGGCCACCAGCTGCCCGTCCAGCAGCACCCCTGTGGCGGAGTCTCCGGGCAGGCCGGCCGCGTCGAAGGCGCGCAGCAGCTCCTCCCGGTCTATCTCGATCACAACGACCGCCGCGATCTCGCCCGTCATGCGCATCTCGCGCACATAGCACAGGCGTTCGTCCTTGGGCATCTGCAGCAGCATGAAGCGCGTGTCATGGCTTTTCGTCAGCTCCGCGAGCCATGCGTCATAGCCCTCGCGCTGCGGCACGCCCTGCAGGGCGTAATAGGAGGCGGCCTCGAAGCAGCCCATATTGCCCACCACAAGCCCCGTGCGCGGGTAATAGAGGTATACGCCCCGGGCGAGCTTGTTCGTGACGAGAAAATCCCGCAGCGTGACGGAAAGCTGGTACGCCTGCGCGGGCAGGGTGCCGGGCAGCTCCCGCAGGTTTTTGAGCAGCGTGTTGGCGTGCGTGATCTCAATGGTAGTGGAATAGCGGTGCAGCTCCTCCAGGCGGGTATCGACGCTTTTCTGCACATAAGCCGTCAGGGCGGTGTTGGTCTCCACCACCGTGCGCTCCAGCACATGCAGGACATACAGGCACAGCAGCGAGCAGAGCAGCAGGCACGAAAGCACTACGGCCAGAATGGAGCGCAGCCAGCGCATGGTATGTTTTTTGCGGTGCGGCACAAAACGCGCCCCCTTTTCCGTTTCCTCCGGTATCCGGATAGGACTATTCTATCATAAAACCGTGCCGGAGTAGAAATTGATTTTTTTTGGCCCCTTTTTCCCATCGGGAGGCCGAAATTGGAAGATTTGTTAATCCAAAGCCCGTTCCATCTAAAAAAATGTAAGTGAAAGACAAATAAGGTTTGGTTAATATGCATAAAACGAACGGTGAAAAATAGACGCTGGTTATGCATATAGGAAAAATTGTAAGTTTACAGCAAGATGGGCTTTCGGCTACCATGAAAGCATGGAAGGGGAGCGCGGAGGACGTTCCCGGCGGGACGCCGCCTTCCACATCAAGTAAAACAGGAGGAAAGAACTATGAAAAAACTGCTCAGCATCCTTTTGGCGCTTGTACTGGCCACGGGCCTGTTCGCAGCGTGCTCGGGCTCCGGCTCCGGCTCGCAGGCGGCGGGAAGCACGGCCTCCGGCAGCGGCGCGGCCGCCGCGCCGGACGGGAAAAAGACAGACCTGCTGCTTTGGCTGCCCCCGTTCGCGGCGGGCGACGACGGCGCGCTGGACAAGGAGTTCTGGACGGAAACGCTTGCGCCCTGGGCCGCGGAAAACAACGTGGACCTCACCATCGAGATCACGCCCTGGGGCAATTACGAGGAAAAATACCTGACGGGTTTTTCCTCGGGCGAAGGCCCGGACGTGGGCTATATGTATCTGGAGATGTTCAACGATTTTATTGAGATGGGCGCTCTGGAGCCCCTGGACGCCTACATAACGGATGCGGACCGGGAGAATTACCTCTACCTGGACAAGGGCTTTATCAAGGGCAAGCAGTACACGATGCCGTTCATCGTGGGCAACGCGCGCATCCTGTATTTCAATATGGACATTCTGGAGCAGGCGGGCGTGACGGAGCTGCCCGCCACCTGGCAGGACCTGGTGGACGTTGCCGTAAAGATAAAAGAGGCGGGCCTGCCCGGCGTGATGCCGTTTGCGGGCGAATGGGCCGACCCGGCCATCGGCGCGCTGAACAACCTGTACTATCCGTACCTGTGGCAGGCGGGCGGCGACATTTACAACGAGGACGGCACCAAGGTCGCCCTGATGGACAACGACGCCGCGGTGAAGGCCGCCCGGTTCCTGTACGACCTCAAGTTCAAATACGGCGTGCTGCCGGAGGAATCCATGGCGCTGGTGGGCACCGAGGTGCGCAACCAGTTCATTGAGGGCAATATCGCCATCGCTTCCATGGACGCGAAATCCGGCACGGTGCTCACGGACGCAGGCGTCAACTGGGATTTCATCCCCAGCCTGGAGGACGAGACCCGCGCCACATGGATCGCCTCTGACGCGCTCATCATGAACAGTGCGTCCCAGAACAAGGAGCTGGCCGCCAGCCTCATCAAATACATCACCAGCGCCGAGGTCATGGCGAAATTCCACACCGAGATCGCTCCCTTCCCGCCCATCACCAGGGACGAGGCGTACAACGACGACGAGCGCTTCAAAGAGATGTACGAGGACGCCGAGCACCTGCACACGCTGCCCGTCGCCAACGGCGCGTTCAAGGTGATGGACACCCTGTATAAGAATCTGCAGCTCATGATGCTGGGCGACCTGTCCCCCGAGGAGGCCATCCAGAACACCGTGGATTACGCCGAGAGCATCGGCTGACGGCGGAGGACGGGCCGGCGGGCGCGCCGCGGACGCTCCGGCGCGCGGCGTGCCGGCAGGCCCGGCGGTATGAAGCTGAAATCCGGCGGGCAGGCGCGGCGCGCCTGCCCGCCGCCTGGATAAAAGGGGTTGTGTGTTATGATCAATCGCAGAAAGGAGGCTGCGCAGGGCTTTTTGTATATCCTGCCCAGCCTCGTGCTGATCCTGGTATTCTCGGTGGTGCCCATCCTGATGAGCCTGTACTTCAGCTTTACGAAGTACAATGTGCTGCAGCCGCCCCAGTGGACGGGGCTGGACAATTACATCCGCCTGTTCCGGGACCCTTATGTGCGCGCCTCGCTGAAAAACACGGTGGTCTTTACGGTAATCACCGTGCCGCTGCAGACAGCCGGCTCGCTGGTGCTGGCGGCGGTCATCGCCGAGCTGTTCCACAACAAATTCGGCAATTTTGTAAAAAGCTCGCTGTTCGTGCCCGTCATTGCGTCGGCCATCCTTGTGGGCACGCTGTGGTTCACGCTGCTGTCGCCGCGCGGCGTGGTGAACAGCATCATCCATGCGTTCGGCCTGCCCTCGGTGAACTGGCTGGGCGGCAAGCTCACGTCCATGCTCAGCGTCTGCATCGTCAGCGTGTGGAAAAACGTGGGGTACTTCCTCGTTATTTACTTCGCGGGCATCATGGATATCCCGCGCAGCCTGTACGAGGCGGCCGAGGTGGACGGCGCCAATGCGTTCCAGCGCTTTTTCAAGATCACGCTGCCGGGGCTTTCCAGCGTGACGTTCCTTGTGGTGACGCTGGGGACCATCTGGTCGTTCCAGGTGTTCGACCTGGTGTACACCATGACGGGCGGCGGCCCGGGCACCTCCACCGTGACGCTGGTGCTCACAACCTACAACGCGGCGTTCAAAGAGTACAATATGGGCTACGCAAGCGCCGTGGCCATGCTGATGTTCGTGTTCGTGCTTGCCGTTTCCGGCCTGCAGAAGCTGCTGCTGAAGGGCGGTGAGGACTGATGAGCCGCAGAGCGAAAAAAAACGCCGCGCGCGCGGTGCTGGGGGCCGTGCTGCTGGCAATGGCGCTGTTTGCGCTGCTGCCCTTTGTGTACATGGGCCTGGTTTCCCTCACGCAGAAAACCGTGCTGGACCTCCGGTTCGATCCCGCGGAGTTCAGCTTCAAAAACTATGCCCGCGTGTTCAGCAACTTCAACATCGGGCGCAACCTGCTGAACAGCGTCATCGTCACAGGCGGCGCGTGCGTGCTCAACTGCATCGTGTGCGCCATGGCCGCCTACGGCTTTGCAAAAAAGCATTTTCCGGGGCGCGACCAGCTGTTCATGGTCTATCTTGCCACATTGATGATACCCGGGCAGGTGACGCTCATCCCGGTGTTCACCATCATCAAAAACCTGGGGCTGATGAACACCCACATCGCGCTGATGCTGCCCATCCTGAACGCGTTCGGTGTGTTTCTGGTGCGGCAGTTCATGGTCAACGTGCCGGACGAGCTCATCGAGGCCGCCCGCATTGACGGCTGCGGTGAAAACCGGCTGTTCCTCTCCGTGGTGGTGCCTTTGGTGAAGCCGGTGCTCGTCTCGCTCACCATCTTTACGTTCATCACCTGCTGGAACGACTTTTTGTGGCCCCTTGTCACCGTGACGGACGAGCGCATGCAGACGCTGACGCTGGCCATTGCGGCGCTCAAGGGCAACTACTCCACCAACTACGGCTTGGTGATGGCCGGCTCCACGCTGGCGTTCCTGCCGCCGTTCCTTTTGTATGTCGCGCTGCAGAAAGAATTTGTGGAAGGGATTGCGCTTTCCGGGATCAAAGGGTAATATGAAAGAAGTCAGACTGTCGAAAAAGGCAAAGAAGGAAAAGAAGCGTCCGGGGAAAAGGCTGGCGGTGGCAAAGCCATGCATCTTTGCGCAGCAAAGTGCAAGCCACGCGGCGAATGCCGCCAAAAAGGGGTGGAGACTGCGCCCGCAGGCGCGTGTCGGAGCGGTGCGAAGCCTCCCCTGCGGACAACCGCGCTGAAAGCGCGGCTCTTAGCGTGTGGACGCCCCTTTTTCATCTAGGGCAACCCCGCGACGCCCCGCAGGGCTAGTGCCGAGGCGTGTAGAGCGAAGCGACCGCCGAAGGCCGCCGTACGCGGCGAACGGGGCCGCAGGCCCTGTTCGCAGGCAGCTTGGCGCAAAAGCGCAGCTTTTTCGACAAGCTGCGAAATACACTCAGATCATAAAAGGAGTTCGTCTTATGGCCCGATATGAATTTTTCCTTGCGTCTTCTCTGGAGAAGGTATTCCCGGCACAGCGCCCCGCGGTGCTTTCGGACGGCGCGCGCCTTTCCGTCTGGCGGGGCGCCCGCGCCGCGGTGCAGCTCGTATACCGTGCGGACGACGCCGCGCCGGGCATGCCCGTGCAGAGCTTTACCATCGAGGCGGACGGCGCGCCTGCGCCCGCCGTTCTGCGCGCCGTGGAGCTGATGCCCTCCGATTATCCCTGCTACGAAAGCGCGGACGAGCACTACATCACGAAGGAGCCGGGCCTGTTCCCGGACCTGCTGGCCCCGCTGGAGGCGCCCGCGGTTACACCGCTGCCGCGCCAGTACCGCAGCGTGTGGCTGAGCTGGGATATCCCCGCGGACGCGGCCCCCGGCGCGTATGAGGTGGCCGTGACGGCGCGGGCCGTGGAGGAGCAGAGGATGCCCAACGGCGTGCTCTACCGGGACGCAGACGCGGCCGGGCTTGCGTTCACCTGCCGCTTTACGCTGTGCGTGGGCCGGGCGCGGCTGCCCGCCCAGACGCTGCTGCACACCGAGTGGTTCCATGCGGACTGCCTGGCCTCTTATTACGGCGTTGCGCCGCTGAGCGAAGAGCACTGGCGCATCCTGGAGAATTTCATCCGCGCGGCGGGGGAGGAGCACGGCATCAATATGCTGCTCACGCCCGTGTTCACGCCGCCGCTGGACACCGCCGTAAACGGCGAACGGCTGACCGTGCAGCTTGTGGACGTGCGCCGCGACGCCGGGGTGTATTCCTTCGGCTTTGAAAAGCTCGGGCGCTGGGCCGGGCTGTGCAGGCGCCACGGCGTGGAATATCTGGAGATCGCCCATCTGTTCACCCAATGGGGCGCGCACGCCACGCCCAAGATCATGGCCGTGGTGGATGGGCAGGAGCGGCGCATCTTCGGCTGGGACGTGCCGGCGGCAAGCGCGGAATACCGCGCGTTTCTGGAGGCGTTCCTGCCGGCGCTGCGCACCGCGCTGGAGGGCATGGGCTACGACAAAGAGCATGTGTACTACCACATCTCCGACGAGCCGTCGCCCGAGCATCTGGATTCCTACCGCGCGGCCAAAGCCCAGGCGGAGGATTTGCTGGAGGGCTGCCAGGTCATTGACGCGCTCAGCAGCCTTGAATTTTACAGGCAGGGCCTTGTGCGCCAGCCCGTGCCCGCCAACGACCACATCCAGCCGTTCATCGACGCGCAGGTGCCCGGGCTGTGGGTGTACTATTGCTGTGCCCAGAGCAGCCTTGTGCCCAACCGCTTTTTCGCCATGGAGAGCGCGCGCAACCGCATCATGGGCGTGCTGATGTACCTGTACGGCATCAAGGGCTTCCTGCACTGGGGGTACAATTTTTACAATTCCAAGTTTTCACTGCATCCTGTGGACCCGTACCGCGTGACGCACGCCGACTATGCATTCCCCTCGGGAGACCCGTTCCTTGTATATCCCGGCCCGGACGGCGCGCCGCTTTCGTCGGTGCGCGCGGAGGTGCAGGACGACGCGCTGCTGGACCTGCGGGCGCTGCGGCTGCTGGAGCAGCTTGCCGGGCGCGCGTTCGTGGAGGAGCTGATCTATGCGGACGCGGAGATGCGGCCCATGACGTTCCGGGATTACCCGCGCGGCGCCGGTTACCTGCTGGCCCTGCGCGAGCGGGTGGCCGCTGAGATCGAGAGCCGGCTGGCTTAAGGCAACACCGCACAATTCACGGCTGAAGCCTTAAGCGTCGCCTCGCTTGCAGATTTTCCGGCAACTGTCACAAAAATGCTCGCGAATACACAAAGTGTTCGCTGCGCTTTTTGTTTAACCTGCCAAAAAATCTGCCGGCGCGATTCGACTCTTAGAATTGTGCGGTGTTGCCTTAAAGAAATACCGCGCCGGGAACGGCGCGCCGCCCGTAGGCTTGAGCGCGCCGCCTTCCGGACAGCCTGAAAAGCGCGGCTGTAAGGCCAACCCCGGGGCCGTCCTGCCAAATGGGCGCGGGCGCAGCGGCCCGCACCGCAGGACGGCCCCTGTCCTTTTCCCGCGGCGCGGGAACAAACAAAACACCATCCAACAACAGAAACGGAGCGCGTTTGTTATGGAAGCACGGTACCGTTCCACGCTGTGGGCCTGCTGCTTTGCGAATTTTTTTCAGGCTGTGGGCAGCTGCTTTGCCATTCTGTACGTGCCGCTGCGCGGCCTGTACGGCCTCAGCTTTACCGATTTCGGCATCCTTGTCTCGCTGAATTTCATCACGCAGGTCGCGTCCGACGTCCTGTTCTCAAAGCCGGTGGAAAAATACGGCTTCCGCCCGTTTGCCGTGGCCGCTCCCCTCGTCAGCGCGGCCGGGCTGGGCCTGTTTGCCGCCGCCCCCCTACTGTTCCCCCAGAGGCCCTTTGCAGGCTTTTGCGCGGGCATGTTCCTGTTCGCCGCGGCGGGCGGCCTGCAGGAGCTGCTGCTCAGCCCCATTTTGGACGCGCTGCCCATCCCGGAGGAGCGCAAGGCCCGCAGCATGAGCATGCTGCACTCGTTTTTCGCCTGGGGGCAGATCTTCGTGGTGCTGGCCACCACGGGCCTGCTGGCGGTGTGGGGCGCCGCGCGCTGGCAATGGATCGTGCTTTTGTGGGCGGCGCCGCCCGTGGCCGGCGCCGTGCTGTTCTGCCGCGTGCCGCTGGCCCGCAAAAACGGCGGCGCCCCGCCCCTGCCGCTGCGGGCGCTGGCCCGCAAAGGCGTGTTCTACGCGCTGCTGGCGGCCATCGTGCTGGGCGGCGCGGCCGAGGTGACCATGGCCCAGTGGGCGTCGGCCTTTTTGGAAAAGGGCCTGCAGCTGCCAAAGCTGGCGGGCGACGTGTGGGGCGTGTGCTTTTTCTCGCTGATGCTTGCGCTGGGGCGCAGCGGCTATGCGGCGCTGGGCGCGCGCGTGCCGCTGCACCGGCTGCTCATCGGCGGCAGCGGCGCGGCCGCCGTGCTGTACGTGGTCTGCGCGCTTGCACCAAGCCCTCTGCTGGGGGTGCTGGCCTGCGGGCTTACGGGCCTTTGCGTCAGCCTGCTGTGGCCGGGCGCGATCATTCTTGCGTCCCGGCGCATCCCCTCCGCGGGGGCGGCCATGTTCGCGCTGCTTTCCGCGGGCGGCGATGTGGGCGCGTCCCTGGGGGCGTTCTGCGTGGGCCGCGCGGCGGACTGGGCGCAGGCGTCCGGCACGGTGTTTGCGGGGGCCGCGGGGGAGTCTGGGGCGCTGCGCGCGGGCCTGCTGCTGGCGGCGGTGTTCCCGCTGCTGTGCTGCGGCGTGCACACGGCGCTGCACTGCAGCGAAGCGCGGGCCGGCTTACCCGCAGGGAGCGAACGGCGGCGCAGGCAATAGAAGAAAGCTGTCTTTCCAAACCGGAACCGCCGTTTGCAGACGGGGGCGAAAGACCGCAAAATGAACAAACGGCGCGGCCTTCATGGCCGCGCCGTTTTTGCACCGGGAGGACAGCCGCAAAGCGGCGAAAGGGATGCGGCTGCCGGTTCGGCAAACGGGAAGTTCCTGTTCTTTCACATAATCCAATTTAGCTTAATTGGATAAATGTCTATCACAAAATGTTCTCTCTGTATATTTGTTCTGGGATATGAGGTTGCAACCCCTAATTCTACATTCCCGATTTTTTTTACCAATTCACCAGATGTTTTGCCAAACACGACATATTGACATACGCAATACTCCAACATTCCATTCACAGGTTCTAATGGAGAAGTCTCAAGAGGCTTTTCAATGTCAACACCCAACGCATTCAAATAATCAGCGACAAGAGGATATGCTTCTTTTACTTGCAAATAAAAGTTCTTGCAATAATCGCAATCGCACAAATCTTCTGTTTTGATTTCCGTATAATACTGGCGTGTCTGCTCAATATTAATTCCCATTAGCTCACCTCCAAATTTGGATTTGTAGTTCTGTTCAATTCCATATTATCAGCCGACTGGATAAAATACAAGAACAGCCGTGCAAGCGGCTGTGCCTGTTTGCTGTTTTATGAACAACACACGTTGCCGGCAAGGGGGGCTATTTTCGGAAAGGGCGAAAGAAAAAAGACGCCACATGGTCGTGACGTCTTTTCTATGGTCGGAGTGTAATTATAGGACTTGGGAAGACCCAATCGTATCAATAGTTTATAGGCAATCAGCAAGCTGTATTTACAAAAATGATGCCCCATGCTAAAATTGCCTTAATCATTTTAGCAGTAGATAGGGAGTGCATAGTTATGGATAATATATATACAAACGCATTGGTCGAAATGGGGACATCCTTGACCGCTCTTGCAGTAAAAGGAACTGCTTCAGCAGTCAATACAAAGATTAAAGCAATAAAAGAAGAAAAAATGTCGAGCGCATACGCTCGACTTATGATGAAATTGTAAACGAGTTAATTTCAGAACGAGAAGAAGCTATCCGAATTGCTCAGGTCTATAAAACAGAGCTGGATCGAATTGAAATAAGTGATGATGATATAAAACATCTTCATAATACAGTAGAACGTCTACTTGAGCTTTTTAAAATTATGAGTCCTAATGCACCGATAGAAACATTTGAGCAGATGAAAGAATTAATAAGTGTAGATACATTAAAAGCAATTCAATTGTTGGGTTTTAATTATAAAGCAGCCATTGGTGAACCATTAACGCAACTTTGCGCCGATGCCATTTTATCTAAATCTAAATCAAAAGGGAACCTTGTGCCAAGTAAATCGAAAAGATAATAAATTATCAAAACTACAATACATAGAAAGACCGCCGACATAAGTCGACGGTCTTTCCATTTTTGGTGCGAGGAACGAGACTTGAACTCGCATGGTATAACCACACGCCCCTCAAACGTGCGCGTCTGCCGATTCCGCCATCCTCGCTTATCTGTACGGCGTTTGTGCCGCGAATGATATTTTACCATACTGCGGCGGTAAAAGTCAATATGGTTTTTCGTTTTCTCCGCACCTCCTTGACACCGCCGGGCGGACGAAACTATAATCGGAACAGAACAGGCGGAAAGGGAGGGGTGCATGGGTGAAAAAAGAGGAGCGTGCGCGCATGCGCCGGCTGGCCCGGTGGCTGCTGCCGCCTGTGCTGCTGTGCGCGGGGTATGCGCTGTGGGTCGGCCTTACAGGGCGCGGCCCGGCGTGCCCCATCCATGCGGCGCTTGGGCTCTGGTGCCCGCTGTGCGGCGCGTCCCGCATGGGGCTGGCGCTGCTGCGGTTGGATCTTCCGGGCGCGCTGCGGGCAAACGCGGTTCTGCTTGCTTTGCTGCTTCCCGGTACCATTTGGGGCGCGGTGCACGCCGTGCGCTATGTCCGCACGGGGGACGGCTCTGTGCGCCGGTGGGAAAGGGCGCTGCTTTGGGGGGCCGTGGGCGTGCTGCTGGCGGGCGGCGTTTTGCGCAACCTGCCGGCATTCGCTTTTTTGGCGCCGCATTGAGCGGCTGTGTTCCCGCCCAAAGGGATTTTGTTTTTTATGCGGGCTCATTGCCTTTCCGGGCGATAGAAGTCATGCTATTGTTTAGAAAAGCACACAAATATTTTATGCTCCATGAACAAGCCTAGGGTTCTACCCCCTGATTAAAAATGTTTGCTCTTTTTCTGCATCAACGATGCGAGTATCAAATGCGACTGCCACTACATCGTCCCAACTTGATAGAATGCTCTTTCCGTTGCACTTAATGACTGGTAATTGTGCACTGTCCCAAACTACATAATAATCACGGTTTTCCAGAGGTATTGGTTTTTCACAATGGCTCATTTGTTTTGCGTCATTGGTGTTAATGATTTTTACAATTTGAGCAATCTCTTTTTCATCTTTAAGGATTTGATACCTTTCTAACGAATGAAAACATTCTTGCAATAAAGTGTTCCGGTTCCATTCCGATTCTTTTATATGTTGAGCGTTTACTGATTTTAATATAGCCAACCGTGCCCTTTGCTTTTGGTCCATTTTTATTCCCTCCAATTCTCTGTGCGGATGCCAATATACCATGCTCCGCATCCAACAGCAAGCGTCTGCGCGGCATTCAAATAATTATAAAGGGCAGCCTGAACGGCTGCCCTTTAAAAATTGCTTTTTGCTGCCCCGCGGGAGGGGCCCTTTATCCCGCCCGGCGGGCATGCGGCGAAGGGCGGCCGTCAGGCGTTGAACACGTATTCGTCCAGGCGGCGGAAGGCCTCCTGCACGCGGGAGAGCGGCAACGCCAGATTCATGCGGATGTGGCACGGGCCGTGGAAGGGACGGCCGTCCTGCCAGGCCACGCCCACGTCCCAGCCGGCGCGCTGCAGCGCTTCAATGCTCTTGCCGTGGGCTTCGCACCAGCGGGTGCAGTCCAGAAACAGCATGTAGGTGCCCTGGGGCCTGGAGACCTCCACGCCCTCAAAGCGGCGGGCGATAAAGTCGCAGGCGAAATCCACATTGGCCGTCAGCACCTGGCACAGCTCGTCCACCCACTCGTAGCCTTCGGGCCGGTACGCGCCGAGGAGCGCGTGCATGGAGAGCACGTTCATGGAATTGTAGTGGGACAGGGAGGCTTCCTTCTCCACGCGGTCCCGCAGAACGGGGTTGTAAATAATGTGGTAGCTGCCCACAAGACCCGCCAGGTTGAACGTTTTGGAGGGGGCGTATACGGCAACGGTGCGGCTGCGGGCGTCCTCGCTGACGCTCTGCGTGGGGATATGCCTGTGCCCACCGAGGATGATGTCCGACCAGATCTCGTCGGACACGACCATTACATCGTGCTTTTTGTACAGCTCCATGGCGCGCTCCAGCTCCCAGCGCTCCCACACGCGGCCGCAGGGGTTGTGGGGCGAGCAGAACACGGCGGCGTGGACCCTGTTGTCCACGATCTTTTTTTCCATGTCCTCAAAATCCATGCGCCAGACATTGTTTTCGTCTTTTACCAGCGGGCTGTGGACGATGTTGTAGCCGTTGTTCTCCAGGCTGTGGGTAAAACCGATGTAGGTGGGGGAGTGCAGCAGGACATTGTCTCCGCGGGAGCAGAAAATGTTCAGCGCGCTGACAACGCCGCCCAGCACGCCGTTTTCATAGCCGATGCACTCCTTTGTCAGGCCGGTGACTCCGTTGCGCGTTTCGTGCCAGCGGATGATGGAAGCAAAATATTCCTCCGTGGGAGAAAAATAGCCGTAGGCCGGATGCCGGGCGCGGGCGATGATGGCCTCGGGAATGGTGGGCACAGTGGGGAAGTTCATATCCGCCACCCACATGGGAATGGCGTCGAAGCCCTCCTTCGGAGCGCCGGGTGCGAAGCCGGGCGCGCCCAGTGCATCCACGGCGATGGCGTCCTTGCCGCGGCGGTCCATGATACTGGTAAAATCGTATTTCATATGCTCCTGCTCCTTTCACCCGCCGGAACGGGCGTTGAAAATACTGCTGTAAAGCAGCTTAAATGTTAAGCAGCTTCATAATAACACCGCACAGGGCCGCGTGCAAGGGGGAGCGCTTCTTTTTTATATGGTTCGTCCTTTTTAACAAAAGCCGCGCGTGTTTTTGCACACCCTGACGAAGCGCCGCTGTGCGCTTTCAGGTGAAGTATTCGCGGCTGCGCCGCACGTCGTCCGCATAGGCCTCGTTGATGCGCCGCTGGATGGAGAGGTAGGTGGCGAGCTCCGCCTCGGTGAACCCCTCCAGGCGCCGGAAGGTCAGCGCCTGGCACTGCTTGTCGAAGGCGGCGTGGTCCCGGTATACATGCTCCCCGGCGGGGGTGAGGCGGAGCATTACCTGGCGGTTGTTGGCGGTGTTGCGCACCTGTTCCACCCAGCCCTTGTCCCGCAGCCTGCGCACGAGCTGGGAGCAGGCGCTGGGCGTTTTGCGCACCATATTTGCAAGGTCGGTGACGGTGACGCCGGGGTGAAGGGCGATCCGGTCGATGAGATGCGCCTCCGCCTGGTACAACACATTTTCACCGTAGGAATGGGGCAGGGAATCGTATTCGCTCATCAGGTCATAGGCGGTGTCCTGCGCAGCCCATATTTGCTCCAGAAGCTCCTCGCGCTTTTTGCTCATGGCGCCACCCCTTTCTTTGCTTCTATTATTGTACTTTCTTTTTACGGCCGCTGCAAGCCGTGCTCAGGGCTCGCGCAGCAGCTCAAATTCGTTTTTGCGGAAACGGATAAGGCCTTCCGCGCGCATCCGGCCCAGCTCGGCGGAAAGCGCGCTGCGGTCCACGCCAAGGTAATCCGCCAGCTGCTGGCGGTCGAAGGGAATGGCGAAGCTGCGGCTGTTTTCCCGCAGCGCCTGGGCGGAAAGGTAGGACAGCAGCCGCCCGCGGATGGTTTTGGGCGAGGTGTGGAAAATCCGGCGGGAGAGCGCGAGGTTCTTCTGCGATGTCACGGCCAGCAGGTTGCGGATGAGCGCCGCATGGTGGGCGCAGGCGGAGGGACAGGTGCGCAGCAGGCGCGCCGTATTCAAAAACAGCACCTCGGTGCGCTGGGCCGCCACGGCGTCCACCATCAGCGGTTCGCCCGGCAGACAGGCATAGGTTTCGGCAAAAACCTGCCCGGGGCCCACATGGCCCAGAATGCTCCGGCTGCCCCAGACGTCCACGCTCTCGATGTTGACGCCGCCGGAGAGCACCAGGCCCAGCGCTTCCACGGTGTCCCCCGCATGGCAAATGACGCGGTCCTTCTCGTAAACGCGGCGCTCGGCGCGCAGGCATTGCAGCATATCGGCGGTTTCCCGGGGGGAGCAGCCCCGGAACAGCGCGGTTTGAGAGAGAAATAAAAAGTCCATGGCGCCCCTCCTTTTGTTGGAATAACAACAGACCGTTTGGGGAAATCATAGTATACTCTATCCGGAAAGTCAAGAAAAGCATCCCTGCCGCGCGCCGGCAGGGAGAAGGGTCGGCGTCTTGACAAACTATACTAAAATGGTATAATAGACATGACCGGAAAACGCGGATGTGCCGCGCGGCCCGGCAGAAACAAGCGGAGGGCTATGCATGAGAAACGAATGGACCGGCTTTGTGCCCGGCGTATGGGAAAAAGAAATCGACGTCCGGGACTTCATCCAGAAAAATTATACACCCTATGACGGGGACGACGCGTTCCTTGCCGGGCCGACGGAGGACACGAAGGCGCTTTGGCAGCAGGTGCTGGAGCTTTCCAGAGCCGAGCGCGAGGCGGGCGGCGTGCTGGACATGGACACCCGCGTCATCTCCACCATCACCTCCCACGCGGCGGGCTATTTGGACAAGGAGAAAGAGACCATCGTGGGCTTTCAGACGGAAAAGCCTTTCAAGCGGGCGCTGATGCCCTACGGCGGCATCCGCATGGCGCAAAAGGCCTGCGAGGACAACGGCTATCATGTGGACCCGGAGGTCGTGGAATTTTTTACAACACACCGCAAAACGCACAACGCGGGCGTGTTCGACGCATATACGCCCGAAATGCGGGCCTGCCGCTCCAGCCATATCATCACCGGCCTGCCGGACGCCTACGGCCGGGGCCGCATCATCGGCGATTACCGCCGTGTGGCGCTGTACGGCGTGGACCGGCTGATCGAGGACAAACGGCACCAGAAGGACACCACCCGCGTCATCATGTATTCCGACGTCATCCGCGAGCGGGAGGAGCTCAGCGAGCAGATCCGCGCGCTGGACGACTTGAAAAAGCTGGGGGAGATCTACGGCTTCGATATCTCCCGTCCGGCGAAGGACACCCGTGAGGCCATCCAGTGGCTGTACTTCGGGTATCTTGCGGCGGTAAAGGAGCAGAACGGCGCGGCCATGAGCCTGGGCCGCACCTCCACGTTCCTGGACGTGTACGCCCAGCGCGACCTTGCGGCGGGCGTTTACACCGAGCGGCAGATCCAGGAGTTTGTGGACCACTTCATCATGAAGCTTCGGCTCATCAAGTTTGCCCGCACGCCCGAATACAACGACCTGTTCTCCGGCGACCCGCAGTGGGTGACGGAATCCATCGGCGGCGTGGGCATCGACGGGCGGCACATGGTCACCAAAATGTCCTACCGTTACCTGCACACGCTGCAGAATCTGGGCACCGCGCCGGAGCCCAACCTGACGGTGCTGTGGTCCACCCGTCTGCCGGAAAGCTTCAAGCGCTTCTGTGCGAAAACCTCCATCGAATCGTCCAGCGTGCAGTACGAGAACGACGACCTGATGCGCGTGACCCATGGCGACGATTACGCCATCGCGTGCTGCGTGTCCTCCATGCGCGTAGGCAAGGAGATGCAGTTCTTCGGTGCGCGCGCCAACCTGGCCAAGTGCCTGCTGTATGCCATCAACGGCGGTGTGGATGAGATCACCAAAAAGCAGGTGGGGCCCAGGTACCGTCCCGTCACAGGGGATTATCTGGATTACGACGACGTGATGGAAAAGTACCGGGACATGATGAAGTGGCTGGCGCAGGTGTATGTGAACACGCTGAACATCATCCATTATATGCACGATAAATACTGCTACGAAAAGCTGCAGATGGCGCTGCACGACAAGAAGGTGACCCGCTGGTTCGCCACGGGCATCGCGGGGCTTTCCGTGGTGGCGGATTCCCTCTCGGCCATCAAGTACGCCCGGGTGAAATGCATCCGCGACGCGGACGGCATCGTGGTGGATTACGAGGTGGAGGGCGACTTCCCCAAGTACGGCAACGACGACGACCGGGTGGACGGCATCGCATCGGAGCTGGTGGATACCTTTATGAGCTATGTGAAGGGCAACCACACCTACCGCGGCGGCATCCCCACCACTTCGATCCTGACCATCACCTCCAACGTGGTGTACGGCAAAAACACGGGCTCCACGCCGGACGGCCGCAAAAAGGGCGAGCCCTTCGCGCCGGGCGCGAACCCCATGCACCGCCGCGACACCCACGGCGCGGTGGCCAGCCTGGCCTCTGTGGCGAAGCTGCCCTTCAGCGCCGCGCAGGACGGCATTTCCAATACCTTCTCCATCGTACCGGGGGCGCTGGGCAAGGACGACCGGATCTTCGCGGGCGACCTGGAGGTGGAAATGCCCGAGTTTGAGGCGGAGCATTGAGAGAAAGGCGGCGGCCATGACGGAACAGGAAAAGCAACGGCAGATCGACGCGCTGGTGGAGCGCATCGATGCCTTTATGAAAAACGGCGGGGGCCGCATGCGCGTCACCGGCGGCGAGGGCGAAGCGCAGGAGACCCGCTGCGCCGCCTGCTGCGGCGAAGGCGCGGCCGAAGCCTGCAACGCACCGGCCAAACGGGCTGGGCATAAAAGCCGCTGAAAAAGCGGCACAGCAGAGAAAGGAACCTGTTTATGAAAGCAAACGAACGACAGATCGACAACCTTGTCAGCCTTCTGGACGGCTATGTGGCCGAGGGCGGACACCACCTGAACGTGAATGTATTCACCAAAGAAACGCTGCTGGACGCCCAGCGGCATCCGGAAAAGTATCCGCAGCTCACCGTGCGCGTTTCCGGCTATGCGGTGAACTTCATCAAGCTGACGAAGGCCCAGCAGGACGAGGTGATTTCCCGCACCTTCCATCAGGCGATGTGAGATGGCCGCGCAAGTAACGGGCCGCGTCCATTCGGTGGAGAGCTTCGGCACCGTGGACGGCCCGGGCGTGCGGTTCGTGGTGTTTTTGCAGGGATGCCCCATGCGCTGCCTGTACTGCCACAACCCGGACACCTGGGACCCGGGCGGCGGCGTGCCAACCACGGTGGAGGAGCTGCTGGCGCAATACGCCCGCAACGAGGCGTTTTACCGGAAAGGCGGCATCACCGTCACAGGCGGAGAGCCGCTGCTGCAGATCGAATTTGTGACCGCGCTGTTCCGGGAGGCAAAGCGGCGGGGCATCCACACCTGTCTGGATACCTCGGGCGCCACGTTCCGGCCGGAGGACGCGGCGGCGCTGGCGCAGTTCGACGCGCTGTGCGCCGTTACGGACCTGGTGCTGCTGGACATCAAGCAAACCGACCCGGCCGCCCACAGGCGGCTGACCGGACGTGAAAATGGGAACATCCTTGCGTTTGCCCGCTATCTGGCGCAAAAAGAGGTGCCCGTATGGATACGCCATGTGGTTGTGCCCGGCCTTACCGACAGCGAGGCAGGCTGGAACGCGCTGGGGACGCTTCTTGCGTCGCTGCCCAACGTCCGGGCGCTGGACGTGCTGCCCTATCACACGATGGGGCGTTCCAAGTACGACGCGCTGGGCATCCCTTATCCGCTGGAGGGTACGCCCGCCGCAGAAGCCCCGCTTGCCGCCCGGGCGCGGGATGTGATTCTGGCCGCGCGCAGGGCGGCGCTGGAAAAGCCCGGCGGGCGCGCGGAGGAATAGGAATAACAGAAAATACAGCCCCGGCTTCCCGACAGAGAAGCCGGGGCCTTGTGCGCTGTGCATTATTCCGGCGTTTGCGGCGCCGGACGGGTATACCGGACGATCAGCACGCACACGCCCACGGCGGTGACGGCCTCGGTGACGGGCATGGCGAACCAGACGGCGCCGGGCCCGAGCAGGGCCGGCAGCGCATAAATCAGCGCGCCGCTGAGCACCAGCCCGCGCAGGACCGAAACAGAAAACGAGGCGCGGGGCTTCATCAGGGACTGGAAATAGTAGGTGGAGAAAATATTGAGCGGCAGCAGCAGGAACGAAACGCCGTAGCTGCGCAGAATGGCGGGTGCGATGCGCAGGATGTCCCCGGTGGGGGACATGAAAATGCGGATGAACCCGTTGGGAAACAGAAAGACGAGCAGCGTCCACACCGCGCTGAAAAAGGCGGCGGCCATCAGCGCGTACTTCAGCGCCGCGCGGATGCGTCCCCATTTGCCCGCGCCGAAGCTGGCCGAAAGGATGGGCTGGGCGGCCTGGCCCACGCTGTATGCACAGCACTGGACCATGGTGCTCACGTTCACGATCACACCGTACACGGCCAGTGCGTCCGTGCCCAGTCCCTGCAGGATCTGGCGGTTGAACAGCATGGTCAGGATGCCCATGGCGATGTCGAGAAAGAACGTGGAAAAGCCGGTGGTCAGAATCTGCCGCAGCTTGGTTCCGGCCTTTCGGAACCGGACAAGCCGCAGCGTGCAGCGCCGGGAGAAAAAGTGGGACAGCATCACCGCGAAGGTGATGCCCGCGCCGATGGCGGTTGCCAGCCCCGCGCCGAATACGCCCATGTCACAGGTGAACACAAAAAAGTAATCGCCGAACACATTGAAGACGCCGCCCGCCAGCACCGCCGCCGTGGCAAGCCCCGGCGCGCCGTCGTTGCGCAGGAACGCCGCCAGCATCTGGTTGAACAGGAACAGCGGCACCACGAATTTGACGGGGAGCAGATATTGCTGCGCCAGCGGCAGCAGCGCGTCCCGCGCGCCGAACAGGCGCAGCAGCGGCGCGTCGAAAAATGCGATGGCGAGCCAGCTCACGGCGGCAAAGAACACGGTGCCCGCCAGCGCGGCGGTAAAATACTCGTCGCCTTCTTTCCGCCTGCCCGCGCCCCGCGCCGCGCTTAGCAGAACCGAGCCGCCGATGCCTGTCAGCAGCCCCAGGCTGTAAATGATGTTCCACACCGGCGCGACGATGGCCAGCGCGGCCGTGCCCTCCGGCCCCTGGTACTGCCCCACCATGGCCGAATCCACCAGGCCGTAGATGGAGCTGATGAGCGCGCTGCCGAACGCCGCGCCCAGATACCTGAAATAAATTTGCCTGACGTTTCCTTTCAGCAGATCCATTGAGATCCCTCCCGTTGTTTTGCACACCCCGCGGGCATCAAAAAAGCCGGATAAAGAAACAGGCGTCTCAGCCTGTCACCTTATCCGGCCCATCATTTCCAAGTGAATGATCTGCCCTCCGAGTGAGCAGTTGACATTATACTAAAACAAAAGAGCGAAGTCAAGCCCTGTCTTACGGCGCGGGGCACGGCGCTATGGCAGGGCGGGCTGCTCCGGCGGCAGGTTGTCCTCGGTGTAGTATCCCACAGCGCCGCCCGAGGGGATAAGGCATCCGGTGGCGGGGTCGTAGCGGCGTGCAACGACGCCCTCCGGCACGGGAAATTCCAGATAGGGCAGCCCTTCCTGTGCCTGCTGCATATAATCCCGCCAGAGCGTCTGCAGCGGTTTGCCCGTGCGCACGCCCTGCTGGGACAGGTCGGCCGGGACGTCGTAGCCCCACCAGCCCGCCGTGACGTAATAAGGCGTCAGGCCCACAAAGGTGAAGTCGCGGTAATCCGTCGTAGTGCCCGTTTTGGCGGCGGCTTCCATCTCCCCGGCGGGCGCCATGCCCCGGGCGGTGCCGCCCGGCGCGGTGAGCACGCCCCGCAGCAGCCGGTTCATGATATAAGCCGTCTGCGGGCTGACGGCCTGCACGGCATAGCTGTCCTGCGCGGGGTCCAGATAAGTGGAGCCGTCCGCCAGCGTGACTTTGGTGTAATAGAGCGCGGGACGGTACACGCCGTCGCGGAAAACGGAATATGCGTTGGCAAGCTGCACGGGCGTAACGCCGTGGGTCTGGCTGCCCAGCACCAAAGGGCCGAGATCGTTGTCCCGCTCCGGGTCCAGATGGGTGAGGCCCAGGCTGCCGTACGCAAAGTCGAACAGCCTGCGCTTGCCCAGCATGTCGCCGATCTGCACCGGGACGGTATTCAGCGACTGCGCAAGCGCATCCGCAACCACTACGGGCCGCCCTGTGCCGGGCCCGTTGTAATTGGTGGGCCAGGCGCGCCAAACGTCGTCCCGCGCCTGGTTGGCGGGGTCGCCCGGGTCCAGCGAAAGGCCCAGCTTGCGGCAGTATTCCGTGTTCAGCATGCGGTGGTCCTGCTGGGTGTAGAGCGGCGCGTCCGCAATGAGGGAGGAATAGTTGATGACGCCGTTTTCAATGCCCAGCGCATACGCGGCAAGGGGCTTCATTGTGGAGCCGATCTGACGGGGCACGTCGGCGGCGCGGTTCAGCGAAAGGTCGTACCGTTTTTCGCCCACGCCGCCCACAAGCGCCAGCACGTGGCCTTCATAGTCCATCGTGGCCACGGCGGCCTGCGTGCGGATGTTCCTGTAAAATACCAGTGTGTGGACGCCGTCGGCATTGGGCTGCGCGCTGGAGCCGCGGAGCAGCGTTGTGCCGTCCTGCTCATAGACGGGCGTGTCGTCCGGCCTGAACACCGGCTCGCCCTGTGCGTTCAGCGGCAGGCCGTCGTCTCCGTAGGAAACGGCGTCGGCGCTGTCGAAGGGAATGCCTGTGTCGGCTTCTTCCTGCCGCCACAGAGCGGGGAAGTAGCCGTCCTCGCCGTCGTTTTCCATGAAAGCTTCCAGCATGCGCTGCAGGCGCAGGTCCACGGTGGAAAAGATGCGCAGGCCCCCGGTTCGGATGCGGGTGACGGCGGCGGCACGGCCGCAGTTCTCTTTTTCCATGATATCGTCCGCCAGCCGTTCAAACACAGCGTCGGTGAAATAAGAGTTCACCTTTCCCCTGGGGGAGGCGGCAGCGGCCTCCTCGCGGCTGCGCACGCCCAGCGGAGCGGCCGCCGCCGCGTCGTAATCGGCCTGGGAGATGCGCTCCTGGTCCAGCATCAGCCCCAGCACCCAGTTGCGCCGTTCCAGCAGCTTTTCCGGGTTGGAGTAAGGGCTGTACGCCACCGGGCTGCGGGGGATGGAGGCCAGCGTGGCGGATTCGGCCAGCGTGAGCTGGGAGGCGTCTTTGCCGAAATACTGCTGTGCGCCGGCCTGCATGCCGGAGAGCGTGCCCGTGAGCGGCGCGATGTTTAAGTAGGCCTCCAGGATCATATCCTTGGAGTAGCGCCCGGCCATTACGATGGCGCGTGAGATCTCTTTGAATTTGCCGGAAATGCTCTGGGCGCTGTCGCCGGTGAGGTTTTCGATAAGCTGCTGTTCCAGCGTGGACGCGCCCTGGCGGCTGCCGTACAGGCGGTGGCCCGTCAGCTCGTTGACGGCCGCGCCGAGGATGCGCCCCGGGTTGATGCCGAAGCGCTGGTTCCAGAAATTGCGGTCCTCCACACTGACGACAGCGTCCCGCAGCGTTTGGGGGAACTGCTCCAGCGGCGTCCAGACGCGGTCGTTTTCGCCGGTAAAAACAGCGTATTCCGTCCAATCGCCGCCGGCCGGGTCCGCTGCATATACGATGGAGTTTTCTGCCATCTTCAGCACATAGAGGTCGGGCATGTCGGCGTCCGTGCCGGACAGGCGGGCCAGATACGAGGCAAATACCACGGCGGCCACGCTCGCCAGCATCACGCCCACGCAGCAGCAGCACGCCGCGATATACCCGATGCGGCGCAGAACGCGCCGTGCGGTTTTGCCGCCGCGCGTTTTGAGGGGCGCTGCGGCCGGAGCGCCGCCATCCTGCCTGCCGGGGCCGGAAACGGCCCTGCGTTCGGGGAGCTTCACTTTCATTCCACTGCCTTCTTTCCTTGGATCGTTGAATGCTCCGGCACGCCTGCGGCGCGCGGGAAACAGCTCTTTCCCGTTTGAAACACAATACGTTTTCAAAAGACGGATTCTTGCATTTTGCCGCGATTGTAACGAATTGGTAATGAATGTTAAGGCAATACCGCACAATTCTAAGAGTCGAATCGCGCCGGCCGGTTTTTTGGCAGGTTAAACAAAAAGCGCAGCGAATACTTTGTGTATTCACGAGCATTTTTGTGACAGTTGCCGGAAAATCTGCAAGCGAGGCGACGCTTAAGGCGTCAGCCGTGAATTGTGCGGTGCTGCCTTAAGAATATTGCAGCCCCGCCGCAGGCTTCCAGTGAAGTGTACGGCGGGGCTGTCCGTTTTATGAATGGATCGGGCCTGGCGGCAACGAAAAAGGCGAAAAACGGGGCGGTTTGTAAGGAAGAACGCCTGTATGTTGATAAACTTGACACGTTGGAAGATAAAATATATAGTAAAGTTGAAATGCATCCGAGCGCGGCAGTTGGAGATTGCGGCTGCGCAGGAGGCTTTGCGGGGAAAATATCCGGGTGGCGTTTTGAAAAGAGAGGGTGAAAGCAGTGACTTGGGTTGTATGGGGAAAAGAACATGCGACGGGTGAAATGTTTACGCGTTTTTTGAACGCTCCAACGCGGGAGAAGGCCCTCGAAAAAGCCTGGTTCCTTTATGGCAACATCTGGTATATCTTAACCGTGCAGAAAATCTAAAAAGCGCACCGCGCCGGAACAGTTCTTGGTATGGTATAATAATCACCGTTTTCATCTGCAAACCGGCATAGTTGTAGTTCCCTAACAGTTCTTGGTATGGTATAATCGCCGCCACCTCTATTGAGAACGCACAGCTGTTGTAGTTCCCTAACAGTTCTTGGTATGGTATAATTCATATTCCATTTATCAAACCTCCGCGCATGTTGTAGTTCCCTAACAGTTCTTGGTATGGTATAATTCAACCCTCCAGCATCGTGTCTGTCATCATGTTGTAGTTCCCTAACAGTTCTTGGTATGGTATAATTGGGGATTTTTCGAAGTACCCACATAACCAGTTGTAGTTCCCTAACAGTTCTTGGTATGGTATAATGTCGGGGTTCTGCAGGCGCTTAATAAAGTCGTTGTAGTTCCCTAACAGTTCTTGGTATGGTATAATGCCGCTGCGTGTAGCTGTCCGTCACTTCTCGTTGTAGTTCCCTAACAGTTCTTGGTATGGTATAATAACGCCGCGGATATTCCGATGTAATGTAATGTTGTAGTTCCCTAACAGTTCTTGGTATGGTATAATCTTCGATGGCAACATCCTCTTGCGCGGTCTGTTGTAGTTCCCTAACAGTTCTTGGTATGGTATAATTCCGCAAGTGCCAAACCAATCAGGCGT
>NZ_JXXK01000029.1 GCF_000949455.1 Ruthenibacterium lactatiformans | reverse complement strand
GCCGCAGCAGGTGCGGTTTTGTTGAGGCCGCTTTGCGGCGTCATGGTATAACAAAAAATACCCCGCACACGGATGTGTGCGGGGTGCAGTTGTTCGCTATCAGACAGCGCGGGTAACTTTACCCGAACGCAGGCAGCGGGTGCAGGCGTGGATATAACGGGGAGAACCGTCAACCACAGCTTTCACTCTTTTTACGTTGGGCTTCCAAGCTCTGTTTGCACGTCTGTGCGAGTGGGACACCTTGATACCAAAGGTCACGCCTTTCCCACAGCAATCACATTTTGCCATTTACTGCACCTCCTCTTTTCAAGTCGCTAGAATATAATATCAAATAATCCGGCAAAAAGCAAGTTTTTTTCAAAAATAAATCAGAGATATTTTAAACAGCCGGTTTTCGTAAAATGAAAGGCCGCGCGAGGAAAAGCACAAACTCACTCGTTGTAATAAAGAGCCCAGCCGACACCGAACTTATCTTCGACAAGGCCCGATCTAGCCGCCCAGGGAAACGGCCCTTCCAGTGAATGGCTTTTGCTTTCCTGTGTTAATATGCCGTACGCTCTGCAAAATTCATTTTCATCCGTAAAACGAATCTCGCAGCATATGGAATTCCCGCTGCCGGGCGCTACACCGGGCCCGATAAGGTTCTCAACGCCGTAAATATCCATCATGATATGGATGTCATCGCTATCCGGAGGAGTATCTTCATAGGTTTTTCGGGCATGGAAAGCGTTTTGGTAGAATTGAAACATCGCGATTCACTCTTCATTTGTGAAATCAAGATTGAAAGACAGCGTGAATTTTGCGCATTTTGACATTGCTTTTCCTCCTTTGTCAGGTCAAGCCTGGTTTGGCGGGAGCGGGCGAATTCGTAAAATAAGTATACCGCCCGCCGTTCTTCGCTGCAAGGGACGGTCTGAAGATGTTTCGTTTTCGATGGAAAGGCGATATCCCATGAACTGGGAATGCAGACGGCGTCTGCGTACTTGTGTTCCCATCGGAAAAATGGTATCATATAATATCCGTTGGATAAAGTTTACGCCGCAGAACGCGCCTGCTGTGCGCCGCGGCCGGAAGGGGAGAGACATCGCGTGAATTGGGACCTGCTTGCCACCTATGTGGCCCGCGCTGTCGCGCTGCTCACCGCGATCCCCGTGCATGAATCCGCCCATGCGTGGGCGTCGGACAAGCTGGGAGACCCTACAGCCAAGCGCTATGGCCGTTTGTCGCTGAACCCGCTGCGCCATTTTGATTTTCTGGGTGCGCTTTGCATGATCTTTGTCGGCTTCGGCTGGGCCAAGCCCGTGCCTATCGCGGCGGCAACGAATTTCCGGCATCCCCGCAGGGATATGGCGCTCTCCGCTGCCGCAGGCCCGGCATCGAATCTGCTGCTGGCCTTTTTGTGTATGATCTTTTACAAGCTGGTGTACTACCTCGCACCCGGCACGCAGGGCTGGATATTCGTATCCGCGGTGCTGTTCCAGATGGTGTGGACGAATATCACGCTGGCCGTGTTTAACCTGATGCCTGTGCCGCCCCTGGACGGCTCACGCATTGCAACGGTGTTCCTGCCGCGCGGGGCCTATTTCGGGCTGATGCGCTATGAACGGTATATCATGGTGGGGCTGTTCGCGGTTTTGATGCTGGGCTGGCTGGACACGCCTCTGCGCGTTGCCACAAATTTTGTGTGGAACCTGCTGGTGTCGGCCACGGGATTTATCGAGGCCATTCTGCGCGCCGTGCTTTGAACAGCGCTTTGAAAAGGAGAATAACCCTGCCGGATGGAACAGACGATTACTTTTAAGCTGGAAGATTTTGAGGGGCCGCTGGACCTGCTGCTGTACCTCGTCTCCAAAAACAAAATGAATATTTATGACATCGAGATTGTGGCCCTGATCGACCAGTACGTTTCGATGGTGAACGGCCTGCCTGTTTACCAGATGGAGAGTGCAAGCGAATTTATCGAGATGGCCGCCCGTCTGGTGCAGATGAAGTCGTATTTTTTGCTGCCCAAGAGCGAAGAAGCCGAGCGCATGAAGGAAGAACTCACCGGTATGCTGGTGGAATACAGCGCCTGTAAGGAGGTGGCTGCGCAGCTGCGCAGCATGGCCGAAGGCGTATATACCGTGGTGCGTGAACCGGCCGAGGTCGAGCTGGATACCGAGTACCGCCTGCGTCACGATGTATATCTGCTGGAGGAAGCGTACAACGCCCTGCAGGGACGCAGCCGTCAGAAGCAGCCGCCCCGTCAGGAGCAGTTCGAACCGCTTACCACCGCGCCTTTCGTTTCCGTCACCTCACGTATCATACATGTGCTGCGCGGCTTGATGACAGGCCGTGTCAGGCGGCTTCGCCAGCTGTTCGTCAAGGAGGGGGGGCGCAGCCAGACCGTGGCTACGTTCCTCGCGGTTCTGGAACTGGTGCGCGCCGGACGCATCGCCATCGCGGACGACGAATCGCTCACCGTACGCACCGGGCGTAAAATGTAACGGCATACGCCCCCTTAAGACTGCCAGAGAAGCGGGAGAGGATTAAAATGGATCTGAAACAAACCAAGGCCGCGGTAGAGGCCATGCTGTTCGCTCATGCCGAGCCTGTCACGGCGGAACGCCTGGCGGGCGTGCTGGGGGTGGAGGAGGACGCGGTATCGCGCCTTCTTCTTTCCTTGCGGGACGATTACGAGGCCGAAGACCGCGGTCTTGTGCTGCTCCAGCTGGAGGACCGCTGGCAGCTTGCCACCAAAACGGCTTATGCGCCGTATATCAAAGATATCATGGACACGCGGCGCAACACGCCGCTTTCTCCGGCTGCGCTGGAAGTCCTGGCCATTATTGCGTACAATCAGCCGGTGTCCCGCTCCTTTATCGAGCAGGTGCGGGGCGTGGATTCTTCGTCCACAGTGCAGACGCTGGTGCAGAAAGGGCTGATCGAGGAAGCCGGACGGCTGGACCTGCCCGGACGGCCGGTGTCCTTCCGCACGACGGATGTATTCCTGCGTACGTTCGGCATCGCCTCGCTGGCTGAGCTGCCGCCGCTGCACGGTGACGACTATGCGGAAATGGAAGAGGCCGCGGGGGAGGCTGCGTATTCCGGCGATGAGGACGCGGACGGCGCACAGGCGTTTGCACCGGAAGGGGATGTGTGATGCACACGTTTCTGATGGTGCTGCTTTGGGTGGTCCTGGGGCTTTTGGCGCTGCTTGCGGTTCTGCTTATTGTTCCGGCGGCTGTGGCGGTGGAGTATAAGCAGGGAGAGTTTACGGCCAGACTGAAACTATTGGGCATTTTCAGTTTCCGCCTGTATCCCATGAAGGAAAAGGCGGACCGAAAAAAAAGAAAACGCTGCCGCGGCCGGAAAGTGCCCCGAAGGAGCAGCCGGCTAAGCCGGAGCCGAAGCTTCATATGACGTTTGAAAAGGTGCAGGGCATCCTTTCCGCCGCCGGTGCATTCATGCGCCGCGTGTTCCGGGCACTGCATTTTACAGGCATTGTTTTTATCCTGCCCATACACAGGGACGATGCGGCGCAGACAGCTGTCGCCTATGGCAGAGCGCAGGCATGGGTGGGCGGAGCTGCCGCCGCGCTGCAAAATTTTTTCAACCTGAGCTTCAGGCAGGTGCGCATTTTGGCTGATTTTACCGGAGAGATCACGGCCGGGCCATATTTCTCTTGTAAAATAGGCGCATCACCGATTATAATGATAACAGCGGCGCTTTACGCGCTTGTGCAGCTGAAGAATGAACATGTGCTTTAGAGGCTGCGGCAGGCGGCTGCTGTGCGCCGAACCAATTGATATCATTGCGGAGCCATCAAAAACAAACGGAGGTATTCAGCATGAGCCAGCATCCCATTGAGGGCCTGATGGATGTGACCCTGGAAAAAATAAAGAGCATGGTGGATTCCAATACCATCATCGGAAATCCCATCAATATGGCGGACGGCACACTGGTGCTGCCCATTTCAAAGGTGACGTTCGGGTTCGCTTCCGGCGGCGCGGATTTTCCCAGCAAGACGACGAAGGACCTGTTCGGCGGCGGCGGCGGTGCGGGTGTTTCCATCCAGCCCGTGGCTTTCCTGGTGGTAAAAGACGGCAGCGTGCGCATGCTGCAGCTTGCCGATACCTCCAACAGTGTAGACCGCGCCATTGGTATGCTGCCGGACATGGTTGATAAGATCACGGCGCTGTTCAACAACAAACAGAAGGAGCAGCAGGCGCAGGGCGAAGCCCGGCCTGCGGCCCCGGCGGCGGAATAACGCGGCGGCGCAGGCGTGCCGTGCGGCCGGACGCGCCATGCTGTCCGGCCCGCGCACGCCCTGGCTCCGCCGTTTTTTGTGGCCGGGCTGCATCGGGAAAATGATCAGACAGGGGAAAGAAAAGGAGAGACCATGCGCGACGTAAGAATCCAGAAAGTGCTGGCCGAGCAGGGCATATGCTCACGCCGGGCCGCAGAACAGCTCATCCGCGAGGGCCGCGTGAAG
Source organism: Ruthenibacterium lactatiformans (assembly GCF_000949455.1). GTDB lineage: Bacteria > Bacillota > Clostridia > Oscillospirales > Ruminococcaceae > Ruthenibacterium > Ruthenibacterium lactatiformans. Next base: position 44,045 of record NZ_JXXK01000029.1, on the reverse strand, counting down.
CTGAACGGCAGGTCCGTCACAGTGGGCGATAAAATGGACACGCTGAAAGACCTGCTCACTGTAGACGGACAGAAGGTCTATGTGCCGAAGAAGTCGGAGAAATATTATTATATGATGTATAAGCCCCGGGGATACATCACCACCACGAACGATGAGCGTGGGCGCAAAACGGTAATGGACCTGATTGCGGACGTGCCCGTTCGGGTGTACCCGGTGGGGCGTCTGGACAAGGACAGCGAGGGGCTGCTGCTGCTGACGAATGACGGTGATTTTGCCAATCTGCTCACGCACCCCAGCCACGGAGTGTCTAAGCTGTACCGCGTGACGGTGCGCCCCCACGCAACCGAGGAGCAGATCATTGCGCTGACGGACGGCGTTGTGCTGGACGACGGAAGCAAAACGCTGCCCGCTGCCATCCATGTGGTGACAGACGAACCGGAGCGGACAGTGCTGGAAATGACCATCCGTGAGGGAAAAAACCGCCAGATCCGCCGTATGTGCGAAGCCGTGGGCCTGGATGTCATCCGGTTGCGCCGTTCGGCACTGGGCGCGGTAAAGCTGGGCATGCTGCAGCCAGGCCAGTACCGGGAGCTGACAAGCCAGGAGGTGACGGCGCTGCGCACGGCCGCCTCCCGCGGAAAGGCCACGGCCACCATTGCGAAAAATACGGCGGCCAACGCCGCGCGCCGCACCGCGGCTGGGCCTCACGGCCCGCGCGCGCCCAAGGGCGCTGTGGCGGCAAGAAAAAAACGGGGAGGGAACAGAGGATGATCGCAATGCGCCCCATCCGGGAATATGATGTGATCGATCTTTTGAACAACGGCCGCTTCGAGGGAGAAGTGGAGGGATATGTCGTAATGGACGGTCCCAAATATCTGGGCCACATGCTGTACCGTGTGGACGGCGCGGTGACGCAGGTGCTGGAGTGCGGCGTGGAGGAAAAAATGTTTGTGGACGGCGCGGTGCGCGCCTGTGTGGCCGCAGGCGAAAACGCCGGGGCCACGTCCTTCCGGGTAAACGGGGAGGACGAAAAGCTTGCCGAATGGAAGAACGTTTTCTTCCCGGAAGCGCAGGGCGACGTTCCCAACAGCAGTATTTTCCATACTTGCGAATAATTTTACGGAAATCATAACAGAAACACTTGTTATTGATTTGTCAAAATAGTATAATGATATTAATTTCGGAATTTTTTTAAAATGCAGGAGGGCTGTTAATGGCTATCGCAACAACCGGCAAGGATGTGCTTGCCAAATTCTTCGACGAAGGCGCTTACAGTGCGCTTTACGCGGACGGCGCTGTCACCGCTGCGTTTGGCAGCGCGAACGGCACCCCCGTTTACGCCGTGTGCCAGACAGGCGCGGCCGTGGCCGAAAAAGACACCGAGAAGGTCGTCAAGGTTCTGGACATGGCCGCGAAAACGGGCAACCCCGTCGTAACGTTCTACAACTCCGTGGGCGCGAAGCTGGAAGAGGGCCTTGCGGCGCTTTCCGGCAGCGCGGCTGTTGCCGCTGCCGTGGCAAAGGTCTCCGGCGTTGTGCCTCAGATCGCCGTTGTCACCGGCGTGTGCGGTGCTGGCTCCGCTCTGGCCGCTGCCGCTGCCGATGTGTGCATTGTAAGCAAGGAGGGCGAGCTGTTTTTGACGGCTCCGTTTACCTCTGCCGCCGCAGGCGATAAGCTGGAGGGCGCGGGCAGCGCCGAGTTTGCCGCCAAGGCGGGCGTTGCGGCCATTGTCGTGGACAGCGCCGAGGAGGCCGCTGCCAAGGCAGCCGAACTGGTGGGCCTGCTGCCTGCCAACAATCTGGCCGGCCCCGCCGTGTTTGAGCCGTCCGCTCCTGCGGGCACGCTGAACCTGGCGAAATACTGCCCGGTGGAAGCCGCAGCCAGCATCGCGGACGCAAACAGCGCAGTCGAGCTGTATGCGGGCTATGGCAAAACCGTTTACACCGCGCTGGCGACGGTGGCGGGCAATGTGGTGGGAATTGTCGCCACCAAGGGCGCCGAGGATGTGCTGTGCCGCAATTGCGTGTCCAAGGCCGCGCGTTTTGTACGTCTGTGCGATGCGTTCAGCATTCCGGTTGTCACGCTTGTAAATACCGACGGCTTTGTAAAGAGCGCTTCCGATGATATGGCGGGCGGCCTGCGCGAAGCTGCGCGTCTGGCAGGTACTTACGCCGACGCTACCACCGCGAAGGTGGCTGTCATCACGGGCAAGGCCGTGGGCGTTGCGTATACCGCGCTGGCAAACGCGGACCTGACGATCGCTGTCGAGGGCTGCACCGTGGCCCCGCTGGACCCGAAGGCAGCCGTTACCGTGCTGTATAAGGATGAGCTGGAGAACGGCACCAATATCGCGGCCGATACCGCGAAGCTGGCCGCCCGGTATGCTGCCGATGTGTGCAGCGCCGCCGCTGCCGTGGAAGCCGGCCTGGCCGATATGGCAGTGCCCGCCGCAGGCGTGCGCGCCGCCGTTGTATCCGCTCTGGATATGCTTTCCACCAAACGCACCCAGCGTCTGCCGAAGAAACACGGCAACATGACTCTGTAATTGAAATAGTAAAGATAATAAACAGGAGGATATCCCATGAAAACTTTCAATATCACCGTAAACGGCACCGCTTATAACGTTACTGTGGAAGAGACCGCCGGCGGCGCCGCTGCCGCGCCTGTTGCTGCAGCTCCGGCTCCCGCAGCTGCCCCGGCCCCGGCCCCGGCTGCCGCTCCTGCGCCTGCCGCCGCCCCCGCTGCTGCGCCCGCTGCGCCTGCCGCCGCAGGCAGCACCGGCGCTGTCACCGTTACGGCTCCGATGCCCGGCAACATTTTGGACGTGAAGGCCGCTGTGGGCGCTTCCGTCAAGGCCGGCGACGTGCTGTGCATCCTGGAAGCCATGAAGATGGAGAACGAGATCGTTGCGCCGCAGGACGGCACGGTTGCTTCCGTGAACTGCCGCAAGGGCGACGTTGTGAACGTGGGCGATCTGCTCGTTTCCCTGAACTGAACAGAGAGGTGAACGATTTTGGCAAAAAAACCGATTAAGATTACCGAGGTCGCCCTGCGCGACGCGCATCAGTCTCTGATCGCTACGCGCATGACGATGGACGAGATGCGTCCCATCCTGCCTGCGATGGATGAAGTGGGCTATTACTCCGTAGAGTGCTGGGGCGGCGCGACGTTTGACTCCTGCATCCGTTTCCTGGACGAGGACCCGTGGGACCGCCTGCGTATCCTGCGCAAGGAAATGCCGAACACCAAGCTGCAGATGCTGTTCCGCGGCCAGAACATGCTGGGCTACCGCCATTACGCGGACGACGCCGTCGAGTATTTCGTGCAGAAGTCCGTTGCCAACGGCATTGACATCCTGCGTATTTTCGACGCGCTGAACGACCCGCGCAATCTGGAAACGGCCATCAAAGCCGCCATTAAGGAAAAGGCTCATGTGCAGGGCTGCATCAGCTATACGCTGAGCCCCGTGCACAACAACGAGTATTTCGCCAAGTACGCCAAGACCCTGGAGGAGATGGGCGCGCACAGCATCTGCATCAAGGATATGGCCGGCCTGCTGACGCCGTACTCCACCTATGAACTGGTGAAGTCCTTGAAAGAGACTGTTTCCATCCCCGTGGACATCCACAGCCACTACACCTCCGGCCTTGCTTCCATGTCCATCCTGAAGGGCATTGAGGCGGGCGCGGATATTATAGATACGGCCATCAGCCCGCTGTCGCTGGGCACCAGCCATATGCCCACCGAGAGCCTTGTGGCTGCGCTTCAGGGTACCGATTACGACACGGGCCTTGACCTGAAAAAGCTGAACGTGGTGCGCGAGCACTTCGCCAAGCTGCGTGAGAAATATCTGGCCAGCGGCCAGCTCAGCCCGAAAATGCTGGGCGTGGACGCCAATACGCTGCTGTATCAGGTGCCGGGCGGTATGCTGTCCAACCTGCTCAAGCAGCTGAAGGACGCGGGCAAGGAGGACCAGCTCGACGCCGTGCTGCAGGAGATTCCCCGCGTGCGCAAGGACTCCGGCTATCCGCCGCTCGTTACCCCGACGAGCCAGATCGTCGGCACCCAGGCGGTGTTCAACGTCATTCTGGGCGAGCGTTACAAGATGGTAACGAAGGAGTTCAAAGGCCTTGTTCACGGCGACTACGGCAAGACGCCTGCTCCCATCAGCCCCGAGTTCACAAAGCAGATCCTCGGCGACGAGCAGCCCATCACCTGCCGTCCGGCAGATCTGCTGGAGCCGGAGATCGAGAAGCTGAAGGCGGAAGCCAGCAAGTATGTCATGCAGGAGGAGGACGTGCTCACGTACGCCATGTTCCCGCAGGTCGCGCCCAAGTTCTTTGAGAAGCGCAACAACAAGCTGGCCGGCGTCGACGGTGATCACGTCGATTTTGAAGGCAAATCCCATCCGGTGTAAACAGCTTTATACAGCGCCGTTCCCATATGGGGACGGCGCTGTTTTCGTACCTTTTGCCGCCGCACGGCCCGGGGCGTTGCGGAGCACGGAGGAGAAACAGCGAGAAAACTTGCAAAAAATGGCGAAAAGCAGTAATATAGATATATCTATTATCATGGGGAAAGAGGGCTTGTTTTATGGTGCTGAGCATGACCGGCTACGGGCGCGCCGAGCAGGAGCGAAGCGGGCGCGATATCACAGTCGAGATCAAAAGCGTGAACTCCCGATATTTTGAGTACACCTCCCGCATGCCGCGCAGCTTTGCGTTTTTGGACGACAAGCTGAAAAAGCTGGTGAACGCCACCATCTCCCGCGGCAAAACAGAGCTGGCGCTGACCGTGGTAAACATTGGTGCGCCGGAGGCTTCCATCAGCGTGAACCTGGACCTGGCAAAAGGATATCTGGATGCCATCGGCGAGATGAGCAGTGCGCTGGGTGTTGAAAACGATGTCACAGCGGGCACGCTGACGCGTTTTTCAGATATCTTCACCACACGCAAGGCAGAGACGGACGAGGAGCAGTTGTGGGCGGACGTGAAGGCCGTGGCTGAGGCTGCGGTGGAAAATTTCGTCGCCATGCGCGCCGCCGAGGGGGAGAAGCTGAGGGCGGATATCCTTTCGCGTCTGGTGTATCTGGAGCAGGCGGTGGGCGAGATCGAGCAGACGAGCGCCGAGCGTGTGCAGAAATACACGGAGAAGCTGTACGCCAAGCTGAAAGCGCTGCTGGAAGACACGAACATCGATGAGGCGCGCATTTTGACGGAAGCCGCCATTTTTGCAGATAAAACGGCCGTGGACGAGGAGACGGTCCGCCTGCGCAGCCACATCCGGCAGTATCGGGACATTCTGGAGAAGAACGAGCCGGTGGGTCGCAAGCTGGATTTCCTGACGCAGGAGCTGAACCGGGAAACCAATACCATCGGAAGCAAGGCCCAGGAGCTTGCGATCACACGCATGGTGGTGGATATGAAAGCGGAGATCGAGAAGATACGCGAGCAGATCCAGAACATCGAATGACACGCTGAAAAACACGGCATGTACGCGGGCGGCTTTGGAAGTCTTTCATGGGTGTTCTCTTTTTTGGGGGACTGCTTAGCCTGCGCTCTGCCTATACTGTTATAGGAGGAACCAGAAATGAAGCTCATCAACATCGGCTTTGGCAACATGGTCAGTGCCAACAGGCTCATCGCCATTGTCAGCCCCGAATCCGCGCCCATCAAGCGCATCGTGCAGGAGGCGCGGGACAAGGGGGCGCTCATCGACGCCACTTATGGACGCCGCACCCGTGCGGTCATCATCACGGATTCCGACCATGTGATCCTTTCCGCCGTACAGCCCGAGACGGTGGCGAACCGCCTGAATGACGAGGACGATGAAGCGGAGCTGGACGACGATGAATAAGCAGCGTTATCTGCTGGTAGTTTCCGGTCCGTCGGGCGCGGGCAAGGATACTGTCGTCAGCCGGATGATGCAAAAGCATCCGGAAATCGAGATATCCGTCTCGGCTACCACCCGCGCGCCCCGTGCGGGTGAGACGGATGGTGAAAATTATTATTTTCTTACCAATGAGCAGTTTGAGGAAAAAATCGACCGGGGCGAGATGCTGGAATATGTGAATTACTGCGGGAAGTATTACGGCACACCCAAGTCGGAGGTGGACGCCCGCTTGGACAGGGGCACGACCGTTGTGCTGGTCATTGAGGTGGTCGGCGCGGCGAATATCAAAAAGCTTTATCCGGAAAGCACGCTCATTTTCATCATGCCGCCCAGTATGGACGAGCTGCGCGCCCGCCTGCGCGGCCGCGGGACAGAGAGCGAAGAGGCGATTGCCGGCCGGCTCAAGCGGGCAGAGGAAGAACTGCCCTATGCCAGAGAGTATGATTTTTCGGTGGAGAACCGCGATGTGGACGCATGCGCGGACGAGATCTACCGTATTTTGAAGCAGCGCCAGCAGGACTAGCGTTATGTAAAAGGAACAGGCAGCCGGAAAGGGAGGGTGGAGTGCTTGGCCGAATGCGTGCAGGTGGCGGTCAGCAACGCCACCTTTCATTTTGATAAGCTGTATTCTTACAGTGTGCCGGCGCACCTGCAGGACAGAGTTTTTGTGGGCAGCATAGTGCTTGTCCCGTTCGGCCGTGGCGCGGCCGCGAGGATGGGCGTGGTGCTCGGACTGGATGCGCCGGAGGCGGCGGGCAAAAGGCTGAAATCACTGTACGACGCTGCGCCTGAACAGGCGCGCCTGTCGGATGAGCTGCTGCGTCTGGTCTATTATCTCAAGGAACACACGTTCTGCACCTATTACGAGGCGGTCAAGGCCATCATTCCCTACGGAGCGCAGTACAAAGCTGTCAACACCGGCCCCGTACCGCAGCTGCAAAAGCAGCTTGTGCGCCATACCGAGCCGGTATACCGGCGCACAGACGCCCCCTGGCAGGGGCGCCGTACCGAAAAGCAGCAGGCTGCCTGGGACGCGCTGGCTTTCGGCCCCAAAACACAGAAGGAGCTGGAAGAGCAGGGCGTGACGAAGGCGGTGCTGGCGGGTCTTGTGAAAAAAGGCGTGCTGGCTGTTTCCGCTCAGGATAAAAGCGTAGCGTTGTATGAGGATTACAGCCCCGCGCAGGAGACGATCGCGCTTTCACCGGCGCAGCAGGCGGCTTACAGCCGCCTGGCGGCTCTGATGGATACGGGCCGGCCCGCGGCCGCGCTTCTGCACGGCGTCACTTCCAGCGGAAAGACGCTGGTGTTTTTAAAGCTCATCGAAAAGGCGGTTGCGGCGGGGCGCAAGGCGTTGGTGCTGGTGCCGGAAATTTCGCTTACGCCGCAGATGATTTACCGTTTGAAAGCCTTTTTTGGAGACAGAGTGGCCGTGCAGCACTCGGCGCTCTCCAATACCGAGCGCCTTCTGCAGTGGCAGCAGATCCAAAACGGCGGCGCAGACATTGTGGTGGGCACGCGCAGCGCTGTGTTTGCGCCCCTGCCGGACATCGGCGTCATTATCATCGACGAAGAGCAGGAGCATACCTATCACTCCGAGAGCGCGCCGCGCTATTCCGCCCACGACGTGGCGAAGCGCCGTGCCGCGGCTCACGGCGCGCTGCTGCTGCTGGCCTCGGCCACGCCCTCCACGGAAAGCTACTATGCCGCGCAGACGGGCCGGTATACGCTGGTGGAGCTGTCGGAACGCTACAACCACATGCCGCTGCCGGAGGTGCGGCTGGTGGACATGCGCGAGGAGCTGGCCGCGGGCAACGCATCGTCCGTCAGCCGGGCGCTGGCGGATGAAATTTCGCGCAATTTGGCCCGGGGCGAGCAGACCATCCTTCTTTTGAACCGCCGCGGATACAAAACAGTGGGCATGTGCACCGCCTGCAGTGAGGTGGTGAAATGCGACGCCTGCAGCGTGCCCATGGTGTACCACAAGGCGGACGGCCGTTTGCTGTGCCATTATTGCGGCAAATCCGTCAGTCCGGTGCCGGAGATGTGCCCTGCCTGCGGCGGCAAGCTGAAGTATACGGGCTTCGGCACCCAGCGCGTGGAGGAGGAATTGGCGCAGATGTTTCCCGCGGCGCGGGTGCTGCGCATGGACCTGGACACGACCTCCCGCAAAAACGCCCACGAGACCATGCTGCGCCGCTTCGCAAAGGGCGAATATGATATCATGCTGGGCACGCAGATGGTGGCCAAGGGGCTCGATTTTGAAAAGGTGACGCTGGTGGGCGTGCTGGGCATCGACCAGCTTTTGTTTGCGCAGGGATACAAGGCGTTCGAAAATGTTTTTTCGCTGGTGACCCAGGTGGTGGGGCGGGGCGGCCGCGCGGCTCAGGCGGGCCGGGCGCTCATCCAGACGGTGGACCCAAACCATCCGGTTCTGAATCTGGCGGCGCGGCAGGATTATAAATCTTTTTTTGCAGAGGAGATATCCTTCCGCAGGCTGAACCTTTACCCACCGTTTTGCACCATCTGTCTGGCGGGCTTTTCCGGTGCGAAGGAGCCGGAGGTGCTGGCGGCATCCCGTGCCTTTGCGGCGGACGTGCAGCGTCTTGCACAGCAGCGCAGCGGTATTCCGCTGCGTATCCTCGGCCCCGCGCCCATGAACATTGCCATGGTGAACAACCATTACCGCTACAAGCTCACGCTTAAGTGCCGCAACGACAATGCTTTCCGCGCGCTGATGGGGGAGGCGCTGGCGGCGTACAACGCGGCCGGATGGCCGGGAAAAGTGTCCGTTTATCTGGATTTCCATTCGGACGCAGACATTTAACACATAAAATATTATCAGCTGCAAACGAAAATCTTGGAGGGATTTGATTATGGCTTTACGCACTATCGTACAGGACGGCGATCCAATCTTGAAAAAGAAATGCCGTCCCGTTACAAACTTTGACGACCGTCTGGCGGAGCTGCTGGACGACATGATCGAGACGCTGGCCGACGCACAGGGGTACGGCCTGGCGGGCCCGCAGGTGGGAGTGATGCGCCGCGTGTTCGTCAGCCTGGATGAGCGTGACCTGCCTGAGGACGGAGAGCTGCCCGAGGGTTACGAGCCGAAGTACCTGGAATTCGTGAATCCGGAGATCATCATGCAGGAGGGCGAGGTGCTCCAGTATGAGGGCTGCCTTTCGTTTCCGGGGCATAACGCCGCCATCCGCCGTCCGCAGAAGGTGACCGTGCGCGCGTTTGACCGCCACGGAAAACCGTTTACGCTGACAGGCGAGGACATGCTGGCGCGCTGCATCTGCCACGAGACGAACCATCTGGACGGCGTTACCATCATGGACCTTGCCGAGTTCTTCTATGAGGATCAGGAGCACGACGACGAGGACGAAAGCGCAACGGAGGAATGAGCATTGAACATCCTGTTTATGGGTACGCCCGATATCGCGGCTGCTGCGCTGGAGGCGATCCTTGACGCAGGGCATACGGTATGTGGTGTCTATACGCGGGCGGATAAGCCTGTCGGCCGCAAGCAGGTGCTGACGGCCCCGCCTGTCAAGCGCACAGCGATGGCGCACGGCATCCCCGTGTTTCAGCCTGGGACGCTGCGGGACGCCGCGCAGGCGGAAAACATCCGTGCGCTTGCCCCCGAGCTGATCGTGGTGGTGGCCTATGGCCGCATCCTGCCGCCGGAAGTGCTTGCGATCCCCCAATACGGCTGCATCAATCTGCATGTTTCACTGCTTCCCAGATACCGGGGCGCTGCGCCCGTGCAGTGGGCTGTTATCAACGGCGAAAAGACGACCGGCGTTTCCATTATGTATTTAAATGAGGGCCTGGACACAGGCGATATCCTGCGGGTCTCCCCGGTGGAAATTGGCGAGAACGAGACCTCCGGCGAGCTGTTTGAGCGCATCACACAGGAGGGAGCACGCACGCTGCTGGCGGCGATGGAGGATATCGCGGCGGGCACGGCACAGGCGCGGCCGCAGAATGACGCCGAGGCCACGCTGGCGCCGCCCCTTACAAAAGAACAGGCGCATTTCGGATTTGACGCGCCCGCCCGCCGTTTGCACGACCTCATCCGCGGTTTGAACCCGTGGCCCGTTGCATATTTTGAGTACGGCGGAAAAAAGGTGAAAGTGCTGCGCACTTTGTGTGACGATGCAGCCGCGGGCGCGCCGGGTGAGATATTGAGCACAAAACCGCTGAAGGTAGCCTGTGCGTCCGGCGCGCTGACGCTTCTGGAAGTAGTGCCCGAGGGGAGCAGACCCATGGAAGGCAGCGCCTGGGCCGCCGGCCGCCGGTTTACAAATGGTGACAAATTGCAATAAATTTCCTGCTTTTGCCGTATAAAAGCAAGAAAGAAAAAGATATGCCCGGGGAAAAAGCTTGAAAAAGGGGTGGCGACTGCGCCCGCAGGTGCGTGTCGGAGCGCAACCGCGCTGAAAGCGCGGCTCTTAGCGCGTAGACGCCCCTTTTTCATTCAAAATAACCCCGCGCCGTGCGCGGCGAACAGGGCATGCCCTGTTCGTAAGCGGCTTTGCGGTCATACCGCAAAGCCGGCAAATTGCAATAAATTTCCTGCTTTTGCCGTATATAGAAAGAGGCATGCGCGCAGCGCACGTGCCGCTTGAGGCTGCGGCAGGGAATCAAAGGAGCAGCTATGGAGAATCCCCGCCGCGCGGCCGTGGCCGCGCTGATAAAACAGGAACAGGACGGTTACGCAAACCTTGTATTGCGCCATGCGCTGGACGGCTTCACCGGAACAGCGCGGGACCGGGTATTTCTCAGCGCCGTGTTCTACGGCACCGTAGAGCGTATGGTGACGCTGGACCATATCCTGCAGAAATTCCTGCAAAAGCCTCTGGTAAAGCTGGATGCGTCGGTGCGCGCCATTCTGCGCAGCGGGCTGTATCAGGCGCGTTATCTGAAGAGCGTGCCTGTGCGCGCGGCCATCAGCGAATCCGTCACGCTCACGCGGCAGATGGGGAAATCCAGCGCTGCGGGGCTTGTCAATGCGGTGCTGCGCCGCGCCGCCGCTTACGACCTCACCGTCGAACATTACTCCAACGAGACCGAGCGCCTTTGCGTGGAGTACAGCGTTTCGCCGCAGATCGCCGGGCTGCTGCAGACGCGCTGCCCGGACCAGTGTGAGGATATTTTGAAGGCCAGCTTCACACCGCCGCCCCTGTGCGTGCGCGTGAACACGCTGCAAACGGATATCGGGGCGCTGGAGGAGGAATTTGCCCGGCAGGGCATGGCCACCCGACGCGGCGCGGTCCCGGACAGCCTGTATGTGGAATGCAGGGGAGACGTTACGGCGCTGAAGCTGTTCAAGCAAGGCCTGTTCCATGTGCAGGGTGAGGCGTCCCAGCTTGCCTGCGCGGCGTTGTCGCCAAGGCCCGGTGATACCGTGCTGGACCTGTGCGCGGCCCCCGGCGGCAAAAGCGCCACGCTGGCGCAGTACATGGAGAACAAGGGGACGCTGGTTTCCTGCGACGCGGCTCAAAACCGCCTGACGCTGGTCGGCGGCGCGCTGGAACGGCTGGGCGTGGCCTGCGGCCGCGTGCTGCACAACGATGCCGCCGTTTACAATGAGGCGTTTGCGGGCGCGGACGCAGTGCTGTGCGACGTACCCTGCTCCGGCCTTGGTGTGCTGGCGAAAAAGCCGGATATCCGGCAGAAAACGCTGGACGGCCTGGATGGACTGGTACGGCTGCAGCGGGCGATTCTGGAGACAGCCGCGCGCTATGTGAGGCCGGGCGGGCGGCTCGTCTACTCTACCTGTACGCTGAATCCGGATGAAAATGCCGGTATCGTCCGGCCCTTTTTGAAAGAGCATCCGGAGTTTCGTACGCGCAGTGTGGAGTGTGTTTTGCCGGGGACGACAAAAGATGACGATTTTCTTACACTTTACCCGTTCCGCACGGGAACAGACGGCTTTTTCATAGCATCTCTGGAAAGATTGTGATAAAATGAACCAGACAGGAATCTCTTCATATACCGAGCCGCAGCTTGCGGAACTGGTGAAGGAAATGGGGCAGCCCGCGTTTCGCGCAAAACAGCTTTTCAAATGGCTGCATGAAAAGCAGGCGCGCTCTTTTTCTGCAATGACGAATCAGCCAAAGGCGTTTCTCGCCGCGCTGGAAGAACGCTTTTTCATCGAGACGCTGGAGACTGAGCGCCGCCAGCAATCGAAGGACGGTACGGTGAAATACCTGTTCCGCCTGCCGGACGGCAATTGCATCGAAACGGTATTGATGCGCTATTCCTATGGCAATACTGTATGCGTGTCCACACAGGTGGGCTGCCGCATGGGCTGCCGCTTCTGCGCTTCCACGCAGGGCGGGCGTGTGCGCAACCTCACGGCGGGTGAGATCGCAAACGAGGTATACGCCGCTGCCCGGGATACCGGAGAACGCGTTTCCCATATCGTGCTCATGGGCATTGGCGAACCGCTCGATAATTTTGATCATGTCATGGACTTCCTGTCCATCATCTCTTCGCCGAATGGCGTGAACATCGGCATGCGCAACATCAGCCTTTCAACCTGCGGCCTCGTGCCGATGATCTACAAGCTGGCCGAACGGCATCTTGGCCTGACGCTTTCGGTCTCGCTGCATGCGCCCACGGATGAAATGCGCAGTTCGATGATGCCGGTCAACGATGTGTATCCCGTGGAACAGCTCATCCGGGCCTGCCGGGACTACCAGCAGGAGACCGGCCGCCGCGTCAGCTTTGAGTATTCAATGGTGAACGGCGTGAACGACAGCCCGCAGACGGCCCGCAGGCTGGCACAGCTCATCAAGGGCATGGGTGCGCACGTGAACCTTATTCCCATCAATCCCGTGGACGGCTCGCCGTATTCCGCTACGGATGCCGCCAACGTCAAACGTTTTCAAACGCTCCTGACGGAGCTGGGCGTCAACGCCACCGTGCGCCGCCGCCTGGGCACCGACATCAGCGCCGCCTGCGGCCAGCTGCGCCGCGAGGCAAAAGGAGGAACGACCGCATGAAGCTTGTCGCTAAAACAGATATCGGCAGCCAGCGCAGCGAAAACCAGGACAGCTACCGGGGGGGGCGCCGCCCGGACGACGCTGTTTGGGGTGCCGTGTGCGACGGTATGGGCGGTGCGCGCGGCGGCCGCTTGGCCAGCACCATGGCGGTGGATGCGCTGCAGCAGGCCATCGAGGCGGGTATTGACGAGGCGCACACCCCGCAGGCCGGACGCGCACTGCTGGAAAGCGCCGTGGAGCAGGCCAACCGCAGCGTTTATGAAAAGGCGCGGGGCACGCCTTCGCTCAGCGGCATGGGCACCACTGTTGTATGCGCGCTGGTGCGCGGAGGCCTTGCGCAGTATGTGCATGTGGGCGATTCCCGCATTTATCTGTTTCGCAACAACAAGCTGCTTCAGCTTACAAAAGACCATTCCATGGTGCAGGAGATGGTGGAGCAGGGTGCGCTGACGGAGGAGGAAGCTCAGAATCATCCGCGCAAGAACCTCATCACCCGCGCTTTGGGCGTGGGACGGGATGTGGAGGCGGATTTCGGCGAAAAAGAAGTGAGCCCCCGGGACATCCTGCTGCTGTGCAGCGACGGGCTGAGCAACTGCGTTTCTGTGCCGCAGATCGAGGAAACGCTGGCGCGCACGCCTTTTTATGAGGCGGCGGACGCGCTGGTGCAGAAGGCGCTGGAGGGCGGCGGCCTTGACAACATTACGGTCCTGCTGATGCAAGTAGAGGCAGTGGAGGAGAACAATGGATAATTTGATCGGGAAAAAACTGGACGGCCGTTACCAACTGGAGGAGCTGATCGGTTCCGGCGGCATGGCCAACGTCTACAAAGCCACCGACCTTTTGGAAAACCGCCTTGTGGCGGTGAAGATCCTGCGGGAGGAATGCCGCGGCAACGAGGATCTTGTGCGGCGGTTTAAAAACGAATCCAAGGCGATTTCGGTGCTGGATCATCCCAATATCGTAAAGGTATACGATGTCAGCGTGACGGACAAGCTCCAATTTATCGTGATGGAGTATATCGACGGCATCACGCTGAAAGAATATATGGAGTACCGCGCCCAGCCTTTGACGTATAAAGAGACGCTGCACTTCATCACACAGGTTCTGGCGGCGCTGCAGCACGCCCATGAGAAGGGCATCGTACACCGGGACATCAAGCCGCAGAACATCATGCTGCTGGCGGACAGCACCATCAAGGTGATGGACTTCGGCATCGCCCGCTTTTCCCGTAGCGAGAACCAGACGATGACCGATAAGGCCATCGGCTCGGTGCATTACATCAGTCCCGAACAGGCGAAGGGCGATACCACCGACGCAAAGGCGGACATCTATTCCGTGGGCGTGATGATGTACGAGATGCTTTCGGGAAAGCTGCCGTTTGAATCCGACAGTCCGGTGTCCGTGGCCATTAAGCAGATCGCGGATACGGCCACGCCCCTGCGGGAGCTGAACCCCGCGGTGCCTGAGGCGCTGGCGGCCATCACCGAGCGTGCCATGGCCAAGGAACCGAGGGAACGTTATCCCTCCGCTCAGGCCATGCTGGCGGACATCGACGAGTTCAAGCGCAACCCCAGTGTGAAGTTTGAATATCAGTACCTTACGGACACAGCGCCCACACGGTACATCGACAAAGTGGTGAACAAAACGGCTACGAAACAGTCTGGAGGCCAGCAGCGTCCCCGAACAGGCGCGCGGCCTGCCGCCCGCGGCGGCACAAAAACCAAGAAGCGGCTGGCGCTGCCCATTCTTGCGGGAATGGCGGCGGCATTTCTCATCGGCGCGGCGATCCTGGTGTTCCTCATCTTTAAATATGAGGGCAACGGTATGTTCAGCCAGAGTATGGATGTGGACCTGCCCAACTTCATCGGCCTGACGCAGGCGGAGATCCAGGAAAAATATCCGGATTCAAAATTCATTTTTCAGACGGAAGAGGAATATAATACAGAGTACGCGGCTGGTGTCGTATGCGACCAGTACCCGCGTGCGCAGACGGCTTCCGACCCTAAGCGCGTGAAGGAAAACGCGAAGATCACGCTCACCATCAGCAGAGGCGTGGAGATCGTCACGATGCCGGACCTTTCCGGTATGTCCCGCGCCGAAGCGCTGAACGCCTGTAAGGAAAAAGGCCTAATGCCTACTTTTAAGACTGAAACGGTCCCCAAGGGGCAGGCGAGCGGCGTCGTCCTGCGCACGGACCCGGTCTCCGGTACGCAGGTGGAGGCGAACACGGAAAACAGCAGCGTCACGGTCTACATCAGCCAGGAAGAGGTGGACAAGAGCACTACGGTGCCGAACCTTGTGGGTGTGGCGTCTCTGAGCGAGGCACAGGACCTGATCCGGAGTGCGAAGCTTGTGCTGGGCGGTTATTCTGAGGAATACAGCGACACCGTACCGGCGGGAGCCGTCATCTCCCAAAACCCGGTCAGCGGCACGCCCGCCAAATGGAACGACCCTGTATCGATCGTTGTGTCCAAGGGCGCGCAGGAGCGCACGATCTATGTGCACATCGCTGTGGATGAAACCAACGAGGGCGGCACTTATACGCTGCTGCTGAACGGCGGCAACCCACAGCCCTGGTCACCCACGGCGGGCCAGGCGTCCAGCTATCAATGGTCCGTCACTTCGACGGGCACGGGCACGATCACGCTGCAGAAGCCGGACGGTACGACGGCGGAGCAGGCTGTTGATTTTGCTCCGGGCGGCAGCGGAGACCTGGATTTCGGCACGTTTGGAGGCAACTATAAAAAGCCGGACGATCCTTCGTCCACACCGCCGGACCCTTCCCAGTCCGCGCCGTCGGGCGAGGGCGACTGAGCCGTTATTGCATTCAGGCGCCGGGAGCGCGTTTCGCGCGCTCCCGGTTTAATTGATTGATCAGCGGGGGAAAAAGAACAAGTGGCATCAAGAAGGCAGGCAAAAAAGAAAGGCAAAGCGGCAAAAAACGCGGAACACGGAAACGTACAGGCGTCGGCAGCCGCTTCCAGAAAGAAAACGCCGCAGGAAGAAATCCAGCAGGCGGACGGCGTGCAGCCCTTCCTCGAGACACCGGAGCACACGGAAGCAACTGCAAAAGGGAAAAGCACACAGGTGCCGGCACCGGAAAACAATGCTTTGACCGGGGAGACTTTGAGCATGTCCAGCGGCGCTTCGGAAACAGAAAGCAGCGGCGATGCGGCGCAGGATAACGCTGGTGGGGCCGCTGCGCCGCAAACGAAAGAAGAAGCGCCGCGGAAAACAGCTGCAAAGCCGAATGCTCCGGAAATTGAAGAGGGAGCGGACGTACAGGCCGGGGAGGATTCCGAAGGCAAAGAGAATGCCGCGCCGGCGGAACAGGTCCCCGTCGCTTCGGAGGATGCGGAGGACGCCGGAAAGGCGGACGCAGATGCCGGTGGAGAGTTGGAGCTGCCGGACGAGCCGGAAGGGCTTCCGGAGCTTTCCGCCGCACCGGAGGCCGCATATCATGCGCAGCCGGCCGCCGAGCAGAAAGCTGTGCCGCATCAAAAGGCACGCAAACAGAAGAGACGGCATTACGCACTGTTTTATATTTCGCTCTTGACACTGGCGGTGGTGATATGCTCCGCCGTTTCGATCTACTGGATGTTCAGCACTTCCGAAAACGGCCTGTTTGACGTGAAAGAAGATGTGGAACTGCCGAACCTGATCGGTACGCGCTGGACAGACGTGAAAGACGACGCGGCGTACAGCGGCTTTGTACTGGAAAAAGAAGAAGTATTTGACGACGAGGCGCCGGTGGGGGAGATCGTGGACCAGAATCCCCGTGCGCCGCGCCAGGTGAAAGAGGGCTCCCGCATTGTGGCAAAAGTGAGCAAGGGCGTTGAAATGGTGACCGTTCCGGAACTTGCGGGCTGGAACAAAGATACCGCACGGGAAAAGCTGCGTGCGCTGAACCTGACGCTGCTCATCAAGCCCGAAGAGACCACGGATGTTCCGGTGGACTGCGTTGTGCGCACAGACCCTGCCGCGGGCAGTGTGGTCAAGGCAGGCACCACGGTGACGCTGTATATCCGCCGTGACAGCACAGAAGTGTCTTATGTTACTGTCCCTGCCTGCATCGGTTCTACGTCGGAACAGCAGGCGAGCCTCCGCCTGACACAGCGCGGCCTGGCAATGCGGGTCATTACGGTAGAGGATGCGTCTCCGGCAGGCACGGTGATCGCTCAATCTCCGAACGCGGGTGCTATGGTGATGCGCGGTACGGTGGTAACGGTCACCGTTTCATCCGGTCCGCCGCCCGTGGTGGCACCGCCTCCGGCACCTCCTGAATCGGAATCCGATTCGGAGGAATCGTCGAGTTCCAGCTCGCCGCCGCCGTCATCCGGTTCGGAAACGCCGCCGTCCAGTTCAACGCCGCCGTCCTCCAGCTCAGAGACATCGGCATCCAGTTCAACGGAGCCGCCGCATTCCGGCTCGGAGCAGCCGCCTGTGACTTCCGGCTCAACGGCGCCGCCGGTACCGTCCGACGGGACACTGCCGTAACGGCGCGAGGTGCTGCGGATGTTTGACAACTATATCGTAAAGGGCATCGGCGGGTTTTATTATGTGAAGACGGGCGGTTCGCTTGTGGAATGCAAGCCGAAAGGAATCTTCCGCAAAAAGCGCATCACGCCGGTGGCGGGAGATATCGTCCGTCTGGAAACGGACGGAGGCGCGCCCGTCATCGCGGATATCCTGCCGCGTAAAAATGTGTTCGTCCGGCCCCCTGTGGCAAATGTAGATCAGTTTTTCATTGTGGTGAGCACGGTGCAGCCGGTGCCCAGTACGCTGGTCATCGACAAGCTGTCCGCCATTGCGGTGGATAAGGGGGCACAGCCTGTGCTTGTCATTACAAAAACAGATCTCCAGGACGCGCAGCCGTTGGCTGCCTGTTATGCCCATTCGGATATTCCCGTGCTGTGTGTGAACGCCGGGACAGGCGAGGGGCTGGACGCGGTGCGCGCCCGGCTTGACGGCAGGCTGAGCGTGTTCTGCGGCAACTCCGGGGTGGGCAAATCTACATTGCTCAGCGCCCTGCTGCCCGGGCACGAGCTGGAAACAGGAGAAATCAGCCAGAAGCTGGGCCGCGGCCGCCATACCACCCGTGAGGTGGTGCTTTACGAAAGCTGCGGCGGCCTTGTGGCCGACACACCGGGCTTTGCCAGCTTGGAGATGGAGCGGGCCGCGTACATTCCGAAAGAAAACCTGCAGTTTGCGTTTCCCGAGGTGGAGCGCTACTTCGGCCAATGTAAATTCACAGGCTGTTCTCACACCGTGGAAAAGGGCTGCGCTGTGCGCGCGGCGCTGGAAGCGGGAGAGATCGACAAAACGCGTTATGAAAGCTATGTGACGCTGTACAACGAGGCGAAAGAAGTCAAGGAGTGGCAGATGTGATCTGCCGCTCCTTTCCTGTGTGCAGCACGCAGATGGAAAGGAAGAAAGCAGGCATGAAATGTGTGATCTTTGCAGGCCTGCCGGCGGCGCCGGAGCTGCACAGCTGGTGGGCGGACGCAGACTATGTCATTGCCGCCGACGCGGGCTATGAAAATGCCTGCCGCGTTGGTGTGGAGCCGGATCTTCTGTTGGGCGATTACGACAGTGCGCCGCGTCCGGAGGCCGGTGCAAAGACGGTGTTCCTCCCGGCGGAAAAGGATGATACCGATACCTATTACGCCGCCCGCAAGGCGCTGGAGCTGGGCGCGACGGATGTCGTTATCGTGGGCGGTTTGGGAGGCGCGCGGCTGGACCATACGCTGGCCAACCTGCAAACGCTGGTGTTTTTGGCAAAAAACGGAGTGTGTGCGACACTGGCGGATACGGACAATGAGGTGACCGCCCTTTTGCCGGGCACACACCGCATCCAGGCGCGGCCGGGGTGGTATTTCTCCATTTTCAGCGCCGGGGAGCAGGCGCCTGGTGTTACGCTGGAGGGGCTGAAATATCCGCTGCACGATTATACGCTCACACATGCGTTCCCCATCGGCGTGAGCAACGAGTTCGCCGCCGAAACGGCAACGCTCCGGTTTTCCGCGGGCATGATCTATCTGGTGCTCTCGCGAAAGGAGCCGCCGCGCGGGTAACATTTTGCCCCTGTTTTGTATATAGTAATGCAGGGGAGTTCGGGTGCGCCCGCACCCGCGCCCCAATGCGGGGGAAAGCGAGGTGCCGAGATGCAAGTTGTGGTATGGAAAAGCCCGAAGTGCCTGTCCGGTATTTTGAGGGCGATCTTCAAGATTAAAAAAAGCTGAACCCATGCAGGCGCGCCTCCGGAAAACGGGTGGCGCGCGGGATGGAAACGCCCGGTGGGCGGCCACGGAAAAGCGCATGCTTTCCGCTGTGCCGCGCACCGGGCGTTTTTGTTTTTTTCGCATACATCGCCGCACCGCTTCATATAGATGAGTTAGAACAGCGAAAGGGGCGACGAGGCCGTATGGAATTAAAGGTGTACAAAGATACCGTCACCGCGGCGGAAAGCATCTGCGATACAAAACTGGAACTCCCGGTGGAGACCGAAATGCTCATCCCGGACTACCTGCCGCAGGTGTTCAAGATCGTCAAGTGCTTTGTTTATCTTGTGGTGCTGCAAAAGCAGGTCACGGCGGGCAGGCTCACGGTAGACGGTTATTTGCGGTGCGTGGTATATTACCAGTCCGAAGGGGACGAAAGTCTGTGTCAGGCGGAACAAAAGCTGCCGTTCACAAAACAGGTGGATGTGAAGCCGGGAAGCTGGGGCCCGGCGACCGTGCTTGTCTCGGGAGAGACGGAGTATGTGAACTGCCGGGCGGTCAACCAGCGACGCGTGGACGTCCGGGGCGCGTTCGCTCTGTCCATCGAGGCTGTGGCCGAGGCACAAGGGGAGGTAATTACCGCGCTGGCCGGCGGCGGCATCCAGCAGCGCACAACGTCGCTCACGGGCAGCAAGACGGTGGGATCGCAGGAAAAACTTATCACGGCTGAGGAAAGCATTGCGTTTGACGCGCCTCCGGAGATGGTGCTCAGTACCCAGTGCACCGGCGCAGTGAACGAGGTAAAGCTCGTTTCCGGAAAGGCGGTGCTCAAAGGCGAGATCCGCGCGGAAGTGGTATACCGCACGGCTCCCGGCCACACACTGGTACACACCACGCGGCAGATACCTTTCAATGAGATACTGGATGTAGAGGGCGCGGCCGAGGACTGCCAGTGTTTTGCAGTGGTGCAGCCCACAGGCTGCACCATCACGGGAGGCTCCGGCGAGGATGAGGGTGAGAACACCATCTCCGCCACGGCAGCGCTGTACGTCAAGGTGTACCGCCCGGTGGAATACATGGCGGTAAGCGACGCGTTTTCCACCGAAAGCGAGACCGTGCTCACGCAGCAGCAGGTGGCGCTGGAGGAGGTTGCCGACGTGTTTACCCAGCAGGTGGAGGCTGTCACCACAGGCCAACTGCCGGACGAGAACGCGCGCATCATTGATGTGATGGCGACGCCGCTGCCTATGGAGGTCATCGAACAGGACGGCGAGGCGGTGCTGCGCGGCCGTGTGATGGCGCATCTGCTGTGCATCAATGCGCTGGAAGAGATAGACTGCTACGACAAGGTGTGTGAATATACGCTGCCGCGCCGTTATCCGCGGCCTGCGGCGGACGTGATCGCCCAGTGCTATCCGTCGGTGGGCAGCGTTTCGGCCCGCAAGGTGGGGGACGATACCAGCGCGGCTATTGTTTTGACGGTGCGGGGCATCGTCAGCTTCCGCTCCACACAGACGGTGCTGGCCGACGTGCAGTGCACGTCGCCGCTGGTGCGGGACGACGGGGATATCGCTCTGCGCATCTATTTTGCACAGGCAGGCGAGGATATGTTCGATATCGCAAAGCGGTATGCGGCTTCGCCGGAGGCTATTGCGGCCGCGAACGATACCGGCTCGGGCATCCTGGAAGCGCCGCAGCGCCTGCTGATACCGTCGGCTACTTGAGGAGAGGGGAGAAAACAGGATGGATCATTGCAATCTTTATACAGACATCGCCACTCGTACAGGCGGCGACATCTACATCGGCGTCGTCGGGCCGGTGCGCACGGGCAAAAGCACTTTCATCAAACGCTTTATGGAACTGATGGTGCTGCCCGAGATCCAGAGCGAGGCGTTCAGCCAGCGGGCGCGCGACGAACTGCCGCAATCCGCCGCTGGGCGAACCATCATGACGACCGAGCCGAAATTCGTGCCCGAACAGGCGGTCTCCATCGACCTTGAGGACGGCGCCTCCTTCCGCACACGTCTCATCGACTGCGTGGGCTACATGGTGCCCGGCGCCATGGGTCACGAGGAAAATGAAAAGCCCCGCATGGTGAAAAGCCCCTGGTTCGACGAAGAGGTCCCTTTCGATGTAGCGGCGGAAACCGGCACGAGAAAGGTCATCTGTGAGCATTCCACCATCGGCCTTGTCGTCACCACGGACGGTTCCATCAGCGATATCCCACGCAGCGGCTACGAGAAGGCCGAGGAGCGCGTCATTCAGGAGCTGGAGGCCATCCAGAAGCCGTTTATCATTCTGCTCAACTGCGTCGCGCCGGAGTCGCTGGAGAGCATGACTCTGGCCGAGGAGCTGAGCAAAAAATACGGCCGTACCGTCATGCCCGTGAGCTGTGTGGAGCTGACGGAGGAGACCATCACCGAGATCCTCAAGAACGTGCTGTTTGAGTTCCCGCTCAAAGAGATCGCGTTTTCGATGCCCAAATGGGTCACGATGCTGGATCACGGACATTGGCTGCAGGAGGCTGTATATACAGCGGTACAGGAGTTTGCGGCGGGCACCAGCGTGATGAAGGACATCGCATCCTCGCCGCGGACCGTGGAGTGTCCATATGTCAAGACCAGCAAGATGAAGTTCATAGACCTGGGCACGGGCTGCGCCACTATGGCGCTGGAGCTGCAGGACGATATCTTTTACAAAGTGTTGGGAGAGACAACGGGGCTTGAGATATGCGACGAAGCAAGCCTCATGCCGTGCATCATCAATCTGGCGCGCATCAAAACGCAGTACGAAAAGATCAAAAGCGCGCTGGACGAGGTGAACGCCACGGGCTATGGCATTGTGATGCCGGGCATCGACGAGCTGACGCTGGAAGAGCCGGAGATCGTCCATCAGGGCGGACGATACGGCGTACGCCTGCGGGCCAGCGCGCCGTCCATCAATATGATACGGACCGAGATATCCACAGAGGTCGCGCCCATCGTGGGCAGCGAACGCCAGTCGGAAGAGCTTGTCAAGAGCCTGCTTGCTGATTTCGAGGAGGACCCGGGCAAGATATGGCAGAGCAATATCTTCGGCAAGAGCCTGCATGAGCTTGTCAACGAGGGGCTGCAGAACAAGCTGCTGCATATGCCCTCCGAAGCGCGCACACGTCTGCAGGAGACCATTGAGCGCGTTATCAACGAAGGCTGTTCGGGGCTTATCTGCATTATTCTATAATATTTTCCACGGGGCCGCGCCGGATATGGCGCGGCCCCTTCCGGCGTTTGCGGCGCGCATTTTATGCCAACATTGATTATTGAGAGAAAATGGTGTAAAATAGGAAAGAATCAAGCGGCGCGGAGGCTGTTTCCGCGCGCCGCCCCGCACAGGGCCGTCCGGACGCCGCGCTTTGCAGGCGTACCGCCGGGCCTGCAAAAGGGCAGGATGTAAATAAAGATTGGTGATGAAATTTTGCTGAGCCATATTTCCGCCTTTGCACAGCGGTTCCGAAAGCAGATATTGATCGCGTTCGACGTCGTTGTGGTGACGGTGTCGTATATGCTGCCATGGGCGCTCATCACGGGGCGCACCTCGTTTTCCGAATACAACAGCCTGCTGATCTCCAGCTGTTTTTTCTTTGTATGCTGCTATGAGATTGTCTACGGCCTGATGGGCATGTACGACAGCCTGTGGCGCTATGCCGAGATCGTGGAGTTCTTCCGCCTGTGTGTGGCGTCGGCCGTCGCGGTGTCGATTTTTGTCGTGGTGACGCTGCTGCTGTGGTGGGAGGAACGGGGGGTGCCACGGTCCGTTTATGCGCTCAGCGCACTGTTTGCCTCGTCGCTGACGCTGTACTCGCGCCTGACGTACCGCATGTACCGGAACACAACGCTGAAAAAGCGGGCAAGGGCCAACCGCCGCACGCTGCTCATCGGCGCGGGCGACGCGGCCAGCACGCTGCTGCACGAGTTTGCAAAAAACAAATCCCCTGAAATGAACATCATCTGCTGCGTGGACGACGCCCCGGAAAAGGTGGGGCGTTCCATCATGGGCATTGAGATCATGGGAACTACGGAGGATATCCCGGAGCTTGTGGAGCGCTGCGAGATCGAGACCATCCTGTTCGCCATCCCAACGGTGGATGACGAAAACAAGCGGCGCATCCTGAGCATCTGCAACAAGACAAAGTGCAACGTGCGCATCCTGCCGGATATCGTACAGCTCATCGCCAACGGCGGGAAGGACGTGCTTTCGCGCGTGCGGGACGTGCGTGTGGAGGACGTGCTGGGACGTGAGCAGATTGAATTAACAGACCTGACGAACACCCTTGTCTCCGGTAAGGTCGTGATGGTGACGGGCGGCGGCGGTTCCATCGGTTCGGAGCTGTGCCGCCAGATCGCGGCCTGCGGGCCAAAGCGGCTCATCATTGTGGATATTTATGAAAACAGCGCCTATTCCGTCCAGCAGGAGCTGAAGCGCCGCTACGGCAGTGCGCTCAAGCTGGATGTATGCATCGCCTCTGTGCGCGATTCCAAAAAGGTGGACCGCCTGTTCGCGCGCTATCAGCCGGACGTGGTGTTCCATGCAGCGGCGCATAAACATGTGCCGTTGATGGAGGACGCGCCGGAGGAGGCCGTCAAAAACAACGTGTTCGGCACCTACAATGTGGCGCTTTCGGCGGACAAATACGGTGTGGGGCGTTTTGTTCTCATCTCGACGGACAAGGCGGTGAATCCCACCAACGTGATGGGTGCGACAAAACGCCTGTGCGAGATGATCGTCCAGGCGCTGGCGCAGAAAAGCAAAACCAAATTTGTAGCGGTGCGCTTCGGCAATGTGCTTGGTTCCAACGGCTCGGTTCTGCCGCTGTTCAAAGAGCAGATCGCGGCGGGCGGGCCGGTCACCGTTACACACCCGGACATCGTGCGCTATTTTATGACGATCCCCGAGGCGGTGCGTCTTGTTCTGGAAGCCGGGGCCATGGGCAACGGCGGAGATATTTTCGTGCTGGATATGGGCAACCCTGTCAAAATTCTGGATCTGGCTGAAAACCTCATCAAGCTGTCGGGCTTCATCCCGTACCGCGATATCGAAATCAAGTTCACAGGCCTTCGCCCCGGCGAAAAGCTGTATGAGGAGCTGCTGATGGATGAGGAAGGCCTGCGCCAGACAGATAATAAGAAGATTTTTGTCGGTGCGCCGCTCAAGCTCAATAAAGATACCTTTTTCGACCATCTGACCACGCTTAAGCAGATCGCTTACAGCAACAACAGCGACAACCTGGTGCAGGCGCTGATCGATCTGGTGCCGACGTTCCATCATGCGGAAAATAACTACGACTAAGGAGCGCAGCCGATGTATAAAAGCGTTGTGAAACGTGTGTTGGATTTTCTGCTGGCACTGGCGGGCACCATCGTGCTTTCGCCGCTGCTGTTGGTGTTGGCGGCGTGGGTCAAGCTGGATTCCAAGGGCCCTGTCTTTTTCCGCCAGAAAAGGGTGGGCCGCGACAAGCGTCTGTTCAGCATTCTTAAATTTCGTTCCATGTATGCCGATACGCCTCATGACGTGCCCACGCATCTGCTGCAGAACCCGGAGGCGATGATCACGCGCAGCGGGCGCTTTTTGCGGCGAACCAGTTTGGATGAACTGCCGCAGCTGTTCAATATCCTGGCCGGGCAGATGAGCGTCGTCGGGCCGCGTCCGGCGCTTTGGAATCAGGCAGACCTGATTGCAGAGCGGGATAAATACGGGGCAAACGCGCTGGTGCCCGGCCTGACAGGTTACGCGCAGGTGAATGGCCGGGACGAGCTGCCCATTCCCGTCAAGGCGGAACTGGACGGTTATTATGCGGCACATGTAAACTTTGTGCTGGATATGAAGATTTTTTTCAAGACCATTTTCAATGTGCTTGCGGGCCGCGGCGTGGTAGAAGGCGGTACGCAGGGTAAATAGGCTTGACGCGCGGCCCGCGGTGTGATAATCTGATAGAAACAGCCGCAGAAGCGATGGCCTGCGCTTCCGTTCCTTTATGGCTTTGCGCAGCGCAGCGGCGGTAAATTGAATCAGCAAGATGGCGATGACAAGGAAACAGTAAGCGCGGCTGGATGGCGCAGAGAGAGGATGGCTGGTGAGAATCCTCCCGGAAGGCCCGCGGAACCCCTCCTTGAGCCGCGCAGCGAACGGGCCTGTCCTCATTAAGCTGTGCCGGTCCCCCACCGTTACCCGGGGAACGCATCCGGCGTTTTGCGCCGTGTGCGGCGGAGCGCGGGATATTTCCCGAACTCAGGTGGTACCACGGACATTCTGTTCGCCCTGAGCCGACTGTTAACCAGCCGGCCCGGGGCGTTTTTTGCAGTATGCGGGAACCGTCCGGCCCGGCCGAACACAAAGGAGGAGCCGAATATGAAGCTGGACAAATTGGTGGGGGAACGTTTTCGGGAACGGCCTGCGGGCTGTGTCATCGAAAGCCACGCGCTGATGGTGCGCGGCGGTTATATGAAAGGCGTCGCAAACGGTATCTTTTCCCAGTATCCGCCCTTGCGCCGCGTCACCCGCAAGCTGGAGCAGATCATCCGCGAAGAGATGGATGCGATTGAAGGACAGGAGGTGTCCATGCCTGTGGTGCTGCCCGGCGCGCTGTGGGAGGAATCGGGCCGATATGTGAGCGTGGGAAGCGAGCTGCTGCGTTTCCAAGACCGCACAGGCACTCCCATGGTGTTGGGCATGACACACGAGGAAGCCGCTGTGCAGCTCGTGCGGGAATACGGCCGGACGGCTGCGCGGTATCCCTTTATGATCTATCAGATCCAGACCAAGTTCCGCGATGAGGCCCGTCCCCGCGGCGGCCTCATCCGTGTGCGGGAATTCACGATGAAGGACGCATATTCTTTTCATACTTCCCAGCAGGACCTGGAACGTTATTACGCGCGCTGCCACCGCGCCTACGAGCGCATTTTTGCCCGGGCAGGCCTGCCGGAGGTGGTTTCCGTTGCATCGGATTCCGGCATGATGGGCGGCAGCCTTTCCCATGAATTCATGCTGTTGACGCCCGCCGGGGAGGATTCCGTGGCGGTGTGCGGCGCCTGCGGCTACCGTGCCAATGTGGAGGCTGCGGCCTGTGTGGCGCACAATGAGCCGCCCGCAGTTTTGCAGCCGCTGCAGACGGTGGAAACGCCGGACGCGCACACCATTGAGGCGTTGTGCGCCTTTTTGCATGTCATACCCGCGCAGTGCTGCAAGGCTGTGGTATACCAAAAGGAGACGGATGGCAGCTATGTGGTGTTGTTTTTGCGGGGCGACCTGGAGGCGAACCAGACCAAGCTGACCAATTATCTGGGCTGCGATGTCCGGCCGGCGGCTATTACGCCGGAAAGTGGCCTTTGCGCGGGCTTTATCGGTCCGGTGGGGCTGTGCGGCGGGATGACGGTGCTGTATGACACATCCCTGCAGGGCACGGGCAATCTCGTCTGCGGGGCAAACCGGCAGGGATTCCACAGTACGGGCCTGCAGCTTGAACGGGACTGCGGAACGGTGGAATATCACGATTTTGCCAAGTTGCCGGACGGCGGTGTGTGTCCGGTGTGCGGCAGGCCTGCCATTCGGGTGTCCCGCGGCGTAGAGGTGGGCAATATCTTTCAGCTGGGCGCCAAGTATACACAGGCCATGGGCATGCGTTATGTTGATGCGGACGGTACGGAAAAAACGCCTGTAATGGGGTGCTACGGCATCGGCGTGGGCCGCTTGGCCGCATGCGTGTGCGAGGTCCGGCACGACGACCACGGCCCCGTCTGGCCGCTGGCCATCGCACCCTGGCAGGTGCATCTGTGCTGCCTGCGGGCGGATGACGCCGGAACAAAAGCGGCGGCGGATGCATTGTACGCATCGCTGCAGAAAAACGGTGTAGAGGTGCTGTACGATGACCGCACCGTGAGCGCCGGCGTGATGTTTGCAGACGCGGACCTGCTGGGCATACCCGTGCGCGTGATCGTCAGCCCGCGCAACTGCGCAGAAGGCTGCTTTGAACTCGCCGCAAGGGATAAGACGGTAAAGGAGAAAGCACCCCTTGCAAAAGCCGTGCAGGCCGTGCAGGCGCTGCTGCGCCGCCTTGAGGACGAGGCGGCCGCACAGGTGCCGCCCAGGCTTTAAAACAGCGGCCCGGACTGTGGAAATAAAGAACAGCCGAAAAAACAAAACCCGGCGGCACGTTTCCGGATTCGGAAGCGTGCCGCCGGGTTTACCAGGATCATCAGAGCGGGCGTTCACCGCCCTGACGGCTGTAAAACCAGTACGTCGCAGCTTTCAGAAGGATGGCGGCGGCCAGCACGGAAAATGCCGTGTAAAAAGCCGCCATGTCGAACATCGACGCGGTGAGCGTGACAAAGAGCAGGATGGCGAGCAGGATGTCCGCCACAATGCCGCCGCTTTTGTCGTGCAGATACTGGTTGCGTTCGTCCAGTTCCGTTTTCATCTGCTGCTGCAGAAGCTGCCTGCTTCGCAGCAGCTGTTTGTTTTTGCAAATACGTCCGATGACATAGCCCAGCCCGCCGAAGAACACGATGCGGCTGAATTTGTCGGCAAGCGGCGTCATCGTGCGCGAGTCTCCGCCGCCAAGCTCCGCGATAAGCACCATGTACACGAGCATTCCGGTAAGCAGCAGCCAAAGAGCGCGGATGCGCCATTGAATTTTCCGGGTATAGGTCAAATGTTTACAGGTTTTCATACACAGCGTCCTCCATGCTCTTGTTTTCCGCAAGACAGCACAATTCCTCCACGGTCACGCCGAACACCAGTGCCAGCCGGTATGCCAACATCAGCGAGGGGCTGTATTGTTCTTTTTCGATGGAGATGATCGTCCGGCTGGAAACATGCGTCCGGTCGGCAAGCTGCTGCTGCGTAAGCCCTGCGGCGGTGCGCAGCTCTTTCAGTTTTGTTTTCATGCGTTCCTCCGGATGTGAAGCTTACTTCTTATGAAGTTGACTTCATATTAACAGGCCGGAACGGTTTTGTCAATAGGGGAAGGAGGAACAGGAGGAAAAGCTGCGGGCGGCTTGGGAATATAGGGCCGGCAAAGGACATGCTTTTGTTCCGCGGCAAAAACCGGCGGGATTTTTCCCGCCGGTGTGGTTTTGCCTGTGCCGCACGGCTCAAAGATTCGTGCTCTTTTTCAGAAGTTCCGCAACCAGCGCGTCGTTGCTCGTCAGCGCAGCCAGCATCAGCTTATAGATGCCGTCTCCGTTTTCAATAAACTGCGCGCGGGCCAGTTTGGCCGTCAGCTTATCCGGAACGTAAAGGGAGAAGGAGAATACGTCGCTCTCCATATCGCGGATGCTGCATTGCACATTGTAACCCGTTCCGGAGGCCGCGGGCGTGATCTGAGCGTGATGCTGGGCCTCTTTGCGTGCAAACTGCTGCGCGGCCAGAGTGGCGCGCACGGCCGCGTCCCGTACGCTGCGGGGCACGTCGTCGGCCAGCGCTTCAGCGATGTCCGCGCCCGCGGGCAGAATGGTATAACGCCCGTTTTCCTCGCGCACGAAGCCCTGTTCCAGCAGATCTGAAAGATTGCTGGCAAGCTCAAAATAATTCACAAGCTCTTCGCCAAGCAGTGCGGTCTCCAGCTCTCCCTGGGAGAGGGGCGTGCCCGCGTGCTGGATCAGATAGCACAGCAGGATGCGTATTTCGGTGGATGTAGTGAGCCCGCCCGGCTTTACGCCGGCGGTAAAAGCGTTTCCCGCCATGGTGTCCCTCCCGGTGATATCCTTTGTGCAAGGATGCGATACTTTATTTTAATCATACCGCGCCGGGGCCGAAAAGTAAAGCGAAAGACGGCGGATAAGGCGAGGAAAAACAACGCCGCGGCAGTGAGGCAGCACTGCGCGGCAAGGCTTTCAGCCATCGAATATCGTTTCTATCACGCGGGCCGCGCCCGGCACGGAGTATATCCACCGCCCGATATGTCCGGCGTGCAGGCGGTATTCCAGCGGAAAGGCGAAGGTCTCGTCCCGCATAGCATGCAGCACCACCAGCTTGATTTTCATTTTTTCGGGAATGATGCTTTTGATATATACGCTCACCAGTTGGCCGCAGTCAAGCCCTGGAGCGGCCTCGGCCAGCCCCGCGAGATTTGGGGCGAGTTCTACGAACACACCGTAGGGCTCCACGCTGCGCACCAGGCCGACCACTGTTTCACCGGCGGCAAAGGCGGCGGCGTTTTCCAGCCAGGTGCCCAGCAGCTCTTTCATCGTCAGCACAATACGCCCTTCGGTGTCCCGGCTTTTTACGGCACACAGGATATCCTGGCCTTCGTGCACACGGTCGGCCGGGCTTTGAATACGGGACACGGACATACAGTCGATGGGAAGAAGAGCCGGGACCCCGCAGCCGATGTCGCAAAAGGCACCGAAGCTCTCCAGATGCGTCACCCGGCAGGGCAGGATGTCGCCGGGCAGAAGCAGGTCGAGATACTCGGCTTTACAGCGCTGCTGCGCCTGTGTGCGTGAGAGCAGCGCCACAGGCGCGGCCCCCTGTTCGTCAATCTCCATGACCGTAAAGCACGCGGGCCTTCCCACGCGTGTGATCAGCGCGATGTCGCGCACCGCGCCTTCGCGCACACCGTCGGCGCATTCCTCGTAGGGCATTATGGCTTCGATCTCGCCCAGCCGGAAATGCAGACGCTTTTCGCTGTCGAAGGAGAGCGCACGGCTCTCCAGGATGTCGCCCGCAGCCATGGCGCGGCGCAGGGCGTCCAGAGTGTAGCTTGTGGGGAAGCGCTGTGCTCCCTCAGCACGATATTCCATGTTTCCAACCGTCCTTCATGCTTCCATTCGCGCGCCGGGCAAAGGGCCGTCCTGCGGGCAGAGTGTTTGGGACGGCCGGAAAGGGGCGCACTGGTAAAATATATGTGAACACAAGCGGGAATATTTGCTAAACGGGACGGTTTGATATATAATATTTAAGCACTCGGCATTCCCCAAAAATGGGCGGCCGGCGCATGGAAGTTATCTTGACGGGAGAAAACAGCATGGACGTTCAGGTGGGCGACAGCATCATCACAAAAAAACCGCATCCCTGCGGCAACAGCACTTTCGCTGTGCTGCGCGTGGGAATGGATTTCCGTATCCGCTGTACCAAATGCGGACGGGAGGTCATGGTGCCGCGCAGCAAAATTGAAAAAAACATCAAAAAAGTGGTGCGCGAGGCTTTGCCGCTCTAGCCGCGCTTTCCTTTGCCGTACAAAAGCAGTTTTGAAACAGCGATAAGAGGAGAGCGTTTTATTATGGATATGATTACACAGCTCAGGGCTGTGCGCAACCGTTATGACGAGATCAACAATCAATTGCAGGACCCCACCGTCATCAACAACAACGAGCTGTACCGCAGCCTGATGAAAGACTATAAAAACCTGACGCCCATCGTGGAGGCCTACGACGCTTATGATGCGGCAAAAGGCGCCTTTGACGAAGCAAAGGAAATGTTGGACGAAGGTGGGCTGGACGCTGAATTCAAAGAGCTCGCGCAGGCTGAATATGAAGAAAACAAGGAAAAAATGGCGTTTCTGGAGGAACGGCTTAAGATCCTGCTGCTGCCCAAGGATGAAAATGATGACCGGAGCGTCATTGTGGAGATCCGAGGCGGCGCGGGCGGCGAAGAAGCCGCCCTGTTTGCGCACAGTTTGTTCCGCATGTATACGATGTATGCCGAAACGCGAGGCTGGAAATATGAGGTGCTGAACGCCAACGAGACAGAGCTGGGCGGTATGAAGGAAGTGAGCTTCTCCATCGAGGGAGAGGGGGCGTACAGCCGCCTTAAATTTGAAAGCGGCGTGCACCGCGTACAGCGCGTGCCGGAGACAGAGACACAGGGCCGCGTACACACCTCTACCGTAACTGTAGCCGTAATGCCCGAAGCCGAGGAGGTCGAGATCGACATCAACCCGGCTGACCTGAAGATCGACACGTTTCGTTCCTCGGGCGCGGGCGGCCAGCACATCAATAAAACTTCATCAGCGATCCGCGTCACGCATCTGCCCACGGGGATGGTCGTGGAATGTCAGGACGAGCGAAGCCAGTACAAGAATAAGGACAAGGCGCTCAAGGTGCTGCGCAGCCGTCTGCTGGCGCAAAAACAGGCCGAGCACGATTCTAAAATTGCGGCGGAACGCCGCAGCCAGGTGGGCACGGGAGACCGTTCCGAGCGTATCCGCACCTATAACTATCCTCAGGGCCGTTTGACAGACCACCGCATCGGCCTTACGCTCTACAAGCTGGATACGATCCTGAACGGCGTGCTTGATGAGGTCGTCGATGCGTTGGTAACGGCCGATCAGGCTGAAAAGCTGAAGGCTTCCACGGAGGAATGAATTTTGCATACCTGTTTGAAACAAGCCGGCGCGGCGTCTGTCGCTGAGGCCGCGCGCCTTTTGCGGGCGGGCGAGGTGGTGGGCATTCCCACCGAGACCGTGTACGGCCTTGCGGCCAACGCCCTTTCGGACGAGGCGGTGCCGAAAATATTCGCGGCCAAAGGCCGTCCACAGGATAATCCCCTCATTTCCCATATCGCATCTCTGGACATGCTGCCTATGGTGGTGCGCGAAGTGCCGGGCGCCGCTTACCGGCTGGCGGAGGCGTTTTGGCCCGGCCCGCTGACGCTCATACTGCCCCGCAGCAAAACGGTGGCGGACTCCGTGTGCGCAGGGCTGGATACGGCGTCTGTGCGTATGCCCAGCCATCCGGTGGCGCTGGCGGTCATCCGCGCAGCGGGCGTGCCGCTGGCGGCTCCCTCGGCAAACCTTTCCGGTAGCCCAAGCCCCACAACAGCGGCAGACGTGCTGGCGGATATGGAGGGCAAGATTCCTTTGATCCTGGACGGCGGCGCGTGCAGCGTGGGGGTGGAGTCTACGGTGATCTCTCTGGCAGGAGCACAGCCGGTGCTGCTGCGTCCGGGTTATATCACCAAAGAGCAGCTGGAAGATGCAATGGGCTGTGCTGTGGCGCTTTCGGACGCAGTGCTGCACAAATTGAAAGACGGGGAAAGCGCGGCTTCTCCCGGCATGAAGTATAAGCACTACGCGCCCAAGGCGGACGTAACCATCCTAAAAGGCAGCTTTGATGCATATAAAGAATATATGAAATCGCACTGCGCGGATGGTGTATATGCATTGTGCTTTACAGGGGAGGAACCGGCGTTGCCGTGCCCCTGCGTGACATACGGGCGCGCAGACAAGCCGGACGAGCAGGCGCACGCGCTGTTTTCAGCCCTGCGTGAACTGGATGCACGCGGTGCAAAAACGGTGTTTGCCCGCTGCCCGGCGCAGGAGGGCGTGGCTATGGCTGTCTACAACCGTTTGCTGCGCGCGGCGGCGTTCCGTGTGGTGGAGGTGTAGGCTGTGAAGGTGATTGCCATTACAGGGCGCTCCGGCTCCGGAAAAAGCACGGTTTCGGCCTATTATGGGTCTTTGGGGTATCCTGTGCTGGATGCGGACCGGACAGCACGTGAGGTGACGCGTCCCGGCGGGCCTTGCCTTGCACAGTTGTGCGATGCATTCGGTTCGGACATCCTTCTGCCAGACGGCACGCTGGACCGGGGCTGCCTGGCGGCCCGGGCCTTTGCCACACCGGAGGGCACGCGGCGGCTGACGGATATCACACATCCCGCCATTATCCGGGAGTTGCTGGACGGCGTGGCTGCGGCACAAAGCACGGGCGTTCCGTTCGTGTTTGTGGACGGTGCGGTCATCGTGGGAGAGGCATTCGAGCAATACTGCGATGCGATCATCGTCGTTACCGCGTCCGAGCGGGAAGCTGTTTCCCGCATCGTGCTGCGGGACGGCATTTCCAAGCAGGCGGCGCGTATGCGCCTTGCGGCACAGACGCCGGAGGACGTACTGCGTGCTGCGGCAGATTATATCATAGCGAATACGGGAGACGGGCGGCATCTGCGCGCGGCGGCGCAGGCGGTGCTGGAACGTCTGCTCGCAAAGGAGACGAATGGAACAAAAGAAAAAACATAACCGGAATATCTATATCGTGCTGGCTGTCGTGCTGTGCCTGGCGGGTGTTTTTTTCGTAAAGGACGCGGTGCGCGCCGTGGAGGAAATGGCATATCCGCGCACCTATGCCGCGCTGGTGCAGCAGTATGCCGCAGAGTACGGAGTGGACGAGAATAAGGTGTATGCCATCATCCGTACTGAAAGCGGCTTCAAGCCGGAGGCGGAATCCAAGGTGGGGGCACGGGGACTGATGCAGATCACAGACGAGACGTTCCTGTGGATCAAATCCAAGATTGCGCCCGGCGAGGAGATTACTTTCGACGATCTGTTCGACCCGGCGGTGAACATCCGCTTCGGCACATATCTGCTTGCGACCTGCCTTGCACGCTATGACGGGGATTTTTCCACTGCGGCGGCGGCGTACCACAGCGGCATGGGGCTTGTGGACAGTCTGCTGCAGAAGGCGGAATATTCTGCGGATGGAAAAACTCTTACGGCATTTCCCTATGAGCAGATGAACCTGTACGTGCATAAGGTCAATAAAAATTATCAAAAATATCTCGCGCTTTATGCGCAGGATGAAGGAGTGTAAACAATGGAAGAAAAAAAGAGCCTGGGCAAGGAATTGCAGGAAAAACTGACGTTCACACAGCCGCATATTGCGGATGAACAGCCGGACGCGGTTGCGGAGGCCGAGCGCTTCTGTGTGGACTACAAGGCGTTTCTGGACGCGGCCAAGACTGAGCGGGAGGCGGCTGCCGAGGTGGAACGCCGTGCGCTGGCGGCGGGCTATCGGCCGATGCAGCGCACGGGCGTTACATATAAAGCCGGTGACAAGGTTTTTTACAACAACCGCGGCAAGGCCATGCTTCTGGCTACGCTGGGCAAGCGCCCGCTGGACGAGGGCGTGCGTTTGATGGTAGCGCACATTGATTCCCCGCGTCTTGACCTCAAACCGAATCCTTTGTACGAGGACAGCGACATCGCGCTGTTCAAGACGCATTATTACGGTGGGATTCGCAAATACCAGTGGGGAACCACGCCGCTGTCCCTGCACGGTGTAGTGTACCGCAAGGACGGCACCAAGGTGGAAGTCCGCCTGGGCGAGGAAGCGGGAGACCCTGTGTTTTGCGTGACGGACCTGCTGCCTCACCTGGGCGCAGAGCAGAATAAACGCACGCTGGCGGACGGTCTGCGGGGCGAGGAGCTGAATATCGTGGTCGGCTCGCTGCCTTATGCGGACAAAGAGCTGAAAGAGCGCGTCAAGCTGTATACGCTGACGCTCCTGAACGAGAAATACGGCATCACCGAACGTGATTTTACCCGCGCGGAGCTGGAGGCCGTTCCGGCCGTCAAGGCGTCGGATGTGGGCTTTGACCGCAGTATGATCGGCGCGTACGGCCACGATGACCGTGTGTGCGCCTATACCGCGCTGCAGGCGGAGCTGGGGGTGAAGGAACCGGAATACACTACGGTATGCATTCTGGCAGACAAGGAAGAAGTGGGCTCCGACGGCCCCACCGGCCTTGTGAGCGATTTTGTGTTCCATTTCCTGGGTTATCTTGCGGACGCACAGGGCGCAAACTATAAACTGATGCTCCAAAATGCAAAATGCCTGTCTGCGGATGTGAACGCGGCGTTCGACCCCACGTTCCCGGACGTGCTGGAGAAACGAAATGCCTCGTACCTGAACCGTGGTGTGGTGGTGACAAAATACACCGGTTCCCGCGGCAAATACGGCACCAATGACGCTTCCGCGGAAATGATGGCCTATGTAACAGACATTCTGGACCGGGCGGATGTGCTGTGGCAGACCGGCGAGCTTGGCAAGGTGGATTTCGGCGGCGGCGGAACCGTGGCCCAATATGTGGCGAACCGCGATATCGACGTGGTAGACATCGGCGTGCCGGTGCTTTCCATGCATTCGCCCTTTGAACTTGTCTCCAAGCTGGATGTATATATGACTTACAGAGCGTTCTCCGCCTTTGCAAACGCGTAGCGGCGAGATAAAAGCGGGACCTTCTTTTGGGAAGGTCCCGCTTTTTGCAATGTGTTTCATTTTAGCTCCCAGTCTGCGACGTGCGACCGCAGTTCTGTCTTGTGCTGGCCAGGAGCCGTCCGCGCGCATCCGTTCATCGGGAGCGCCTTGCCGGCGCTCCCTCAGCCCGGCGATAAGGTCCGCGCCGGCAATGGTCCGCATGCGGTGTGCTATGATGAGAACGGCTTGTTTTGTACAGAGCGGGAGAGGGTGCGGCCGAAACAGCGGATTCATTTTCCGCGTTCAGGCTGACAGCGGCTTCCTCCGGCAGGATGGGAAGACCGTTCCGCTTTTTCAAAAAGATGATGCTGGAAAAGAAAAAGGAGAAATGGTATACTTAAAAACATGAACCGTTTGAAAGACGGTGAGATTCGATAGAAATGTGAAGGAGAAAGCCATGAAATCTTCTGCAAAAGAGCATTTGAATGATTTGTCCAAGAGATATCCTGCTTTGATGTGCTGTGCGGCAGAGGTGGAAGCGGCTGCGCAGCAGATGATCGCCTGTTATCAAAACGGGGGAAAGCTTTTGGTTTGCGGCAACGGAGGCAGCGCTTCAGACAGTTTGCATATTGTGGGCGAATTGATGAAAGGGTTCGTGCTTCCCAGAAAGCTGGATGAAAATATGCAGAAGCGTTTGCGGGAAGCCTGTCCGGAAATGGCAGAGTATTGCATCGAAAACCTGCAGGGAGCACTGCCGGCTATCAGCCTTGTCAGCGAAGTAGGCCTGACGACGGCTTATGCGAATGACCAGGCGCCGGATTTGGCGTTTGCACAGCAGGTGTTCGGCCAAGCAAAACCGGGAGATGTGCTTTTGGCAATTTCCACTTCCGGCAATTCGGCCAACGTATTGTACGCGATCGGCATTGCCCGCGCCTTGCATGTGAAAACAATCGGTTTGACGGGGCATACCGGAGGAAAGATGGCGTCATTGTGCGACGTCTGCATCAAAGTGCCAGGCGTGGAAACGTTCAAGATCCAGGAGTACCACTTGCCGGTGTACCATGCGCTTTGTATGTGTGTGGAAGAAGAATTTTTCGGGGAATGAATGCTTTAAAGCAAGCCTTCGGAGCGGCTTGAAATTACAATTTTCAGAAACGAATAAAAACAGCAGGCACCGGAATGCATCGCATTTTTCGGTGCCTGCTGTTTTTGGGAGAATAGGATATCACAGCGCTAAGCTTTGGCGCCAAGCGCGTAAATCGGCCGGAGAAAGGCCGGTGTTCAGAAGTTTTCCTTCCACAAGGGCTGCATCAGGAGAAAGGCTTTTTTTCAAAGCGGCGGCTGTTTCCCCAAATCCGCTGCCGCCGGAAGTTGCAAACAGAATGACCCTTTTCCCTGAGAAATCATAGGTTTCCAGAAACGTATTGATAATGGTCGGTGCCACATACCACCAAATCGGAAAACCGACGAAAATCGTGTTATATGCGCCTATGGCGGCATTTTTATCTGCCAGTGCGGGACGAAAATCCGGGTCATTCATTTCGACGGAGCTGCGGCTTTTCTTATTTCTCCAGTCCAGATCGGCGGGCGTATAAGGGATCTGCGGACGAATCTCGTAAACATCGGCGTCCACGGCGGCCGCCAGCGCCTGCGCGGCTCGGCGGGTGGTTCCGGTGCAGGAAAAATAGGCAACCAATGTTTTGTTCATATCCATAAAGTTTTCCTCCTGTTTATATACTCGGGTGCAGTGCCGCCTCTTTTGCACGCTTCCGAAATGTGAACCACAGCCTTAACGGGGGATGAAAACTGTGATCGAAGCGTGTCAGTATTATACAGCTTAAAGTTGACTCCAAGTCAAGTGCTTTTTTAAGGCGGGATGAAAAGGAGAGGAACGCGTAACCAAGTTTTATATCTCTGCGGAAAGATGGAGGCTCACAAAGGGAAGGGCATGAGGCTGTGTTTCTACGCATGCGCATCCTTTTGTACCGAACGAAAATATTGCTTGGGTGTCATGCCGTATTCCTGCTTGAATGCGCGGAAAAAATGATTGTATCCGCCAAATCCTCCCAGCCGGTACACCTCGGTAATGGGACGCCCCTGTTCGATATAATGACAGCACAGGTCCAGTTTGGTTTTGACGATATAGCTGTGCAGGGTTTGTCCTGTCTGGCGTTTGAATTCCCGTGCAATATGGAACCGGCTGATATAGAATGCCTGCTCCAGCTGCTCCAGAGTGATCTCTTCCGTGATATGGGTACGGATGTACACGAACAGCTCGTCCATCATCAGATGTTTACGGCTGCCCTGCGCGCGGTGCTGCTCCGCGTGGATACAGGCGCGCAGCACGAGGATGACGAACATCTTCAGCAAGCTCTCCTCAAACAGTGCGCTGGCAAAGCTGTCGTGCTCCTGCGGCAGCGTGACCATGCGGCGTGCCAGGCTTTTGATGAGCATGGATATCTCACTGTCTGCCCGCACAGCGATGCGCCGGAAGGGCACCACGTTGAAGCTCGCCTCAAGCTGCGTCGCTTCATCAGAGAGCGCAGCCAGGGCCTCGGGGGAAAGTTGTACCCACAGCATTTCCAGTGGAAGCTTCCCGCCCGGAAAAACCATTACAGCGCCTTCTCCGGGCTTGAAGAGAAACAGATCCTCGGTGCTGCATATCCAACGCTCCGCTTCCCAGTGAAACCGTGCTGTGCCGCGTGTTACCAATACAATACTGTAATAACGCCCCGAGAACAGCTGCTTTGTACAGGCAGCATCAAAGCACATTGTTTTTACAGCATAATCCAGCATCTGCTTGCCTCCTGATTGTAAAAAAGGGTGGAATTCCAACTCGGTATTAAAAAAATTTGGATTAATTGTATAGTACATCAATTTCAGATAGTTTTCAATCAATTTTTGGATATGATTTTTGTGCCCTCCTTTTTATAATAGAGCCGTAAAGAAGCTTCTCCGTCCAAAAGCACCGGGGCAGAGAAAAAAGGAGGATATTATGAGACCGTTTTCCATGAGGGATAAGCTCGGCTATACTCTGGGCGATCTGGGCTGCTGCTGTACGGAGCAGTTCCGCGCAATGTACCTGTCCGTATTCTACACACTGATTTTACAGGTGAACCCGTTCCACATCGGTATCCTGATGCTGATCACAAAGATATGGGACGCTGTCAATGACCCTATCATAGGTGCGATCGTGGATTCCCGCGAGGCGACAAAGGGAGGAAAGTTCATTCCATGGATACGGGCCTTTTCGTTTCCCATGGCGGTGCTGTGCATCCTGGGCTTTGTCAATGTGAGCAATTTGGCCTATGGACTGCGCCTTGCCTACATGTTTGTTACCTATGTTCTGTATGAGGCGCTGTACACCTGTGTAAATGTGCCGTTTGGTACGCTTTCCAGCGTTATGACGGATGATGTGCGCCACCGCACAGCGCTTTCCCGTTACCGCAGTTTGGGCGGTACCATTTTTATGACGGTCATCGTTATGGTTGGTCCTCTGGTACTGTATGTAGACAATAAGCCGGTGGCGGGCCGTTTTTTGATGCTGGCTTCGGTATTCGCTCTTATCGGCCTCCTGTGCCTGCAAATCACCTGTGTGTGGTGCAAAGAACGCGTAGCCGTACCGGAACGCCCGAAAGGTGAGAAGCTCAATTACCTGCACGTCATCAAGGAAATCGCCAAAAATAAGGCGCTGCTGGGCGTAATGTTTTTCAGCCTTGTGGGTATGATCGGCGCTTCCGTCGTCAACGGTCTGAACACCTATCTGTTCAAGGATTACTTCGGGAATGTTAAAATCATGGCTGTCTCCGGCGGTTTGAGCGTACTATATTCACTCATCACGTTCGCCATTACACAACCGTTGGCCGATAAACTGGGCAAAAAGGAATGGTGCTGCTGGGGCGCAGGTTTTGCGGCAGCTGTGTTCGCGCTTCTGTTCTTTTTCCCCATCCACAATCCCGTACTGTTCATCGTCATCAATGGCGTCTGCTATCTGGGTGCATCCGGTATGCAGGTGCTCATCTGGGCCATGGTGAACGATTCCATCGACTATCATGAGCTTCAGACCGGTGAGCGTAACGAAGGCATTGTATACTCTACTTATTCATTTTTTCGCAAGCTGGCCAGTGCTGTTTCCGGGAGTCTTTCCAGTTTTGTGCTGGGATTCATCGGCTACAACGTGGCTGAGGGGGCGGTGCAGACGGCTGAAGTAAGCAACGCCATCTGGAAGTCCTACACAGGCATTTATGTGCTGGGTTATGGTGTCGCGGTTGCAATTTTGTTCTTTGTCTATCCGCTGACAAAGGCAAAAACGACCGAAATGCTGGAGCAGCTGAAAGCCCGCCGTGCAGAAAAAGCGTCAGCCATGGAAACAGACGGGGAGCAATGTCCATGAAAACATTGCAGGTATCCATGGAGAACCGGGTGGGCTGTACGCTGCGCGGCATTGTGACGCTGCCTGAGACGAACGAGCCGGTACCTTTTGTACTGAATCTGCACGGCTTTGCAGGTTCAGCATCCGGGTACAAGTATCTGCACACGCATATGGCACGCATGCTGGCAGACCACGGAGTGGGCTGCGCACGGTTCGACTTCTATGGCTGCGGAGAGAGTGACGGCGAATTTTCGGACATGACGTTCGATGGCCTGCACAGCGATGCGGCTGATCTATACGCCTGGGTGCGCGCACAGCCTTATGTGGATTCACGGCGTGTATTCCTTTCCGGGCAGAGCATGGGAGGTTATGTGGCGGCCAGCATCGCGCCGCGTCTGCGGCCGCACGGGCTGATCCTGATGTGCCCGGGCGCGGGCATGTGGTATGGCTGTGCCCGGCGGGCCGATATGGTGACGCAGAGCGGAAAAGATTATGCTGACCTGGAGGGGCTTGTTTACAAAATGGCCTTCAACTACAACATGGCGGCGCATCCGGATCCATTTGAAGAGGCAAAAGGCTACAACGGTCCTGTCATCGTCATCCGGGCAGATGATGATAAACTGGTGGATGACGAAAGCTGTAAACGTTATGCAGGGCTGTACCAGGTGGCTGAGTTTGTACGTGTTTCGGGCGGAGGCCACAATTTCGCCACCATTCCGTCCCGCACAGCCTGCGAACAGGCAATTTGGAAGTTCATTCAAGACAATTTATGAAAAATACCCCCGCAGGATCTCCTGTGGGGGACATTTGCAGGGAGGTAAACAACAATGGAAATGAAAATCATGCAGCCGATAACAGTGGGCGGAATAACGTTGAAGAACCGTATCATGTTTCCGCCGCTCACCACGGGCTATGAGGAACGGGACGGCAGCATTGGGGAACAGAGCCGCGCGTTCTATACCCGTCTGGCACAGGGCGGTGTGGGATACATCGTGCTGGGCGACGTTGCGCCCATTCGCAGTTTTTCTCCCACGCCAAAGCTGTTTGATGACAGCCAGATTGAAAGTTTCCGTTTGCTTGCAGACCGTGTGCATGCCTATGGCGCAAAGCTGGGCGTCCAGATTTTTCATCCGGAATACGACTGCGATGCGGTCAACGCGCTTTTTGCCCAAGGGAAAATGGAAGAGGTACGTGCCCGGCTGCACCATGATATGCAGTTTTTTACTGACGAGGTGAGCGAGGAGACGCTGCTTTCCATCATCGACAAAATATGTGCATGCGCGCAGCGCGCGCAGAAGGCGGGCGTGGACGTGGTCCAGGTACATGGCGACCGTTTGGTGGGATGTCTGTGCAGCACACGCATGAACCATCGTACCGATAAATTTGGTGGCAGTTTGGAAAACCGTACCCGTTTTGCGATTATGTTGGTGCGGGCGCTCAAACGGGCGGTGCCGGAGATGGTCATTGACTACAAATTTGCCGTCGTGACGCCGGAACGCGGCAAAGGCGGCGTGGATGCGGCAGACGCTCCGAAATTTGCCCGTTGGCTGGAGGAAGCCGGCGTGGATATGCTTCATGTGGCGCAGGCCAATCATACAGGCAATATGGCGGATACCATCCCGCCTATGGGCGTACAGCCCTACGGCTTTTTTGCGGACATTGCCGGGCAGGTGAAGGAGGCTGTGTCTATTCCGGTCAGCACGGTAGGGCGCATTATCGACCCCGCTATGGCAGAGCGGATCGTAGAAAGCGAAAAGGCGGATATCATCGGTTTGGGCCGCCCGCTCCTGTGCGACCCGGATTGGCCGAACAAAGCGCAGTCGGGCTGTGCGTGCGATATCCGACGCTGCATTTCGTGCAACAAGGGATGTACGGATAACATCCAGAACCGTGCATTCCTGGCCTGCGTGCTCAATGCGGAAAACGGTTACGAGAGAACCCGTTCTATCACGCCTGCTGCAGAGAAAAGAAATGTTGCGGTTGTAGGCGGTGGGCCATCCGGTTTGGAGGCCGCGCGCGTGGCCGCTCTGCGCGGGCACAGCGTCACGCTGTTCGAACGCGCACCAGAGTTAGGAGGCCAGTTAAACATTGCCAGCGTACCGCCCCGCAAGGAAGAAATGCGCCGCGCCGTATTGGACTTGACGCATGCTGTATGCAAAGCGGGAGTCACACTGCGCCTTGGGGCTGAAGTGTCTGCGGAGGACATTTTGGACACGAAGCCGGACGCTGTGATCGTAGCTGTGGGGGCGTCCAGCTTTGCACCTCCCATCCCGGGCAAGAACGGCCCGAATGTGGCCGACGCTTGGGCCGTGTTGGCAGGCGAACAACAGGTCTATGGACGCGTGGCCGTCATTGGAGGCGGTATGGTGGGATGCGAGACCGCCGAATATCTGGCCGGACACGGTTGTAAGGTCTCCATTGTGGAGATGATGGATAAGATTGCCGCGGGTGAGAGCACTACAATCCTTCCCACGCTGATGGAAAACTACAAGACGCTGGGCGTAGAGCAGTATCCGGGCCATACGGTGAAAGCAATCACAATGGATACACTTGTCTGTGAAGACAAAGAAGGCGGGGAAGTGCTCATCCCTTGCGACTATGTGGTAATGGCCGTGGGGGCGCGTCCTGCTGCATTCGATGCATCGGCGCTGGAAAACGCAGGCATACCCGTAGTGCGGGTGGGCGACTGTGCGGATAAGGTGGCGGACATTTCCAATGCCATCAAAACCGCATATGATGCAGCCTGTGAGCTGTAAGAGATAAGGAAAAGGCAGGGCTTTCCAGTGAACTGCTCCAGTAAAAGCGGACAATATACAAAAGGCCCCCTATGTAGGACAATAACTACATAGGGGGCGTTGCTATGTCAGGAAAAAGGGGGACGATATTATGATTTCGTACATCACTTGGAGATGTTACAAAAGGATGAAGAACTGGCGGAAGAAATGCGTTGCCGGAATCAGGAGCGTTGTTATGGTACTCATGGGTATCGCAGAATATGGATATAGTTAG
This sequence comes from Ruthenibacterium lactatiformans, assembly GCF_000949455.1. Classification (GTDB taxonomy): domain Bacteria; phylum Bacillota; class Clostridia; order Oscillospirales; family Ruminococcaceae; genus Ruthenibacterium; species Ruthenibacterium lactatiformans. The sequence goes on along the minus strand of NZ_JXXK01000029.1, from coordinate 1,591 downwards.
AACAGCAAAATGTTCGCCACAACCCTAAAGAATTGAGAAGAAGTATAAATATCCCGTGATCGCGTAATTGGATTTTGACTGCGCGTGCTTTTCCTCCACGGAAACGACCTCGCCATCTTCGTCAAAATCCACGATGCAGAAACGCACAGAAGCGTACAAATAATAGCCAAACACCGTAGAGTCTGTTTTAAAACCATCAAAGTAACTAAACAAGGATACAGGCAAGACAGACAACAGCGTGAAAATAGAGTGCTTTCTTCTCATACCTGGTGGCAAAACGGCGGTTGTTTTTCAACTTGAGGAAAAGGTTTTCCACCAGATGACGCTCTTTGCACGTGTGACAGTCTGTTTTCCTGGGGTGTTTGGTAGTGATACGGCTGGGAATCACCACGATTCCGCCCCGTTCTTCCAACCAGCGTACAAATTTATCGCTGTCATAGCCTTTATCCGCCAGAATGAGCTTGCTTGCCGTTTAAATCAAAAGGTTCCAACAGTGCCTGCGCCACGCAGATATCATTACGGTTCCCACTGGAGAGCAAAAAGCGCAATGGATTCCCAAGTCCATCCGTTACCGCATGAACTTTTGTGGTCAAGCCTCTCCTCCTCTGCCCGGCTTCCTCGTGATATCCCCCTTTTTAGCCCCACTGGCATGTTGGTGAACCTTGATCGTAGTGCTGTCCAGCATTAGCGTTGTTTCGTCCACCAAATCCTGCTCAATCAGGGCTGTGAGGATATTTTCCCACACTCCGGCTTTTGTCCAGGCCCGAAACCGACTGTATACGCTTTGCCATGGGCCGAACCGCTCCGGCAGATCACGCCATGGAATTCCCGTGTTCAGCCAGTATAGAATTGCGTTAAGCATTTCCTGGTTGCATTTCCTTGGACGCCCTCCTGGCGGCTCCCTTTCAGGCGGAAACTTGTCCTTGATCCTGTTCCATTGTTTTTCGCTTATTTCATGTTTCTTCATGCTCCCGTTCTATTACATCGTCGTTTTTCACACAATGGCTAGGTTTTAAAACAGACTCTAGCGCGTTTATTCTCGACGTTTTCCACCGCTTTTTTGCATGGATAATAATAGTAGAAACATTCGTTTAGAGTATTCCGTTAAAAGCAGAACTTCAAAATGTTTTATCAGTGATGGATTTATAATATAAAATTCTATCAGTAGTGCAATAGAATTAAATGGTTTCGTCCAATTCTATTCCGGTACGAGAAAAGAAAGCTGTAACGTCGAAATTAGCGTAAGGAAAATCTTACTTGCTTGTAAAGGGAAAAATTTTGTGGTATCCTTACTTGGAGTATAATAAGAGGAAAGAGATGTCTAATTAAAATGCAGATGCTGAAGGCTTACGCCAAAGATTTCTGGCGGTACCGCTACCTGCTGCAGAACCTGATCGGCCGTGATTTCAAGCTGAAATACCGCCGCAGCGTGCTGGGCGTGGTGTGGAGCGTGCTCAACCCGCTGCTGATGAATGTCGTCATGGTGGTGGTGTTTTCCACGCTTTTTGACATGCGTGGCAGCGGTATCGAAAATTTTTCCGTATATTTGCTCATTGGGCAGCTGCTGTTCAACTTTTTCAATGAAGGAACC
>NZ_JXXK01000028.1 GCF_000949455.1 Ruthenibacterium lactatiformans | reverse complement strand
AATGTCGTACACATCGTTCACGGAAGTGTGGACTATATCAGACGGTTAAAGCTTGTATAACAGAATACTTTTGTTCGAAAATTGAAAATACGTCGTATCCCCCGCATTGTGATATCACAGTGCGGGGGATTTTTTGCGAGAAAAAGGGAGGAGAAACTGCCTATCAACTAAAGAAAAAACATGTTATTTCGCTATCTGGTGGGAAAGATTCCACAGCACTGGCCCTGCGTATGAGGGAAGAAGGCTGGCCAATGGATATCTTACTCTTTGTAGACACAGGATTGGAATTTCCTCAGATGTACGAACACATCGACAAGCTGGAGCAATATCTGCAATTCCCAATCACGCGGCTGAAGCCGCCGCATTCTTTTGAGTACCTGTTCTATGAATACGCGCCGCCCCGCAAAAATCCGGCGCTGGAGGGACTGTCGGGGCTAAGCTGGCCGGGGCCCCAGTGCCGGTGGTGTACCGCAAGGCTCAAGACACGCATCATCGACCGCTATCTGCGGGAATTGAAAAAGGAGTTCGAAGTTGTTCAATACATTGGTATAGCTGCGGACGAGCAGGAACGTGTACGTGAATTTCAATATCCGCTGGTGGAGTGGGAGATGGCAGAAGCCGACTGTCTTGCGTACTGCAGGGCGAGGGGCTTCGATTGGGGCGGGCTGTACGACCTGTTCCGGCGCGTATCATGCTGGTGCTGTCCGCTGCAGCCACTCTCAGAACTGCGTACCCTGCGAAAGCACTTCCCGGAGCTATGGGAAAAACTGCGGTATATGGACGCGCATACATGGCGGCAGTTCCGCGCGGACTATTCAGTGGAACAGTTGGAACAACGCTTTGCGTTGGAAGAAGAACGTGCAGTACAGGGCCTGCCCCTCAAGGGGCGGGACTTTTATGCTGCCCTCAAAAACCGGCTGGGGGAAAATGCTGGAGAAACGGGGAGGAGCTTATGAAACAGCCAACGCCATGGTGGATGTGGCTGCTGCCCTTGCCCATCGTTTGGTGGTTTGCTCTGATAACAGTCGGGGTGTGGAGACCGGGGATGGACCTGATGAGGCTGATGGAGGAGTTGAGCACCGCGCTGGAGCAGCCGTGGAATATCCGCTGGTCCGAGTATTCCGGCAGGTGCCTGCTGCTGTTTTCATTCGTTTATGCAGTGGCTGTCGGTATGGTACGGTCCAGCGTAACGGCCACACGCCGGGGCGAGGAACACGGCTCCGCACATTGGGGAGATGTGTTTGGAATTGCCCGAAGATACCGGGACAAACGGGGCGGCAACCTCATCCTCACCCAGCACTTTACCATCGGCTGGGACGGATACAGGCACAAACACAACATCAATGTGCTTGTGGTGGGCGGTTCGGGCGCGGGAAAAACACGGGGGTACTGTGTGCCGAACATACTGGAGGCGGCGGGCCGAAACAAAAATGCGCCGCCCTGTTCGCTGGTGGTCACAGATCCAAAGAGTGAAGTGCTGCGTAAAACAGGAGCATTACTCATTGCGCGGGGCTATGAGGTGCGTGTGCTGGACTTGACCAGCCCGGCCACTTCGTTTTGCTATAATCCCCTGCAATACATCCAAAGCGACAAAGATGCGCTGCGCATGATCGATACGCTCATCCAGGCGACCACGCCGCCAGGCAGCAAAAATAACGATCCATTTTGGGAAAAAAGCGAAACGGCGCTGTTGCAGGCATTGGTGCTGTATCTCATCCATGAGGCGCCGGAACACGAGCAGAACCTGCCTATGGTGATGGAGATGTTACAGGCAGCAGAAGTCAAAGAGGATGACGAGGACTACGAGTCACCTTTGGATATGCTGTTCGCACGCCTCGAGATGCGAGACCCGGAGAGTGTTGCGCTCAAACAATACCGGGTTTACAAAATGGCGGCGGGAGATGTATGCTCTAAGTGACTTCTTAATCATGGTTTTTGTCATGGTTAGTGAAGCAGTCACTTAGAGCATTTTCATTTCAGGAGGTACAGCTATGAGAAACGAAAAAATCACCCCACTGTACGAGCGTTTGAGCCGCGATGATGAGTTACAGGGCGAGAGCAACTCCATAAGCCATCAAAAGCAGATGTTAGAGGACTTTGCCCGCCGGAACGGGCTGCCGAACCCCACTCACTTCACCGATGACGGCGTATCGGGAACCCGTTTTGACCGTCCCGGCTTTCTGGCGATGATGGAGGAAGTCGAGGCCGGACGAGTGGAGGCCATTGTTATCAAAGACATGAGCCGCCTGGGGCGTGACTATCTGAAAGTCGGCCAGGTCATGGAGATTTTGCGGCAGCGCGGCGTCCGGCTGATCGCTATCAATGACGGTGTAGACAGTCTGAAAGGCGATGATGATTTTACCCCGTTCCGCAACATCATGAACGAGTTTTATGCCCGCGACACCAGCCGGAAAATCCGCTCCGTGTTCAAGTCCAAGGGCATGAGCGGCAAGCACCTGACCGGCACTGTCATTTACGGCTACCTGTGGGACGAGAAGCGGGAACACTGGCTTGTTGACGAAGAAGCCGCCGAAGTGGTACGCCGCATCTTTTCCCTGACGATGGAGGGCTACGGCCCCTATCAAATCTCCAAGCTGCTGTCCGAGGCAAAGGTTGAAATCCCCGCTGTCCATCTGGCCCGCTTTCACGAGGGCGTAAACAGGTCAAAGCCGGTCAAAGACCCCTACGGCTGGGGATCGTCCACCATTGTGAACATCCTAAAAAAGCGGGAATACCTGGGCCATACTATCAATTTCAAGACCCGCAAGCACTTCAAGGACAAGAAAAGCCACTATGTTGACGAAAGCGAGTGGACGATTTTCGAGAATACCCATGAGGCCATCATCGACCAGGAAACCTTTGACAATGTGCAGCGCATCCGGGCGAATGTCCGGCGCTACCCGGACGGCTGGGGCGAGGCCCACCCTTTGACCGGCCTGATGTACTGCGCCGACTGCGGCGGCAAGATGTATGTCCATCGCGTCAATAACGGCAAGCGTGACCCACAGTTTACTTGCAGCCAGTACAGCAAGTACCCTATCGGCGCCCTTTGCCCCACACAGCACCGCATCCGGGCCGAGGCCGTCCTGACCCTGATAACCGATATGCTCCGGGCCATCGCGGAGTATTCCAAAAATGACCGGGCCGAGTTTATCCGCACCGTCCAGGAAACGCAGGCCGCCCAGCAAACCGCCGACATATCCAAAAAGCGGAAACGGCTGGCCGCCGCCCAAAAGCGGGCTGGGGAACTGGAAAAGCTGATTTGCAAAATCTATGAGGACAACGCCTTGGGTAAGCTGCCGGACGCCCGGTATGAGGCCCTGGACGCACAGTATGCCAAAGAGCAGGACGCTCTCCATGCGGAAATCACGGAACTGGAAAAGGCCGTTACCGGCTATGAGCAGAGCCGGAAATCTGCGGAGAAGTTTATTGCCCTGATTGATAAGTACGAGAACTTCGACACGCTGACAAACACCATGCTCAACGAGTTTGTAGAGAAAATCCTTGTCCATGAGCGCGCCCGGAAAGGCAGCCAGGATACCACGCAGGAGGTTGAAATCTACTTCAACTTTGTGGGCCGGTATATCCCGCCCGCCTTGCAGCCGGTTCCCCTGACCCCGGAGGAACAGGAAGAACTGCGGAAGAAGGAGGAACGCAAAGACAGGCTTCACCAGAACTACTTGCGCCGCAAGGCCAATGGCAAACAGAAGGAATGGGAAGAACTCTACAACGCCAAGCGCAGGGCCCAGGTGGAGGCAGCAAAGGCCGCGATCCGGGCCGAGGACATGGAAAAGGGCGTTTTTATCCCCGTCAGCCAGTTACCCAGGCAGGAGCCGCGCAAGGCCGCTTTACCGGCCAGCGCCGCAGTTTAACCGTCACAGTGCAAAGGAGGATGAACATGAGCAAATTGACTTACACCCGCTGCGGAGATTACTACATCCCCGACCTGAAACTTTCCGAGCAGCCGGAGGCCCCCATTGGCAAGTATGGCCGTATGCGGCAACGCTACCTGAAGGAACACCGGCCCGGCCTTTACAGCAGCTTGATTTTGAGCGAAAAGCTGTACCCGCACCTGTTGGAGATTGACCGGGAGGCGCGTGAACGGATGGACGCCATGCTGCCCCGTATGATGGAAGCGGCGGGCGTCACCGAAGAACTGAAAGCCCGTGACTCCATGCGCTGGGTGGGGCTGATGAACACGCTGAAAGCACAGGCGGAGGAAGTTATTTTTCAAGAATTGATTTATACCTAACACTATCCGGAAACAGAGGATTTTCCTCTGTTTCTTTTTGCCAGAAAAACATTTGACATCACTCGTTATCGCGCCTATACTGAAAATGGTTAGCCACATCAAACCGAAGGGAGGCGTAGGAAGTGCTTGCCTATGACAAACAAACACTCTCTGGCGCGATTGAGATTTTATCACAGTCAGAATTGCCAGATAAATTTGAGGGAATGAAACTATATGGTTCTCCGGAAGAAGCCAAAGACGAATTGTGTCAGGACTGTAAAATATTCAGGCTGTCGAATGAAACGGGATATGGACGGATTACTGTTTATCAGGTTTTTCCGGGTATTGAGCTTTACTACAACGATATGCACATAGGATATTGCAACCAAAACCAGGCTACCGCAAAAAACATGATAGAGATCAACCATTGTTTAATCGGGCGATTTGAGTGTAGTTTTGGTGAAAATAGCTGTTGCTATATGGCGGAAGGTGACTTGTCTATCAGTTCTATGATGAAGAGAAAGTCAAACTCGTGTTTTCCCCTGAACCACTATCACGGCATTTCCATTATCATCAATTTGGATGAGTTGTTGCCGGAGGTACGGCGGATTATGGAACTGCTAAATATTGATCTGCACTACATACAAAAATATATATGCGAAGGAAACCGCTGCTGCATTATGCGGGCGAACCCGTCTATTGAACATATTTTTTCAGAGCTCTATCATGTCCGGGAAAAAAGAAAACCGGGATACATGAAAATTAAAATGCTGGAACTGCTCCTTTTTTTAAGCGATCTCAATACAGCAGAAGAAGTTTTGCAGACGGATTATTACAATCAAAATCAAGTTGCATTGATTAAGGCCGTAGCGTCATATATCACGGAAGATTTAACGACACACCACACGATTGAGCAGCTTTCTCAAAAATTTAAGATTTCTACAACTGCGTTGAAAAAATGTTTCCGGGGAGTTTACGGAACCTCTGTTTATTCCTACCTTCGCACCTATCGGCTTCAAGTTGCTCAAAAGCTGCTGCTTGAGACAGAGTTACCGGTGACGGAGATTGCAAGCAAAATCGGATATGAAAATCCGAACAAATTTACTTCTGCCTTCAAGGAAATGTATGGCAGTTCTCCAACAGAGTTCAGAAAGAGTGTCCGTTTGGATAGAAACGGTCCGTATGGAGTGGCGAAGAAGTCTGAGCTATATTAAACTATCCTTTGTCAGATAAAAGCAGAAAGAACGCTTGAAGCTGGCCTATTTTTTGAGTAGCTGGTTAGATAGTGCTAACTTTCTGAAAGACAAAGGAGGATTTCCAAATGGGAAATGAAAAATCGACAGGTAACAAATATACTGTCAAAGATGCGGCTATCATTGGTATTTTCTGTGCGGTCATGTTCGTGGTATTTATGGTTTACTCAACCCTGACCGGCGCTTCTCTATTTTACTCCATGATTTTCAATGCCGCTGGCGCAGCACTTATCCTTGCGCCATTTTATGTTTACATGTGCATGAAAGTCGGCAAGCATGGCCCCGCCCTTGTCTACAATATCATGTGGGCGATTGTCGCCGGACTGATGATGGGGCCGTTTATGATCCCGTGGTTTTTGGGCGGCGGTATCATTGCAGAGCTTTCCATGTGCGGAAAGAATGCTTACCATGACATTAAGCGTGTGTCTGTTTCGTGGGTAATCACGGCGTTGGTTCGTGCTGCACATGGTATGTCAGAAATCTGGTTTTTCAGAGATGCGTTCCTCGCTACTGGTGTCAGCGAGCAGCAGGTTCAGATACAGACCCAGTATTACACCGATCCGAAGTATGTCATTTTGAGCCTGGTTGTTACTGCTATTCTCGCCGTCCTCGGCTGTATGATTAGTAACAAACTGATTGTGAAGCACTTCAGAAAGAGTGGCGCGATTAAATAAGCTATGAACATAAAATTTGATTTTCGGACCAAATTGCTTGTCATAGTTCTCACTATGTCGCTTGTGGCGGTGCTCACAAGCGACATTTTGATATACACGCTTTTGGGAGTTTTAAGTGTGTATCTGATTATTCAGGGCTTTGGCAGGCAGACTATAAAATATCTGATTGTCTGCGGTGTTTTTATTGTGCTGCGGCTGATTTCAGGCGGACAGGGCATTACTATTCTTATGCCGGAAATGTTTCTATTCATGGTGTTGCGTATTTTGATGATGGTTATGGCGGCACAGCCTGTGATTGGTATGCCGCCAGGAGAAGTAGTGGCCGTTTTCAAGAAAATACACGCTCCTGATGGAATTGCTTTACCTGTGACCTTTATGCTGCGTTTCTTTCCCACCGTCCGCAGTGAGTTTTCTGATGTTTTTGCTTCTCTTCGGCTGCGAAAATTACTGTCATGGAAACACCCTCTGGATGCAATGGAGTATATTGTTACACCTGTTATTTTCCGTTCATCCAGAATAGCAGAAGAACTTGCCGCTTCTGCCGAAAGCAGAGGAATATCTAATCCGGGGAAACATACCTGCCGCAGAAAGATAGAATTTCAAAAACGGGATTGGATTATGTGTGTGATTGCTGTTTGCGTAACAGTGCTCTATTTTATGCTGGAAAGGACGGTAGCGTAATGGAAAATTTTAAGACAAGACGATCCGTTATCCAGTTTGAAGATGTATCTTTTGAATATCCGGGAGCCGAAACAGAAAGTATCCATCATATCAGTCTTGATGTAAAGGAGGGCGAGTTCCTCGTTCTGACTGGAGGGAGCGGCTGCGGAAAGACAACTTTAACACGATTGATAAACGGGTTGGCCGAACAATTTTATGAAGGAACGCTGAAAGGGCGTGTCACACTGCTGGGACGCAGCATATCGGAATATCCTCTGTATGAAATCGGGAAAAAAGTAGGTTCAATCTTTCAAGATCCAAAGAGCCAGTTTTTTGCCAGTACTACAGAGGATGAAATTGCGTTCGGGTGTGAAAACTATGGCGTTCCGTATGAAGAACTGGATGGACGGGTTTCAAGTGCGATCAAACGTATTAACGGAGATATGCTGCGCGGGAAAGAAATTTATCCGATGTCCAGCGGAGAAAAACAGAAAATAGCGGTGGCCTCCGTCAATGCTGTTGACCCGGAAATTTATGTGTTTGATGAACCTTCGGCCAATTTGGATATGTATTCCGTTGAGGCGCTTAAAAATTTGATGGGTGGACTAAAAGCGGAAGGCCACACAATCATTATTGCTGAACACCGGCTTTATTATCTTACTGACCTTGCAGACCGTTTTCTTTATATGGAAAACGGGAGCATAAAAGAAGAATGGATGGCGGGAGAACTGCTCTCTATTCCAGAAGAAAAAAGACGAGCCATAGGAATACGGGCGGCAGATTTACACCATATTGAAGTAGATATTCCCCCTACAAAAGAAAAAGATATGACGATGGAGGTAAAGGATTTGGCGTTTTCCTATCGCAAACATCCGGTTTTCCACGATATATCTTTTCGGGCGTATGCTGGCGACCTGATTGCGATTGTAGGCCATAACGGAATAGGAAAAACTACTTTGTCGAATATTCTTTGTGGTATGCAAAAGGAAAAAGAGGGTCAGGTCATATATAACGGGACAAAGGTATCTAAAGGCAAAAGGAAAAATTTTGCCTACTTTGTTATGCAAAATACAGATTGCCAGTTGTTTGGGGACAGCGTAGAAGAAGAACTGCTATTAAACGGAAAAGGCAGTACCCAGGAGCAACGCGATGATCTGCTAAAACTATATGGCTTGTTTGAATGGAAAGAACGGCATCCCGCTACTCTTTCCGGCGGGCAGAAACAACGGCTCGCTCTCGCTGTATCGGATTGGATAGATACCCCCGTTTTGATTTTGGATGAGCCTACCAGCGGTCTTGATTTCAAAAATATGATGAGAATATCGGAGCATTTGAAAGCTCTGGCGCAAAAAGGAAAGACAATTTTAATCATTACCCACGATTATGAATTTGCCGCTATGACTTGCAATCGGGTTCTGCATTTCGTTGATGAAGGTCATGTAGAAACATTTCCGTTACAGGAAAATTTGTCCCGCTTATATTCCTGCCTTATGTGTCAATGAATTATGTGTCTGATTGGATAGATACGCTCTGTATGGAGTGGCAGAAACAACTGAATGATTTTATGATAATAGACGGGTTAGAAGATGCTAACCCGTCTATTATTGCGAAAGGAGCCTTGCTTATGGATAAGCAAAAAAATGGAGAACTGTCCAGAATGTTCAGTTACGCAGGGAATTACCATGCTCTGACCATTTTGGGCTGTGTCCTCTCCGGGATTAGTACCATTTTGTCTATGCTGCCTTTTGTTTGTATATGGCTTGTTATCCGTGATTTGATCCAGGCATTCGCTGCGGGGGATATATCTCTTGCAACGGAAAGTACTCGTTATGCGTGGATAGCAGTCGTGTTTGCAGCAGCAAGTATTTTAATTTATTTCATCGCTTTGAACTGTACCCACCTGGCGGCGTTTCGTACAGCGACCAATATGCGGAAAACAGCAATTCACCATATTGTGACACTGCCGTTGGGCTATTTCAGCCAAAATGCCAGTGGACGGCTGCGGAAAATCATTGATGATAATGCAGGACTTACAGAAGGGTTCCTGGCCCATCAGCTCCCGGATTTGACCGGTGCAGCCGTCATGCCGGTTGCGGTTATTGTTTTGATTTTCCTCTTTGACTGGCGGCTGGGAATTTGCTGTCTGATACCTATGGGGATCAGCGTCATCTTTTTGAAACAGATGATGGGTGGAGATAATGCACAGTTTATGGGCAAGTATATGACCGCATTGGAAACAATGAACAAAGAGGCCGTGGAATACATTCGCGGTATCCCTGTTGTAAAGGTGTTTCAGCAGACAATTTACTCCTTCAAAAATTTCCATGCAGCGATAGAAGAATATGAGAAATTTGCTTCCGGGTATGCTTTGAAATGTCGTATTCCTCTTACCGGATTTACAGTAACGCTGAACGGCACATTTGTTTTGCTCATTCCGGTGGTTATGTTTATTCTATCTGGGATCAGCGGACAGGCGGCTTATGAAAATGTTGTACTGGATTTCCTGTTTTATAGTCTGTTTACCCCGGTCTGTGCAACTATGATGAACCGTATCATGTTTGCCAGTGAGCAGCTTATGGCCGCAAAAAGCGCAGTCAGCCGAGTGGACGAAATTTTGCAGGAAAAGCCATTAAAGGAGCCGGAGCATCCTATGATTCCGGCAGACGCTTCGATTGTGTTTTCGGATGTATCTTTTTCCTATCCAGGTGCCCAAGAAAAAGCCTTAGACCATATCAGCTTTGTGGTTCCAGCAGGGAAAACGGTTGCGCTTGTTGGAGCTTCTGGCAGTGGTAAAAGTACGGCGGCAAGCCTCATCCCCCGATTTTATGATGTTCAGTCAGGTTCCGTTACGATTGGCGGCGTGGATGTCCGCAATATTGAAAAACGAGAACTGATGAAAAGAGTTGCTTTTGTGTTTCAGAATACCCGTCTGTTCAAAGATACCTTACTTAATAATATTAAGGCGGCCCGTCCAGACGCCACCAGGGAAGAAGTGATGAAAGCGGCCAATGAAGCACAGTGCAAAGATATTATTGACCGGCTCCCGGATGGACTTGATACGCTCGTTGGAACAGGAGGTACTTATCTTTCAGGCGGCGAAAACCAGAGGATTGCGTTGGCAAGAGCAGTCTTAAAAGATGCTCCTATTATCGTGCTTGACGAAGCCACAGCATTTGCAGACGCCGAGAACGAACATCAGATACAGCTTGCCTTTGAGCGGTTGACCCAAAATAAAACTGTTCTGATGATAGCCCACCGGCTTTCTACGATACAGGATGCAGATCTCATTCTGGTCTTTAAGGATGGACAGATTGCAGAAAGGGGAACACACGAAGAACTATTAAACTTAAATGGAATTTATTCCTCCATGTGGAAGGATTACCAGACATCGATTGCATGGAAGGTCGGAAAGGAGGGCGAACAGCATGATTAAAGCATTGAAGAACAAGTATGCGTTAAGCGATCAGGGTGCAAAAGACCTGCTGAAAGGAATTATTTATTCCGTACTGGCAAATATCAGTCTTATGTTTCCGGTTATTCTTCTGGCCATCGTCCTCAATCAACTTCTTGCGCCTGTTTTGGGAACGAATGCACCGGAAATCAGCGCCATCGTTTATACGGTGATTGGAATAGTGATTTTAGCCGTTGTTTTTATATTCCACTATTGCCAGTACACTGCAACATATCTCGGAACCTATGACGAAAGCGCAAGGCGGCGCATTGGTCTTGCGGAAAAATTGCGTACTCTTCCGCTGACCTTTTTCCATCAGCGCGATCTTGCTGATCTGACAAGCACCATTATGGGGGACTGTGCAAATTTTGAACACGCATTTTCCCATACAGTTCCGCAATTCTTTGGAGCTGTTATCTCAACTGGTATTGTTTGTATTGGTCTGTTGATCTTCAACTGGCAGATGGGGCTGGCGCTTCTCTGGGTAGCTCCGATTTCCTTTGCAATCGTAATCCTGTCCCGGAAATGTCAGGAAAAACTTTGCAAAAAGCATATGAACACCAGATTAGAACTGGCCGAAGGCATTCAGGAATGTTTGGAAACCGTACAGGATATAAAAGCCTGCAATCAGGAGGAAGATTATCTCCGCAAACTGGATGCGAAGATGGATGCTGCGGAAAAGGCACAGATTTCCTCTGAAATGACGACAGCAAGCCTGCTGACAACTGGACAGATGTTCCTGCGGCTCGGTTTGGCAACGGTAATTGTTGTGGGTAACAGTCTTGTGGTAAATGGAGATACATCCCTGTTTACCTATATCCTGTTTTTGATTGCTGCTTCCCGCCTGTATGATCCGCTTTCCGGGGCAATGGCAAATATGGCAGAGCTGTTTTCCGTACAGCTTCAAGTGAACCGCTTGAAAGAAATTGAAAATTACCCGGAAGAAACCGGAGAGAAAGAGATCCGTACAAACGGATACGATATTACTTTCGACCATGTCCGGTTTTCTTACGAAAAAGGCAAACCAGTGCTGCGGGATGTTTCGTTTACCGCAAAGCAGGGACAAGTCACAGCATTAGTCGGCCCATCTGGTGGAGGCAAAAGTACCGTTGCAAAGCTGGCGGCAAAATTCTATCCGCTGGATGGAGGAAGAATACTTTTAGGCGGAACCGATATTGCCCCACTCAATTCAACCATGCTGATGAAAAATTACTCTATCGTTTTTCAAGATGTCGTACTTTTTAACAACACCATCATGGAGAATATTCGTGTTGGCAAGAAAGACGCTACGGACGAGGAAGTAATTGCTGCAGCTAAAGCGGCTCAGTGTGATGAATTTATTTCAAAATTGCCGGACGGCTATCAGACGGTGATCGGAGAAAACGGTTCTACATTATCTGGCGGCGAGTGCCAGCGCCTTTCTATTGCCCGCGCCCTTTTGAAAGATGCTCCGGTTATTCTCCTGGATGAAGCTACGGCCTCTCTTGATGTAGACAATGAAACAGAAATTCAAAATGCAATTTCAAAGCTGGTCAAAGGAAAGACGGTTCTTATTATCGCCCATAGAATGAGAACGGTCGAGGCTGCTGATAACATCATTGTACTGTCGGATGGTGTTGTAGCCGAAAATGGAACCCATGAGGAACTGATGAAGGAAAACGGGCTATACCACAGGCTGGTCGATTTGCAGACGGCTTCTGCAAATTGGAAGTTAAGCGTTTAATTCGTAATAAGGAGGTACTGATGAAACTTCATGCGTCCGGGGAGGACTACCTGGAAACCATCCTTGTTCTCCAAAAGAAACTCGGTATGGTACGCTCCGTAGATGTGGCCCGGCACATGGAGGTGTCAAAGCCCAGCGTGTGCCATGCAGTGGCTACCCTGCGGGACGGCGGCTTTCTCACAATGGACGAGGATCACTTTCTCCATCTGACCGATGTAGGCCGCGAGGTTGCTGAAAAAATCTACGAGCGTCACTGTTTTTTCACTGAGCAGCTTATTGCCGCAGGTGTTGACCCCACGACTGCGGAGGCCGACGCCTGCCGGATTGAACACATTATCAGCGATGAGAGCTTTTCACGGCTGAAAGAGGCAGCCGCACAAGACCAAGAATAAACCGAATAAGCCAAGCTATCCTGCCCCGCCAGACGGGGAAAGAAAAAAACCGTTGCAGGGCAGGCAGCTTCGTGCGCCCATAATGGATTTTCAGGGTACTGCGGCGGTTTTGAGTAACATCAAGGCCGCCGTTCCTTATACAAAGGAGTGACGCCTACACGCTGACACGGCGGCTTTAGGAGGGAGCCGCCATGAAGCACACTGACCGCCGACAAATTCAGACGATATTTGCACTATCGTCAAAAAAATCCCGGCCACCGAACAGGCCCCGTCTGGCAGCCAGTGCGAAAATTGTCATAATGTAACTGAATACCGTGTTTTTTGCGCTCGAATAGCTTTCTGCTGTCCGGGCGCTTTTTCATACCTATGGGGCCGGAACATCGGGCCAACATGGCCCGAACCCTGTCCCCGGTGTCGTTCCCCGCCGCCCCGTTCAGATTTTCCCGCAAAAATCTGAACGGAGGAAAGGCCGATGGAAGTCACCATCAATTATAACGGACAAGCTGTGGCCGTGGAGGTCACACTGGAAGTCTATGAATTTCTTGACCGGGCCGACCACAAAGCCGAGAACCTGTCCCATGAGCAGCGGCGGCATTGGGATGGCCGGGAGTTTGACGAATACATAGTTGCCACCGAGGGCGTGGGTATCTACGGCGAAACGCCGGAGGAATACCTTTGCCGCATGGAAACGCTGGACGAGCTGATGGCCGTCCTGGACACCTGCACCGAGGCCCAGCGCCGCCGGTTCCTGCTCTATGCCCTGGACGGGCTGACCCTTGCAGAGATCGGGACAGTGTGCGGCTGCTCCAAAGTGGCCGTGTATCAGAGTGTGGAGGCAGTCAGAAAAAAATTTATAAATTTCTTTGAAAACAGGCTTAACGAATGACCTGTTTTCGGGCTACCAAGTGAAAGGGATTGTTTCCCTTATCCCAGCGGGAGGCGGACAGCGGACAAGCTGCCCGCCTCTCCCATTTTCAGGAGGTAAGCCTATGAAAACAATCAATCTGCGGTGGATTTATCCCCACTACCGGCATGACGAGTTTGTGGAGGTCAGCGATGAAGTTTGGGAGGTCATGCGGCAGGCCCAGCGCGAGATGAACAACTATGAGCGCCGGAAGGTCTACCACCGCGCCTACTACTCTCTGGACGCATATAGCTGGACGGAGAACTATGCGCTGGAACACGGCAGATCGCCGGAGGAAATCCTTTTGGAGCGCGAGGAACGGGCCGCCCATCTGCGGCTGCTGGCCGCCTTGCCGGAGGCTCTGGCCCATGCTACCCCCACACAGGCCCGCCGCGTCCGGGCCTACTACATCGCCGGTATCAGCCAGCCGAAAATTGCCCGGATGGAGGACGTACACAGCAGCAAGGTCAGCGTTGCCATTCGGCGGGGCCTGCGGAATATGCGCCGCTGCTATGACGGACTTTTCCCGGCAGAGTGAGGGCGGGCCTATGCAGACGATCAACCTCAAACAGTATTACCCGTTCTGCACCGAGGACACCTTTGTGGAGGTGTCGGATGAAATCGTTGAGGCATTCCTACTGGACAAGCGGGCCGAGGCCGCCAGGGAGAGGAAGATGTACCGCTACAAGGCGTTTTACTCCCTTGACTGCGATGATGGGATTGAGAAGGCCGCCATCGGCTGGGCGCAGCCATCGCCGGAGGATTGCCTGATGGAAAAGGAAGCGCAGGCCGAATACGCCGAGCTGCTCCGGCGGCTCTATGAGGCGATTTCCTCTCTGCCCCCAGCGCAGGCCCGCCGCGTCCATGCCCGGTATATGCTGGGGATGAAAGTGAAGGACATTGCCGCGATGGAGGGTATTACCCCATCCCAGGCTGGGAAGTCCATCCATGCGGCGCTCCGGCGGCTGCGCCGGTACTTCATACGCCGGAAATGGACAAGCGGCCTATGAAAACCATCAACCTGAAAAAATACTACTACCCGATTTGTAAAAAGGACACTTTTGTGGAAGTGCCGGACGAGGTTGCAGACGCCATTGTGGAGGAAAGCCGCGCAGAGGACGCCAATGACGCCAAGCAGCATTATCACTGTTATTCTCTGGACGCATCCCCCGGCATGGAACACCATTTCCCGGAGCAGGCCGTTTCCCCGGAGGATATTCTGGTGGAGAAGGAAACGGAACGGGAACAGGAGGCCGCCCGCGCCCTGATGATGGAACGGCTCCGGGAGGCCCTTGCCACCCTGACGCCCCGGCAGGCAAGCTGCCTGCACGCTCGGTTTTGGGAGGGCAAGCAGTTTAAGGAGATTGCCGAGGCCGAAGGCTTTACGACATCAGCGGCCATCGTCACGGTTCGCAACGCCATTATCAAGTTGCAGAAATATTATATCAAGCGCGGCTGGATGGAGCCGCTGAAGGAGGACGCGATATGCACAAAGAAATCACCACCCAAGCGAAACAGAAAAAAGACGAGCGCGAAGAAGTCCTGAAGGAAATCCGTCAGCTTGAGAATCGCCAGAAGATTTTGGAGAACAAGCAGCGCAACGAGGAACGCAAGGCCCGCACCCGCCGCCTGATTGAACGCGGGGCTATTTTGGAGGGCATTTTCCCTCTGGCCCCCGACCTTCCCGGCGTAGAGGTCAAGGCGTTCCTGATTGCCCTGTCCCATCTTCCGGGGGCGGCGGAACTGGCCGCAAAACTGCCGAAATCCGGGGACAAGCCGTAAGTCCCTTGTTTACAAGGGCGCACTTATACACCGTTGCCGGTGTCGTGCGCCCTGCCGGGGGCTGTTGCGTACTTCGTCCGCGATGGGGAGCTACACTCCCCAAACCCCTTGTGCGCCCCGCGCAGCCAAACACCCGCTTCGCGTCTGTTCGGCTCCACGGAGCCTGAAATATCCCCGCCGAAAGGAGGTGCCACCCATAGATTTTTGCCATATCCCCGTCAGTATCATCAAGCGCAGCGAGGGCCGTTCCGCTGTTGCCGCAGCTGCCTACCGAAGCGGAGCCAAACTGACAAATGAATGGGACGGCCTGACCCATGATTACACCCGGAAGGGCGGCGTTGTCCATGCGGAAATCATGCTGCCCGCCCACGCCCCGCCGGAGTTTGCAGACCGCTCCACCCTCTGGAACAGTGTGGAGCAGATCGAGAAAGCCAGGGACAGCCAGCTTGCCCGCGAGATTGAAGCGGCCCTCCCCCGCGAGCTTACCAGAGAACAGCAGCTTGCCCTTGTACGGGCCTATGTGAAGGACAACTTTGTGGACAAGGGGATGTGCGCCGACTTTGCCATCCATGACAAGGGAACCGGCAACCCCCATGTTCATATCATGCTGACCGTCCGGCCCCTGAAAGAAAATGGCGCATGGGGCGCAAAGTGCCGCAAGGCATACGACCTGGACGAGAACGGCCAGCGTATCCCGGATGGGAAAGGCGGCTGGAAAAACCACCGGGAGGACACCACCGACTGGAACGACAAAGGGAATGTGGAGATTTGGCGGGCGGCATGGGCGGCTTATACCAACCGGGCATTGGAGGCCGCCGGTCAGCCTGCCCTGGTAGACCACCGCAGCTACAAGCGCCAGGGCATTGATAAAATCCCCTCTGTCCACCTGGGGCCAGCAGCCAGCCAGATGGAGAAGCGCGGCATCCGCACCGACAAGGGAGAAGTCAACCGGCAGATCGCCGCTGACAATAAGCTGCTGAAAGAAATCAAGGCCCGCATTACCCGCCTTTACAACTGGTCTAAGGCCGAGGCCGAAAAGCCGGAGGGTCAGCAGCCCAGCATGGTTGACTTGTGGGAGGCCCAGCAGCAACTCAAGCGGCCCGACACCCGCACCGGCAAAATCCGGGCTTTGCAGGAGAGCGCCGCCCTGTTCAGCTTTTTGCAGGCAAACGGCATCCAGTCCATGCAGCAGCTCCACGAAAAAATCGCAGATATGAACACCCGCTACTATGACCTGCGGCGAGAGATCGTCAAGGCCGAGCGCCGGATCGCTGTTCTCACTGAGCGCGGGGAGATGTGGGCGCAGTACAACGAGTACAAGGCTGTCCATAAGCAGCTTGCCAGGGTAAAGCCGGAGAAGCGGGAACTGTTCGAGCAGCGCCACAGCCGGGAACTGATCCTCTATGACGCGGCGGCTCGGTATCTGAAAGAACTGAAAGCCAGCGGCGAGGAACTTTCTCCGAAGGAATGGTGGCGCGAGATCGACCTGCTGACCGCCCAGAAGCAGGCGGACAGCATCGACATGAAGGCCATGCGGGAGGAACTGAAAGCCGTGGAACGGCTCCGCAAGGCCGCCGACCAACTGGCCCGACAGGAACGGGACAAGTCCCGCGACCGGGGGCCGGAGCGGTAAAGGGTACGGCGCTTTGCCGACCCCTTGCGGTGCGTCGCGTTTCACGACACACCTTTGCACAGAATTGTCAACATTCACTCATGGAAGGAGATTGCCTTATGAAGCAGATTATTTTACCCGTCACTGTCCACCTGAATATCCGCCTGCCCCTTGCCCTCTTGCAACCGGAACCGGCAGACGCGCCCACCGGCCCGGAGCCGGAGGCCCATGCCTGCCAGGGCTGCGGTAACTGCGACGGGTGCGGGAAGTGCCAGCATGAAGAAAAGCAAGCCTGAACCCATCCCCGTCATGGACTACCGCCAGTATCGCAGAGCGCGGCGGCTGGTACATGAGTGCTGCAACTATGACGGCGGCAACTGTATCGCGCTGGACGATGGGGAGGAATGTGTCTGCGTCCAGTCCATTTCCTACTCCCTGTTGTGCCGGTGGTTCCGGGCGGCGGTGCTGCCGCTGGACAGGGAACTGGAAACGGCCCTGTTCCACCGCCTGGACGCCAAGCGGTGCGCCGTCTGCGGGGCGCTGTTCACGCCCGGCTCCAACCGGGCCAAATACTGCCCGGAATGTGCGCCGAAAGTCCACCGGCGGCAAAAGGCCGAGTGCGAACGCCGGAGAAGGGTACAGCGTGGACAATTAGAGGGCAAAAACCCCTTGTAAATCAAGGCTTTTTTCGAGGGTGTCGGCGGGGGCCTGATAGATTTATCCTCTGGCCCCCCAAACGGCCCTCTAAATGCGTACAGAAGCCCAAAACGAACCCCAAGGAGGAACCCATGTCAGACAATCGAAAATATTACTACCTGAAACTCAAAGAAAACTATTTTGACGATGACTCCATCGTGCTGCTGGAAAGTATGCAGGACGGTGTGCTGTACTCCAACATTCTGCTCAAGCTGTATCTGAAATCGCTGAAACACGGCGGGAGGCTCCAGCTTGACGAGAATATCCCCTACACGGCGCAGATGATCGCCACCATAACCCGCCAGCAGATCGGCACTGTGGAGAGGGCCTTGCAAATCTTCCTGAAGCTGGGCCTTGTGGAAGTGCTGGACAGCGGCACTTTTTACATGAGCAATATCGAACTGCTGATCGGCCAGTCCTCCACCGAGGCCGAGCGAAAGCGAGCAGCGAGGCTTCAAAACAAGGCTCTTTCCGCGCCTCGGACAAACGGCGGACATTTGTCCGACATTCGTCCACCAGAGATAGAGATAGAGTTAGAGAAAGAGATAGAGATAAAGAGAGAGATAGAGAAGGGACGCCCCGCCCGCGCCTATGGCCGTTACCAGAATGTTTTCCTGACGGACGAGGAACTGGCAGACTTGCAGGCCAGCTTTCCCACCGTATGGGGCCAGTACATCGAAAAGCTGTCCGAGTATATGGCTTCTACCGGCAAGCGGTATCAGAGCCATGCCGCCACCATCCGGCGCTGGGCCAGCGAGGACGCGAAGAAAGCGGCCCCGCCCACCCGCAACCGGGATTACAGCGTAAAGGAGGATGAAACCGTATGATGGAGATTACCGCAGAAATCCGGGCGCTGATCGACAAGGCAGCCGCCGGTGTGGAGCTGGCCTGGGACGAGTACATAGACCCGGCAGACGGCCTTATTCACTGTAAGAAGTGCGGCGGCCAGAGGCAGACCGTTGTGCCTTGCTTTGGGAAACCGGGCTACTTCATGCCCCGCTGTATCTGCCAGTGCCAGCGGGAGGCCGAGGAACAGCGCAAGGCCGCCGAGGAACGGCAGCGCCGCATGGAGCGTATCAGGCGCCGGAAGGCCCAGGGCCTGCAAGACCGCTATCTGTACGACTACACCTTTGCCAACGACAACGGCCAAAATCCTCTGATGGACAAGGCCCGCGCCTATGTGGAGAACTGGAAGGAGGCATACCGAAACAACACTGGCCTGCTGCTGTTTGGGGATGTGGGAACCGGCAAGTCCTTTTTCGCCGGTTGTATCGCCAACGCCCTGCTTGACCGGGATGTGCCGGTGCTGATGACAAACTTTCCCACCATCCTGAACCGCCTGACGGGGATGTTCTCCGATGACAGGGCCGACTTTATCGCCAGCTTTGACGAGTACGACCTGCTCATCATTGACGATTTGGGTGTGGAGCGCAGCACCGAGTATGCGATGGAGCAGATGTTTTTCGTCATTGACAGCCGCTACCGCAGCCGCAGGCCCATGATCATCACCACCAACCTGAAGCTGGCCGAACTCAAGAACCCGCCCGACCTGGCCCATGCCCGTATCTATGACCGCATCCTGGAACGGTGCGCCCCGATCCTCTTTGCCGGGAAGAACTTCCGGGAGGAAAACGCCGGGGCCACTAAGCAGGCGGCGAAAGACATTGTAAACCGTAAGAGCGATTGATTGTTTTGCCGGACGGCGCAGCCCCGCCCGGAGAAAGGAGCGCCATGAACAAAGAAACCCGTACCATGCAGACCGCAGGCACCACCCCCGCCAGAGCGCCGGAGGACGCCCCCGCGCTGGTAAAGAAAATCGGCAAGACCACCTACAAGGTGCGCGTCCATTTCAGCAATACCAGCACCGAAACCATGAGCGACAAAATCAAGCGTATGCTCAAAAACGAGATACAGCAGATGTGACCGGCTGATAAAGCCAGCCGCCTTGTGTTAAACTGATGATGGTACACACCAAAACTTTAGCCAAGGAGGACATGAAAATGCTGTACACAGAAAAAGAGAAAAATGAGATTGAGCGCGTCCGCAAAGTGTTTGAGAAACATATCCGGCAGATGACCGCTTATGATTTGGTTTGGTCGGATAAGGTCGGCTATGTGTGGCTGGCAATATCTATCGACCCGGTCTATATTGACACCGGCAACTGGATAGAGTCCGCTGCCGGTCTTTGTAATGAGTGCTTGAATGATATAGCACTGGATGTTTTTGGAATGACCGGAAACGACCATGACTTCGAGGACGCCGATCCGCTGGAACTGGCCGAGATTAAGCGGCGCTGGAAACCCTATATCGACCAACTGCCGGAATATGCGTACCTTTGCGACGAACTGTTAAGCAGGAGAAAATAACCCATCCGCCAAAGTGTCAGGAGCTAAAATCTGCTTCCTGGCACTTTTTTTGTGGCTTTTTTGTGAATTTGATTAAAAAGTCCTTGACAACTCGTTTCGGGCAAGACAGCCAAAAGTATCCTTGTGAGCGTGGGTGTGCGGCTGTCGGCATTCCTGCTGCCGGAGGTCATAAAGATGACCTGCACAGACGATCTGCATCTGGAGGAATTGGGGGAGAAAAAGGTGGCGCTGTTCTGCTGCATCCCGGACAGTGAGAAATCACTGAACTATCTTGTCGGCCTCATGTACGGCCAGCTCATCCAGGCTCTTTACCATGAAGCGGACCGAAAACATAAAGGGCGACTGCCAGTGCCTGTGCATTTGTTGATCGATGAAGCGCCGAACATTTCCCTGCCCACCGACAGTTTTCTGACATCTCTGGCGACCATGCGCAGCCGCGGCATTTTTACATCCTATATCTGTCAGAACATGGCACAGATCAAGGCGCTGTTCAAGGATAGTTGGGAGTCGCTCGTGGGGCTGTGCGATGAGTTTTTGTATATCGGGGGAAATGAAAAAGAAACACATAAGTATGTTTCGGAGATGCTCGGTAAGCAGACGCTGTCCGCAGATTCCCACAGCCGCAGCCGGGGCCGTAACGGCAGTTACAGTACCAGCACGCAGCTGACAGGCCGGGAACTTCTCACGCCGGACGAGGTGCGTCTGCTGGATAACGGAAAGGCGATCCTGTTCGTGCGCGGCGAGCGCCCCATGATGGACAATAAATACGATTTGAAACGCCACCCGAACGTGCGGTACACAGAGGACGGCGGCGCGCCGCCCTACGATTATACAGCCGCGCGCTTGGTTGAAAACGATCTTTCCGGCAGCCCGGAAAATTATGAACTGCTGGATATGCGCGATTTTTTAGCATAAGAACATACGAACAAACAACAGCGCCAGCCGGAGCAGCAATCTGCTGTCCCGGTTGGCAAAGTAAAGCAGGAGGTATACCCTATTGATTATCTTGAAATCTTTTCATAAAAAGGAAAAAAGCTGTCCGGCAAAGTTGGGCAGGGCGGAACAAAGAGCCTTTGCCACATACATGGCACTGGTATTATGTGTATTTTGCTTTAGTACCCCAGCCTTTGCCGCAGACGATCCTCTGGCTATCGTTAACAATCTGTCCGATTTTGTATTTTCCCTCATTCGCGCAGTAGGTATTATTCTGCTGGGCTGGGGCGTGGTACAGGTCGGCTTATCTTTCCAAAGCCACGACCCCAGCCAGAGAAGCCAGGGCTTCTTGACGCTGGCTGGCGGGCTTGTGATCACTTTTGCGCGGGAGATCCTCGCGCTGATCGGCGTTGCGTAAACACAGGTACATGACGGCAGCGGGGGAGGTGAAAACACATAGGCGAAAACTCATGGATCATAGATAACCTTAATTCGGCGCTCAATACATGGAACGAAAAACTGGCAGAAATTTGGCAGCTTCTCACACAGGGCCTTGCCGACTTCAAGGGCGGCGGCATTTGGAATGTCATGCTGAATGTCCACAATGCAATGACAGCCATTGGCCTTGGCCTGCTGGTGCTGTTTTTTGCAGCAGGCGTCGTCAAGACCTGTGGCAGCTTCGTGGAAGCCCGGAGGCCGGAGCATGCGCTGAAGCTGTTCATACGATTTGTGCTGGCAAAAGGCGCTGTGCAGTACGGCCTTGAACTTATGTTGGCGGTCTTCGACATCGTGCAGGGCATTGTATCGCGCGCCATGGGTGCTGCGGGTACAGGTGGATTGGCGCCCACGACATTGCCCCAGGAGATAATGGACAAGATCAACGCAGTGGGGTTCTGGAGCAGTATCCCTCTGTGGGCTGTCACGCTGCTGGGCGGGTTGTTTATTACGGTTTTGTCCTTCGTGATGATCATGACGGTATATGGCCGGCTGTTCAGGCTATATTTCTATGCTGCGCTGGCTCCCGTTCCTTTGGCCACATTCGCGGGAGAACCAACAAGCAATGTGGGACGCAGTTTTGTGAAAAGCTATGCGGGTGTCTGCTTGGAGGGGGCGGTGATCGCTTTGGCCTGTATCATCTTCTCAGCGATGGCTTCCGCACCGCCTGCAGTAGACAACAGTGTATCTGCGGTTACGGCGGTTTGGAGCTATGTGGCGGAACTTATTTTTAACCTGCTCATACTGGTGGGCGCTGTCAAGGCCAGCGACCGTGTTGTGCGGGAGATGATGGGATTGTAGTAACGGTGTGTTTACATCTGTATATCAAATGTTTAACAGGAGGGAAGCCTATCGAAATCAAAATTCCAAAAGAGATCCGCGAGTACCAGGAGTCTATCTTTTTCGGGCTCAATACGCGGCAGTTTGTATGTTCACTTCTGGCCCTCGGCGCTGCCGTGGGCCTGTATTTTTTGCTGCGGGATACGGCGGGTACGGAAATAGCAGGTTGGGCCTGTATGCTGGGTGCGGCCCCGTTCGCGGCCTGCGGCTTTGTGAGCTATCACGGCATGACGGCCGAGCAGCTGCTGTGGGCCGTGATCAAATCGGAGCTGCTCACACCGCACAGGCTCGTGTTCCGGGCGGAAAATCTCTACTACACGGTAATGCGCGCCAAAATCGAAGCAGGAGCACGCAGGCCGAAACGTGAAGCGGAGGTGTGCCGTTGATCAAAACACTGGAACGAAGTATTAAACAGGAAAAAGAAAATTTCCGCATTCCTCATTCTGTGCAGGACGTTATTCCCATCAGGCGTATCTGGCCGGACGGCATCTTCCGGACAGGCAATGCCTACAGCCGTTCCTACCGTCTCACAGACATCAATTACGCCATCGCCAGCAAGGCGGATAAGACGTCAATGTTGTTAGACTATTCAGAACTGCTCAATGCGCTGGATTCCGGGGCATGCGCTAAGATCACCATCAACAACCGGCGTGTGGACCGCAGGCAGTTTGAACAGGAATTGCTGATCCGGCCGCAGGCAGATAAGCTGAATGGTTATCGGCAGGAGTACAATGATATGCTGCGATCCCACGCGGCCAGCAGCAACAATGTGGTGCAGGAGAGGTATCTCACGATCAGCGCCCACAAACGCAGCGTTGATGAGGCGCGAGCGTACTTCCAGCGCATGGGCGGCGAAGTCACAGCACGTCTCGGGCAGTTATCCTCGCAGGCTGAGGAACTGGACGCCTCTGCCCGGCTGCAGATCCTGCGCGATTTTTTCAAGGCAGGCCAGCCCGCTGTTGTGCCATTCAATATGGAGCAGAGAGCAAAGCGCGGCCATGATTTCAAGGACTGGTTCTGCCCGGACAGTCTGGAGTTTTACGCCGACTTTTTCAAGTCGGACGTCCGATGGGGCCGGGTGCTGTATCTACAGAATTACGCCAGCTTCATCAAGGATGATTTTATCATGGAGCTGTGCGGGCTGGACCGCAGCATGATGGTGTCCATCGACATCCTGCCGGTACCCACGGACGAAGCGGTGAGGGAATTGCAGAACAAGCTGTTGGGTGTGGAAACGAATGTGGCCGGCTGGCAGCGGCGGCAGAACAATGCCAACAACTACACGGCGAATGTTCCCTACGATATGCAGCTCCAGCGGAAAGAAACCACAGAGTTTCTGAACGATTTGACCGAGCGCGACCAGCGCATGATGTACGGCCTTGTGACGGTGGTGCATCTGGCGGAAAGCAAAGAACAGCTGGACGCGGATACGGAAAGCCTTCTGGCCGTGGGGCGCAAACACCTGTGCCAGCTCTCCACCCTACGCTGGCAGCAAAGGGACGGCCTCGACACGGTACTGCCCTACGGCGTGCGGCGTATTCATGCCTTGCGTACACTGACAACGGAAAGCGTGGCTGTGCTGATGCCGTTCAAGGCGCAGGAGCTCAACCACACGAACGGCATATACTATGGGCAAAACGCGGTGTCAGGCAACATGATCCGCATCGACCGGGCGCAGCTGCTCAACGGCCATTCATTCCGGCTGGGCGTGTCGGGAAGCGGAAAATCCATGAGCGCAAAAGAGGAATTGGTGGAGATCGCCCTGCGCACAAAAGATGATATCTTGATCCTGGACCCGGAGAGTGAGTTCGGCCGGCTGGTCAAGGCGCTGGGCGGCGAGGTGCTGCCCATTTCCCCGCACAGCAGCATCCACCTCAATGCGCTGGATATCGACAGGGCCTATGGTGAGGGAAAGAACCCGCTGGTGGACAAGGTGAAGCTCATCCTGTCTATTTTTGAGCCGCTGACGGAAAACGGCCTTACGGCAAAGCAGAGGTCTATTCTGGACCGCTGTGCAAGGCTGGTGTACCGGGAATATATACGCGGCGGGTATCGAGGCGCGCCGCCCACGCTGGTGGACCTGCGCCGGATATTGCTGGAGCAGCCCGAGGCAGAAGCACACGATCTCGCATTGGCATCGGAGCTGTACACCACCGGTAGCCTGAACATCTTTGCCCATCAGACCAATGTAGACACCGGCGCACGTATTCTGTGCTACGATATCCGGGAGCTGGACGAGCAGCTGCGGCCCGTGGGCATGGTGGTGACGCTGGACGCCATCTTCAACCGTGTGATCCGCAACTGGCGGCAGGGCAAGCGCACATGGATACTGGCCGATGAGTTCTATATTTTGTTCCGTTACTCTTTCAGTGCGGAGTTTTTCTACCGCCTGTTCAAGCGGATGCGCAAATACAATGCGTTCATCACGGCGATATCGCAGAACGTGGACGAGATCCTGCGCTCGGACACCGCCCGCCTCATGCTGGCCAACAGCGAGCTGTTGGTGATGCTCAACCAGGCGGCCACCGACCGTGAAGAATTGGCAAAGTTGCTGAACATTTCAGAAAACCAGCTGTCGTACATTACAAACGTGCCCGCGGGCCATGGCCTCATCCGCTGCGGCGGGGCGATCATCCCATTCGAGAACAGCTTTCCGAAAAATACGAAGCTGTATCAGCTGATGACGACGAAGCCTAATGAAAAGTTCTTATAAATGGAAAGAGTGATTGTAATTAGCTGTCTATAAACCATTTTTACAGAAAAGACTTGCGATAATAATTGCACGGATATCTCCTTTCAACGACAATAGACACACCACCTTGAAAGGAGAGTGTGTCTATGATTACAAACAATTTCAACAAAGAACTTCGGGGTATTTCAGATGCATTACGTGATCTGGGGTACACTGACAGCACCATCGGGATGCGTCAACGCTATTGGAAAGAGTATTGCGTCTATCACGGAAGTCTCGACATTGATGAATCGTCAATGGATAAGTTTCTGCTGGTAAACTACGGTATTCAGAAAGAGAACATCAATATTTCAAAACGACAGTACGAGGTAAGGGCTGCGCTCCGCAATTTGCTGGAATACCGTCGCTATGGAAAAATTAAGAGTTATCATACACCGTGGTTCAAACAGGAAATTTTATCGAAAGACATTTGCGTAAGAACGGCTGAATTTCGGCCGTTCTTCGCGTTTCTTTCCATTATTCAAAACTTTTCATTAGGGCGCTTATGCAAAGCTTTACATAAGCGCCCATCCGAGATCTCGGATGGGCGCGTTAATTCGAGAAAACCCGTTATTTGAGGAAATGCCGAGAAGCCCTGGCAATGGGGCTTCTCGGCTAATCTTCTCGAATAACAATCGCATGTGCTTACTGCAAAAATTCCGGCAATGAACTTTGGATATTGGGCAGTATCTCTTGTTTTGTTTCTTCTTTTGGGAACCACTTTTCATTCCACTCCTTCATATATTTGTCAACGGTCTGCTGAGTAATCTCCACATATATCTGCGTTGACTGAATCGAAACATGGCCAAGAATATTTTTCACGATGGCAAGCGGGACACCGGCTTCGACCAGATGGGATGCTGTCGTGTGACGCATAACATGCGGAGTGTAGCGACCGGCACAGAATTTGTCAGGGTGTGCATCCTTAGCCATCTTCTCGTATTTGGCGAAAATCTCCTCAATGCAGGATACGGAAATCTGCTCGTTTCTCTGACTAGAGAACACATGGCGGTTAAGGTGAGCGCCAATTTTTCTGTAAGCAATATATTTGTCCAATAGTGCGGTGGCATCGGCTGTTATCTTGACACGCCGCAGCTTGTTACCCTTGCCCAAGAGGGTCAGGATTGCAGTACCATTTTTGTCATACGCAATGTCCCCTATGGTGAGGTCGCAAATTTCCTGTGCTCTTGCGCCACTGGCATACATGACAACCAGAAGGACGAGATCCCGCCACCCAATCTTGCTGGAAGTATCCGGCATAGAAAAGAATATCTCCAGTTCTTGGCGAGTAAAGGCACATCGCTGCTTTCCTTTTACGCGCTTGAAGGATTTCTTGTAGATTTTTTCCAGACTGCTTCTGAAGACATATCCAGCCTCTAAATTTCGATTCTGCGCATATTCGGCAAATGATGACAGGGCACCAAGCCGTATCTTTGCTGTTGTTCTGCTGTTTTTTCGGTCAACTACCAGCCAATCAAAAAAACTGGTGAGCAAATCAAAATCCAGCATTTCGAAGGTGATGTGAGCGGTATCCATCTCTGCGATATCGTCCAGGTAGTGGAATAGAAGTCTGAATGCGCACTTGTAGGATTTAATGGTGTTCGGGCTGGCGGCCATGGAAATCGGGAGATAATCCGTGAAGAACCTCCCAAGCAAAGAAAGGAATTCAAGCTCTGCTTTACTCATCTTCATACGGCACCTCCACTGAGGGAATCAATCCAGCGCTAAAAGTCTCGAATGCTTCTAATGAATCTGGCATCTGTGCGCCGGAAAACCTCATGTACTTGTCCGTATCGAGCAAGCACTCATGGCCCAAATAGGTCGGCAAAAGCAGGTCATTCATCTCAACTGGATGCCCTGCCGCCTCCAGTTGCTGCATCGATTTCAAAACAAAAACGTGCCGGAAACAATGCAGGCATGCTCCTCGCTCGTATGCTTGCTTCTCCCTTTGGTCGATGTCTGCAAGCTTCAATATTTCGGAAAACCAATGCTGTACCTGCCGTTTTGTGAGATGAGAACCCGTTTTTTTGCCGGGAAAGAGGTATGCTTCAGAGGACAGCATGATTCCAAGCGCCAGACAGTAACGCTCTATTATGCGTATCAAAGTATCATGGACAGGAATCCGCCGTTCTTTTGAGTTTTTTGTTTCGCGGAGAAAAATTGTCCGAGCTTTGAAGTCAATGTCTTTTCTTCGCAAGGCCATTGTTTCGCCCAGCCTGGTTCCGCATCCGTACAAGATTCGCAGGACCATCGGAATCATTGCCAATAAATGAGTACAGCACGCTTTATGCGACTTTGGCTCCAGATTGTCAGCGTAATGGATGAGCAGCAGCAATTCCTCATCTGAATAAATGTAGGGAATGTAGTCAGATTTCATTTTTGGAGCGTCCGGCAGGAAAGAATGGCCTCCTACTCCATTGAGATACCTTACAAAGTTCCTAACAGTGAGTACCTTCTCAGACACGGTCTTGCTTTTCCCGCTGAGTGTCCGTATCCATGTAGAAAGAATTTCCTCGGATAGATCTTTTTGGGGGTAATCGTGTTCGACTAAATGGCGGTCAAGCTTGGTCAGTGTGGCGGTGTCATGCGCAAATGTTTGCAGGCTGACGCTGCTCTTTCGCAGTTCCAGAAAAGTAGCCATTTCTTTTGCAAAAGCACTGTTAAACATGGAGCTGCGCCCCCTTTCCAGACAGAATACCCGCGAAGGCTCCTGTTGGTTCCGGCACGGGAAGTGGACAAAGCCTCATGCTTTCTATGTCAATCCTAGCATAGTGCTTGAGCGCGCGCTTTGTGCCGTGCCCCAAAACTCTGCGTACAACTTCCGTTGAAATACCGTCGTTTATCATGTTACTGGCGACAGATGACCTGAGCGCACGGCTACCATGCATTCTTCCCGCCACATTGATTTTTGCATGCTCGAATTGAGTATGCATCATTGTATTAATGACTCTGTTATCGACCGGCGTATAGGGCGGGGCAAGTGTAATGAAAATATTTGAACAGGCCACGGTATTAGGGCGGACACAATTAATATAGCGGTGTAATGCGTTCTTTATTTCGGGAAATAGTTCTCCTTCCCAAGGGTCATCCGTCTTCTGTTGCATGAAGTGCAGGCGATTGTTTTCAAAGTTAATATTGTCAAAGGTCAGCGAAGAAACATCACAAGCACGGATTCCGTAGCGTGACATGAGCAGCGTGATTGCATAATTTCTGATTCCTGCCGAAGAAAACAAATCAAAGGATTCCTCGATGATGCGGATTTCTTCCGGCGAGTATACTGTGGGCTGGGGCATGGGGCGACGGCGGTGTTGAATGAGCCCAGAATAGTTCTGCTTTAGATAATTGCTGTCAGCAAGAAAACGAAAAAACTGTCTTACCCTCTCCCAATAACATATATGTCCCACTGCCAAGACTGCGGCTTGTACTTGCTCGACTGTCGCATCAGTAATTTCTGTGCAGCCCAGATTGGAAAGATTTTTTAAGAAATTGCCGCAAACTAGATAGTTCATGTGGACTGTGGTTTTTCTATTGCCTTTTTCAGTGCAATAAGTGAGATACGCTGTAAGGGATTTCGCAAGTCCATCGGGCAGAGCGAATTTCTTGGACATATCTGGCAATAGTGCGTCTCTTCCATCAAGTCCTTGCATCAGTCGGTTAAGCTTACCCACGATGTTTTTGGCGCGAGAGATACGAGAAGAGCATATGCGCAGGTCATTGACACAATGGGCAACAAACTGCTCTCCAATTTCAGATGAGTACTCTTCAAGACAATTAGTTTCCATAAAATTTGACATCGAACAAAGGATAAAACGCATGTCTCTCATGGTGCTTTCGCTATATCGCTCTGCCGCAAGCAGTCCATATAGCCTTGTGGACAAAGTCCCAAACGAATTTGCATCGGTCTTCATACTAATACCTCCTGTATTTTTTGTGCAACGCACAATTCAAGTATACAGGTGGTGCGATTGTTATTCGAGAAGATTAGCCGAGAAGCCCCATTGCCAGGGCTTCTCGGCATTTCCTCAAATAACGGGTTTTCTCGAATTAACGAAGCCTGATGAAAAGTTTTGAACAACGGAAAAGGTTGAGGCCGCAGAGTTTTAGTTGTTTTTTGGAAAAATTTCCCTTTCCGTAGTAGGCCGATAAAATGAAGGATCCATCTTGATTTTTCGCTGGAATAGGGGTACTATATATAGCGGTCAGGAGGAGGACGGTATATGGAAAACAACAACATCGGCAATGCGGAGCGCGCCGGGAAAGGCGTGAAGTTTGAGCGGATCCGCCGCATCACAGGCTATCTTGTGGGGATGGTGGACCGCTGGAATGACGCGAAGAAGACTGAATTGAACGACCGCGTAAAGCACGCATAACAGAGATATGACCTTGTATATATGTATAGGCAGCGCCCGTGGGGAGAGATCCTCACGGGCGCTGTTTTTCTTTTTGGAGGGATTCTGCTGAAGGATATTAAAACAAAAGAACATCATGCCGGGGCAGAACTGCCCAAAACGCTTCGCCATGCTCCGAAAGAACTGGCCAAGAAAGGCTTGCTGGCAGCCAAAGAGAAGGAAAAAGAGCAGCTGCTGCAGGCGGCGCAGAACGGAATGGGCGGTGCGGATCGGGCTGCTTCGGAAGAAAGTACTGGAGATCAGCTGTTGAGAAAAACAGGAGAGAGGGGCCGGGAGGTCGCCTCCAGTGGCGGGAACATGCTTTGCCGCGCGCCTGGCCGCAAGGCTGCAGCCCGGCGCGCACACCGGCTGGGGGACCAGCAGGAGCATGCTTTCAGCGGCCATGGCGGCCCGCCGGCGCGTCAGCTCAAGGAGAAAAGCCCAGGCAGGCCGCGCACACAACAGGGCGCGGCGCACGGCCCCAGGGTAGGCAAGCCCACAGTAAAGGCCGAACGTCAGCCGGTAAAGACGCCGCGGGAAATCCACACGGCCATCCAGCAAACCGCACGCGCGGCGAAACAGGCGGCACAGCGGGCAAAGCAGGCTGCAAGAGTTGCGCAGAAAACAGCGAGGACGGCAGGCCGGGCGCTGGCCAATACTGCCAAAGCCTGTAGTGCGGCGGCCAAAAATATTGTAGCTGCGCTGGCGGCGGGCGGCGGAATTGCGCTGTGCATCGTTCTGCTCATCTGTTTGATTGCTCTGGTGGCAGGTTCGGCGTTCGGCATTTTCTTTTCGGCCGAGCCGACCGGAAAAGGGATGACGCTGAAGCAAGCAGTGCAGACGCTGAATGAGGAATACTACCGGCAACTCAAAGGGATTGAAGCGACAATCCCGCACGACCGGGTGGAATATATATCCACGGACGATTCGGTGTCCATCCATTGGGAGGATGTGCTGGCGGTGTTTGCCGCAGACATGGCGGCGGATGAACAAGGTCAACAGGTGGTGGCGCTGGATGCCGCCCAAGTAAAGCGGCTGCGGGCTGTTCTGGCGGATATGCACAGAGTAAGTCACAGCACGCGCATGGTGGAGCATGAGGAGAAAATCGCAACCACAGACGAGGACGGCAACGAGGTGGCCGAGTGGGTGACTGTGTCGGAAATAATACTTGAGATCGAAGTAACACACAAAACCACTGCGGAGATGGCGGCGGTATATGGCTTCACTCCGCGCCAGAGCGAGCAGCTTGCCTTGCTGGAAGCCCCACAATACGACGCGCTCTGGAGGGAAGTGCTGGGCGGCTATGTCAGCGGCGGCGGGCAGATCATCACGCCGGACAGCGATTGGGTGGGTACCGGCATATTTGCGTGGCCTTTACCGCAGAGCTTTATGATCACCTCAAACTTTGGGTATCGGCAGGACCCGTTCACTGGGGAATGGAGCTACCACAGCGGAACAGACATCGCAGTCCCGCAGGGCACGCCCATCATTGCGGCGGCAGACGGCACAGTGACCATCGCCAACGGTACCGATCCGTGGGGCGGTAGCTATGGATACCATGTGAAGATCGACCACGGCGGCGGAATGGAGACCCTGTACGCCCACTGCTCCGCCATCACCGTTACAGCGGGCCAGCGGGTGCAACAGGGTGAAGTCATCGGTTATGTGGGCAGTACAGGGAACAGTACAGGAAATCATCTGCATTTTGAGGTGTGGATGAATGGGCAGAGGACAGATGCATTGAACTATTTTAAATAGGGCCTCTAGAGAAATTTTTTGTGCAAAAAAGTACGACGGCTGCTTTACTAAAAAGGCAGCCGTCGTTTTTCTCTATTTCTGTCAACAATGATAGAAATGGTTGTACACGTATTTTTAACAATAATAATTCTTCGTTGGCATAGATGGGAGTAATATTGTTAAATTTTGAAAACTACAGATTCTCCATCAGATGGACTTGATTTTTTGATGCAGAACGACAATGACAATAAATCGACAGTGAGCGAAGCAGAATGTTTTTTGTGTGACCATGTGATGGAAAGCTGATGGGGTGCTTGACTGACCGCTGTGATTTTGCTTTCCCACGTAAAGGCTGGGAAAGTGTTGCGAAACTGTAGTAATGCAAGTTGCTGGCGAACGACATCTTGCTGAAGCATGGCGATAGCACGCTCGAAAGAAAGGTTGGTTCGGTTAATCTCCTTATGTCCGCTGCTGCCGGCCCGCTGTACGGCTTCCATATCGTTTTTTCCTGCAAACAGATCGAGATACCACACTTGAGGCTTGCCGGGCATAAACAACTGGATCGCCCGCGCCAACAGCAGCTTTTTATCCGATTCGCCCAATGCGCTGTAATAGGTACAGTTTACTTGATAATAGATGTTTTTGGCCCCGTGAAGATCTTTGACAAGACCCCCACGCTGCTGAAGAAGGCCGATCATTTCTTGAATCCGAGCCTCGGGCAAAAGACCCTTCAAATCCAATAAGGGGATACCGTCATGACAGCCCAGCATATTCACGACGCGAAGGCCCTTTGATTGAATGTCTTCGATCCAGCGCAACAGGTACGCAAAACTTTGGTGCTCGAAAGCATCAAGAAGCAGCCCGGGCAGGAAAAAATCGTAGGTCATACAGCCGGAGGCACACAATGCTTCATGCGTTTTATCTTCATAACTGGAATGAATTTCCGGCAGAAGGTCAAGACAATATTTTTCAGCAATAGAGCGAACACGCTGCAGTATCTGCCACGTTTCCGGCTCGTTCAAAAAATTATATGCACCAGGTTTTTTGGAAGCGTAGGCAAAGGCGTCCAAGCGGATGAGCTGCGCGCCATAATCAGCCAGCCTGTGCAGCGTGTCCTCGTAGAACTCCCACACTAAGGGGGAATCAATATTGAGGTCCATCTGGCCGAGATAACGCCTGTGGGCTTCGAGATAGTCCACAACAGACGCCCGATGTTCGGCCAGCGCGCCAAAGTCGATTTCACTGGGCTTTTCGCCGCGCTGCAGTGCGGCATTGACCAACGACGCGATACGCTCTGCTGCCAGGTACTGGATATGGAGAGCGCGAACCAGTTCCAGCGCATCAATTTCAGGATACTGGACCTCTTGATAAAACGTGTTCCAATAGGGGACTTCTTTGCCGTCCGGCATACGGACCATCAGGATAGGCAGGCCCGGCTTGCGGAAGAACATGTGCTCGATCAGCTTGGGGTCTGGCTGGATGTATCCGTCCGGGGTCATGGTTCCGTGTCCCGCCCAAAAATGATTCCAATTGATAAAAAAGTCTTTGTACCGGGAGTGTTCGCCGTTTTTTAGAAGATCTTGAAATTGCGGTGACAGCACAGAAGCGTGGTTCAGGATCAAGTCAAATTTCAGAGCGATGCCCAAATCGTGCAGTACATTTAAATCTTCCTGACGAGCATAACAGCTGTTCAGTTCATAGTCGATAACTGAAAAACCGCGGTCCAAATCCGTGTTGAAAATGCTGGGTAAAATATAGAATGCCTGAAAGGCTTGCGCAAATTCCGGCCGCTGCAAAAGCGCAGTGATGTCGCTTAAAGTACCGCCAATACTGTCCGGGTAAGCATTTAACATAGGCCCGGCGGAAATCATCAGTTCATTTTTCATAGTTGCACCCCGCAATGTTATTTCATCATACCGCAGAATTCTTCGTAAGACAGCAACTTGCCGCTTTTTGAGAGGATGAGCTTCGCCTTGTGGGCCTGTGCGGTCAAAAGAGCCTGCTCGATTTCCAGCACCATGGTGGTAAAAGGGCTGTCGGTTTTTCCATCGCGGTTGCGCTGCCTGCGGTGGGCCAGAGTCTCTTGCGGCGTACTGTTCAGCAAAATGGGCAGGTCTACCCCACTTAAGAAGTCGCTGTTGCTGTGTGTCCACTCGATAATCAAAACCGATACATTACTGAAATCGACAAGGTCATACCACAGCTGCGCCTCTTCACGTCCCATGCGCTTCAGCATGATGGCCTGTGCGCCGTTTTGGAACTGCGCGATGATATCAGTGACGCGGGAAAAATCGATTTCGTTGGGCGTGCCCAGATATCCTTTTAATCCGTTTCGCCCCGTGGCCTGATAAATCGAGAGCCACGGGTGCGTTTCGCACAGGCGGGGGTCGGCGTCTTGATCACGCAGCATCAATTCGTGTAGGATGCCGCCGATTTCGGCGGTGTACACGCCGTGGGCGAAAAGGCCTTTGATGCCGCTGTCCCGGAACACACGCATCCGTTCCGCATCGTTGTGTTTGGGGATGCGATAGGGGTAATTATCGCCCGAGAGAATATAACACGGTACATCCAGCTGCCGCAGATACCAGCCCAAAAGAGAAGCCGTTTCCGATTTGCCGACGCCCGATCCGCCGCAAACACCAATGACACAACGGGGGCATTTCTTTTGCTCCAGTATCTTGGCCAGCAAAGCAATGAGTGGCGGAGTCAATGTATTCGCCTTCTGGATGTGCCCTTCGTCGATCACAATTTTATCTCCTGGCATATCGCCATGGGGGATCTCTTGCGGTACATGCTGCGGAACAAGCGACGCTTTCTGTACCAGCAACGTATTCAGACGGCTTGACAATGTGTGTTCCATGTTCATTCTCCTCTTTGATTGTGGTTGGGATTAAAAAATAGCGCAGAATTGGCGTTTGACTTCCAAACAGAGCTATGCAATAATAACGGATAGAACAAGACGGGAGGGAAAAGACGAATGGCAACCTTGAAAGATGTGGCACAGCTGGCGGGTGTAACGGTAACGACGATTTCCCGTATGCTGAACAACCGCGCTAATGTTAGTCCTAAAACACGGGCGAAAATCGAACAGGCAATGCAGGAGTTGGATTACCAGCCCAATGAGATCGCTCAATCCCTGATCAAGCAAAAAAGTAATATCATCGGCCTAATCGTTCCTTCCGCGCGCAACTTTTTTTTCAGCATGGTGATCGACCATGTGGAGCGGTATGCCAGCCTCAATGGCTACAAGCTGCTGCTTTGTATTTCCGATTTGGAACTGCGCAAAGAGAAAGAGTATTTTAATATGCTGAAGGGCAACAAAGTGGCGGGCGTGATCCTGGCCAGCCATACGCAGAACCTTGAAAAGCATATTTCTTTGACGCAGCCGTTGGTCACCATTGACCGAACGGTCTCGGAAGAGATCCCCTCTGTCTGCGCAGACAACTATAACGGCGGGCGTCTGGCCGCCCGGCATCTTTTGGAGAAGGGGTGCAGAAGCCTTGCGTATATCAGCGGCAGCGCCAATATCAAGATGGATGCCAATAAGCGTTATATCGGCTTTGGCGATGTGTGCCGGGAGCAAGGTGTAAAAGGGCCTGTGATGGTGGATGCCAGCGAACAGCAGTTCATCACGATGAAATATCAAAACCTGATCCATGAACTGTTTCAGCAGCACCCGGATGTGGATGGCATATTTGCTTCCAACGACATCATCGCCGCGCAGATCCTGCAGTATTGCGCCGGGGCAGGCATCCGCGTGCCGGAGAAACTGAAAGTGATTGGCTATGACGACATTGATCTGGCCTCTCTTTGCACTCCACAGCTGACGACCATCCGCCAGCCGGTGGAAGCGATCTGCAAGTGCGCGGTGGAACAAGTAGTGCGTGCGGCAAAAGGGGAAACAGTGCCCGATAACGTGACATTTCCTGTGGAACTGGTCGTGCGCGAAACGACCTAACTACTCCTACTTATAAGGCTAATAGATAATTTCAAAAATGTCAATCGATTAACATAAAAATGTGCTTATGAATTTTAGAAGCTATTTATAGAGATTTTGCACAAAGAAAACTTTATGGTTCATAGCGCTTGAAATGCCGGTGTTTTAAATTTTCTTCCAGATTTTATGGTGTTTAAACAAGCTGATTTCAGTTTTTTGGCATGGAAATCGCAAT
This sequence comes from Ruthenibacterium lactatiformans, assembly GCF_000949455.1. Lineage (GTDB taxonomy): Bacteria > Bacillota > Clostridia > Oscillospirales > Ruminococcaceae > Ruthenibacterium > Ruthenibacterium lactatiformans. Next base: position 14,018 of record NZ_JXXK01000028.1, on the reverse strand, counting down.
ATATGTGAAAAATGCACAAAAATGAGAAGAGAAATTCTATTGCTAAAAAATGTTAATCGATTGACATTTTTGCTTTAATCAATTATGCTTTTGTTAGAGCTTGATGGAGCAGGGGCAGTAAAAGCAGCAAAACAACAGATGCAAAGAAAGGGTTTGAAGCCATGGAGAGAATAAAGCGCGTTCAGAGAAAGAAAAAAACAGGCGGGCAGGCCTGGCGGCTGCTGCTGATTGCGGCTCCTGGTATTCTCTACCTGTTGATCAACAACTATATTCCCATGTTGGGCGTTTTTCTCGCTTTTAAGGACTTCAACTATATGAAAGGCGTCTTCGGCAGCGACTGGTGCGGCTTCAAAAACTTTGAGTTTTTGTTTAAGACAAAGGACGCGTTTATCATGACGCGCAACACACTTGTGTACAATGCGGTCTTTATAGTAATCGGCACCGTCTTCGCCATTTTCGTGGCTATTCTGCTCAGCGAATTGGGCGAGCGCCTGCGCACCAAGTTCTTTCAAGCCTCCCTGCTGCTGCCCAACCTCCTGTCGTGGGTTATTATTGGCATCGTGGGCTATGCCTTTTTGAACGCGGACAATGGCTTTTTGGATAAAACGGTTTTGCCTGCGCTGGGATTAGACCCGGTGGCCTGGTATTCCACGCCGAAATACTGGCCCTTTATTTTGCTGCTGGTGTTCCTGTGGAAGAACACCGGCTACACATCCATCATCTATATGGCGGGTATCGCGGGCATCAACAAGGAAATTTACGAATCAGCCCAGCTGGATGGCGCGGGTAAACTGAAGCAGATATGGTACATCACACTGCCCATGCTGAAGCCGACTGTGATCATCACCACGCTGATGATGGTGGGACGTATTTTCTATTCCGACTTCGGCCTGTTCTACCAGGTGCCCCAAAACTCGGGCGTATTGTTCCCCGTGACACAGACGATTGATACTTACGTATACCGTGCGCTGATGACTTCCAACAATGTGGGTATGGCGGCGGCTGCCGCGCTGTTCCAGTCTGTGGTGGGGTTCCTCCTGGTGCTGGGGGCCAACACATTGGTGCGCAGGCTTGATTCCGACAATGCATTGTTTTGAGAGGGGGAAGGAAATGATAGAACAGAAAAGAGCTGTCCGTGTGTCGACGGCCATTACTTTGGTGCTGGTGATCGTTACGCTGATTCCTATCCTGCTGCTGGTGCTGGCCTCTTTTACCGACGAAAAAGAGATTCTGTCCAGTGGGTATACCTTGTTCCCGGAAAACTGGAGCCTCGATTCCTACATCTATATGATCAAACAGGGCAGCACCATCTTCCGCGCCTACGGTATTTCCATCTTGGTCACGGTCATCGGCACGGTTGCCAGTGTTTTCATCACTGCGATGCTGGCATACCCCATGTCCCGCAAAAGTTTCAAGTACCGCAATGCTCTGGCCTTCTTTGTGTTTTTTACCATGCTATTCAACGGTGGCGTCGTGGCTTCCTATATCATGTGGGCGCGCTTCTTCCATATCAAAGATACGCTCTTGGCCCTGATTCTGCCCAATTATCTGGTGACGGCGTTCAACGTGATTTTGGTGCGCAACTATTATCAGAACAATATTCCGGATTCATTGATCGAGTCGGCCCAGTTGGACGGCGCGGGCGAGGGCACCATTTTCTTTAAGATCATGCTACCTCTGGCGGTTCCTACCGTGGCGACCATCAGCCTGTTTACAGGCCTTACCTATTGGAACGACTGGATTAACGGCCTCTATTTCATTAATGATACCAAACTGTTTGGTATCCAGAACTTTTTGATCCGCATCATGAATAACATTCAGGCGTTGAAAAGCACTGCCGCTACCAGTGGTGTAGCGATTACGGTGGAACTACCCAGTTCCTCGGTACGCATGGCGCTGGCTGTCATTGGCATACTGCCGATTTTGGTGATTTTTCCGTTTGTTCAAAAATATTTGATTCGGGGCGTCGTAGTGGGCGCGGTAAAAGGTTGATCCGTACCCTTTGGGTGCGTGAATACAGTATCACACAACAAGAAAAGAGGAGAAAAGATGAAAATGAAGAAACTGATCGCGTTACTTCTATGCCTTGTCGTGGCTCTGACGGCCTGCGGCGGTACGGGCAGCAGCACTGCCGGCAGCACACCGGCAGCTGACGCTTCTTCCGGCAGCGCGCCGGCTGCCCCTTCCGGCGAAGTGGAGGAAATTGTTTTCGCCACGTGGACGATCAACTCGCCTCCGTCTGAGGAAGGCCTCCAAGCGGTAGAGGATGCCATCAACGAGATAACTGTGGACAAAATTGGCGTAAAAGTAGACTATCAGGTGTATCCAGTTGCTGAATATTTTAACAAGGTGTCAATGGAACTGCAGAGCGGCGGCCAGATCGACGCATTTTGCGCGTTTCAGAATTTTCAGACGATTCTGTCCAGCGATATGTGCTATGATATCACGGATCTGGTGGACGCCAACTGTCCCGATGTGAAAGAGCTGATCCCAGAGGACTGGTGGGACTGCGTTTCTTTGGACGGGCGCATCTATGCGCTGCCCGCATGGCTGCCCAGTGCGTTGTACATCAACTTGACATGGCGCAGTGACATCGCCGAGGAATTGGAAATCAGCCTGGATGACGTCAATTCCGTGGAGGACCTGACTGAAGTATTTGCCAAAGTGAAAGCTTCCTACCCGGAGATGTATCCTTTGATCGGTGGCAATGCTGGATTCGGTGGTTGGACGGGCATGACCTATGCTATTCCAGGCGTGGACAGCATGGGAGATAGCCCTCTGATGCCCGCGGGTGTTTTGATGGGCGACAGCGACACGGTCGTGAACCTGTTTGAGACAGAGGAATATGCCGAACAGATGGCGCTTGTGCGCGATTGGTACCAAAAAGGCTATATTATGCAGGATCTTGTTACCTACACGGGCACCAACATTGATTTGCTGGCCGCCGGCAATGGGTTCGCCAACATCACGGGACAGGGCGGCCATCCGGACTACGTAGCCACCAATGCCTCCAATCAAACAGGTCAGCCCTTGGAAGGTAAGGCTCTTGGGAATGCGGTAATCAATACCAATAACGTAACCAATCAGCCTTTCTGCGTAGCTTCCACGAGCAAGCACCCGGAGGCGGCGCTGAAATTTCTGAACCTGACATATTGTGATGCGGACATTGCCAATCTGATTCAATGGGGCATCAAGGATCGCGACTATGTGGTGAACGAGGACGGTACGGTGCAGCCGCCCGAAGGGTTTGACTCCGCTTCCGTTCCCTATCCCGGCGGCTATATGAACTATGGCAATATGTATAGCGGCCTGGAATATCCGGCGGTGGGTACCTCTCAGGAAAGCGTCGAGTTCGGTGTGGACAACAACTACAATGCCAAACATTCCCATTCCTTCGGCTTCGTGTTCGACCCCAGCAATGTTACGGCACAGTATGCGGCGGTCAACAATGTAATTATGCAGTATTATTGCGGCCTTGACTGCGGCAGCGTGGATCCGGAGACGGCCATTCCTGAATTCAATCAGGCGTTGAAGGATGCGGGCATTGACGAAATTATTGCCGAAAAGCAGGCTCAATATGATGCATGGAAGGCTGCCCAATAAACAGGCACTGCACAAAATGACCAAGGGAAAAACAGCCCCGGCAATGCCGGGGCTGTTTTCCAAGGGACTACTCTTACTCGCTGTAATGGGAGAAATCACATGCAATAAGGATATCAGCACAGGCCTGCTGGATAGAGGGGAGAGCTATGAAGAACAAAGAAGTCATTGAAAAGATTTTGCACTATCACCCGTCCATGGCGGGATACGAGGGCTGTGACGGCTACAAAAGCGGGAACCCCGGCGCAGAGTGCACCGGCGTCGTATGCGCCCTGGTGCCCACGGTAGAGGTGATCCGCAAGGCGGCGGCCCTGGGGGCGAACCTCATCATCACCCACGAGCCGATCTACTACATGACGCCGGATTTTCCCCAGTGGCGAGGCCCCTTTGAAAACCGGGTATACGAGGAAAAACGGGCGATTTTGCAGGAAAAGGGAATTACCGTCTGGCGCGATCACGATCATATCCATGTCCATCAGCCGGACGGTATCTTCACGGGCGTGCTGAAATATCTGGGCTGGGAAGATTATTACCGCCCGGACACCGCCGGAATTCCTATGTTCTACCTGTGCCATTTGCCGGAGACCACCGTAGGTGAGCTGCGCCAATATCTGATGGAAAAACTGCATCTGAATGGCCTGCGGTATATTGGCGACCCCGGCGCGAAGGTGAGCCGTGTAGGCCTGTGCGCCCATTTGTATCCGGGCGGCTTTTGCCCCCAGCAGGGCGGTGACAGTGAGGTCTACGCCGATTACGCCACCTTGCTGATAGGCGAGATGGAAAAAGAAAATGGCATCGAAGTGCTGATCCCCGGTGAGATTATCGAGTGGGACATCCTTTCTTATATCCGCGACGCCGTGGCTATGGGGAAAAACAAAGCCTGCATGAACATCGGCCATTTTAATCTGGAAGAACTGGGCATGCGTTATATGGCCGATTGGCTGCCAGGGCTGTTGGACGGCACGCTGCCCGTGACCTATGTGCCAACCGGCGATATCTTCCAGTACGAATAAAAGGGGAGGCAACGCGGATGGAAGCATGGGAGCAGCAATATAAGGCGATTTTGGAGGAGATGGAAAAGCATCCGGTGCTGCACGATCTCGAAAATGACGAGCTCCAACCGATGATATGGTATAAAAAATGGCTGGTGGGCTGTGCGTGCGGCGGGGATTACCCGTATTGTATGTATGTGAAAAAAGGCCGCTCCGACAAGCTGCTGGTGTTCATGATTGGCGGTGGCTTATCCATCAACGAGGAAACGGCACGCGGCCCCGGCACACTGAAAAGGATTTTGCAGGGAAAGGTTGGCTTTTACACCGACGAGGTGCAGCCCGGAAATGAGCGTTGGTTTTTTCGCCTCCCGGAAAACAAGGGCATCCTCACACTCGAAGAAAACAACTGCTTTGCGGATTGGAACATCGCAATGGTGAACTATGGCACAGGAGATTTTCATATCGGCCAACGCGATTTCTCCTACACCGATGAAAACGGCAACCCGCAGGTGCTGCACCATCGGGGATATGCCAACTTCAAAGCGTGTCTTGCCCATATCACGAGGTGGTTCCCAAACCCGGAGAAGCTTTTGATTGCCGGCGAGAGCGCCGGAGCCTTTGCGGTGCCGGCCATTGCCGGGGACGTCATTGCAGCCTTTCCGAAATGCACGGATGTCACCGTTTGCTCCGACAGCGCACTTATGCTGTCAGACCGTTGGCCGCAGATTGTCCGCGAAACATGGAACGCACCGCAGCACATTGCCGAGGGCGTGCAGACGGATAACATTCTGGTGGATTTTTTTCGGCAGCTGGTCGGACAGATCGGGGAACGGGCGCGCTACCTCTTCCTCTGTGGCGTGGGAGACACGGCACTAACGACCTTCCAGAATTATTTTGACATAGGTATATTGGCCTATACGCCGGAGGGTGCCGCGCATATGGGGAAGGCTTTGACCCGTCAGGTAGAGCAGCTGCAGGCGCTGGGTGTACCCTTTCACTTCTACATCCATGATTTTAAGCAGCCGGATGGCCTTACGCAGCATATGACTCTGGCGGCCAGCACGTTCCTCGAAGGCCAGGTATCAGGAATCTCTCCCATGCAGTGGCTGGACGATGCAGTAAATGGTAAGACTTACAACGTGGGGATGGATCTTTTGCCGCGCTGACAGGCGTCGGCCGGGACGGGTAGATAAAATAAAATAATTTTGTAAAAAGGAGAAATGATGTATGGCTGATATTTCCATGAGCTTTTTCTCACAGGCAATGGGCCGCCATGTGACGGTGAAAGTGATTCTTCCTTTTGATACAGCGGTGCTGTTCGGTTTCAAAGAACCCTACAAAACCCTCTACTTTTTGCCAGGCTACAGTGCCAATGCCCAAAGCATTTTGTCCAGCACGATTCTGGCAGAGCGCGCAGCTGCCAAGGGCTTCGCGGTAATCATTCCCGACGGAGAAAATTCCTTCTACACAAACCAGGAGGATATCCGCGCGCTTTACGAAACGTTCGTCAGCGAGGAACTGGTGGCGGTCACCCGCAAGCTGTTTCCCCTGTCGGACAAGCGGGAGGACACCTACATCGGCGGTATTTCCATGGGCGGGTTTGGCAGTTTGATGCTGGGGAGCCGCCACATGGATACTTTCAGCAAAATTCTGGCCCTGTCCCCGGCCACGAATCCCTACAGGAACAATCTGCTGGAGGGCGGTTTTACAAGAGTACAGCTCGACAGGTACTTCAAAAGTGAGGAATATTACCTGGCCAACTATCACCCTGCCAACAATCTGAAAAAGGCCCGGGAGGAAGAAAAGGCCCTGCCGGATATCTTCCTGTGTTGTGGCGAGCAGGATCCACTCACCTACGAGATGGACTGCGAATTCGTCAAGGAGATGGAGCGGGCTGGTATACCAGTGACCGCACAGTGGGGCGAGGGTGTTCACGACCCCTTATATTGGAATACGCTGTTGCCTGCGGCTATCGATTTCATGCTGAAGGAGTGACTGCCTGTCCTGCGCAGCCGGGGCCTTTGTGCCCTGGCTGCCAGGCATGGGCCGTGAAACAGGAGAGAGACCATGAAAAAACTTGGCTTTGGGCTGATGCGTCTGCCTCTGATGGACGCGGACGACCCTAAAAAGATCGATCGGGAAGCCGTCTGCCGTATGGTGGATTTGTTTATGGAACAGGGATTTGGCTATTTCGATACCGCCTACCCTTATCATGAGGGGCTGAGTGAAACTGTTTTCCAGGAAGCGGTGGCCAAACGCTATCCGCGCAATGCCTATACCATCACGGACAAGCTGCCGCTGTATCTACTGCGAAAAGAAGAAGAAATGGAACAGATCTTCCAGCAGCAACTGAACCGGCTGGGCCTTGATTTTATCGATTATTACTGGCTGCATAATGTGGGAACGGCCAGCTACGCCGTGGCCCAAAGGCTGGGCGCTTTTGAATTCGTGCGTAAAAAGAAAGAGCAAGGGAAGGTAGGACATATCGGATTTTCTTTCCACGACCGGGCCGACCTGCTGGACCGGGTGCTGATGGAGCATCCAGAGATGGAGTTTGTTCAGTTACAACTGAATTATCTGGATTGGGAGGATACCAATGTCCAGGCACGCCTTTGCTATGAGGCGGCGATCCGCCATGGTAAGCAGGTCATGGTGATGGAGCCGGTGAAAGGTGGGACACTGGCATCGCTGCCGCCCCAGGCCAAGGAGTTGTTGGAACAGTATCGCCCTGGCTTGTCTCCGGCAGGATGGGCCCTTTTGTTCGCCGCAAGCCGAAAAGAGGTGGCGATGGTGCTTTCGGGGATGAGCGACCGGCAGCAGATGGAGGAAAATCTGTTGGTGATGGAAAACCAGCCGCCACTGACGGCCAGGGAGGAACAAACACTGCTGCAGGTGGCCGAGATTCTGCGGGAAAAGATTGCTATCCCCTGTACGGCGTGTCGCTATTGTGTGGCTGGATGTCCCAAGCATATTGCGATTCCGGACTATTTTTCTTTGTACAACAGTCTGCGCCGCTTCGGACCGGAGCAATGGGGCAATGTGAGTGCTTATTATAACAACCTCACACAGACCCACGGCGGAGCCTCGGACTGCGTGGGCTGTGGCGCTTGCGAGGCGCACTGTCCCCAGCATCTGCCCATCCGGGAACATCTGCACCAAGTGGCCGTGGCACTGGAGAGGGACGAGAATTGAATTTTTTGAAAAAGAACAGGGAGGGTCCGGCATGAAAAATGGACTAATCACCCGAGCGGATGATTTTGGCTCGGGCCTGGCGGCCAACGAAGCCATTCTTGCGGCGCTGGCCGCAGGCCATTTGATCCGTAATGTGTCCTGCATGGCCGTGGGAACCACCATCGAACAAGGCGCCCCGGAATTGGCACAGCTGTGCGGGAGCGTTGACGTGGGCCTCCATTTTACATTGAATTCTGAATGGGACGCCGTCAAATGGACGCCCTGTGCACCGAAAGAGAAAATAGGCTCTCTGCTGGACGCCCATGGGCAGTTTTATCAGACGAGGCAGGGATTGGCACAGGCGGGCACAGACATGGAGGAGATCCTGCTGGAACTGAATGCTCAGCTGGACAGACTGACGGCCCTGGGGCTGCCTGTCAGCTATGTGGACGCGCATATGGCTCCCGATGCGGCCATTCCGGGCCTTTCCGATGAAATGCGTTCCTGGGCCGCCGGCAAGGGGCTTTTGTATGTGCGGGATTACTATAACTTCCCGCCGGCGGATATGCCGGCCTTTGGCCCCACCGAAGAGGTCTATCAGAAAAACGTGGAGCGCTGGCTGGACAGCTTTGCCGAGGGCGCCCAGTACCTGTATTTTCAGCATCCCGCTAGGCTGAGCGACGAGACCATGGCTTTTTCCAACATGGATTTCAAGCCGGGCATCGTGGCCTGGGAAAGGGAACTGGAATACCGTTCAGCAATCTCGCCTGCTTGGCGCGGCCGGCTGCGAGACAGGGACATTGTTCTGCTGCGCTACCGGGACGCCCGGCCGCCGGAACATGAAATTAGCCGTACAGGCACGAATTTTTAGGAGGGGAATATGGAACACCGTATTTTTTCACTGGACGCCCACACCTGGAGGATCGAGGAATACGATGAGACAACCAGTGTATATATGTATCTGCTGGAGGGCGAACGAGAGGCCGCGCTGATCGATACAGGGGTCGGGATGATCGATCTGAAAAAGATCGTCCAGTCATTGACCGCACTGCCTCTGCTGGTGCTCAACACCCATGGCCACTTCGACCACACGGGCGGGAACACGTCATTCGACCGCGTTTATCTCCACGAGGCTGATAAAGAGGCTTACCGCGTACATTACAAGATGCAGGAGCAATTTCCCCAATACACCTTCCGCACACCGAAGGGCGATATCCTATCCATGCGTGATGGCGACAGTTTCGATCTGGGCGGCCGCACCTTGGAAGTGATCCATACGCCGGGGCACACGATAGGCTCCGTCTGTGTGCTGGATCGGGAACGTCGCTGGCTGTTCACCGGCGACACCTGCTGCAAGGCGGACGTGCTGCTGAACCTGGACTATTGCACCACGGTGGAAGAATATCTGGGAACCATCCGTAAGCTACAGGTTCTGCAGCAGCAATATGACGTCACCTGGCCCGCCCATTACGCGGTGCCGGTGGAACCGTCTGTGCTGGATCAGTTTTTAGAAGCAGGGCAGATGCTTTGCGAAGGCAAGGCAAGGGGAGAACGGATCGACACAGCTTTGGGTCCATGCGAACGCCTCCCCTTTCAAGACATTGGTATTGTGTACCTGCCAGAAAGAGTCAAAGCTAATCGAGTATTGATAGGAGGCATTGCAGATGTCATAAGAAAAATTTAGTAATTACGCTTATGGCTGGTCCGTAGCTATTATAGTGCAGTCATCTGCGAACAGATCAAATAAATTAAGGACAATGGTTTCCATGATATGGTGAAACCCGCTTTAGTGGATAATTTGATAGCTACTGGTCTTTCTGGCATCGATTGCAGAGTCGTTTTTTGGAATCAACCGCAATGTTGTTGCGCGGCAAATTAACAAGAGAAGTGATAATAGACAGATGGAGAAGCTGTTTATTATAGTGATATTTGTCATCATTGGAATCAGTTACTATAACACGCGGACATCTATGAAATAGGATTTGAGCATAATTTATGCTCTACATACGTTAAGGCAGCCAATGCACAGTTTGTGCGTGGCTGCCTTTTTTATTAACATGTTCCATAGCCAACGGTAAATATGGCAGTATATTGGGCACGTGCTCCTCCAATCAAACTGAAATTTTAAATTTTAGTTTGATTGGAGGAAGAGGCGATGGCGTATAACCATCGGAGCGCTGAAAAAACGTGGGTCAAGTGGAAAGAACAGGAAGAAAAACAACTGCGGGAATTGGATGTGGACGAGGACACTATCCAGCGCCTGCATACATACGATTGGCAGCAGTTTAAAGCGGATCGCAACTTTTATGAAAAGCTGTCGGAGAATAGCCAAGTAATCGAATGGACGCCGCAGATGAATGATAGAGAACTGGAAAACGCAGACAACTTGCTCAATAATATTGAAAATAAGGAACTACTGGCTATTTTAGAAAAAGTGGACAAGCTCACATTGGAAATGCTGGCAATGCGAATAGCGGGCTATTCAACGCCGCAAATATGCCGCAGATTTCATGTAACAAGATATTCTTACTACAACCGAATCAAGCGACTCAAAGAAAAATTAAAAAATTTTTTGGGGAGCGACTAAAAACGCCCTTTGTCATTGGCTATAGGGTGAAAGGCTTTTAAAACGTCTTTCACCTGTAGCTTGACAACCGCATACCAGCACGGTAGGTACGTTCCCGCCCATACGAGCGACACCGGGAAAAGCGCCATGACGTACAGACGGCCGTATGTCTTCCCTCCGCGGAGGACAGACATATGTGTCAGCCTGCGCCGAGCGATCCATTTTGCCCGAAAAGAGGATCAAGCAGGCTTTTTTGCGTTTGACTATGGAGCGGGGGATAATGACACGCCTGTTGCCCGGCACACAAGACCGGGTGGCCGACCTCGGGTTGTAATCAGTAAGACCCTTGGGGAGCCAGCGAGCGGTTGTAAGCGATCGACCCGCCTGCCGTGTTCCCATGTGCGCGGGGGGCGAGCTGCAAATACGGCACAGAAAACCAAATCAGGAAGATGAAAACGACACTGTCGTTGACGTCAAATCCGTGCGGCGCAGAGGTAAGGCTCTGCGCCGCATCAGTTTGCCGCCAACGGCGGGGAGGATCAGGAGAATGTCGTATGGAACAAAGAAAATCCTATGAAAAGGCACATGCTTTAATCGAACACATTTTTTGTGACGTATTGCCGGAAAATGGGCTTGTGGTACGGGAGGCACAGATAGCTCTATGCCATGAGATGCTGGACGCATTGATGCTGAACCGTATCGCACTTTGCGACGCAGGCGTGGGGATCGGCAAAACACACGCCTATCTGGTAGCATGCCTGTTGTGGCAAATTTATCGTCCCGCACATCTGCCGTGCACGGTGATTATCTCAACCTCCAGTGTGGCGCTGCAGAATGCGATTGTAAGGGAGTACCTTCCATTTTTGTCGCGTGTGCTGCTGAAAATGGGAGTCATAGACAAGCCGATCCATGCAGCTGTGCGGAAAGGAAAAGAGCGCTTTGTATGCGAAGCGCGGCTGTCGGAGCGGTTGGTGCAGATACGGAACAAGACACAGGCCGGCAACCGGCAAAAAGCGGCGCTCCAAGTGTTGGGAAAGACATACGACTTGGACGAGGCTGTGGACATTTCAGAATTTGACCGCAGTCATGTGTGTGTGCCGCCCTTTTGTCCTCATAACTGTGCCGTGCGGGATTTTTGCCGGTATCAACAGTATCTGCGGAGTGCGAGGGGGGCGGATGTTACAGTACAGGTCTGTAACCATAATTTTTTGCTGGCTGACGCGGAGCATCGCCTGCAGGGAATACGACCGCTGTTAAAAGAACACCATATTCTTGTCGTGGATGAGGCGCATAAGCTGCCGGAAGCGGCTCGGCAGATGTACAGCCGCAGTGTATCGCAGGAAAAACTGCGCACATTTTGCCGATTGCTGCAAAGAGAACATTTGACACGGGAAGCCAGTCGGTTGGCTGAATCACAGGAAGCGCTTTCTGCAACTTTGGAACGGGATGACCGGCTGGAGGAAGAAGCAAGGGTCACATTTGTCCTCACACCGCCTCGCGCCCGCGCACTGGAATTTGCCGTCACATGTCTGCGGCAGCTTGCCGCACATTTGACGCATTGCCTTTCCGAATGGATGGTGAGGCAGCTAAAGGATATGGCGGATACGCTGGAGATGTTCCAGAGCGAGGATCCTTGCTGTGTTCTCTATGTGCAGTATGACAAGACGGGGGCGCCCACGCTATGCGCGGTCAGCCGGGAAGTGCCTGCGCAGCTGGAACGAGCGTTGTGGGCTTTGGGGAAAGCTGCGATCCTCACTTCCGGCACCTTGGCTTCCGGCAATAGTTTTACGCGGATTAAGCAGATGCTGGGGCTGGAAAGAAATATTCGAACCAGTTCCTTTGAAGCATTGTCACCATTCAACTACAAACAAAATTGTCTTCTGTACATTCCCAGAGATATGCCCCCTCCCAGCAACACGAAAAGTGTGGATATACTCGCGCAGCGAATTGAAGAACTGACGGAAGCCACATATGGTCATGCGCTGGTGCTGTTCACATCCTATCGCTTGATGGGCGAAGTACACGCAATGCTGCAGAACCGCCTGCCGTTTCCCCTGCTGGAGGCGTGGCGCAATGGGCAGCAGATTATCCGTCTGTTCAAGAGCCTGCCCAATGCCGTGTTGTTCGCAGCTGGCCCGTGCTGGGAGGGGATAGATTTTCCGGGAGATATGGTGTCGCTGTTGGTGATTGCACGCTTGCCGTTCCCTGTGCCGGACCCCCTCAGTGAGGCAGAGCAGAAGCAATATCCCAGCCTGCATGACTATATCCAGACCGTGGTACTGCCAGATATGCAGCGTAAACTGCGACAGGGATTTGGACGGGCGATCCGAACAGAAACGGATACTTGTGTGGTGGCGATTTTGGACCAGCGCGCAGAAGAAGGGCAGCGATACCGTAATGCTGTGCTGGAGGCGCTGCCTAAGTGCCGGATAACGGACAATATGGAACAGGTGGCCCAATTTATTCAGGAACATAAAGAGCCTGAATATTTTGTGTGAAGTATCGTGGAAATACCTGCGCCTTACATTATTATATATAGGAGAGAGAACCGCATGAATCAGAAATACTTAATGGGTATGGCTGCGGAAGACGTTCAGACCATTGTGTTTGCAGCTACTGCGCCCAATGTGGCCGCGTTTATCCAGCAGAATAAGGCCGCGCCGGAACTGACTGTCTGTACGTTGGATTACAAAATGTTTTTGACGGCGCGCATGGGCCGAATCGATGCCTGCTCGGACCGCGCTTTTTTAGTAAATGAACTGCTGCCTGTCCTTGTGCCAATGCAGACGGGTTTGGTACAGGACGTGCCATTGGCTACTGTGCCGCGCGAGAGTGTACAGAATGATAGCTGCCCAGCCCCGGATTGGAATTATTTGCATTGGTTCGGATACAGCAATGAAAAACATCAAAAGATCATGGATGGCAGCGCATTGCTTGAATATGACCTGGGTGGTGAAAATATCCCGATGGAATTGCGGATCGGCCAATATCAGGAGGGAGGCGGGCTCGCCATTGAGCTGGTGTCATGGGCAGGGCGGGAGCCGGAGGATTGGGAAGCGCTTACTACAAACTTGTGTGTGCCGTGCGAAAGGGATCATGCTTTTGTAAATATAAACAATCCGGATGGGAAGGTGGTTTGTCAGTGGATAGAGAAAAACGATTTAGGCAAAGCGACAGGCAGACAACAGCAAAGCGGATTTTGCACTTACCCTGAGTATCACTTCGACGCCAAACGCTTGAAGGAACTGGATCGGGCGGGGTATGAAAAGTATCTTACTTCACTTCAGCAGCGGGGGAGAAAAAGTAAATCTGCGGGGAGACACGGAAGATGAGCGATGAATTAAAACTATGGGCATACGCCCGCAGCAGCTCTCCCCGTCCGGGGGGATTGATTCGTCAAATGGAACGACTACTTGCTGATGCAGGGCAGAACGGGTGGCAAATTGTTGGAGCATCGCAGGATATGAGCACAGGAAAAATGTTAACACGGATGGGACTGCGCGAAGCACAAAGAGCAATTCGGATGAAGCAAGCAAATGGCATCCTCGTAGAGAGTGTCGGGAAAATAAGCCATGAATACTACACAGCGCTGCGTGTCCTTGAATTTTTGCAGGATCACAGCGCTGTTTTGATTTGCACGCAGACTGACATCAGCTACGAACTACATATCAAAGGATTATCTCAGACTG
>NZ_JXXK01000027.1 GCF_000949455.1 Ruthenibacterium lactatiformans | reverse complement strand
ACTAGTTAAGCTGAGCGGCCAGCCGATCCTGGTGAAAGAACCGAAGACCCGTACGGGGGGGGACGGGTGATATATCTGTCAAAAGAACTCTGCAAACTGCTTCGTGCCTGGCAAAAAGAAAGTGCGTGGGAGAAAAAACAGCGTGGTAGAGGGGGACTGGAGGAAGAGGACTATCTGTTCCGGCAGCCCGGCGGGGATCCGATGGTGCCGGGGACATTCACATTCCGGTTCAAAAAGATTCTGCGGGAGGGCAATTTGCCGGACAATTTGAACGTGCACAGCCTGCGGCACACCAACGCCAGCATGCTCATTGCTCAGGGCGTAGATGTACGCACTGTGGCGGGCCTGCTGGGGCACGCACAGCCCGGCACCACATTGGACATTTACAGCCATGCTTTCGACAAGAACAAAAAGCTCGCACAGGAGAAGCTGGCCGAGGCGATGGGACTATAGAGGAAAAGGAAAAACAGCCCTCGGAATTCCGAGGGCTGTTTTGGTGCGCCTGACTGGACTCGAACCAGCGGCCTTCCGGGTCGGAGTTGCGAGGTGCTTTTGCCATTTGGGTAAAATTGAGTACAGAAAAGACCGGCAAAGCCTTGATTTTCTAACATTTTTCTCTTGGTTCGAGTTCAGTCGAGTGCGCTCGAAATCATTGCAGATGATTAGAAAATAGCCCGGTGTGTTAGAAGAATGTTAGAAAATCTAACAAATCTGAAAGGTATCATTTCCCTATAAGGATTTCCGCAATATTCAGGTAAAGATAGCGTCCGCGACGTAAAAATTGCAGGGCGCTATTTTTTATGCCCAAATTCGGGAGAAAGGAGGAAAACCTATGCAGCAGAAACAAAAACCAGCAAGGCGGCGTGAGGATTGTTTCGATTGCCTTTATTGGCTGGGCGGATACGGCTGCGCACTTGGGGATGCCCCTTGCCCGTATGCTGAATCTGCCATCGAAGCCGCGCCGAACGCACCGCCCGGCAGATGTGAGGACTGTCCGTATGGGCGGGACGCGCCCTGCATCGGTTGGTGTACCCGCGATATTCTTCAAGCACTTGCCAATGCGAGGCAATGCAGAGGCGGTGGGCGGGATGGAGCTTGATTACTTCTACGGTCGGCAGGCCGAGCAGTTTACCTTCTACCGCGTCCCCAAAGCGATTCTCTTTGACAGGAGATTTGACGGCGTCTCGGCAGATGCAAAGCTGCTCTACGGCATCCTGCTGGATCGCATGAGCCTGTCGCTGAAAAACAACTGGCTGGACGAGCGGGGCCGGGTATACATCATTTTCACGATGGATGAGGTCATGCAGGCGCTCGGCTGTGCGGGCAAGAAAGCCACAAGGCTGATGGAAGAACTGGAACACAAAGCCGGTCTGATCGAGCGAAAACGACGCGGACTTGGAAAGCCTAACCTGATCTACCTGAAGAATTTTGCGACATTATCCAAGGATGAACCGCAAAAGCATGGCTCTTGAACCGTTAAAAGCACGGTTCTTGATGCGTCAAAATGACGGTTCAAGAAGCGTCAAAAGGACACTCAAATAAGACTTACTTGAATTAGACAAGTTAATTACTTAGCTGAAAAGAGTAAGTGACAAAAGGAGGGAGCATGAACGGAATAACAAAAGAACAAATCGAACAGGCACGGCGGGTCGGCATCCTGGCGTATATGCGGGCGTATGAGCCGCAGGAACTTGTGAAAGTGGGCCGGAGTGAGTATACGACCCGCACCCACGACAGCCTGCGGATCAGTGAGAACGGAAAATGGAACTGGTGCAGCCGGGGCTTTGGGGGCACGAACGCGCTGAATTACCTCGTCCGTGTCAAAGGGCTTAGTTTTGTCAGCGCAGTACAGCAGCTCTGTGAGGACATCCCAGCCCCGGCAGCATCCGCATCGCAAACCTGGGAACGCCCGCCCAATTCCCAGACACTCATCCCATTTTCAGAACCAGTGCAAGATAGAAACAACGTCGCGGCGCTGCGGTATCTGCGCGGGCGAGGCATCCGCGACCCGGTGCTGAATTACTGCATTGAGCAAGGGCTGCTGTACCAGACCGACCACAAGGGGTACAAGAACTGTGTGTTCATTGGTCGAGACGGAGCAGGAAAGTCGCAATACGCCTGTGTGCGCGGGTGCAGCGGCGGATGGCGCGGGGACGTAGCGGGCAGCCAAAAACAGTTTGCGTTCCGCATCCCGGCCAGAGGCCCTGATGCAAGCCGGGTTGAGGTGTACGAGGCCCCGATTGACGCGCTCTCCGGTGCGTCGCTGCGTATTCTGGCAGGCCGTGATTGGCGCACGGTGCATTATCTTGCGCTGGGCGGCCTGAATTACATGGCGCTTGACCAATTCCTTGCTGACCATCCACAGGTGAAAACGCTCCAGCTTTGCCTCGACAACGATCAACGGGGCCGGGCATTTGCGAAAAAACTGGCCGGCATCTATGGGGAGCGTGGCTACACGGTAAGAGACCTACCGCCGCCCAAGGGCAAAGATTACAACGATTATCTGCAACTCCGGCTTGGGATGAAACATGAGCTTGAGCCGGAACGATGAAGGAGGGAACGCGCATGAAAACAATCGCAATCGCAAACCAGAAAGGAGGCGTGGGCAAGACAACGACCGCCGTCAATTTGGGCGTGGCACTGGCCCGGCAGGGCAAGCGGGTGCTGCTGGTGGACGCCGACCCGCAGGGGGATTTGAGCATATACCTGGGCTGCGGAAATCTGGATAGCATACCAGTGAAACTTTCCAACCTCATGGATGCCGAGATCGCAGGCCGAAAGAACACCAACCTCGCGGGCGTACAGCATAACCCGGAGGGAATCGACTACATCCCCTCGGACATTGAGCTGGCGAACATGGATGTGAAACTGGTGAACACCATGTGCCATGAGATCATCTTGCGGGACACACTGGCCCCGTTTCAGAACCAGTACGACTATTGCCTGATCGACTGTATGCCGTCGCTGGGGATGCTGACGATCGGCGCGCTGACGGCTGCGGACAGGGTGCTGATCCCGGTGCAGGCGCAGCACTTCCCGCTCAAAGGCTTGATCGCGCTCGTGCAAAGCATTCAGATGGTCAAAACGCGAATCAACCCCAAGCTGGAGATCGACGGCATTGTGTTGACGATGGTGGATGGCCGGACAAATCTCTCCAAGGATGTGAGCGCCGCGATGCGCCGGACATATGGGCAAAGCCTCAATATCTATAAGAGCGAAATCCCGATCTGCACACGCGCTGCCGAAAGCACTGGCGTGGGCCGCAGCGCGCTTGCCTACGACCCGAACGGCAAGGCATCCCTGGCGTATCTGGCGCTGGCAAAGGAGGTGACGGGCCATGAGCGGACGCGGGCCATACGGCAGCAACATCAATCTGCCCTCGCTCGATAGTCTTTTTTCGACCGAGGCACAGCGGCAGGAAGCAAAGCTGGAAAAGGTACAGCAGCTTTCAATCGACCAGCTTTTTCCTTTCCCTGACCACCCATTCCAGGTGCGGGACGATGAGGAAATGCAGAAGATGGTGGAAAGCGTCAAGGAGTACGGCGTGTTGACGCCGCTGATTGCGCGGCCCCGACTGGAGGGCGGGTATGAGATCATCGCGGGCCACCGCCGCAAGCGGGCGTGTGAGCTGGCGGGAATTGAGACGCTGCCGGTTTTGGTGCGCGAGATGGACGACGACACCGCAATAATCCGCATGGTTGATACAAACTGTCAGCGGGAGAATGTGAGCGCCATTGAAAAGGCCAAGGCGTACAAAATGAAGCTGGAAGCAATCAAAAGAAAAGGCGGTAGACCGGTAAAAAATAATTCCCGACAAGTTGTCGGGAGTTTTGAGAGTGCAGATATTGTCGGCCAGAATACAGGCGAAAGTGGCCGCCAAATCCAGCGTTACATTCGCCTGAATGAACTCATCCCCGAACTGCAAGAGATGGTCGAGGAAAACAAGCTGAAATTCAATCCGGCGGTGGAACTCTCCTATCTCGCGCCGCAGGAGCAAGAGCAGTTTTACGAGTACATCCAAAGCGAGGAATGTACGCCGTCCCTCTCACAGGCCCAGCAGCTTAAAGCGGCCAGCAAGGAAAAATCGCTAAACGAGGACAAGCTGACCAGCATTATGACCGCCCGCGCGCCGAGTGTCGCCCCGCGTGAGCAGCAGATCAGCATCCCCCTCGTAAAGCTGGAACGCTTCTTCCCCAAAACGACCTCGGCTGAACAGATCATCGCGCACATCATTCGGGTGCTGGAAGCCTACCAGCGCAGCCGGCAGAGATCGCATGACGAGGAGAGGGGGCGGTGAGGTGCGAGTTCTGGTGCTGGAGCCCGGGTACTGCCCTTACACCGCGTCCTTCAAAGACGAGGCGGAGGCGGTGAGAAAGACCATCGAGGGCAAATGCCAAATGCTGCTGCCCTTTGGGAACACGGTCATCGCCCTGATTTGCAGCGAGGTGCAAGATGGGCTGCCGCTCAACCGCTCGATCAACGAGCAGCTCACCTTGAAAGGCCGTGCATTGATCTGCGGCTGGGACGGTCAACGCCTGCGGGAACTGACCCGCAAGCAGGCCGAGCGGTACTCGCGCCGGTATCTGTATCCGGAACAGCTTGTCGATGCCGGGGATGCGCTGATGGCCGTGCCGCAAAGCCCGCGCATCAAGCCCATTGATGAGCGGCTGGGCCGCAAAAACTGGCTGCTGGAACGATAAGGGGGGATAGCTGATGGATGAAATCAGATGGAAACGACCCATTGCAAGCATCGAGCATCTGCACTCGGGCGGCGTTGGATATGTGTCGGACTACTTCGATGCCGAGACATTCCGGCGGGATGTGCGGGAAGCCAACGACTGCGGAGAGCCGATCTGCGTAGTGCTATACCGAGACGAAAAGGGCAACCGTCTGCTGCGATCAAACGATTGGATGGAGGACATCGACTGCCCCGCCGTGCATCTGCGGGAGGAGCCTGCCCCGATCGTGCATGACAGGGTCAGTACCTACGAGATTTACCAGATTCCTGCGACCGAGGGCAGCGCGGACTATCTTTATTTGCCCTATGAGTGGGCTAAGGAGCAGCTTTCAGCCAAGGACTATGTGCGGGTGTATACCGCGCCGCTGGAGCCGGGCACAACGCTGGACGGCATCTTTGATCGCCACAACCGGGACGACCACCCCGCCGCGCAGACCATGCGGTCACTGTCGGTCAGCGATGTGGTTGTAGTGCGCGGCAGGGAGGGTGTACAGGCGTTCTATGTGGACAGGGTCGGATTCAGAGAGGTGCCGCAGCTTGTTCCAATGCTGGAATGGCTGAGAAAAAAGGAGACACAAAAGGATCATTCAACTCGCCGCCCGCCGGACAGCGGACGAGAACGGTAAATGTGAAGGGAGAATCAAAACAATGAAGATGCAAATCAGACGGGAACGGTTTATGGAGCGCCTTGTGCGGGTGTTCCGTCAGGCGGGGTATGCCCCGGCCTGCATCCTCACGATCTCGCCGTTGGAGCTTGCCGAGATCGAGAATATCACCGTGCCGGGTATCCGGGCGGTGCTGCTGTTGCAGCACCGGGTCTTTGACGATCCCGGCGGTATGGATGCCGCCATGCAGATGCTGGAGCGGTACGGATGCGAGGTGAGCGTAGATGTCTGCTGAAGCCGAAAAGCGCATGGCCGGGAACTACGAGATCACGCAGGCGCTGCGCATTGGCGATCGGGAGGTCGTGTTTGGCATCGACCCTGCCAGCGATAAGCCGTACTTTTGCGCTCTGTACCAGAAGATTTTTGAGATTATCCAGTTTCGTGAGTGGTACGAGAAGTGCTTTGCCAGCGATAACTTTGTGGAAGTGGCCGAGCAGTTTGCCGCGTATGTACAGGAGCAGTGCCAAAAGGTACGCGAGGAATGGGCTAAGGTGGCCGTGCCGCGTATCCGCATCACGGAGGAAATGTGCTTTTCCCAAGACTATGGGCAGGATTTGACTGGTAAAATCGTTGCTATCAAGCCGGATGTGCTGCGGCCCGAATACCGAAGCGCAGATCACCAACTTGTGCTGGTAGATGGGGGCTCCGGCACGGTAGCAAACAGCTATGGCACGACCTGCTTTTGCGTGAACCTGTACACCGGCGAGAGTGTGCGCTGGGGGCGGTACGATGTGCTGGGAGAAATCAAACCGGATTGCCTGCCCGATTGGGCAAAGGAGCGCGCAGAGGCAATCCGGCAGAAGGCCGAAAAAGAGAAAGCACAAAACCGCAGCCGTTCGGAACCGGAACGGTGATGGCAGATGGGAGGAAATGAGATGAGCGAGACGAGAGTACCTCTGTACCACTACCCTGCGTCGTATGCAAGAGAGCATGGGGAACTGGAACAGTACCGTGCGTCACACCAGGCAAATTACGCCTGCCGTGACATGATCGAAAAGGAGGCCCGCGAGAACTATCAGGACAATGTACTGGATACAAATGCCGTTTTGGATGCAGCAGTTTCGGAGTACGGCTATGACCGTGTGCTGCACGTTCTCGCCGCAACCCTGCGCTGCAAGGATTGGGACAACCGCTTCTCTCGGGAGAACAAAGTGTGGGCCAAAAGTGTTGGCACCCCAATGGACGTGAACGCGGCCGGGGACAACCGCAGCATCGACTACGCGATCAACCAGTGCCACTCTTGCCTGACGGATCTGCTCGTCACCGCCGCGCGGAGGTATCTGCCAAGGGGCTGCTACAGTTTGCTGCGCAGCACGAAAGAAATCGTGATCATCAAGCGCGGGGAAAGCGGATATTACCAGACTGGTATCCACGCAAAGAACAAGGCAGAGGGCATGAAGATCGTGGATGAGTACAACCAAAAACTCGGCGTCAGCAAGGCGCAGGCGGCGGCGATGGAGGCGGGGTCGATGTTCGGGTGGAATATTCCTGCAGCCGATCCCCGGAGTTACGACCAGGACGGCAAGCTGCTCAGGTCTGAACGCAATGAGCATGAGCGATAAGCGGAAAAGGAGGGCTGAAAAGAGATGGTATCGGGCTGGATGGTATTTGAGGCAGGCGGTGATTGCGCCGAATCCCGGAAATACTTTCTCGACATAAACAACGCTGTCGCCTACGCGGAAAGCCAGGGGGCTGACAGGACGCCGATGATCCAAAAGCAGTATATTCGCCCGGAGTGGGCGGAGGACTTGCACGGCAGCCGACTGCGGCGAAACGGCGGTATGGAGCGATAAGGAGCGCGATAAAAGATGAACGACCAAACCCGCGCCGAGCGGCTGAATACGGCGCTGTACAAAAAGATGTTTGCGGCGCAGGAAAAGTACCGCGCATGGCTGCTCAGCCTGCCGTCGGAGGAGATTCTGAATCATGCCTACGAGTACACCATGCGGGAGGATATTGTTCTTTCGCTGGAGGATGAGGACATCGGTGCAAAACGGGCGGTGGCGCTTTTGATGCTGCCTGATCCGCTGTCTGCTACTTACCATGAGTACGAAAAAATGGAATCTACTCACATGAAGGACATTTTTTCAGCGGTGGAGCAGTGTGCGGATGGCGAAATCAAGAAACGGCGCAAACAGAAGGATGAGCCTGAAAGATAGGAGGGAGGAAGATTGCCTACAAAGCAGGAAGTCATTACCGAACTGGCAACACAGACAGCGCAGAGGATCACCCGCAGTGGTGAGGATTACATGGCCTTTCTCACTACTGCCGCCAACAATTTCAAGTACAGCTTTCAGGATCAGCTTTTGATCTTCGCCCAAAAGCCGGAAGCGACCGCCTGTGCTGAAATTAAATTCTGGAACCGACATGGCCGCTGGGTCAACAAGGGCACGACCGGAATTGCGCTGCTGCGGGACACCGACGCGCCGTACAAGCTGCGGTATGTCTTTGATATGAGCGATACCAACAGCCGTATCGGGCGTACAGTGCCGGTCTGGCAGATGCGGGAGCAGGACGAGAACGCGGTGATCGAGGCATTGGCAAACCGGTATGGCACACCGCCGGACGCATCGAGTTTGCAGGAAAGCCTCATGGAGACGGCAAAGGTGATCGCAGAGGACAATCTCAGCGATTACTATACCGAGCTTTGCAGCAACAGAGAGGGTAGCCTGCTGGAAGAACTGGACGCAGACAATACCGAGGTCTGGTTTAGGAATCTGCTGGAAAACAGCATTGCATATATGCTGCTGACCCGCTGCGGGATCAAGGCCAGAGAGGTACTTACCGCTGAGGACTTTGCCCACGTCTGCGATTTCAATACGCCCGAAACGATCTCTGTCCTGGGAACTGCTAACAGCGACATTGCAGAGATGGCGCTGCGGGAGATCGCGGCGACCGTCCTCAGCCAGCGGCGGCGGGAAAGCCGGGCAAACGACAGTGTTGCCAACCGCGAGGAAAAACCCTATGCTGAAAACAAAGAAAACCCTGAAAGGAGTGTTGAAGATGGAACTGGCTTACAGGATGGAGGGCGAT
Source organism: Ruthenibacterium lactatiformans (assembly GCF_000949455.1). Classification (GTDB taxonomy): domain Bacteria; phylum Bacillota; class Clostridia; order Oscillospirales; family Ruminococcaceae; genus Ruthenibacterium; species Ruthenibacterium lactatiformans. The sequence continues at coordinate 45,563 of NZ_JXXK01000027.1, read as the reverse complement.
TACTGGATTCCCAATCTGGTGGCTCCCGAAGCCCCGGCGCTGGGCAAGTATGGGATGCTGCGGCGCAGCTACCTCCGGCAGCACCGCAGCGGAACCTACACCGGGATGATGCTCTCGAGCAAGCTGGATCAGCACCTCGTGGAGATCGACCGGCAGGCCAACGAGATGATGGAGCGGCTGACACAGCAGATGGCGCAGCAGCAGGGCGTGACCGAGAGCCTGAAAGCGTCCGACCAGATGGAGTGGGTGAGCCGGATGAACAACATCCGGGCGGCAGCGGAGGAGATGGTGCTGACCGAGCTGATTTACAGCTAACCTCCCCGCCCGAGGCCAGGGTAGAAGATTTTAAGGTAAAGGTCGGCCCCACGGGGCTGGAGGTTAGCTTCCACGATTTTACCGCTCGCTCTGGAATTGACTACTATCACGAGGATAGCGAGAAAAACGAGCTGCTGCGTACCAGTGATGCGCTGAGAGAACACCGGAAAGAGATCGCCGCGTTTTTTGCTGACCATTCGGACAGCAGGGAGCGCGGCGATTTTGTCAAGGGCTTTTTCAACAACACCTATGTCGAGGCCATTCTTTCCAACGGCCAGCGGGCCGGGTATCGGGCATGGGATGATGTGCTGACCTTGTGGCGCGGGTCGTACCCGTCCCGAGAAAAGGAGGAGTATCTGCGCTGGCCCCAGGTTGCCAATACCATTGAGGGGATGATATTGCTGCAGCAGTGGCTGAGCCCAGAGGAACAGTCACTTCCCAGCGAAGTGGAGCAAATCTCTTTCATTGAACAGGTCGAGGCAGAGAAAGCCTCGGCTTTTTCATTACCCCAGGAGGCAATCGACTATGTGCTGTGCAGAAGCGTTGATTCTCAAAGCAAGTATCGTATCCATGAACAGTATCTAAAGCACGAGGGGAGCAATGCCAATGTAAAATGCCTGAAGGAAGAGTATGGTATCGGAGGCCGCAGCAATATCATCCCCGGCAGCGGATTCTTTGAGGACCACGACAGTAAAGGCATCCGGCTATGGCGCAGTTCTGACACCGATGAGGCAAAAAGAGAAGAGGTGCTTATCGGCTGGGGAAAGGTGGAACGGCGCATTGCTGAGCTGATCGCAACCGACCGGTATCTGAACCGGGCGGAAAAAGAACAATATCTATTGCGGCAGGCGCAGGACAAACAGCTTGTGAACCCCACAGAACCAGCCGTACCGGACCCCCTTGAACCGCCGCAGGACAGCGATGCGCTGGCAGAGGCAAAACGGATCATTGATGGTTTTTGCCGCAGAGAGTTTGGGCAGGAAGCAGATGACTTTGCTGACCTCACCGATGTTGCGCTTGGCTATACTACTGCAACGGTCGATGAATACCCCGTTGAATTCAGTGCCGACCTGATTCATTATCGGCTGTCCTATTGGGCATACGATAAAGTGGTCGATACGATCCAATTCGATGATCTGGATGAGATGAACCGGTATCTCGCCGATCTCGATTTTAGCATGATGGTCGACCACGCTGCGGAAAAATACGAACAGCAACAGAATGAGATCAAGGCAGAGGAGAAAGCCAGGCAGCTTATCAGTGAGTTTTGCGAAAATGAGTACGACAGCCCTGCTGACTTCTCAGACCCTGAAAATGTCTCCTTGGCCCACAGCACCACCGGCGACGGCGACCACTTTATTGATGTGAGCGCCGACCTACCGGAGTTTAGCCTGAATTATCAGGTGGACGGCGAGACGGTAGCAACATACCAATGCTATGACATGGTTGGCTTTGCCGAACTTCTTGCCGACCTGAGCTGCGATGAGATGATCGCCGTTGCAGAGGAGCAGTACGCAACGCGGCGAAAGAAGAAAGACCAGCAGGAACAGGAAACAGACGATTTCGCTGATATTGACCCTGCTGCCATCCGTGCTGCCCTCGCAGAGAGCGGCATCGTAGACGGTCATGTGGTTGACCCGGACAAGCTGGACGCTGACCCCTTTATTCAGCAGGTCATGGCCGATGTGGAGCAGATCGCTGAAAACGAACCTCCCTCTCTGGAACGCTTTTCTGTCATTGAAACAGAGGGCGGCTACGCCGTTTGGGACGATATTCGGGACGAGATCTATGTGGACGGCGAGGGTGTCCAAGAGGAATTTACCAGCGAATGGCAGGCCGAGGACTATTTGAAACAGGTCAAAAAGGAAGTGGCGGATAAGGAGGCCGCCGAATGGCTGACCGTAGAACGAACCAAGGAGATGGCGCAGGAACCGGCTGAAAAAGAAAACGTAACGCAGGCAGGCAGCAATGCGGTTCAGCCCGGCATGGAACTTGCGATGCACGACCGGCGCTTTGTAGTGGACAGTGTGGACGAAGCAGCCGGAACGGTCTCCCTACGGGACAGCACCTTTCAGAGCGATACCGGTTTTCCAATCTTTCGATCAGAGCGCATCGAGACCGTCCAGCGTGTACTCACAGAGGCAGCGCAGGAACCGAAAGCGGAACCTGCCAAGCTGCGCAGCATCGTGATCGACCTTTCGCCGCGCCCGGAACAGGAACCGGAGGAAGAACCGCAACTGTCCGCGCCGCCTGCGCCGAAACCGCGCAAAAATCTGCCGCCGATTTTGCTGCACCCCGAGATCCCAAGCAGCCAGCGCCGGGACTACCGCATCACGGATGAGCATTTGGGTGAGGGCGGCGAAAAGACAAAGTTCAAAGGCAACCTTGCCGCCATCGAAACGCTGAAGCAGATCGAGGCCGAAGATCGGCTTGCTACGCCGGAGGAACAGGAGGTGCTATCCCGCTACGTCGGTTGGGGTGGTCTGCCGCAGGCGTTCGATGAGGGAAATGCCTCCTGGGCCAATGAATATGTCCAGCTACGAGCCGCATTGACGGAGGAGGAATACAGCGCGGCACGGGCATCTACGCTCAACGCACACTATACCTCTCCGACTGTCATCCGAGCCATCTACAAGGCTATGGAAAATCTCGGCTTTCGTAGCGGAAATATTTTGGAGCCGTCCTGCGGTATCGGTAACTTTTTCGGTCTGGTGCCCGAGAGCATGGCAGAAAGCAAACTGTATGGCGTGGAACTCGACCCCATCACGGGGCGCATCGCCCGCCAGCTCTATCAGAATGCCTCGATTGCCGTGCAGGGCTTTGAGAAAACGGAACTGCCGGACAGCTTTTTCGACCTCGCTGTTGGGAACGTACCATTCGGAAGTTATAGCCTGAGTGACAAGCGGTACGACAAAAACCATTTTTTGATCCATGACTACTTTTTCGCCCGCACGCTGGACAAGGTGCGGCCGGGCGGCATCATTGCCTTTGTGACGAGCAAGGGGACGCTGGATAAAGCAAACTCCAGCGTGCGCCGGTATCTTGCGCAGAGGGCCGATCTGCTGGGCGCGATCCGTCTGCCGAATAATGCTTTCCTTGCCAACGCCGGAACTCAGGTTACAACCGACATCCTCTTTCTGCAAAAGCGAGAGAAGCTGACGGCTATTGAGCCGGATTGGGTACATCTTGGCAAGACAGAAACCGGCGTACCCATTAACCAGTATTTCCTTGACCACCCGGAGATGGTGCTGGGCGAAATGACTTTCGACAGCATGATGTACGGCAACCGCAACGAGACCACCTGTAAGCCATTGGAGAGGCAAGACCTCGGTGAGCAGCTTGCCGCCGCCATCCAGAATATCCAAGGCTCTATCACCGAGTATGTGCTGGACGACCTGGAGGCGGAGGACGAGGATCGGAGCATCCCCGCCGACCCCAGTGTGCGGAATTTCAGCTACACCGTGGTGGACGGCGAGATCTATTACCGCGAGAACAGCCGCATGATTCCGGTGGAGGTGTCTGTTACGGCGGCAAACCGCATTAAGGGCCTGATCGGTATCCGGGACTGTGTGCGCGCGCTGATCGAGTATCAGGCCGATGATTGGCCTGCTGAGGATATTCAGACCGAGCAGAAAAAACTAAACGCACTCTATGACGCTTTTGTGGCAAAGTACGGACGCATCAACTCCCGCGCAAACAAATCCGTATTTACGCAGGACAGCGCCTACTTCCTTTTGTCCTCTTTGGAAGTTCTGGACGATGAACAGAACTTTGTGCGCAAGGCAGATATGTTTACCAAACGCACCATCCGGCAAAAGACCGAGATCACCCATGTGGACACCGCATCCGAGGCGCTGGCCGTTTCACTGGCCGAAAAAGCCCGTGTGGATCTGGGATATATGGCATCGCTGATGGGAGGCAGTGAGGCGATCCCACGGATCGTGCAGGATCTGCATGGTGTGATCTTCAAGGACCCGGCCACAGGCCCCTTTGACCTTGAAGGCGATGGGACGCATTGGGCGCAGGGCTGGCAAGCGGCGGATGAATACCTGTCCGGCAACGTGCGCAAAAAGCTGGAGGAGGCCAGATTGAGAGCGGAGACTGATCCGTTTTTCAAGGCCAACGCAGAGGCACTGGAACAGGTGCAGCCGGTTGACCTGTCCCCCGGTGAGATCTCGGTGCGGCTTGGTGCGACCTGGCTGCCGCCGGAGGATGTAGAGCAGTTTGTGGTTGACCTGTTCGGCCCCCCGTACTATGCCCGGCGGAACATCCATGTACACTACTCCAAATACACCGGCGAATGGAACGTCGAGGGCAAATCGGCAGACAGGGGCAACATCAAGGCAAACAACACCTATGGCACCTTTCGCATCAATGGGTACAAGATCGTGGAGGAAACGCTGAACCTGCGGGATGTGAGGATCTTCGACTATGACGAGAATCGCAACGCCATTCTCAACAAAAAAGAGACCGCCATCGCACAGGGGAAACAGGCGCTCATCAAGCAGGCGTTTCAGGATTGGATATGGAAAGACCCGGAGCGCCGGGAGCGGCTGACACGGCTCTATAATGACAAATTCAACAGCATCCGTCCGCGGGAATATGACGGCAGCCATATCAATTTTGCCGGGATCAACCCGGAGATCACCCTGCGGCCCCACCAGATCAACGCCATTGCCCATATCCTGTATGGCGGGAATACCCTGCTGGCACACGTTGTGGGGGCTGGGAAAACTTGGGAGATGGTTGCGGCGGCGCAGGAGAGCAAACGGCTGGGTTTGTGCCACAAGAGTTTGTTCGTTGTCCCCAACCACCTGACCGAGCAATGGGCATCGGAGTATTTGCAGCTGTACCCTGCGGCTAACATCCTCGTGGCAACGAGAAAGGATTTTGAAGCAAAGAATCGCAAACGTTTTTGCGGACGTATCGCCACGGGGGATTATGATGCGGTTATCCTTGGCCATTCACAGTTCGAGAAAATCCCAATGAGCCTTGAACGGCAGACCTCCATATTGGAGCAGCAGAAAGAAGAACTGGTGCTCGGCATTGCCGATTTGAAACGCAATCATGGCGAACGCTTTTCCATTAAGCAGATGGAAAAAAGCAAAAAAGCCATTGAGGCGAAGCTGAAAAAGCTGAACGACCAAAGCCGCAAGGACGATGTGGTGACATTTGAGGAATTAGGCGTTGACCGTATCTACATCGACGAAGCGCACTATTACAAAAATCTCGCCGCCTTTTCAAAAATGCGCAATGTGGGTGGCATCTCGCAGGCTGAGGCACAGAAAAGTTCCGATCTCTACATGAAATGCCGCTACCTGGACGAGCTGACCGGGGGACATGGAGTAATTTTTGCTACGGGAACCCCGATCTCGAACACTATGGTCGAGATGTACACCATGCAAAAGTATCTGCAATATGAGGCATTGAAGCAAAAGGATCTGCTGCACTTTGACGGCTGGGCGTCTACCTATGGTGAGACGATCACTGCAATGGAACTGGCCCCGGAGGGCACAGGCTACCGCGCCAAGACCCGGTTTTCGCGCTTTTATAATCTCCCGGAACTAATAGCAATGTTTCGGGAAATAGCGGACATCCAGACAGCCGATATGCTCAACCTCCCCGTGCCCAAGGCCAACTACCACAATGTGATACTGAAACCCTCAGAACAGCAGAAAGAGATGGTAGCGGCGTTAGGCGAACGGGCTGAAAAGATACGAAACCGGATGGTAGACCCCAGCGATGACAATATGCTGACCATCACCAACGATGGCCGCAAGCTGGCGCTCGACCAGCGGTTGCTCAACTCTTTGTTGCCGGATAGCGATACCGGGAAAATTAACGCCTGTGCCGAAAATGTTTGTGAGATATGGCAGCGCACAATGGATCAGCGATCAACGCAAATGGTGTTCTGTGATCTCAGCACCCCCAAAGGGAACGGCGAGTTTAATATCTATGATGACCTGCGCGATAAGCTGATCGCCAAGGGCATCCCGGCTGAGGAGATCGCATACATCCATACCGCAAATACCGAGGTGCAGAAAAAAGAGTTGTTCGGCAAGGTGCGCTCCGGGCAAATCAGGGTGCTGCTTGGCTCTACACAGAAGATGGGGGCAGGGACGAATGTCCAACAGCGGCTGATCGCGCTTCATCATCTCGATTGCCCCTGGCGGCCGTCGGATCTCCAACAGCGTGAGGGCAGAATCATTCGGCAGGGAAATGAAAATGAGGAGGTGGACATTTATACCTACGTCACCGAAGGCACTTTTGACAGCTATCTATATCAGATGGTCGAAAACAAACAAAAGTTTGTGGGCCAAATCATGACATCCAAAAGCCCGGCACGTTCGGCGGAGGATGTGGACGAAACTGCCCTTTCCTACGCCGAGGTCAAAGCACTGTGTGCAGGCGACCCCCATATCAAGGAAAAGATGGATCTCGACGTGGAAGTGCAGCGGCTGAAATTGCTGAAATCCAACCATCTGAGCCAGAAGTATGCGCTGGAGGATCAGATCATCAAGTATCTGCCGCAGACAGTGGCGTCTCTGGAACAGCGCATGGAGGGCTACACCTCTGATGTGAACAGGCTGAACGAGAACACGCATCCCAATCAGGACGGCTTCTCTCCGATGGAGGTTGAGGGCACTGTGTACAGTGACAAAAAGGAAGCAGGCAGCGCGATCCTCGCAGCCTGCAAAGCTATGACCGGCCCCGATCCTGTCCCCTTGGGTCAGTACCGGGGCTTTGCTATGGAGCTGTCTTTTGAGAGTTTCAGCAAAGAATTCCAAATCACATTGAAGGGGTCGCTCACCCATACCACCAGCCTGGGCACTGACATTTTTGGAAATATCCAGCGACTGGATAATCTGCTCGGCGGTATGGGAGAGAAAATGGAGCATTGTAAGCAGGAATTGGATAACGTAAAGGTACAGATCGCCAATGCAAAGGAGGAGGTGGAAAAGCCTTTTGCGCAGGAGGAAGAACTGAAAACAAAGCAGGCTCGGCTGGAAGAACTTAACGTCCTGTTGCGCCTTGACAAAAGGGAAAACGAGATCGTAGATGGGGAGCGGGATGAGGATGGGCCGCCGCAGATCACGCAAAGGGGGGTGGTGGACATGGAGCGGTAGTCAACAGTGTCGCGGAGCAAATCGACAGTGTGGTGCTTTTTCGGGTGGTCAGGTACAATGGGGGCAGAAAGAAAAGGAGGCTGCCCTTTATGAAAAAATCATTGGTATCTGCGATCCTGATCGCCGCTCTCTTGACCGCCTGCGCACAGTCACAGGTCCATTTTGCCGATCCGGTGGATGTTGAAAAGGCCCTTGCTGAAAGCGAGGCGCTGGCTGCGGAGGTCGCCGCAGAGAAGATTGAGACGACGACCGCTGAGCCGAAACCCACGCAGGTGCAGACGGAAGAACCTGAACCCACGCCGGAACCTACGAGCGTCCCAACCCCCGCAGTGGAGCGGGAAGCAGAACCCACGGTGGAGCCTGAGCAGAATCCTGCAACCGTACCGCAGTCTGATTCGGCCCCCGACCCGACACCGGCACCGACCCCGGAGCCTGCCCCGGCTCCCGCCTATGGCGCTGTTCCTTTTGAGCTGGCAGCCGGTACGGACAAATGGTGGAAGATCGACGCCACCGACAGCGCCTATTGGGCTATGCAGGAGCAGATCAACGCAGTACGCGCAGCGGGCGGCCTGCCCGCGCTGGCAATGGATGATGGACTTTCCGCAATCGCCAGTACCCGGTGTGAATCCTTTGTCGCGGGTGGCCCGTTCGACCATTCTGGCATGACAACCACAAGCGAGATCCTTGCCGCAGGCCCGCTTGGCTCGGCAAGTGCTGCCTGCGCCGCGTGGGTAGCCAGCGATGTCCATTATGCCAACATCATGCGCACCGACATTTCCAGTATGGGCGTTGGCTGCTGGTTCTGCGATACCGATCAGGGGCAGTACACCTACTGGACAGTAACATTCCAGTGAAACAGAAAACGCACTATTTTTCAGCGCCTGTCCCGACGGGATGGGCGCTTTTCTATTGAGGGAGGTTATACGATGAAAAAGTGGCCCCGCGCCCCGCCTAAACCAAAGCAAGAGAGAACCAGTCGCCCAGCGCCTGCCCGATGCGGACAGGCGCTTTTTTGCTTGGAAAACCAAAGGAGGAGCACTTGAAAAAAGGAAAAAACCTGCGCCGGATGGTGTCGGCGCTTCTGGCCGTGTTGCTGTGCATGAGCTGCCTTTGCAGCCCGATGGTGTTTGCAGCTGAGATGAATTCGCCCGCAGAGGTGGAGAACCCGACCTCGACAGAGGAACAACTGACCGAGGAATCGGCTGAAAAGGATGAGGCGACCGAGCCGACGGCCACACCCCAGCCCACAGCCGAGCCGGATGCAGAGCCGACACTCAGCGAAGCAGCACAGGACTTCATTGATGCTGTTGCGGCCATCGACCGTGAGACGGTATTGATTACGGCCAATGCATGGGGCCTTGCGCACTTGGCATGGGTCGAGGATCAGGCGAATCCCGAACTCCAGGCCGCATTGGACGAGGCGACCGCAGCGTCCGATGAAGCTGCGGTGCAGCTTTATGCCGCGGAGGATCTGTACTACGAGGTGCCGGAGGATGAGCAGGCCAGCGAGGCCGTGCAGGCGGCATATCTGTCTTTGATGTCCATCATTGTAGCAATGCACGAAAAGATGGACTATCCGACAGCACCCGCTACCCCTACCGAACCAGACGAGCCTACCGACCCCGGCGCAGAAGGCGGGGATGAGCCGACTGTTGAACCGAATAAAGACGAGATTGCCAATGTCCTGTATGGCGATCTGCCCGATGCCCCCAGCGGCTACTACATGGGTCGCTATGGCCTGCCGGTGGCGATCGGTGAGACAAAGATCGGCATCGGCGAGTGGGATCTCGAAGATGCAGACGGCAATTATCTGGATGCCGATGCTCTGAACAGCGACAATATCAGTATTACCGTGCCCTTGCAGGATGGTGAGAATTTTGCCATTGTGCCTATCATGGTGCAAGTGGAATACCCTGCTAACGGCAGCCGCTCCCACATCGTCCTGCCGGATAGCGTGAAAGTGCTGCGTCCGGACGGTAGCGGCGAGGCTGCCGATGCGGATGAGGCCGCAGCAATTTTGGCCGCAAGCTACGACGAATCCTCGGCCTCTGCATCCGGCATTTTGCTCCAGGCCCGTGAGGGCTTTACTGCGCAGTTTGTGTACGAAGCGCCGGATGGAACTGTGCTGAAAAAGAGCATGACTGTCCATGTGGATGGCACGGAAACCGCAGCCCCCACGCTGTACGGCGCTGGCAGCACAACCTACGCCGAGCGGCCTACGCCTACAGTCACGAGCGGCAAAATCACCAAGGCAGAGAAGGTGAACGGCACCTGGCTGATTTGGTTTAATGGCGAACCGGCGTATTGTTGCGACCACGGGCTGAGCGGAAAGCCTGCTGGATGTCCGACTTATTCCTACAGTCACACCTCCATCGTTGAGGCGTCGCAGTATACGCCGGGCGACCACTATTCCAACCAGATCAATATTTGGGGCGGGCTGGGTCAGCTTTCGCTTGGCTTGCTTGGCACGGATGCCGCGACCTTTGCGGCGCGTAACAAGGGCGAAAACGCGGCCGCTTGCTACGATGCGGCCCAGCAGTGGATTATGGAGCATTACCCCAACAGTGTGGCCGGGCAGGCATATCAGGATGCCATTGACCGGTTGACAAGTGGTGCCGCCACCTATGCAACCGACACCGACTACTACACTTACATCTATCAGCCGCCGATTGGTGGCTGGCAGACGGTTGCTGTCATGGGGCCCGCCACGGACGGCAGCGAGGAACCGGATGTGCAGCCCCAATTCTACGCATCGTGGAACGCACCTGCACAGACCGTGAGCGGGTCGCTGGATCTTTCGTATAAAGTCAATGCGGATAAGCAGCAGTTGGAAACCGGCGAGAAAATCGACGGTGCCACCATTGAGATTGAGCCGCTGGTCAAATCCGGCAGCATTGATGGCGGCAGATGGGCAATCACTCCGGCCAGCAAACAGGTTATTACCACCGCAGGCCACACAATGGACGATGCCTACCATACCAACGGCGGTGACGGCACAGCCGCATGGAGCCTGCATTATTCTGTGAGCAAGACCAGCGGCACCCGCAGCGGGTCTGTTGGGCCTTACAGCAGCCAGTCGGAGGCCGACAGCGCAGCGGCCAGTGCCCGCGCAAATGCGATCAATGAGCTGCGCGGTGAGGCCCAGCGGATGGTGGATGCGGCCATCGCCTCTGCCCGGCAGCAGCTTGCCAACCTGCAGTTCCGTTTTGAAGAAACCGGTATCCCCTATGGTTTTGAGGCTTTCACTGGCCCCCTCGGCAGCAGTCAGGTCATCTCTGTCCCGTCCAACGCCAATCAGGATTATGTCATGCGCAACGACGAGTGGAGTTTGCAGGTGCGTATCGACAAGCGTGACAGCGAGACCGGAAACCAGATCGCAGCGGATGCGTCCTTTGCGGTGTTTGAGTGGGATACGGTATTGCAGCGATATATCCCCTATGGCGGGTACAATCAGTATACGGTTGAGCGACAAGCAGACGGCACATACGTGGTCGTGAATAACAGCAGGTATGCGACCACCGATCCTGCTCATACCACAATGTACTATACCCAACGCAATGAGGGCAAGTTTGTGCTGGTCGAGATCGAGGCCCCGTCCGGTTACTTTGGCGACTGGACAGACCTGAACAACACCGGCACCGCGGGTACACCCGCTGGTAAGCGTGGATACTATATCGAGATCACGGCTGAAAATGACGGCAGCATCATTTGGCTGGATAATGCCGACTACAACGCCAACATCGGCCTGACCAACGAGGGCGGCACCCTGCTGGATACCGGCAACGGCATTGTGACCGTGGCGATTAGCGACACGCCGCTCGACGCCGCCAAAACCTATGTTACAGATGCCAGCGGCACCGCAGCCAATGAGGATAGCTATACCATGCAGCCCAAAGAGGGCGTGCTGCAGAACGACCGTGTGCTGGGCGAGATCAGCCTGAGCAAAGTTGACCTTGATGCCATGCGGTATGTTTCTGGCCGGGATGCCTACGGCAGCAGCATGGCAAGCGGGCAGGCCCACGGCGATGCAAGCCTTGATGGTGCGGTGTATGACCTGTATGCCGCTGCCGACATCCTCCACCCGGACGGGGTTTCCGGCATTGTGGATTACAGCCGTATCTTGGATGAAAATGGCACCCCCATCTGGCACACTACCATCCGGGACAATTCCGGCCAGTGGGTCAGCGATTATCTGCCCGTTCTCGCAAAAGACCACCTCGTTGCGTCCGCACAGATCAAGGGCGGGTGGCTGACTTTCTCGAATCTGTATCTTGGCGATTACTATATCGTCGAGCGCGGCACCGGGGTCGTGATCTCGGTCGAGGATGGTGCGTTTGTCCTCTCCGGCACCTACCCCGCCATTGATGCCAAAACCAAGCAGCCCACCGGCAGCGAACTGCCCCTTGCTGTGGATGCACAGGGCCGATACACCGACTATGCCTATCGCAATCAGTGGTCGAATATTGGACAGGGCAAAGCGCTGGACGGCACCCGCACCTACGATGGCTACTACGAAAGCTATGCCAAAGGCTACCTCTGCGACGAGCATAACTACTATATCAGCCCGGCCTATTCGGATGAGGGCTGGTATGTCGAGAAAATTGCCTTTGAGGATAATCGGCAGGCCGAGGGCGAGCAGCGGGATTCCACCGCATATCCGGCCAGCAGCCATCTCCACCGGGACAATGCCCTTGCAGAAAGTGCAGACCAGGTGGCAAAGGGCAATCTGGAAATCTCCAAGCACATTTCCAGCACCGGCTCCACGGATGGCATTGACTTGGAGGGAGCGGGCTTTACCATCTACCTGATTTCTGACCTTTCCAAAGCCAGCGAGTTTACCAGCAGCCGCAGCGGGCAGTATCGCCTTTCCAGCATTTTGGCGGCCTATATCAACCCCAAGTACGATGAGAGCCATCCCAAATATGACTTTACGGCAGAGGGTCATGCCATTGCCAAAACCTATGCGCTGGATGAGAGCGAGATTGCCGCTTACAATGCGACCCTGACCGCAGCCGAGGACAACCGCAACGGCAGCGGTGATGGTTGGATTCCTACCGGTCGCCCCAACGAGTACCAGCTTGCCGAGATCTTCTCGAATGACACCGGCACGATTCGGGTCGAGGGCCTCCCATATGGGCAATATCTGGTGGTGGAAACTACTACCCCAACCGACCACTGGCAGGCTGAACCGTTTATTCTGACGGTCGATCCCACCGACAGCCGCAACCCGCAGTCCAAGATGGCCCACCCGCGTGGTGCGGTACAGGCAGGCTCTGGCAGCTACCAGAAGTTCACCATTCTGGATGAGGAAGTCGAGGCGTATCTGCGCGTGACCAAGATCGACGCCGAGACCGGCAAGCCCGTCCTGCTGGAGAATACGGCATTTCAAATCTACTGGCTGGACGAGCTTGGCAATTACGTTCTTGACCGAAACGGCCATGCCAAGCTGGTCACGATGACCGACACCACCAACGGCACTTTGAGCAAGACGGTGGACACTTTCTATACCAATGAAAACGGCGTCCTGACCCTGCCCGAAAAGCTGCCCATTGGGCGTTACCGGCTGGTGGAACTTACCGGCCCGAACGGCTTTTATAACGAGTGGGCCGACACCGCCGCCTTTGACGAGGACGGACACCTTCAGATGGATGCCACCGGCGCATTTGTGGATGGCGGCGTGTATGTGGACTTTGTTGTCAGCACCGACCGCATCTACAACGCGACCGGGGACGACAGCGAGGATGGGCAGGATATTCTGGTCATTGATGAACGCTACAACAACCACGAGACCCTGGGCCGCCTGACCATTCGCAAGACCGGCGAGGTACTGGTGGATTATGTGGACGGTCAGTTTGTGTATGAGGAGCGCCCCATCCCAGATGCCGAGTTTACGATCACGGCAGCTGAGGACGTTTACACGCAGGATCAGCAGACTGACGCAAGCGGGAATCGCACCCTCTGGTATGCCAAGGGCGATGTGGTGGCAGTCGTGCGTACCGGCGATGGCACCAGCGATCTTGCCGCCTTTGCGCCGGGCCGGACGCAGGCCACCTATGACTTCCTGACCGTAACCCATAGCGAGATTGGCGAGGTGACATTGACCCTGCCGCTGGGCAGCTATCGTGTCGAGGAAACTGGTGCCCCATACGGGTTTGTCGGTACGACCCAAAGCTATGATGTGGCCTTTGGATGGAACAGCCAGCTTAACGAAACCGTGCTGGCAAAGGAGATCACCAGCCATAACGCAGACGGTACGGACAGCACTTCCAAGTTCACGATTGTCGATGCCAAGGCTGCCGACACCGCTCTGATCGAGCGGCAGGTACTTGGCTTCCGCAATGAGCGGGAGCGGACCGAGGCCAAGGTAACCAAGCTGGACAGCAAGACAGATACCCCGCTAACCGGTGCCGTCTTTGCCCTGTTTGCCAGCGATGATGTTTACAGCGTGGATGGCAAACTGCTTGTCCGTGCGGGGGAGCAGATCGCGGTATCTGCGCCGTCCGACGCGCAGGGCCTTGCCGCTTTTGACTGCGGCCTGCCCATCCGGGGTGAACTGTATGGCACTGAGGGCATCTATGTGGCGGAAAATGAGTTCGGCACCGGGACGGATGCCCGTTTCAACAGTGGCCTGTATGAGATTCGAGAATTGACCCCGCCGATAGGCTATTACCTGAACGATGAGCCGATGGAGGTATCTTTCCTCTATGACGGCCAGCCGGTTCAAACGCTGGAGGTTACCTGCAAAAACGATGGCACTTCGGTGCTGATCTCCAAGCGCAAGCTGACCGGCAGCGATGAGCTGCCCGGCGCAACCCTGCGCATTGTGGATCAGGATGGCAAGGTTATCCGGGAATGGGTGAGCGGCGACAAGGCCACCGAAATCCGTGGGCTGGAATTGGATAAACCCTACACGCTGGTGGAGATCACCGCACCGCAGGGATTCGCCGTTGCAGAGAGCATCAGCTTCAAGCTGGTGCAGCGCGTGGACGAGGACGGCTCCCCTCTGCATGAGAACGATGTGTATGTCTGCACTGGTAAAGACTGGCTCGTCCTCGACCACTGGACACTAATGGAGGACGGGACGGTGGTCATGCGCGATGCGCCCGCCCCGGAACAGCCCCGCAAGCCATCCGAGCCGGAGAAGCCCAAGCCCACCCCCGTGCCTCAGCCAATCCCGCAGACCGGCGACCTGCCTTGGCTGCCTGCTGTGCTGATCCTCGGCCTGTTGGCATCGGTCATTGGCATCGCGGCCTATCTCTGGCACGAGACCTCGGAGGACGAAAAAGTGGCGGCAGAGCAGTGGGAGGACGAATGATCCGTTCATTTGCACGGGGCGTCCTGATCGGGACGGCCTGCATCTGTTTGCTGGCGCTTGGTTGGCTGTTTCTTTTCCGGCCCAGCCTTGCGCAATATGAGGCATCCGAGCTGAAAGAGGCATTTACAGAGAGCGACCCCGGAGGCAACTCCGGGGTCCTTTCTCTGCCCTGGTTCAATGCTGAAAATGAGAAGCAGCTTGACCTTGCCTCTCTGCAAGCCCAATACCCGGATGTGCAGGCATGGCTTTCAATCCCCGGCACCCGCGTTGATTACCCCGTGCTACAGAGCAGCATGGAAAACCCGGAGTATTATCTTCGCAGAAATTACAAGGGGGAGTGGCGCACCGCGGGCAGTTTGTTCCTGCAAAGCGACTGCCGCCTGTCAGGTAAAACGCTTATCGTGTATGCTCACAACATGAACGACGGCAGTATGTTCGGCTGCCTGCCCCGGTATCTCGGCAGCGGCTATTGCAGCAAGCACAGCCAAATCCAACTGCAAACGCCGGATGGTACTTGGCAGTATACGGTTGTGGCGGCGCTGGAAACAGATGTCAGCCAGGTGCCTTTCAACCGCACGTTGTTTTCGGACGATGCGGATTTTCTGGCTTTTGCCCAAAGCCTGCTGGATGGGGCGGCCATGAAAACAGGGGTGCCCATCACCGCAGATAGTCATTTGCTTGTGATGGTCACCTGCTCGTATTCCTGGCCCGACGCCCGATATGTCATTGTGGCTGTGAAATCATAGCGGGAGCAACTGTTTTCAGCCGAATGAGACTGTGCTGCGCACAGTACAAGCAAGCACGACATTTGATATACCAAATGTCAACTTGTCAGGGGCAGAGCCCCTGAAACCCCCTGCGCCAAGAGGTGCAGATACATTGAAAAGGAGGACGGATGCGCAATCGAAACCATATTGTTGTCGTTCATCTGAACGATAAAGAATATGACAGGCTGAATCAAAAATGCCGACAGGCAGGGCTTCGCCGCGAGCAGTTTGCGCGGGCGGCATTTGAGGGGATAAACATACGGCCCCGTCCACCCGACACCTACAAGGAACTCGCGCGGGAGATTGCGGCGGTGGGAAACAACCTGAATCAAATTGCGCACAGAGTGAACAGCACAGGATATGTAACGCAAGCGCAGTTTGAACAGGTGATGGACATCATGTCCCGAATATGGAAACTTGTGCAGGAGCGTGCGTGACAACAATGGCCTACACAAAAATCAAAGCGGTCAAGAACCATTTGAAACGGTGCCTTGACTATGCAGCCAATCCCGCAAAAACAAAAACGGGGCAAGACTTACAAGACGCGCTTACCTATGCGCACAATAGCGATAAGACAGAACAACAGCTCTTTGTGACCGGCTTTAACTGTGACCCTGCCCACGCCTGCGAGGTAATGCTGCGCACGGAAACTATTTGGGGGAAAGGTGGAGAGAATCATGTATTAGGATACCACGTCATCCAATCCTTTGCCCCCGGCGAGGTCACGCCGAAGCAGGCGCATGAGATCGGATGCGAGTTTGCCCGGCGCGCATTTGCTGAACGGTATGAAGCCACAGTCAGCACCCATCTGAACACCGGGACGCTCCACAATCACATCGTGTTCAACTCCGTCTCGTTTGTGGATGGCAAGATGTTCCGTAACGATTTCAAAGGATATTTCAAGGGCATCCGGGCGGTATCTGATCAGTTGTGCCGGGAGCGTGGACTATCAATCATTGATCCGAAGCAAAAGGGCAAAGCGTACATCGAACGACAGGCAGAAAAGGAGGACAAACCAACCGCCCGCTCTATGATCCGCGCGGATGTGAACAGGGCGCTGGCAAGGGCCGTAAGCTGGGAAACCTTTGTGGCAGGGTTGCGGAAAATGGGATATTCCGTAAGGTATGGCCCCAATATCAAATACGCCACCCTGCGCCACAAGACCGGCAGCCGGAACATCCGGCTAAAATCGCTGGGCGAGGGGTACGATGAGGCATCTATCCGAAATCTGTTGGAGCGCCGTGCGCGGGGCGAGGAGGTGAAGCTGCCCCGCGCGGCAGAGGACGCAGCCCGAACCAGATCCATCCGCGATAAGCCAATTCCAGAGGTGCCGGCACGCCGGGTTCGCAGGGTGAGACTGCGCGGCGCATTGCCGGTCGTGCCTCGTAGAAAATACACCGGCTTTATGGCTCTCTATTATCGCTATGTCTATCTGCTGGGCAAAACACGGCAGCGGCGCACCTCGCGCCGCTGCTACTTTTTGCTGTGCGAGGATTTTCAAAAGTTTGACCGGTATGTTGCCCAATTCAAATTTGTGTGGGAAAACCGCATCCAATCACAGGAGGAATTGGACGCGGTGAAAGCGACGGCCAAATCCGAGCAGGACGCGCTTACCGCCCAGCGCAGGAATCTTTACCGAAAAAGAAGTGTTGCCAAAAAGGACAGAGATGAAAACCAAGCCGCGGCGCTGTCAGCCGAGATCGCCGCCCTGTCCGCGCAGATCCGCGCCCGCCGCAGGGAGGTGATGCTGTGCGGCTGGATCAGCGAGGACGAGAAGCGACTGCGCGCGCAGTTGGCCGAGGCTGAACGCGCCGAGCGGCAGGAGCAGGAACGGCAGCAGGAAAAATCGAACAGACAAAGGGGGTATGCAAGATGAACAGTGGCAGTGAAGCGGCAGACCAGATGGTGCGCGAAGGCATCCAGATCACCGAGGCGGCGGTCAAATTGAGCGCGCTCGGTGCCAAAAACCTTGCGGCCATCGCGCTGGCGCTGGCAAGGGATAATCCCAAGGTGCGGGGCCGTACCCGGCTGAGCCGCCTCTTGCGGGACGGCAAGGAACTCAAGGTGTTTCCCATCCAGGCGGGCGATCTGGCCGAGTTTAAGCGGCAGGCCAAGCACTACGGTGTACTGTTTTCGGCCATCAAGGATAAGAGCAGCGAGGGTGAGTTGATCGACGTGCTGGCCCGCGCGGAGGATGTGTCCAAGCTCAATCGCATTTTTGAGCGCATGGGCTATCCAGCGCCGAAAAGGAGGGTGGTAGAGCGAAAAAAAGGGCAAGCCCGCCATCCATCCGAAAGCAGCTTGGGGATGCGCGGGCATGGTGCGAGGGAAATGGGCCAGGTGCTTTCTGAGCAGGCGCAACGTCCGTCTGTGCGGGCTACTCTCGCGGCATTAAAAGCAATCGCCCAAAAGACGGCACAGGCCCAGGAACAGGCAATCGAAACCGCAGCAAGGGAGGGACGCGAGTGAACGGCACTTCAATGCGGGGTAACCCGTGAAACGCCCCGACCGCACAGAAGCGGCCCTCTGGGCGGCGCTGATGCTGCCGGTACTCTGGCTGGCAGCGGCGGTGGCACAGGCAATCGACATGGGCGGCGGGCTTGCAGGGCTCGCCGCCCATCTCTCTGCCCTGATCGCCGCGCCCTTCTCGGTGCATTGGAGCGCCAGCACCGGCAAATTTTTGCTGCTGGCATTGATCTGCTACCCGCTGGCCGTGTTTTGCTATTTAGAGGAAAAATCCCGGCAGCATCCCGGCGCAGAGCATGGCACGGCACGTTGGGGCAGTGCGTTCTCGCTCAACCGGAAATACCGTGACCGCAAACGCCCATCCGAAAACTATATTTTTACTTCTCATGTGCAGATGGGCATGGATGGCTTTCGGCACAAGCACAATCTCAATGTGGTCGTCATCGGCGGCAGCGGCGCAGGAAAGACGAGATTCTACGTTAAGCCTAATCTGATGCAATGCGCGGAGAACTGCTCGTACATCATCCTCGACAGCAAGGGCGAGATCCTGCGCAGCGTGGGCGGCCTGTTTGAGCGGATGGGCATCGCCGTCACGGTCGTTGACCTTGTGCATTTCGCCGGGCATTATAACCCGATGGCTTACCTTGAAACAGACGAGGACGCGATCAAGCTGGCCTATGCGTTGGTGCATAACACCAAACCCAAGGATGCGCCAGCAGGCGGGGATAAGTTTTGGGATGATTCCTCGATGATGCTGATCTCGGCCATGCTGCTCTATCTGATGTATGAGGCCCCGCCATACGAGCAGAATTTTGCGATGCTGATGCACATGATCCTCAACGGCCCGGTAGCCGAGGGGGAGGCCGGGCCAAACCCGCTCGATCTTCTGTTTGAGGGACTGGAGGGTCGGGAACCCGATCACCCCGCCGTGCTGCAGTATCACTCGTTCAAGCTGGGCAGCACCAGGACGCTGCAATCGGTTCTGATTTCGGCGGCGGCAAACCTGTATATGTTCAACACGCGCCGCTTTGCCGAGATGACCAGCCAGGACGAGACCTTTCTGCCGCGGCTGGGGCTGGAGCACCGCGCGATCTTCTGCGTGATCCCCGACCATGACCAGACCTACAACTTCCTCGTCACCATCCTGTACACGCAGCTCTTTGACCAGTTGTTTCGGCTGGCCGATTCAAACCCGGATTATCACGGCGCGCTGCCGGTTCATGTCCGCCTGATGATGGACGAGTTCAGCAACGTGGCCCTGCCCAGCAACTTCCAAAACATCCTCTCGGTCTGCCGCAGCCGGAATATCAGCTGCGATATTATCCTGCAAAACATCGCACAGATCAAAAAGCTGTTCAAGGACGATTGGGAGGGGCTGCTCGGAAACTGCGATACTATGCTGTATTTGGGTGGGAATGAGTACGGGACATTTGAGTATTTATCAAAGATTTTGGGCAAAGAGACCGAGCGCACCACCTCGCAGAGCATCGGCAAGGGCAGCCGTGGCTCGTCGAGCGAGAGCCGCCAGACAGCGGGCCGAGAGCTTTTAACCCCGGACGAGGTGCGGCGCATCGAGCGCGGGGACGCGCTGTTGTTAATGAGCAGCGAGGACCCGGTGATTGATCGGAAGTTTGATCTGCTCCGCCACCCGAATGTCCGTTACACCCCGGACGGCGGCAGTGAGCCGTATGTGCTGCCGCCCGATTACATGAGCGAAGCGACCACCCTATCCGCAGCAGAACTGGCAACGTTGGAGCCGGACAAGGTTCCGGCAGAAATTTTGGATCAATATGAATGGATCGAATTGGAGGAAATCGATGAAGATGAACTGGATGAAACACTGGACGAAACCGAAGGACAGCCTGGGTGAGCCGCCGATCCCGCTTGACCGCGGCGCGGTGCGAATCAAGCGCGCGTACATGACGATGGCAGCGTCGCTGGCGCTGGCGATGTTGTTCGCCACGCCTGCACTGGCCGCGAGCGACCCGCTGACCGCGATCAACAACCTGTCTGACTTTGTGTTCAGCGCGATCAAGGCCATTGGCGCGATCCTGCTGGGCTTTGGCATCGTGCAGATCGGCCTTGCGCTCAAGGGGCATGATGCCGCGCAGCGGGCGCAGGGCTTTATGACCTTTTTCGGCGGCGTGGTGATCTACTTTGCCAAGGACATTCTGGACATGATCGTGTGAACCAAGGACAAACCAAATACAGCCGCCGTGTGAGGACGTTTCCTCATGCGGCGGCAGGGGAGGTGAGAAGTATTTGAATCAGAACTGGATCGTAGAAAATATCCTGAACGCCTTTGCGACCTGGAATGATAAGCTGGCAGAGCTTTGGTCGTTGGTCACGATGTCGCCGGACGCTTTCAAAGGCGGCGCGGTCTGGGCCGTGATGCAAAACATCCACGGCGGCCTGCTTGCCGTGGGCTATGGGCTGCTCATCCTGTTCTTTGCGATGTCGCTGTTTAAGAACACAGCCAACTTCCATGAGCTGAAGCGCCCCGAAGCGGCCATCGGCTACCTTGTGCGCTTTGTGGCGGCCAAGGCCGCGGTGACCTATGGCATGGAGATCATGCTCAAGCTGTTCGAGATTTGCAACGGCATTGTCTTGCAAGCCGCGACAGGGATGGGCGGAATTTCACAGGCGATGGTGAGCTTGCCAAGCGAGATCGAGACAGCTATCCGCAATGTTGGATTTTTGGCGAGCATTCCGCTCTGGCTTGTGACCATTTTGGGTAGTCTGCTGATTACGGTACTTTCGTTTGTCATGATTTTAACCGTATACGGGCGCTTTTTTTACATCTATATCTACACCGCGCTTGCCCCGATCCCGCTGGCATCTTTCGCAGGAGAAAGCACCCAAAATGTGGGCGTGTCCTTTCTAAAAAGCTATGTGGGCGTCTGCATGGAAGGCGCGGTGATCGTGCTGGCCTGCGTAATCTACTCCGGCTTTGTAACCGCCCCGAGCGTCACCACCGGCGAAGCCGCCAGCATGGTATGGAGCTATCTGGCCGAGGTGGCTTTCAATATGCTGGTGCTGGTGGGGCTTGTCAAAGGTTCTGACCGGGTGATCCATGAGATGATGGGGCTATAAGGACAAGGAGGGAACGACTATTCAAAACAAGATCAGCAAGGAAATTCGTACCTACCGGGAAGAACTCGTTTTGGGCCTGTCCCTGCGGCAGCTCATCTGTTCCGGTGTGGCAGTAGGCGCAGCAGTCGGCAGCTACTTTGCCCTGCGCGGTGCGCTGGGGCAGGAAACGGTCAGTTGGGTGTGCATTGCCTGTGCCGCGCCGGTCGCGGCTGCGGGCTTTTTTACCTATGACGGAATGACCTTTGAGCAATTCCTCTGCGCATGGTGGGAAACCGTATTTCTGCGGGCCGGACCGCGCGTCTGGAAAAGCGAAAACCAATACGAACAAAAAATGACAACACGCAAAGAGAAGAAGGGCGGCTGGCGAGCCGCCCTTTTCCATTTCAGAAAGCATCGGAAGGAGGAAATCAAGGGCCTTGAAATTGAGTGAATACGACAACTGCCGGCGCACTCGGGGCAGCCGCCGCCTGCCGCGCTCGGTGCAGCAGAGCATCCCCATTGACTGTATCTACCAGGACGGCGTGTGGCGTTCCGGTGATGTGTACAACAAGGCGTGGAGCGTATCGGATGTTAACTATGCAATGCTGTCCGACCAATCAAAGAAAGAAATTCAAACACTGTACGGCACTGTCTATGCGGGCCTGCCTGCAGATTGCTGGGCGCAATTTTGCGTTACGAGCCAGCGCATGGACGAGGCTGCATTTCGGCGCGATGTTCTGATGCAAGTGCGGGAAGATAACGGCGACATTTACCGCGCCGAATACAACGCGCTGCTCGAAAACCGGGTGCGCGATCTCGGAAACACCCGGCAGCAAAAGTTCCTGATCGTATCAACCAACAAGCCGAACATCCAGCAGGCGCGGGAACGGCTGCGCCATGTGCAGGGGCATCTTGTCAGTGCGCTGTCGGCGCTCGGCTGCACTGTGCGCGAGGTGGATAACAACGAACGGCTGCGGGTACTGCACGGCTTTTTCCGTGCAGGAGAGGAGCAGCAGTTTCGGTTTGATTGGGGGAAAAGCCGTCGCCTTGGGCACGACTTCAAGGATGCCATCTGCCCGGACAGCATGGTGTTCAGGACCGACCATATTGAGATCGACAGGCGGTATGCCAAGGTGCTGTCCCTCATGCAGTATCCGCAGCGGCTGGACGACAGCCTGATCCCGGCCCTCTTGCGGCAGGCCCCGCGGATGGCCCTTTCCATCCATGTGTTGCCCATCGAGCCGGAGGACG
This sequence comes from Ruthenibacterium lactatiformans, assembly GCF_000949455.1. Lineage (GTDB taxonomy): Bacteria > Bacillota > Clostridia > Oscillospirales > Ruminococcaceae > Ruthenibacterium > Ruthenibacterium lactatiformans. Next base: position 23,250 of record NZ_JXXK01000027.1, on the reverse strand, counting down.
CGGCCCGTGAGATCGACAACGCGCGGATGCGGGTGGATGCGGACAAGGTACGGTTCAATCGCAAAAGTGTGGACAATCTCGATTTTACGAGCAGCGTCCCTTACCGCACCAGAGCGCAGGATGCGGTCGTAGCCGAGTGGCAGGACGGAGTTTCCAACCGCGACCAGCAGATGTTTTTGACCCTGCTCACGGTGGTGTGCTTCGCGGACAGTTTGGAGGAACTGACCCGTGAGGTGGACGCGATCAAGACGCAGGCGGTCAACCTCAACTGCCGGTTCATCGACCTGAAATACCAGCAGGAAAACGCCTTCAACACGACAATGCCCTACGGCCTGCGCCGCATTGAGAATATGCGCACGATGCTCACCGAGGACGTGGCAGCCCTCGTGCCGTTCCATACTCAGGAAGTGCTTGACCCGGGCGGCATCTATTACGGCGTCAATGCAATGTCCGGTAATCTCATTATCGGCTCCCGCGCGCTGCTGGTTAATGGCAACGGCATGGTGATTGCGACATCCGGCGGCGGCAAGAGCATGTTTGCCAAGGCCGAGATACTGGCGCGGTTCCTGCGCTTTCCGCTGGCGAGGTTCTATCTTGTTGACCCCGAGCGGGAATACTGCGCGGAGACCCGTGCGCTCGGCGGCGTGGTGGTGGATATTTCGGTGGACAGCCGTACCTACTTCAATCCGCTTGATTTCGTCTACGACCCGGTTTCCAAAATCCCGCCGCACACGGCAAAGGCTGAGTTTGTGCTTTCCCTTTGTGAACAGGTCATGGGCAAGGAGCATCTGTTGCCCGGCGATAAGAGCCTGATCGACCGCAGCCTAAAACGCATCTATCAGCCGTTTGTAAAGCGGCGGTATCAAGGGGTCTGCCCGACCTTGACCGACCTCTGGCGCGACCTCAACGCACAGGACAACGAACGCGCCAAAGAGATCGCGCTGGCGCTGGAGATTTTCGCAAACGGCAGCCTCAATATGTTCGCCCAGCCCACCAACGTGGATATGTCGAACCGGCTGATCTGCTTCAACATCCAGAGCCTTGGCGACCAGCTTAAGTCGGTGGCGATGTTGTCCATGTTGGAATTTATCAATACTCAGGTCATGCAGAACGACCGCAGCGACCCGGACGCGGCGACATGGGTCTATTTCGATGAAATCTACCTCTTACTGCGCAACGAACTCAGCGCCCATTTTCTCTATGTCTCGTGGAAACGCTTTCGCAAGTATAACGCCTACGCCACCGGCATCACCCAAAGCGTACAGGACTGTCTTTCCAATGATACAGCCTACGCCATGCTTGCCAACAGTGAGTTTGTGGTGCTGCTGCGGCAGACCAAGGACATCGACAGCGTGGCGGAATTGTACGGTCTGTCGGAGCCTCAGAAAAACTATCTGCTGCTGGCAAGGCCGGGGCAGGGCATCCTCAAGTTGGGCAATAGTTTGATTCCCTTTGAGAACGAGTACCCCAAAAACAAAACCTACCAGTTGCTCACGACAAAGCCCGGTGAGATGGAACAGTGAACACAAAACAACAATGCCCGGCGCAGTTTTGCGCCGGGCAAATATTTTTGAAGAGAGGACACCATGAAGCGTCTGATTTTTTCATCCGAGCAGCACCGCGCCTTTTACGAAAAGAATATGGCACGTGTGCGCGATGACAGCTACCATAAAGCCCTGTTTTATTTGCTGGGGGTCAGTGCGGACACGCGCCAGAGGGTCAACAGACTGTTTGATTTCGAGGAAGATTGCATCCGCCCCGAAGCCCTGAACGAGGGCTGGCAGACCAGCGGGAGCCGCAAGCTGTGTCTGCTGGCGTTCAATCTCTGGAACGGGTACATCGAACCGGGGTGTGAGCAGGAAGCTGCGCCTTATGACCTGTTTGCCTGCGGGTATGCGCCATATCTGCTGGAGGGCATCCGGCTGCGTTACCCGGAGTATTGCCGGGAGCAGACAAAAACAAAGGAATTGCCGCCTGAGCGGTGAGAAAGGAGAAGCAACATGAGAGTATTGATCGTAGAACCCGGCCAGTATCCGCGTGAGGCCGATATTGATGGCAGCTTGGACACGTTGCAGCACATTGTCGGCGGCCTGATCGAAACCTTGTATCCTTGGGAGGATCGCGCTGTCCTTATCTGCAATGATGAGGGCAAGCTGATGGGCCTGCCGCTCAACCGTTCCCTTGAGGACTACGACATCATCGCGGGGACCTTTTTTATCTGCGGCTTGGGCGATGAGGATTTTTGCAGCCTGACCGAGGCGCAGATGGAGCATTACAAAAGCAAATACCGGATGCCGGAGCTCTTTTTCAAAACGCCAGACGGGGTAAAAGGGAAACCGTGTTCCCCATCTGTCTATCGCCTCTTTATGGGGCAGCCTGAGCGGCAAAGGAGCGAGGCAGAGCATGAGCGATAAAGAGCAGATGGCGATCCTGCGGCTGCGCGAGGCGTCCGAAATGAGCCTGTCGCAATATAAGAAGCCGCTGCTGATCACGAGCAGCGGCGGCAAGGACAGCAGCGTTTGCGTGGAGCTTGCGCGGCGGGCGGGAATCCCTTTTGAGGTGCTGCATAACCACACGACCGCCGACGCCCCGGAAACCGTCTATTTTGTCCGGCGCGAATTTGCACGGCTTGATGCAATGGGGGTTCCCTGCAAGGTCGAGTATCCCCGCTATAAAGGGGAGCGCACCTCGATGTGGGCGCTGATCCCGCAGAAATTGATGCCGCCGACCCGCGTCGTGCGGTATTGCTGCTCCGTCCTGAAGGAGCGCGGCGGACAGGGGCGATTCCTTGCAACGGGCGTTCGCTGGTCAGAAAGCATCCGCCGCAGGGACAGCCGCGGCATTTTTGAAAAGAGCGCGACAGATCCCGCCAAACGGATCATTTTAAGCAGCGACAAGGACGACAAGCGCAGATTGTTTGAGCATTGTACCGCCCAGGCAACGCGGGTATGCAATCCCATCATCGACTGGGTTGACAGCGATGTGTGGGATTTTTTGCTGTCCGAAAAAATCCCGGTGAACCCGTTGTATGCGGAGGGCTTTTCGCGCGTGGGCTGTGTCGGCTGCCCGATGGCGGGCAAACGGCGTTATCGGGACTTTGCCCGGTGGCCCGCTTACGAGAAGCTGTATATCCGCGCCTTTGACAAGATGCTGGAAATCCGGCGGCAGCGTGGGAAACTCGGCGGAAGCTGGCGCAGCGACACAACGGGCGAAGATGTTTTTCATTGGTGGATGGAGGATGGCGTTCTGCCGGGGCAGCTATCTTTTGATGAATACCGCGCGCCTATACAGACGGAAAAGGAGGACGAATGGGAGGAAACAACGGCTTAAAGGAGGCAGTAAGCAGGGCTGCCCTGCGGGAAATGGCGCAAGTCTCTGCCAATCTGTCAGCGACTGTGCCGGAAAGTACATCAACCGATGCCCGGCCAGAACAGGAGGCTGCCGAGCGTGTAAAAAGCGGAGCAGTGGATACCGCACTTACAACAGGCGACCTTTCGCTTGGCGCGGCGCGGGCCGCTTATCTGCGCACAAAGACCATGCGGGAAAAGACTTTGGAGAGAAAGACCGCTGGGCCTACGGACGGTGGAACCCGCGAAAAAGAAAAACCGGCAGCATTGCGGGATAAGCCCCAGACCGGGCAAAGCATCCGCCTCTCAACCGAGGCGCAGCGCAAAGACAGAGTGCGTCGCCTGCTTTTCGCGCAAAAGGCGGTGGAAAGACAGGCTGAAAGAAAAAGCCTGCAAAACACAGCAGGAACAGCCATGTCCGCCCCGCCCTCGCGCCTTGCCCACTGGCAGCGGGAGGGAAAACGCCTGGCCTTCCAACAGGCTGCGATGTGGCGAGGGCAGTCTGGACAAAACAGAGCGGCCCGTGGCCGCGTATTGCCGCGTCCTGCCCTCCGGCCACACAGCTTTCAGACGATGCGCACCCGGATGCAGTCTGCGGTTGGACGGGTACTGAATCGGCTTGCGGCGGCGCTTGCCAAAACTGCCCGCGCGGCGGTGCGCACCCTTGCGGCATGGATCGGCGCGGGCGGCATTGCGTTGCTGCTTGTGATGGTGGCGGGCGCGGCAGCCGCGATCATCAGCTCCCCGATGGGCATCCTTTTCGCAGACGAGACCGGCGACCCCAACGCCATCCCCATTGCAAGCATTGTGCAGGAGACCAATACCGCTTTCGGGCAGGCGATCAACGAGATCGTGGCGGCGCACCCGGAATGTGACGAGGTGGACATCCAATATCACTACGAAACTGGCCGCACATGGCAAAGCTATTGGCCGGAGGTGCTGGCGGTGTTTGCGGTGCAGACCAACCTCGGTGAGGACGGCAATGTGGTTGTGATCGACGCGGCAAACGCACAGAAAATCAAGGATACTTTTTGGGCAATGCACACAATTACCGCCGAGGTCGAAACGATTGAGATCGAGCCGGAAACGGATGAGGATGAAGCCGGGGAAAGCGGCGAGACAGACGAAAGCGGGGACAGCGAAAATCCCGCCCCCGCTCCTCGGTATCGGTATATTCTGCATATTTCTGTCAGCGGCAAAACCGCCGATGAGATGGCCGGCCGCTGCCACTTTACCGCTGACCAGAGGGATATTCTGCACCAGCTCCTTTCGGATGAAATGCGCCCGATGCTGCTGGCCCTGTGCGGCGGTGTGCCGGGAGATATGCTGCCGGGCGGCGGTGCGGCCGCGGGTTCCCTGCAATGGCCGCTGCCGGGATACACCACGATTTCCTGCGGGTTCGGGGAGCCGGATGCGATCTCTGGCCAGCCTCACAAGGGCATTGACATCCCCGCGCCGGAGGGTACGCCCATCCTTGCCGCTCACAGCGGCACCGTGCTGATCTCCGGCTGGAACGACAGCTATGGCAATCAGGTGCTGCTCGACAGCGGCACAGGGATTTCCACCCGCTATACCCACATGATCCGGACTGCCGTGAGCGCGGGGGAAACGGTGACGACAGGGCAGGTAATCGGGTACGTTGGCAATACCGGGGATTCCACAGGAGATCATCTGCATTTTGAGGTGATTTTGGCGGGTGTATTTACAGATCCGCTGCGTTTTAATGACTTTTAGCCATGGGGTGCATCAACCGCAGTTTCGAGTCTTTGTTCCCACAAAGACTCGAAACTGGGTCAATCCCAAATTTTGTGTAAAGTCCATATTGGGTGAGAATAGGGCCTGTTTATATGGGGCGGCAGCAGGGATATCCGGCTGCCGCCTTATCAACAACATAACGCCGATGGGGGCGGATGTCAAGGGCGGCGAAGCCGTTCACTTTTGTGGGCCCTGCCCTGTACAGCAAGCCCCTTGACATCCAAAGCGGAAACCGGTATACTGTATGCGGGCCTGTTAAAACGTATTAATATTTTATTTACAGGCAGGACCCTGGAACTCAAAAAGGAGGCGATCCGGATGAAAAAGATCAAAATCGAAACCGACCGCGCGGCGGCGCCCGGCGGGTGGTATTCCCAGGCGTTCCGTGCAGGGGATTTGGTGTTTACCGCCGGCGTTACCGGCACCGACCCGCAGACGGGGCGTCTTGTGGGCCCTGGGGATATTGTGGCGCAGACCCACCAGATCATGAAAAACCTTTCTGCCATCCTTGAGCAGGCGGGCTCGGACCTGGAGCATGTGATCAAGACCCTGGTGTTTGTGGCGGATATTGACCAGTTTGCTCTTTTTAATGAAACCTACAAGGCCTACTTCCCCAAGGATCCCCCGGCCCGCAGCACCATGCAGGTTGGCAAGTTCAACGGTGGGATGGCGATCGAGATCGAGGCGGTTGCGGTGGTTAAGGACCAGGCGGCCGCGCGCCAGGCCTGAAAGGCGGCCTTTGCGGCCGGGCTGGAAACGCGGCGGCGCGCGGCGCGCCGCCTTAAAAAGCGGGCCCCTGGACGGCCTGCGCAGGGTAAGGGCATCCGCCTGCAAGGGCGCTGCCGGCCATAGGAAAGGGGCCCGGACCGCACGGATCGGGCCCTCTTTTTGCGCCCTGCGCCGGGGCGGGGCGCCGCCCGCCGCCTTTTAGTAAAAATGACAAATATTCTTGTGCAGTATTTCAATTCCGCGCCGCGGGAATTGACAACAGAAGATGAATAAACTACAATTAAAACGTATTAATTATAATATTAATCACGAACGACGTGATGAAAACCCGATCAAGAAAAGAAAGGTAATGGAGATGAACCAGACGATCCGGATCGATCCGCAGCGGCTGTGGACCAGGCTGAACACCATTGGAGGGATCGGCGCAGACCCCAAGGGAGGGGTGAGCCGGTTTGCATGGGAGCCGGCCTACAAGGAGGCCATGGAGCTTTTGCGCCGCTGGAGCGAAGAAGAAGGGCTTGCGTACCGGGTGGACACGGTGGGCAACCAGTTTGTGCGGCTGGAGGGGCAGGAACCCGGTGCGCCCGCCGTGCTCAGCGGTTCGCATTTTGACACGGTACCGCAGGGCGGCTATTTTGACGGCATGGCCGGGGTGATGGGGGCGCTGGAGGCGCTTTCGGCCATCAAGCGGTCCGGCCTTGTGCCCCGGCGGCCGCTGGAACTGGTGGCGTTTATCAACGAGGAGGCAAGCCAGTTTTTGGGCGGCACCTTTGGCAGCAAGGCAATGTGCGGCATGCTGCCAAAGGACTATGCCTACCAGCTGCGCCACCGGCAGACCGGGCAGCTGCTGAGCGACGCCATGCGGGAGTTTGGCATGGGCCTTGACCCGGACAACCTTGAGGGCAGCGTGATCGACCCTGCCCGGTATTATGCCTTTGTGGAACTGCATATTGAGCAGGGGCGCTATCTGCTGGAAAAGGGGCTGCCGATCTCGGTGGTCAGCTCGGTTGCCGGCATCAAGCAGTTTTACATCACCCTGCGCGGTGTTGCCGCCCACGCGGGCGGCATGGCCATGAAGGACCGGCACGACGCCATGGCGGCCGCGGCCGCGGTTGCTGCGGAGGTGGAACGGCTGGCGCTGGCCACCAGCCTGGATACCCGCGGTACGGTGGGATATATTGAGGCGCATCCCGGCGAACACAACATTATTGCCGACCGGTGCGTGGTGCCGGTGGATTTCCGGGAGGCCGACGATGGGAACTGGGCCCGGCTGTACACCGACCTGATGGCCTTTACCCAGGCCCAGTGCGAGCGGCGCGGGCTGGAATGGTCGGTGCACACCACCTGTGATCTTGCCCCCGCCCACTGCGCACCCGAACTGATGGCCCTGATGGACGACTCGGCCGGCCGCTGGGGCATCCCGCACGATCATATGGTCAGCTTCCCGGCCCACGATTCCATGAACCTCTCCCGCATCATGCCCATGGGGATGATCTTTTTGCGCAGCGCAAACGGCGGGGTAAGCCACTGCCCGGAAGAGTTTACCATGAAAGACGACCTCGCGGCCGGCACGCAGGTGCTCACCGACACCCTGTACCGGGCGGCCTGCGACGACCTGTTTGGAGAAGGAGGGGGCTCCGTGTGAAAAAGAACCTGGACCTTTTGTTTGCGCACGCCACCCTCATTACCATGCAGGGGGAGGGCACCGGCATTCTGGAGGACGGCGCGCTGGGCGTTTGCGGCAGCCGCATCGAGGTGGTGGGCCCCAGCCGGGAGGTGCTGGCGGCCTATACCGCCGACCGGCTGATCGAGGCGGAGGGCAAGGCCCTGATGCCCGGCCTGATCGATGCGCACATCCACACCGGCGACGGGCTGCTGCGGGGCGTTTCGCAGGACCTGGACAACTGGATGCAGCACGGCCTGTGGCCGTTTGAGCAGGAACTTCGCAAGGACCCTGACGCGGTGCGCAAGGGCTCGATGCTCAACATCCTGGAGGCGCTCAAGGCGGGCACCACTACCTTTTGCGACTTTGACACCCCCATGACCGAGATCGTGCAAAACCATATCCGGCTGGGCACCCGCGCGCGGGTGGCCGAACTCATCAGCGAACTGCCAAAAGAAAACCGCACCGCCCTGGGCGAACTGTACCAGTTTGACCCTGCCGAGGGCGACCGCAAGCTGCGGCGCAACCTGCGCCTGTGCGAGGAGTGGAACGGCGCGGCAAATGGGCGCATCACCTGTATGCTGGGCCCCCAGGGCGCGGACATGTGCAGCCGCGAACTGCTGGAGGAGGTGCGCGAGGCCGCCGCCCGGCTGGACACAGGCATCCACATGCATGTGGCGCAGGGAGACCGGGAGACCAACCAGATGCAGCTGCGGTACGGCAAGCGCACCATCCCCTTTTTGGACGAGATCGGCTACCTTACCCCCCGGCTGATGGCGGTGCACCTTACCGAGGCCACCGATGAGGAGACCCGCTATCTTGCCGGCAAGGGGGCGGGCATGGTCCTGTGCAGCGGCAGCATTGCCATCATCGACGGCATCGTGCCCCCGGCGGCCGCGTTTTTGCAGGCCAGCAGCCGTCTGGCCCTCGGCTCGGACCAGGCCCCCGGAAACAACTGCAGCAATATGTTCAACGAGATGAAATTTACCGCCATCCTCAACAAGTGCAAGGCGGGCAGCCCGGCGGTATTCCCGGCCTGGCGGGTGCTGCGCATGGCCACCATCGAGGCCGCCCGGGCCATTGGGCTGGGGCAGCAGATCGGCTCGCTGGAGCCGGGCAAAAAGGCCGACCTGCTGCTGATCGACCTTACCCAGCCCGGCCTTTCGCCGGTGATCCAGGCCCCGGTGCGCAACATCGTGCCCAACCTGGTGTATTCGGCCCGGGGCAGCGAGGTGGAGATGGTGCTGGTGGACGGCAAGGTACTGGTGGAGGATTTCCGGGTGCAGGGCATTGATGAAAAGCAGGTGGTGCGCGAGGCCCAGCTTGCCGCCGACCGGGTGGCGCAGCGGGCGGTACAGCCCTTTGCGGCCATCCCTGCAACGCCGCTGCGGGGCATGATGCAGCGCGGCGAACTGTAAAAAGGAGGCAGCAATATGAAGGCAGACCTGATCGTACAAAACGCCCGCATCGTTGCCCAGACAGGGGTGTTTGTGGGCTGGCTTGCAGTACAGGATGGGAGGATCGCCGCGCTGGGCGAGGGCCCGGCGCCCGGCCCGGCCAAAACCGTGCTGGACGGCACGGGCCAGGTGCTGCTGCCCGGCGCCATCGACACGCACCCCCACTTTTTTGACCCCGGGGCTGAATGGCGGGAGGACCTGCGCTGCGGCACCCAGGCGGCGGCCAGCGGCGGCTATACCACCATTTTGGATATGCCCAACACCTCCCCGCCGGTAAAGGATGAGGCGACCTGGCAGCTTAAGGCCGGGCGGGCGCAGCAGAATTCCCTGATCGATTTTGCCCTTTGGGGTTCGGCCATGCCCTCCAACCTGGATGAGCTGGGCCGGCTGGCCGAACTGGGGTGCGTGGGCTACAAGGCGTTTACCCTGGATGCCGGCCCGGATTTTGACTGGTCGGACGAGTACGGCCAGCTGCGGGAGATGCAGGCGGTGGCGGCGCTGGGCGGTATTTTTGGCGCGCACGCCGAAAACCCCGCCCTGGTAAACGGCTTTTCAGGGGCGCACGCCGGCGAGGAGTGGTCCCTGGCGGTACACGACGCCAGCCGGCCCTGGCAGGCCGAACTCACCGCCATCAATACCCTTTTGCTCTACGCCCGGCTTACCGGCTGCCGGCTGCATATCTGCCATCTCTCGATCCCGGAGGGGGCGGCGCTGATCGCGCAGGCCAAAAAACAGGGGGTGGATGTGACGGCCGAGACCTGTGCCCATTACCTGACCCTGAATTACGAGGATAACGCGGCGCTGGGCGCCTTTGCCAAGATCAACCCGCCTTTGCGCAGCCGCGCGCGGATGGAAAAGCTGTGGGAGTATGTGATGGACGGGGGGATCGACTATCTCGGCACCGACCACGCGCCCTATCTTGAGGAGGAAAAGCTGCCGCCGGAGGGCGGCCGGGCCGCGGCCTGCGGCGCGCCCGAGATCGACCTTGCCATCCCGCTGCTGTTTGAGGAGGGGGTGCTGGACCGGGGCATGGATCTGCAGCGGTTTGCCGCCTTTACCAGCACCAACGCGGCCCGCCGGTTTGGCCTGTATCCCCGCAAGGGGACGCTGGCCGTTGGCGCGGATGCGGATTTTATCCTGCTCGACCCCAACAGCCCCTGGACCTTCAGCCGCAAAAACAGCTTTTCCAAAAGCAAGGCGGCGCGCTTTGGCCACGAGGGCCGCACCCTGCGCTGCCGTGTAACGCTTACCTGCCTGCGGGGCGTGCCGGTTTATGCAAACGGCCGCATTTTACAGCAGCCGGGCTTTGGCCGGCTGGTGCGGCCCCAGGGAGGTGACCGGCCATGAGCAGCAAGGAACGGTACAAGCAGCAGGCGGCCGAATGGATCGCCGCCCGGCAAACCGAACTGGTGCAGCTGCTGCAGGCGCTGATCCAGGCCCGCGCGACTACCCGCCCGGGGATACCCGGGCCGCGGCGGGGGTCTGTTTGGACGCGCTCTCCCGCTGGGGCATCGAGGCCCGGGCGGTCTGCCCGCCTCCCGAGGTGCGCTCGTTCCATGCCGATGGGGTGGACAATGCCGCCATGCCCAGCGTGATCGGCACCCTGCGGGGCGGCGAGGGGCCCTGCCTGCTCCTGAACGCCCACATCGACACGGTGCCGGCGGGCGAACTTTCCCACTGGCGGCACGACCCCTTTGGCGGCCAGCTGGAGGACGGCTTTGTATATGGCCGCGGCGCGGGCGACGACAAGGGCTCGGTGGCGGCCCAGCTGATGGCGGCCTGCGCGCTCAAGGCCGTGGGCGTGCCCCTGGCCGGCACCCTGCAGGTAAACCCGGTGGCGGATGAGGAGGCCAGCAGCTTCCGGGGGGGCAAAATGGCTTTGCGCGGCGGGGCTGCTGCGGCCGGACATGGTCATTGTGGGTGAGCAGACCGCCAACCAGGTCTGCTGTGCCGAGCGGGCGATCGCAAACTTCAGGGTGACCATCCACGGCCGGGCCTGCCATGGCGCCATGCCCTGGCAGGGCAGCAACGCCACCGTGCACATGGCCCGGTTCATCGGCCTGGTCAACGACCTGCTCGCGCCCGAACTGGCCAAAACGGCGCACCCCTACCTGCCGCCCACCACCCTGTGCGCCACCCGCATCCGGGGCGGGCACAAGGTCAACATCATCCCCGAACTCTGCGAACTGGAACTGGACTGCCGCATGGTGCCCGGCATTGCCGAGGAGTTTGTAAAACAGCGCATGGAAGAACTGCTGGGCGCCCTCTCGCTGGGCGGCAGCCTTTTTGGGTGGGAGGTGGCCGTTACCTACTCCGAGGAAGGGCTTGCCACCAACACCAGCCCAGACGCGCCGCTCATCCGCAGCCTGCTGGCCGAGGCCGGCCAGGTCCAGCGTTCGGCGCCGGTTTTAAGCGGCTATAAGCAGGCCAGCGACGGCCGGGTGTTTGCGGGCTTGGGGGTGCCCATTGCCATCTTTGGCCCGGGCGACCCCGTGCTGGGCCACTCGCCCGAAGAACGGGTGCCGGTGCGGGAGCTGGTGGAAGCGGCGCAGATCCTTGCGCGTACCGCCATCGGGCTTCTGGTGCAGGAATAGCCTTTTTTCGGCCGCAGGGCAGATTTGGCCGCTGCAAGCACACAGCACGCTTTTGCGGCGCTTTGCAAGGCGCGGTAAAAGCGTGCTGTGTTTTTATATCGGAACATCCCAAAAGGCGGCAATGCCGGGGCCTGTCGGGGGCCGGGGCGGTCGCGGGTCAGGCGCTTCGGGGTGGCTTTGCGGGGGCCGGGCCGGTCGAGCCGCGCACCACCAGCTGCGGGTCGCTCGAAAGCTTGAGGATGCTGGAATCGCCCGTGCCGTTCAGCACCATGTCCACCGCCAGCTTGCACAGGGATTCGGTGCAGTAATCCACTGTGGTAAGGCCGGGCCGGGCCATGGCCGAGAGGTAGATGTTGTCAAACCCGCAGATCGAGAGGTCCCGCGGCAGCTGCAGGCCGGGGGTGGTAAGCGCGCAGGAGAGCGCGCCAAAGGCTACCAGGTCGTTGACCCCGATCACCCCGGTGACCCGGCCCTCCCGCAGCAGCCGGTCCATCAAAATATACCCGGCGTCCGCCTCGGTGCCGTCCGGCGGCATCTCGGGCGCCGTAAGCACCTGGAGCGCGTCCGGCGGCAGGCCGGCCTTTTCCACCGCGCTCTGGATCCCCTCCAGGCGCATCCGGCGTGTCATCGAGATCGAGGTGACCGGGCTCAGGATATAGGCCAGCCGCCTGTGCCCCAGTTCCAGCAGATGGTTTGCCAGCAGCTCCCCGCACCGGAAACCGTTCATGCTGATGGTATTAAGCGGAACATCGTCTGATTTTTCGCTTATCAGCACGATTGGGATGCTGTGCGAGATCTGTACCGCCCGCTTGAGCCAGTTGGGGGTAAACAGGTAGATGATCCCATCCACCTGCTTTTCAATGCACAGGTCAAGATAGGCCTTTTCACGCTCCGGGTTGCGGTAGGTGCAGCACAGCATCACGTTATAACTCAGGCCAACGGTGTATTTTTCAATGTATTTCATCAGCATGGGGTAAAAGGGATTGTCCATCGAGGGCAGGAACACCCCCAGCAGCCGGGATTGGCTGGTCTTGAGCCCCTTGGCAAACGAGTTGGGGATATACTGCAGTTCCCGGGCCGCCTCGATCACCCTGCGCCGGGTTTCGTCCGAGAGGGATACCCCCGGGGTATTGTTCATCACAAACGAAACGGTCGTTTGCGAAACCCCGGCAAGGCGGGCCACGTCCTTGGAAGTAGCTCTTTTCATGCGGCACCTCTTTTTCACTAATATTTATTAGTAATTATACGGCAAATACAGCTTCTTTTCAAGGGGTACTTTGGCTTTTTCCGTTCAATATTACCGAAAATACCCCGGATTATTTGGAGATATTATTGCTTGACAAGCCCTAATGCTCTCGTTTATAATTAAAACATCTACTAATTCGTATTAGTAATTTTTTAGACCAAAGGAGGAAACAACAGATGCGTCTGGACAACTACACCGCCCTGATCACGGGCGGAGCAAGCGGCATAGGGGAGGCGACCGTCCGGCTGTTTGCCGAGCGGGGCGCGCAGGTCATCATCGCGGACCTGGACGAGGCCCGCGGAAAGGCCCTGGAGACCGAACTGGCAGGCAAGGCGGAATTTTACAAGGTGGATGTGAGCAGCGCCGCCGAGGTTGAAGCCATGTTTGCCATGGTGGGGCAGAAATACGGCGTGCTGGACGTTTTGTACAACAACGCGGCCTACTCGCTGAGCAAAACCCTATGGGACACCACCGAGGAGGACTGGGACAAGGTCATGCGGGTCAACCTCAAGGGATACTTCCTCTGCGCCAAATACGCGCTGCCCCTGCTTAAAAAGAGCAGCCACGGCGCCATTGTGTGCACCGGCAGCGAACTGGGGGTGGTGGGCTGCGTGGAGAGCCTTGCCTACAACAGTTCCAAGGGCGGCATCATCCAGTTTGCCAAAAGCCTTGCGCTGGAGCTTGCGCCCTTTGGCATCCGGGTAAACGTGGTGTGCCCGGCCGGCACCGAGACGCCGGCCTTTGTAAAGGACATGTCCCGTTCGGGCAATTACGAGGGCGAGGTAAAGCGGCTGGTGGCCAGCTATCCCCTGCGGCGGCTGGGCCAACCCATCGACATCGCAAGGGCGGTGGCGTTTTTGGCAAGCGAGGAGGCGTCCTTTATCACCGGCACCCACCTGATGGTCGATGGCGGATACACCGCGCAGTAAAAACCGGAAGGCCGGCGGGCGTGTTTCGCCCGCGGGTGTCCGGACGCGGCGTCCGTTTATAAAACCCCGGAGGATCTTTTATCGCGGGCAGGCCGGCAGGGCCAGCCGGGCTGCCCGCAAAAAAGCTTTCGGACAATCATCGAGAAAAAGGAGTGAATCATTTTTATGGAAAACAAAAAGAGACCCCAAAAGCACAGGGCGAGCTCAAGCGGAAGCTTGGCCTGGGCGCGGCGCTGGCCGTGGCCGTGGGCACAACGGTAGGCTCCGGCATCTTCTCCTCCCTTGCTGAGGTAGCGGGGGCAGCGGGCTCGGCCACCATGCTGATCATCAGCTTTATTGTGGGCGGCCTAATCATGATCCCGCAGAACTTGCTGTATGCCGAGCTGTCCTCTGCGTATCCCGAGGACGGCGGCCAGTATACCTGGCTCAAGGAAGCCGGCTGGCGGCCGATCGCTTTCCTCAACGGCTGGCTTGCCTTCTGGTCCACCGACCCGTCCACCTGCTCAGTGATGAGCCTGGCCATTGCCAACTACCTGGCCTTTTTTATCCCCGGGCTTGCGGGGCTGGGGGTGCGGATCGTGGCCATTGTCATCATCCTGGCCTTTACCGCGCTGCATTACCGCTCGGTCGAGGCAGGCGCGCGGTTTACCACCTTTATCACCAGCCTCAAGATGCTGCCCTTCTTTATCCTGGTGGGGGTGGGCCTCTTCTTTATGAAGGGTGAACTGCTTGCCGCGCCCGCCATGCCCGGCGCGGCCACCGGCATCGTGGCGCTGCTGGCCGGCGTGTCCGCAACCACCTGGTCGTACGATGGCGCCGTGGGCGCCTGCTACATGGCCGGCGAGGTAAAGGACCCGCACAAGACCATGCCCCGGGTCATGATCCTCTGCATCGGCATTGTGATCCTGCTGTACGCGGGCCTGTCCACCATTGCCGCCGGCATGATCCCGCTGGAGGAGCTGGCCGCCTCGGACGCCCCCATCGCGCTGGCCTTTTCCAAGATTCCCATGATCGGCACGGCGGCCGGCATTGTCACCGCGCTGCTGGGCATCCTGGTCATCACCGGTTCCATGTCCAGCGCCACCATGTACCAGCCGCGCCTGGAGTACGCCATGGCCCGCGATGGGCTGTGGTACAAGCGGTTTGAAGAGGTACACCCCCAATACAATACCCCTTCCTTCGCGCTGCTGGCCCAGGCCGCCTACGCCATCCTGCTGGTCTGCGTATCCAGCATCACCGACCTGCTGGGCTACTTTACCTTTATTTGCCTGGTCAAGAACATGCTGGTTTTCTGCACCATGTTCGTCCACCGCAAAAAGCCGGACTACAACCCCGGCTGGCGCTGCCCGGCTTGGCAGCTGATGACCGTGATCGCCATCTTTGCCAACGGCATCCTGTTGGTATCCACCTTCCTGTGGACCCCCGGCGCCTCCATCGTGGCCAGCGTGGTCGCCCTGGCCACCGGCCTGCCCGCCTACTATTTCTTTGAAAAGCGCAACAAGGCTGCCAAGGCCTGACGGCGCGCGGCCCGTTTTTCAAACCCCTCGGGAGCCTGTAAAAGGGATGCCGCGGGAGTGTCCAAATTAAGGATTTTATGATGCAATAAAAAAATGAGGAAGATAAAAGTTGAGGCAGGAAAACCTGCCCGAAATGCGGAAAAGCGGAAAACCAAAAGAAAATAGGGTACAACGCATCGGGGATGCAACGCTGCATATGTAAGGAGTGCGGCACACGATAATCGAGTAGGAGGCGCGCATAAGCCCGCCGGCCTCTCACACCACCGTGCGTACCGACCGGTACACGGCGGTTCAACCGCATAAATGCAGTTTACGAATAAGCTCGTAGTGGGCCGGGAAATCAAAGTACCCAGCTTGCGCGAGCTTTTCGTTTGTAATGGAGCACTTGAGCACCTGGCTTCCGGGTCAATCCCAAATTTTGTGTAAAGTCCATATTGGGTGGGAATAGGGCCTGGAACTGTTATGCCGATTGCTTGAGGTCTCCCGCAGCGGGTACTACGAGTGGCTGGGCCGCAAGCCATCCTTGCGCAGGCAGCAGGATCAGGCGCTCAAACGCCGGCTGCTGAGCCTGCATCAGCGCTATCCGGCACTGGGGCTGGACAGCCTGTATCACCTGATTCGTTCGGAACTTGCCTGCTCGCGCAAACGCATCCACCGTCTGATGAATGAACTGAACATCTCATCAGCGCGCAAGCGCGCCTACAAAGCCACCACAAACTCCCGACACGCCCATCCCATCGCTCCGAATCTGCTCGCGCGCCAGTTTTCTTTTGACGCTCCCAACAAGGCCTGGGTCGGCGATATTACTTATATCCCTACCGATGAGGGCTGGCTCTACTGCGCCATTGTAAAAGACCTTTGCACAAAGCAGATCATCGGCTATGCCTTCTCCGAGCGCATCGACACGAATCTCACTCTCGCCGCTCTCAACGCGGCCGTCCGCAGACGCCAGCCCGATCCTGGCCTCATCTTCCACTCTGACCGCGGCGTCCAATATGCCGCCTGCGCTTACCGACTGCGTCTCTCTGAACTCGGTATCCGGCAAAGTATGTCCCGCAAGGGCGACCCTTATGACAACGCCGTTGCCGAGAACTTCTTCAGCTGTCTCAAATGCGAGTGCGTCCATCTGCGCCATTTCGCTTCAAGGGCACATGCTATGGCGGACGTCTTTGCTTATATCGAGACTTTTTACAACCCGGTGCGTCCGCATTCCGCTATTGGCTGGCGTCCTCCGGACGCCTTTGCGCGTGCTTTATCTGAGCATCCCGCCGCCTGAGTGAGCGACAACGAGATATTCTGCGGTTCATTCTGTTTTTCCGTCAATTTTACTGTCCACTAAACTGGGAAGGGCGCACGAAGAAGCAGACCCGCGCCGGAGCGCACTGTATAAAGTAAAACCCAAAAAACTGAATACTCATGGACTGTGCTATGGAGCCGCCTGAACGGTGAAGTCTTCCTAATGCCGCATGAACATTCGCTTCTCTTTGAGAGGCTTATGTTTCATCGGTAATTGGAAACGATCACCGTCATGCGGCTCCTTTTTCATCTTTCCGGCCTTTCCGTAGCCAGCGGAAAGGACAGAGAAATGAAAACACCCAAGGAGTTCGACTATGACCTGTGGATCGCGGAGGATGGCCGGTACATGGTACGGGTCAAGGCCACACGGGAAGAATGCGCCGTCAGCCAAGCGGTATTCCGCAAGCTGCGGGCGGAGGAAAAGAAGCTGCGGCGGGAGATGGATATGCACAAATCGCCAAGGCCCTGTATAGAGGATTCTCCCGCCAAAGTAAGGCTGGTTTCCCTCGACTATGTGAGCGCCAGTGACGATGACTTGACCGCCGCATGGCTGATAGACCCCTCTGATTTTGAGCAAGACCTGCTTTTGAGAGAAAGTATCCACGAATTGCGGGCGCAGCTCACCGAGCGGCAGCTTGAGGTATTCGAGAGGTGTATGCTCGGTGGGATGAGTACATATACGCTTGCAAAGGAAAAGCAGGTGGACCACAAAGCCATCTGGAAGTCTCTTGACCAGATCAGAAAGAAATTTCAAAAAATTTTGGAGAGAGGGTCCCTAAACGCAAATTAAATGTCCGTTGTAAAGTGAGAGGCATGAAAAACGGCCCCTCAACCGGGTCCCTTGACAACTGAATACCCATTCATCAGGTACATCAATTCCGATGTGCGAACGCACAAGCCACCGCAGCAGGATACGCCAGGACGCCCTACCGGGCCGAGCGAGGAATATCCGCTGCAAGCGTCGGGCTGCACCCGGCGCGGCGATGACCGTCGGAAAGACAATGGTACTCCCGCCCAGCCACAGACACAAGCAATGGGGGCGGCTCTGTCAGAACGACAGCTGGGGTGAAACTCCCGTGGAGCGGCCAGCAAGCCGCCGCCTGATGACTTCCCAACCTTCGGGGTGTCGAGGACAAATGGAAGGGTACATACCGAACCTAAAACAGCGGTCGGCAGGCTGTATCTCTCTGCTGCGGTTGAGATGCGGCTCGGGGCTGACCGCTTGCAATACAAGAAAGATCAGGTGATTTCATGAAGGACGAACGCGCCTTTCGGCGGGGTGAGATCTATTTGGCGGACCTCGGCACGAGGTTTGGCTCGGAGCAGGGCGGCATACGGCCTGTGCTAATTTTGCAAAACAATCTGGGCAACATCTACTGCCCGACCCTGATCGTGGCACCATTGACCACACAGACGGGCAAAAAGCCCAATCAGCCGACCCACTACAAGCTTGCGGGGGACGGCAAGGCCATCCGCCCCTCGACCGTACTGCTGGAGCAGATCACGACCATCGACAAGCGGCGGGTAGCCAAACGGCTTTCCCGTCTGGGCTCCAGCGAGATGGACAGGATGAAAGAACACATTTTGATGAGCCTCGGCATCCATATCCCGGAGGAAGTTGAGGCCCCCTGAACGAGGAGGACAAACCATGAATTACAGGGCAGGGAAGTATAACAGTTCCGGCTATCTGGACATGACGGCTTACTTGGCGCTGCGCCAGGTTCAGCGAGAGGAAAGGGCCGCCAAAAAGGTGCACACCCGCAAAACGCCGGTGGGCGTATGGCTGGCAAGCACCGAGAGGGTGGGCGTCGGTTCAGATGTAAAGGCGGTACGAAAACAATGATCGGAAATGATGTGGCGCACAACACACCAAGTGCCGTACAGCAGCGGTGTTATACGGTGGACGACCTGCGGGTGATCCTGAACGTGAGCAGATCTACCGTGTACCAGTTGCTGAAACGGAACGAGTTTCGCTGGTTCCAGATCGGGGGAGGGAAATACAGAATCTCCAAAAAGAGTTTTGATGATTGGCTGGACTGTCAAAGCTAAAATCGACAGCCTTAACAATGTGATGCCACCCTGTTAGAATTTTGAGCAACACAAAAACAGGAGGTGGCATCATTGGACATTCATACTCTCATACGGAGCGAGAAAGACTCGATCTCCATCCCTGAGCTGAGAAAAATGCTGGGGATTGGAAAAACGGAATCCTATTGGTTGATTCAGAACCGAGGGATAAAAACCTTTCAGCTAAGGGGTTGTATGCGGGTTCGGAACAAAGATTTCTGGGACTGGTATGACAACCAAACAAAGCACCGGCTCTTGCAGGGGCCGCCCCCAGGACGCGCGCTGCAGGAGACCTCCTACTCGGTTCGGGAATTGACCCAACTGCTTGCGGTTTCCCGCGACACCATTTATGCGCTGATGAAGAAAGACGTGTTTGACACGTTTCAAGCGGACAACCACACGCGCATAACAAAGAATAGCTTTGAACGATGGTACAAACAGCAGGTGCGCTTTAGGACGGCCGCTGACCGTGAAAAAGAAGCGGACGCGTTAAAGGCAAGTTACTCCATGCCGGAAATGGCGCACCTGCTTGGAATCCAGCGAGATACGGTCTATAGGATTCTCGCAAAAAAAGACAGCACCTTTGAGATGGTTGTGATTGCCGGGCAAAAGAGGGTAACAGCCAGCAGCTTTGAAGCGTGGTATCAATCACAGAGTCATTATCAGAAGGTCGTGGCAGTACAGGAACCCGTGCCCTTGGAGGAAGAACCCGCGGCAGATGAACCCACGGCGGGTCTCTCAGACGCGGAGAACGAAACAGCGGCAGAACATGTGCAAGCAAAAAGTGTCTATCGGGTGTGCGATCTGCAAAGGGCGCTCGGAATCAGCCGGAAAGCAGTCTATCGCAAGATTCAGGCGAGAGAGATCAAAACCATGCTGGTCGGCAAGGAATACCTAATAAGCCCTGCCGAATTTGAAAGAATAACAGGGGGTGATAAAGATGGCAACCATCATTCGCAAGAATAAAAAGTATTGTGTGGTTTACAGCTACCGTGACGAAGCCGGCAAGCGTAAACAAAAATGGGAAACCTTTAAGAGTATGTCCGAGGCGAAAGCCCGCCAAAGAGAGGTAGAGTACAAGGAATTGTCGGGAACCCTCATTATCCCCAAGTGCATCACCTTGGCCGAGCTTCTCGATGAATATGTGAACCTTTACGGCAAGACGAAGTGGGCGCTTTCGACCTATGAGGCCAACACCTCGCTCATCCGAAACTATATAGTACCCCAAATTGGGGACACCAAACTGACCAACATCACCACTCAGTTTATTGAGCGATACTATAAGCTGCTGCTGAAAACCGAAGCGGTGCCCAATGGTGCAAGGCGCTCGAAAAGCAAGTACCTCACACCTCATACGGTCAAGGAGATCCACGAGCTCCTACGGTGTTGCTTTAATCAGGCCATCAAGTGGGAAATCATGGCGAAAAACCCGGCGGCCAATGCGATGATCCCCCATGTGGAACACGCACAGCGTGAAATCTGGACGGCTGAAACGCTGTTCAAAGCACTGGAACTATGCGACGATCCTCGTCTTGCGCTTGCCCTGAACCTGTCCTTTTGCTGCTCGCTGCGGATGGGGGAAATGCTGGGTCTGACATGGGACTGCATTGACATTACCGAGGAGAATATGGATCAAGGCACTGCATCGGTGTATGTCAATAAGGAACTGCAAAGGGTAAATCGAAAAGCTCTGGACGAACTCGAAGAAAAGGATGTGCTTGTAAAATTCCCGACAGTATCCTCTATGACCTCCACAATCCTTGTTTTGAAAACGCCCAAAACCACCAGCAGCGTGAGGAAGGTCTATATGCCGAGTGCGGTAGCCAGGATGCTTGTCGAGTGGAAACAGGCACAGGATGAGAAGATCGAGCTGCTGGGCGCGGAGTACCAGAATTACGATCTGGTGTTCGCCGGGTCGCTGGGGATGCCTACCGAGGCATCGACCATCAACGATGCGCTCCATCGGCTCATCAAGGAGCATGACCTGCCACCTATTGTGTTTCACAGCCTGCGGCATTCCAGCATTACCTACAAGCTCAAGCTGAATGGCGGCGATATTAAGGCTGTGCAGGGCGATTCAGGCCATTCACAGGCAAAGATGGTAACGGATACCTACTCCCATATTCTGGACGATGGGCGAAAAAACAATGCGCTGCTGTTCCAAGAGGCGTTTTACGAGGCCAAAACGGAACCGAAAGAAAAAACGCCGGAGGGCTTATCTCCAGAGACTTTGAGCAAAATGCTGGCAAACCCGGAAGTGATGGCGCTGCTGACCGCGCTTGCAAAGCAGATGGGGTAGAGATCGGGCGAAAAAGTGCATGGATCGACCGCAGATACTCATTCGCACTGGACGGGCAATGATACTGTTCCCATCTGTTAGATACTGAACCGTATTGATGCGGCTGAATGCGCTGTTAGAAAACAAGGCCGATTTGTTAGAAGAAATCAAAGCCTTATCTAACGCGGTTAGAAGAAAAACCCCTCGGGATCACAAGGATCACAAGGGGTTTTGTGGTGCGCCCGACTGGATTCGAACCAGCGGCCTTCCGGGTCGGAGCCGAACGCTCTATCCAACTGAGCTACGGACGCATATTCAATTTTCGCCGATATAAGGCAAAATATTGACAAACGGAAAGGGGTGAAACGGAATGGAATTCTTCTAACGACCACGATGGTCAAGGGGTTACGGTGTAGCCGAGCGATGCCAAAAGGGAAATGATACCTTTCGGGAAATTTGGGGGAATGGTAACGGTATACCGTACAGGTCGGAGCCGAACGCTCTATCCAAGCTGAGCTACAGACGCACATTCATATAGTGCCCTCCCTTACAAGGAGGGCACTATTTATCATATCATAAGAATTCAATTTTGCAAGCGTTTGAAACGTTTTTTGTGCGTCGTCGGGGGAATTCTTATGCTGCGGGCCGCACAAAGCGTTCCAGCGCTTTGGCGATAGCCATAGTCAGTACGGCGTTTGCGGCCATTTCCACGACGCCGCCCAGCAGTGTGGAAGACCAGATTGCAAGCCCGAACGCGTTTTCTACGATACCATGGCAGAACAGGTAGATCATTCCCACAAACAGCGCTGTGTTTACAAATGAGGAGCCGCCGCCAGCCAGCAGATACAGCCAGGCGGGCTGCTTTTGGCGGCCTTTCATCACATTGTGCATCAGCCCGGCAAAAAGTCCGACGCAGACGCGCGGCACAATACAGACAAACGCAGTAAACAGACCGCTATAACTCAAGATCAACTGCCCCAGAGCCTCCGTAGGGGCTTTGATAAAACTCGTTACACCAAAGGTAAGACCGAGAATCAGGCCGGCCGGCGTCCCCATCAAAACGCCGCCGATTGCGACAGGAAGTACCATGATGGTGAAGGACAACACTCCGGCGGGAATATAGCCCAACGGTGTGGCGGCCAGAACGATGGTAATAGCCATCAGAAGCGCGATGCGGACAAGATACGTGGTTTTTGTGCTTTTCATATTGTACTCCTTTACTGCTGTTCCGCCTAAAGCGGATACAGCGTAAGCTAATTTATGTACACGCCCCTATATAATGTAATATAAAGAAGCGGAACACCAAAATCATGTAAGATGTATTCTATTTTGTGTTTTTCTGGTAGAGCCTATACAGACCGTCCAGAACAAGGTTCTCACGATAATAGATCTTATGGAGGCAATGCGGCAGGATTACGGGAGCAAGCTCTCCGCTGGCAACGCAGGTGGGCGTACCGCCCAAAGCTTGGGCAAAGCGGTTAATCATGCCGTCCAGCATGGAAGCTGTGCCAAAAATCGCGCCAGCCTGCATACTGGCGGAACTATTCGTGCCCAGAACCCCGCAAGCGGGAGCGGACAAATCAATCTGCGGTAGTTGTGCGGTACGTGCGCACAATGCTTCAACGCCAATCTTTACACCCGGCAGAATGGCCCCGCCCCGCAGTGCGCCCCGGTTGTCCAGAGCCGTGATGGAAACGGCGGTGTCCATAGAGATAATAACGCAAGGAGGCGGATAGTCGGCCAGAACTGCAATGGCGCTGCACACCAGTTCGCTGCCAAGTTGGGAGGGATCATCTGTCCGGATGGAAAGCCCGGTTTTGAGGCCCGGCCCTGCGACATAGATGCGTCCCGTATAAAGGTGGTTCAGCGCCTTGCGGATACAGGCCAGCATAGAGGGCACAACGCAGGAAAGAATGACGCCGGAGATATCCTCCGGCTGCGCACCATAGAGAGACAAGACGGACCCAAACTGCACAGCATATTCGTCTGCGCTTTTTAACAGATTGGTATGCATACTGGAACAAAAACACTGCTTGTCATCCTGGTAAGCACCCAGCAGAATATTGGAATTGCTCACATTGACTGTCAGGATCATACAAAGACGCCCTCCCGGAAAAGCTCTTTTTCTTTCCCTATATATAGTAATATAAAGAAAGCCGGTGCGCAAGCGGAAAATGCATGCAAAATAGAAGACAGATATAGTAGCGAAAAGGACGAAGGACACTATATCTATCATGAGTAAAAAAGACGTAAAAAAACTTTCCCAAAAGTGTTGACAAGAAGCCGCTGCTATGATAATATAACTAAGCTGTCCCGAGGGGACAGAGCGGACCTGAGAGAAGAGAAGAAGCCGAAAGAAAGGTCAGAAAGAA
>NZ_JXXK01000026.1 GCF_000949455.1 Ruthenibacterium lactatiformans | reverse complement strand
GCGTGTGTGGAAAGCTTGGCAAATACAGAGGTGCAGGTTGCCAAAACTGATGGCAACGCCATAGATATAGCGGATTGTCAAGACGCTGCGCTCCATCAAGCGAGTTCTAAAAAGACACCCACGCTGAATATGATGGTCTCTCTGGCGGATCAGACCGAAGCAGCTGCGGCACAGCAGGACACACGGACGCTGATGGAACTTCCCCCTGTGTTCAAGTACGGTTCGTGCGAAGAAGATATCTTCGATGGGGACATGACCTTTGAGCAGCTGCGCGCGGAAAAGGAGCCTGACTTTCTAGAGCTTGAAGACAGCAAACGCGTGTCCTGGACTGTGCAATACGGCCGGGTGACAAAGCCTATTTCGTCTCCGGCAAAGCAGAAAATTGCGCAGGTCAAAGAGGAAATCGAGCTGTCCAAAGAGTTTCTGGAAGGGCTTAAAAAGGCAAAGGACAAGCGTCCGCGCTGTTTTGTCAAACCCACAGTAGCGGGAAAGTCAAAAGGTATCGCTGCCTACAAGGCGATTCTCTTATCCCCGGAAGATGCGGCGCAATCACCGAAACCCATCTGTCTGTTTCCCGCCCGCGACGGCCAAATGTATGAGATGCGAAAAAACAAGCTTGGGGTTTTCGTAACCCCCACGAATCACATTCACGAACTGAGCGAGGTAAGGGCCGGCTTTCAGCCGGCCCTGCCGCGCATCCCCCATGAGCTTTTCAAGCGGATCCTTGCTTTTTTCCGATACTACACGGAACAGGAGCATCCGCTGGAAGTTATGGTACAGATCTATTGGGATTCACTCAAAAAGCGTTTTTTAGTCGTTGTCCCCTATCAGCACGTTTCCGGTGTAGAAATCCGCGTGCCCGAAGAACAGCCGGGACAATTAGACGAGGAACGCTTCTATTACTACGCGGACGTTCACTCCCACAACATCATGCCGGCGTTTTTCAGTGAGCAGGATAACCGCGATGAATTGGCGACCAGGCTCTACATCGTAGTCGGCCGTTTGCAAAGACCATCCCCGGAGATCCGCGCGCGGATTTCTAACGGCGGAAAATTTATGGAAATCCCACTGAAAGATGTGGTCGAGGTGAGTCTGGCAGAGTTTCCAGAATACTGGACAGCTTCGGTCGCTCCTTCATTCACCGCCAACAGGAAAGGAAATGCATTATGAACTTCAGTTTGTGCCGTCCGGTCAAAATCCTTCTCCTCGGAGCAGGAGGAACCGGAGGCTATGTGGCGCCGCATCTTTACCGTCTGATGCATACGTTGAACAGACCGGTAAGAATCAATATTGTAGACGGTGATCTTGTAGAGGCCAAAAATCTCGTGCGCCAGAATTTCTGCGCTGCCGATCTTGGCGAAAACAAAGCTAAAGTCCTGCGACACGCTACTCCGAGGCGTTTGGGATGGAGACTCTCTACCACCCCGCATTCCTCGAAAAAGATGAAGATCTGTATCGGATGGTCCAACCCGGCGACATTTGGCTGGATGGAAAACGGGTGCCGGAATTGAGCATTCTGATCGGGTGCGTGGACAACAACAAATCCAGGCAGATGTGCCACAGGGTATTCGAAAGGTCTTCACATCTGGTCTACATCGACAGTGGGAACGATGAATTTTCCGGGCAGGTCGTATGCGGTATCCGCTGCAACAGACGCACGATTTACAAGCCAGTCTGCAAGCTGTACCCGGATATGCTTGAGGAAACCGACAAATTTCCCAGCGAACTGTCTTGCGCGGAGGCTGCGGTTTCCGCGCCTCAGAGTATTACCGCAAACATCATGGCGGCGACCGTGGTGACAGACTTTGTATACAACATCGTTGCACGGGGCAAATTAACGACCCGCTACGCCGTATTTTCAGCCGCCAGCATCAATGTGCGGGCGGAGAGCAATAAAAAAAGACAAAGGAGAACTGCATAACATGGAAAAAGGGATCTGCCTGATCGAGCGGTTGTATGTGCCTTATGGCCAGACCGTACGCTTTGAAACACTGCGCGTCGACAAACTCATTGTGGACGGAAACCTCATTGTCGAGGGAAAGATATCTGCCGTAATCTGCCGCGGCAAAGGCAGCGTGCAGGTCGGCGACATGGAAGTGGACAAGCTCCGCCTGTCGTCCGTTACATGCGAAGGGCGTTTAAAAGCACGAGAAGTGATTTCACGCCGCGTCTATGCAGAAAGCGTTCATATTTCCAAACGCATTTGGTGCCTTATTTCGCTTGTTGCAAAGTATCTGGTCGCGCCTTGTGTGGCCACACCACTGCTGGGATGCGAAAATGGGGACCTTCAGGACTGCGTGATCGTTCCTCAGCGGGATTACTCGCTGCGCAGGTTTCGCAGGACGGTCTGTTGGCATCGTTTCCTGTCTCACATCCGCGCCAGAGGAAAGCGTCTGGAAAAACAGAGGCATACCAAGAAAGCGGCCATCCAGGAGACGGATGCCCGGGCCATTGAAAAACAGACAGAACAGACAGACGAAGTGCTGGATCAGTTGATCCACAAAATGGAGCATCACTTGGACCAACTGGATACAATGATTCGGGAACGGGAGGCGCATGGAGTATATGTACCCTGTGCGGACGGCTCTGAAATGCCGGCAGTGAAATGTGTTTCCAGTTCGGTCTTACCGGGCAGCGAAGAAAAATCCCAGCCGAAAGCGGCGTGAGGTGCCGCCAATGGAGTTGGAAACCCATTATTCCCTGCGCTGTTTGCTCAATGCACAATCAGGGCTGCGATCCACGGCTGCCGAGCTTGCAAAGCTTCGCCGCAGACTGGATAAAATGCTTCGGGAAAAAGGGATGGAAACAGCCCGCCCCGTTCATGATTCCATCGTGCGCGGAAAAGAAAAGCTCTGCAGCCTTTTGAATGGCAGCAGACTTTCTCTTCTGGAAATCGGCCAGGAAGAGTTGGCGTCAGCATCGCAAAAACTGGTCTGCTCCGTCCGCCATTTTCCAATTATGGCGCCGGATTATACGCCAATGCTGACCAGCGTTTTAAAGTTTGCCGACCTGCTTCCAATCAAAGATGACAGCCTTTCCGCCGCGTTGGGCCATCTGGCGAATCTTGCCAAGATTGGGTATTATCCCACAGATCCGGCACATGTGGCATATTTATCGCAAGCACTGGTATTTCCCGAGAATTCTAAGATAAATCTGCTTGATCCCTGCTGCGGTGAAGGCCTTGCGCTGGAACGGATTGCCCAAGGGCGGAACTGCCATACGTTTGGCGTGGAATTGGATGATTCCAGAGCACGCCAAGCCTGTGAGCATCTGGAACGCGTGGCGATGGGCAGCTATTTTTATTCCCGTATCAGTCATAATGCGTTCCAACTGCTTTACCTGAATCCGCCATATCTTTCAACGATAGGCGCCAATGGTACGCGGACCCGGGAGGAACGCCGTTTTCTCATTGAGACGATACCGCATTTAGCGGAACATGGAGTTTTGATTTACATCATTCCATATTACCGCCTGACTCCGGATATCGCTCGTGTACTGTGTGATAACTTCGAAAAACTGTCCGTGTACCGCTTTTGTGGCAAAGAGTTCACAAAGTTTCATCAGATTGCCGTGCTGGGATGCCGGATTCCCAGGAAAGCTGGTTCCAGGCTGGCTCCTGCCTTTTTGAGCCGTGTGGAAATATTGGAGCAAATCCCTACACTTGATGAACTCCCCCCTGAAAGCTATGCACTGCCTCCGGCCACGGCGAAAGTCCAGATATTTTATGGTTCTGTTTTCAACGAAGTGGAATTGGCCAGACAGCTGGAGTCCTCTGCGCTGTGCAAAAAACTGTACCGGGAAGAGAATGTGTTAGACCGGATGGACAAGCAGCCTCTTCTGCCGCTCAAGGTAGGGCAGGTCGGTCTGATCGCCGGTTCCGGCATGGTCAATGGCTATGCCGGAGGCGAGGCGCCGCATGTGATCAAGGGTTATATGCAGCCGGAGGAAACGATCACAGTAACTTCAGCGCCGCAGCAGGATCCGAATGCTTCACAAATGATGTATCAGCACAACAAAAAAAGCAATCATCTTAGAATCAACATCTTAACACCGCACGGGATTAAAAGCCTGTCTTGAATGCCGTGTCTTTTGGAGCGTGATTGTATGAAGTCAGAACTTGATTATTCTATCTTACAAAAAAACGTCAATGCGCTTGCATCCTGCGAGGCAGAAGACTTTTTTACCGAGATCAGCCCGCATCTGCGTGACCATTTTATCATTCCGCTTTTACGGGGAAAGTCCGTTTCCATCGGCGATCTGGATTTCTCTCAATTTGATGAAAGCGATATTGACGATCTTCAAGACGGTGCGGAGCAGCTGGCTGATATGCTTCAGCGGATACAACGTACCGCTGAGAAAGCCATATCGGTTCCCAGCGCTGCGAAAACTCTTGTGCCGTTTTTGTGAACAGGGGGAAACAATGTTTGAAATTGAAGAAAATACGTTAGATGAGTTGCCGTACAGCATCACGTGCCTGCAGTTTGCATGCCTGGCATATGAAGTCGCCCCGGAAAATGTGAACTCTATGCGCCATCTGGAGTGCAGCATGGACGATTCCTATGAAGCAGCCGAAAGCGCACTGGCGTGTTACTGTGATCTTATAAGTCCACATGACTATAGCGACAACAGTGAATGCTTTATCTATGGCTGCTATTATTCCAGCAAGCACATGATGGAGTTTTACAGGCTTTGCCGTGTTCATGCAAAGCTGCTTCGTGTGAAATTGCACGAAGAACCATTTTTCGCGCGGGCAAAGCGGTTTGTCTATTCGCAACTGTACAATTCTTATACATTTGATTATACGCTGCAGACGAAAGTAAACCGCGAATATGCCAGCGGTATCGCCGCCCGCTTTACGGAAGATTTTTACGAATTCGAAAATTTTAATATGGCAATGATCAACGTCATGCGTTTCTATCGGGACGAGGCGGCCCGGTTGAAAAACGTCCTTGCCATGACGCGGCGAACGGATTCGGATGTGACAATACGGGAGGAAGCTGCATGAGTGGCAATCGAGTTACCTTTACGCTGTCCCCAAAAAGTCCTTATGTGGATTGCTCGTGGATGGATGGGCCGCAGGTTGGAAGAAAGACAATAGAGTTTTCCGCTTTTGTCAAGGCGATTCAGGAATCCGCTCCGGCGCCGACAGCATGCTCCGGTCTGCTGCCGCCGGGGACGCTCAGCTATTTCGAAAGCTCAAATCACCAAATCACGATGACCGTGGAATCCTCAGATGAATATGCCGATATTACTTATTTCAATACGCGTTATGAACATTTCCCACTGCCCCATCTGATTTTCCAGTTTTCATTTTTTGAGGGACAGCGGGTGCAGTCGGTACGGATCGGCGTCATCGAACGCGGAAGGCTTCGCCCGGAGTCACGGATGTTTTATTATCCGTTCTCAAATGTTTGCGCTGCGAATGGGCAGCTTTGCGTTGGCAGCAACATACTGCCCAAGGTTTCATCTCTGCACGGTCTGAACAACCTGCCGCGCTTCCTGCTGGAGCTGCCCAACAACGACGATTGGTTTGATTCCACACATAACAAGCCAGGCTGTTCCATGCGTCAGCTTCTGGAGCACCTGAAAGACAAAATACCGGGCTATTATGAATCCGATATCCTGATTCCAGACGGCAGGACGCTTGCCGACTTTATAACTCCCCAACACAGGTAAGGAGGCGAATGTTTTATGAAAAAATCCTGGGAACAAATTCACCAGGAGCTTTCGGCGCCTTTCTCTCACGAAGATGTAGAGTGGAAGATCCAGACAGTGAGCAAAGACAAGTCCCGCGGCCTTGCGGTCGCATACGTTACCGCCCGTGCGATTCAAAACCGGCTGGATGCCGTTGTTGGAGCACAGAACTGGAAACCCGTCTTCCGTCAGTGGCATACCGTCACGGACCGCGATGGCAACCCGCTCCCCTCCCAACTTTGCACCATCCAAATTTTTGATGACGACCGGCACGAGTGGCTGGAAAAAACGGACGGTGCAGAAAATACGGATTATGAACCGGTCAAGGGCGGCCTTTCGGACGCCATGAAGCGGGCCGCTTCACAGTGGGGCATCGGCCGCTATCTATACAAGCTGGGAACACCGTGGGTCGATGTGGAGTTCTTTGGAAAAACAGCCGTCATTGCCAAAAAGGAGATGCCGGGGCTGAATCAGTTCCACGACGATTTCGTTGCAAAACTTAAAGAGCCTATGCCGGGAAGTCGTTCCAAGCCTTCGCAGCAGGAGCGGCAAAGGTCCGAGACCTCTTCACAATGCAATGCCGCATCCGGTAATGGGACGACGGCCAACGGTTCCGCAAAGCCCAAAATCAGCATTGCCGATACGCCGCGCTACACGATTCGAAAAGCTGTCCCGCACCGCTTTAAGAGCGGCGTCATGACAATCATGGACATCGAGTGTGAAAACGGAGACGTATTTACGGTCTTCTGTGACAAACCGGATGAGGCACTGCGCGCCGGCACCGTACTGACCAATCTCAGAGTCATCCAGCGTCCGGGCAAAGATGATCCAAACCGGCGGTTCAACACACTGGAAAGCTACCGCGTGGCATCCGCTGCGTAAACTGATACAAGGGAGGCAGCCAAGTGGATAAGGTCGCTTATTTCAAGATCACACGCTTAAAAATTTCGCGCTTCAAATCACATGTGGAAGAAACCGAGTATCACTTTGGCGATCTGACGATGATCAGCGGCGGGAACCATACCGGCAAAACGACCATCGCGGACGCGATCGCCTGGGTCATGATTGGGCAGGGCTTTTTCGGCGGACATCTGCTCGACCGCTTTTACAACGATAAGGAGCGGAAAAAGCGCGTTGCTGTAGAACTCGAATATGTGGATGCCTCGGGAATCCGTCATGTCCTTTCCCGGCAGCGCATCAATGACAAAGTGGATGCGGCGCTGGATGGCAGCGCCATACGTCAAAAGGACCTCAATGCTATGTTTGGCGATGCGGATGAATTTCTTTCGCTCGTCAATCCGCTTTATTTTGTTGAGATTTTAGCGGAAAAAGGCCGGGGACTCCTGGAGCGAAACCTTCCTCCTGTTTCACAGGAGGAAGTCCTTCAAAGGCTGAACGGGGGCTCACAGAAAGCGCTGGAGGGCTACTCTTTCCTGTCTCCAGAGACGGCTCTGTCCAATCTGCGCGCAGAACAGCGTGAAATTGCGGACGCCATGCTGGCGCTGGATGGCCAATCTGACCTGCTGGCACAGCAAAATCAGGAGTGTCAAGACCGTATCCAGGCGCTTCAGATGGAAATCAAAGCTCTTTCAGAGCAGATTGCCGGGCTGGAAGCCAAACAGAAAACCGGTATTGACGAAGGCGCACTGCGCCTGGAACTCGCTTCCTTGACCATGCGGTACGATGAGATGCTCAATGAAAAGCCTTTGGCATTTGATCCAGCCGCCTATCGAATCCGGGAAATGGAGCTTCGCACAAGGCTATCGGAAGCCGAGAGAAGAACTTTCGAGAGCAAATTCGCACAAGAGATTGCAGTACAAGAGAAAGCGCTGGCCTCTATGAGGAGCCGATATCACCAGATGGCGGTTTTTCTGACCGCGCTCAAGCCCGGCATCATCTGCCCGCAGTGCCGTAGACCGGTGAAAGAGGACGAAATTCTCGATTGTGAAGTAGGCTTGAAAAGCGCTCTCGCAGAGTGCAAGGAACAGGGCGGCGGAATAAAACTCAAGCAGCAGGAGCTTCTTGCGCTGGAAACACAAAGCCGCAGGACCTTTGAGGATTG
Organism: Ruthenibacterium lactatiformans; assembly: GCF_000949455.1. Taxonomy (GTDB): domain Bacteria; phylum Bacillota; class Clostridia; order Oscillospirales; family Ruminococcaceae; genus Ruthenibacterium; species Ruthenibacterium lactatiformans. The sequence goes on along the minus strand of NZ_JXXK01000026.1, from coordinate 46,606 downwards.
GAAAAACAGCGATATGGCCGAGATTCAAAAAGAGGTTGAGCAGCTTTACAGAGAAGAAGAAAAAGCAGCACAGAAGGTCGCACAGGAGCAGGCGGACTATACGGCGGAGCTGGAAAAGATCAGTTCACGCCGCCAGACGATTGACGTATTGCTCTCCTGCGGAAATCTGACGTCGGCAGAAGAAGAAAGGCTTTCCGAGCTGAGAAAGGAGGTCACAGCCAAAGCCGCCGTACAGGAGCAGCTCTCCCAAGAAAGCAATACGCCCAATCAAAATGTCGCTTCACAGCGCGACATCCTCCAAAGCCAGCTCAACGATGTGAATGCGCGGATTTCCGCTGTAGTGGATTATGCGTCTGTACGAAATGGACTGCTTTTCAAAGCGCTTCACACGCCGAACGTGGAATTCCAGCTCTATGATGTGGTGAAAAAAACAGGTGAGCTTGTGCCGGCTTGGAAATTCCGTTACCGGGGAACGAGCTATCAGTGTCTTTCCCGCTCGGAAAAGATTCTGGCAGGTTTGGAAGTTGTGGAGCTGCTGAAGCGTCTGACAGGGCGCTGCTATCCGGTATTCATTGATGACTCGGAGAGTGTCGACCATATTCCACGTCCCTCCGGTCAGGCACTGATTTCCAAAAAAGTGGCGGATCAGCCGCTCAAAGTGCAAGTGAAAAATACACCAATGAACCTGCCCAAGGCCGGGTGAGCGGATGACTCCGGAATACAAAACCGTCCCGATTCTTGATGCTGCGCGCCGTGCGGGGGTCCGCATCGCCGGTGGACAGGCAGGACGGTATGAAGTCAAGGCGTTCTGCCCTTTCTGCCTGGGACGGACGAAGAACCCGCACCTTTATCTGAACACCGAAAAAAACAGGTTTTTCTGCCAGCGGTGCGGAGAACACGGAAACAGCGTATCGCTGTATGCCAAAATTCGCGGGATTTCCAATAAAGAAGCATTTGAAGAACTGGAAAAGAGCAATCTCCAGATGTTCCCGCAGGCAGCGCCCAAGGAGCCAAGGCAGGAATATATGGCCCCTCTGGAACAGCGGCACGATGTCTACTACGACCTGCTGGCGCTGCTGTCATTGTCAGAGCATGACTTTCTGGACTTGCTCGGCCGCGGCCTTACGCTGGACGCCATCGAGCAGAATATGTACCGCTCCATGCCGGCCAGGGTGGAAACCCGCAGCGAACTTGCACAGACGCTGTCGCGCACCCATGATCTCCATGGTGTTCCCGGATTCTACCGCAGTGAAAACGGTGATTGGCGCCTGTCCGGAAACAGCGGACTGCTTATCCCGTATTGTACTGCCAAAGGGTATATCCAAGGACTGCAGCGCCGTGCGGAGATTGGTGGAAAACGCTGCTATGTATGGGTGTCCAGTAACCCGGACAAATGCCGGAAAGACGGCAGTCCGCTCTATCCATGTGGAACGAGAGCGCATGGGTGGATCCATATCAAGGGCAATGTCCACAGCACAACCGCTTCCATCACAGAGGGGGCGCTCAAGGGCGATACCGCGAGCTGTCTGTCCAATGGAGCGCTTTACTTATGCGCACCTGGGGTCAATGCAATCAAGTACCTTCCCTCGGCCATCCGTTCACTGTCTGTGGAACGTCTTTTAGGAGAATATGACATGGATCAGATCCGGCAGGAACAGTATTCCGCAGCACTGCGGCGGATGCAGGATACGCTCAAACCTCTGGGCATCCCCTATATCCAGCAAATGTGGAACCCCGCTTATAACGGGATCGACGATTACAAACTGCACAGTCGCCGGCTTTCGCTTGCGGCTTAACAAAGAAGGAGAATTTTATGAGTATTGCGAACAACACGGTCAATCTCAGCGAAATCATGACCACTGCCAGCGATGGCGAAGGTGTTCTTGGAAAAATCGTTTTTTACGGTCTCGGCGGTATCATGATCGACCGGGAAGAATTTGAGCGGCTGCGGGCGGCCTGCCAGTTTTCTGCGCCGACCAATTTCCGCAGTACCCCTGCCGATGCATTCCGAAGCGCAACTGGCGATCTTCACGACAGGCTAGTGCGCGGCACGCAAATCTATAAGGTGTACTGCCGTGACAACCGGCAGCGCCGTCATACCATCAGCCGTGAACTGGTGCTGGAGGAAGTGGACTCCACCACCAATATGTACACCAAACTCGCCAACATTGTTTTGGATAAGGAAAGCGAAATCATCACTCTGGAGGACGTAGCTTACAATCCGATTGTGGATTCCCAGCCGTACTTTGACCAGGTTCAGGAAAGCTTTCAGTTGTACCGCCGCTGCGTCAACCGCAGGCAGATGGATACCGTGCTCGGCAAAATGCTGGACGACATGGAGGCCGTCAAGATACAGTCACGCGGCGGTATGTATTTTGTCCCGCGGCAGCATATGGCGAGAATCGATGTTTTTGAGGACTTTCTGGAAACGATGAACGAACATGCTTTGAGCGAAAATCAGGTGGATGTGAACAGTATGTATGTCGTGGACAATGAGCACCAACGTGAAAAAATGTCGCACGAATTTTATGTTGCGCTCAAAAAGGAGATCGAGACATATCAGGAACGGGCCAGCCATCTGATCAATACCGGATGCGAAAGTCCGGCTATCATGTCACGCTGGGTATCCAAAATTCGTGAGCTTGGTGAAAAACGCAGACGCTATGAAGACCTTTTCCAGCGTCAAATTTCCGAAGTGGATGGAGAATTCAATACATTGCAGGGATTTGCACGTGAGCTGCAGGTGCGTATTGATCACGCACATTTGAAGCCTTTGCGTCCCTGTGCCTGAAAGGGTGGCTGCGATTGAAGAAATCATTTCCGCTGAACTTAAACGGAATGTACATCCCCCAATGCTGCTTTAAAACAGGATATTACAAAAACAGCGGCGCACTGGCAATCACAATCTGCCGGCGAACGACCCTCGGAGTCCTGCCGATTATCCCTCTTACCATAAATCTTGGGCCGATGAAAAACCACTGCGCCGCAGTCAGGGATATTACAGGCCCCGACTATAAACTGACAAAACAGATGCAGCGCATCGGACTCGTCAAGAAAAAGCTCACCACCATTACATTGGGATACACGTCATACCCAATTTGCGAGATTGATGAACAAACATTGACAAAATATGCCGCATAACAGCGGCGCAAGGAGGAAATAATATGGAACGGAACATCAATCATATGAATCATACAAACAGCATAACCGGTACAAAGGCAGATCAGGTAGTGCTTTCCTTTGAGAAACTCAAAGCTCTGCGTGAACGGAAACTCACAACGGAGGAAGCCGATTTTTCAGAGGAACATCTCTCAATTGTCTGGTGGTTCCTCAACGAGAAAAAATTACCGGCCGACGACTGGTTTGATGTTGTTGTCTTACGCTATCTTTTGACGGTCAAGCGTTGGTTCACTCTTCCGGAACTGCAGCGATACAGTTTTACCACATTGGCTGTGTCCGCCATGAAATCTGCCGTCAACACCGAGAGACGCAAGCAGAACCGACGTCCACAAACAATAAGCTTGGATGCGCCGTACAAAGGTACATATGGCGATCCGCTGGTTGAGTGCCTGGCAGGCTGATTTATTGAAACATTGCAGATATTACACTTTGGGAGGGCCCTTGCGGCCCTCCCTCTTTTTTTGAAAAACCACCGGCCGGGGGATATTTATTGAAATGAAGAAATCATTCTGGCTGGTGGCAAGGCGTTTTCGCTGCCTACGATGATTCACGGCTTTTCAATGTTCGCGCTGTGACGAAATGCAAGCAATCGAATTCTAAACTTCCTCCAGTGGAACTAACCTTACCCACCTGCGTCATAAGTCTATTCGCTCGCTTAGATTCACAAAGACTATACTCTCTGAAATCCAAAGTTGTAGTGGGGCTGTCGTACAGCATATTTCACTTTGTATCCGTATGGTGGCCCCGTCAAGCTTTTTCCTTCGTGCGGGACTCCCTTTTCGCCCGGGACAAAGAAAAAAGCCCCACGCTGGCCGCTGCCGTGCAGCGCCAGTTGAACAGGGCTTTGAAGCATGTGTATCCGCTTCCTCTGTTTTCTCTTTTGAATATTGACAGGGATACATACGGGACGATGCTGGAGGAGCTGTGCCGGAATTCGCCGAAAGAGTTCCAGAAAGCTGTAACACCGGGACGCTGGAAAGATAGAACCCGGCAGGATCGGTGCTCGCTGTAGCGCGCCCGCTTTATGAAAAATACAGCCGCACACTTGTCCGAATTTGGCCAGACACCGAGCCATAATATCGGAAACCGCTGGAGAAGTTGTAGGCATCGTACCCGCTACCCGGCAGAATGCGGCACGCGATACAGCTGCGCAGACCGGCTCGGCACATCACATAGACAAGTTTGTCCGTCTCGGTTTCCCTCAGCCGCTCGAGCAGTTCATCGACGGGGAGATTCCGAAGACCCTCGGTGCGGCCTCGAGCAAATCCTCCCCGGAGTGCGCGTGCTCACCGCTTGATTCACGATTTTTCCGTTTTTCATTACAGTGAGCATGGGAATGCTCATCATGCCGAAACACCCGGCCAGCTCGGCCCCCTCGTCGATGTTGATTTTGCTAACCTTGAGGTCGGGCCGCTCAGCGACGATTTCCTCTAGAACTGGCCTCGCCATCCGGCACGTTCCATACCAAGGTGCTCAGAAATCCAGCAGTACGGTTTGCTCGGAGCGCGCGGCTTCCTGTTCAAAATCATTTTGATCGATCTGTTTCACAAATGTTTCGCAGTCCTCTCTTTGTTCCAGCGGCCGGAAGAATGCTCGTTTGCTCCCATTCCCGTTGCCCCGGTTTGCAGGCGCCGGAACCGGAAGCCCACCGCGCCTTGTCTATGTGAACACGGGCCCCACTGGCTCTCCGCTTCCTGATTCCGCCGCGCCGATTTTATTCGGTGATGTTATTCTCCCCCATAATCACACGTTCTTCCGTGATAAAATCACCAAATGGGAAGCGCGATTACACGGACGCCTGGTAAGCGGAAAGCGCCGCGCCGATTAGCCCAATTTTCTGCGGGTCCAACTGGGAAACCGTGATGTTGTCCAGCAACGCGAGGTTGTTCGGCGGCAACCAGCCGGTCAGTCCGTCGATGATGCCTTGGAGCAGCCATGAATCGCGGAAGACACCGCCGCCGCAGATGATCGCCTGCGGGTCCATGAAATTGATGATGTCCTGCACCATAGACAGTTGCGCCTTCATCATCAGGTCTGCAACGCGGATAGCCAGCACGTCGCCCTCGTGTGCCGCCTGAACGATTGTCGAGGAAACCATGCGGCCTTCCCGATCCAACCGCGCCAGAACGGAATCGGGGTACTGTTCCATCAGCGCGCGTGCGTGGCGGATCATCCCGCCGCCGGAAGCATAGGTTTCGATGCAGCCCGTGCGCCCGCATTTGCACGGCACGTCAATGTTGGCGACGATATGCCCGACTTCCCCGGCGTTGTTTTGATGCCCGCGGATCAGCCGCCCGTCACTGACAAGCCCGGCGGCAATGCCAGTACCGACGTTCAAATAAACGAAATCCCGGAACCTGCGCCCCGCGCCGAACTGGATTTCCGCCAGAGTGGCGCAGTGTACGTCATTGTCCGCGATTACGGGGATTTGGTACTGCTGCATAAGTTCCTGCCCCAGCGGACACGGTTCCAGAATCGGCGTGGCGATGGAAAAAAGCCAAACTGCGCGGCGGTGATCCACCTGCCCCACCAGCCCAAGGCCAATCGCGTCCGGTTTGGGAACGACTTTGGTTTCCACCATTTCCGCCCAGTAAGCCGCGACAGCCCTCTTTACGGCGGCAATCGCGGCATCCTGCGCACCGCGCTGGGACGGATACCGGCGCTCATGAGTGATCGTCCCGTCCGGCCGGACGATGCCGATCAATATTTTCGTTCCCCCGACATCCACGCCCATTACGGTATTCATAAAGACGATCCCTCCATTTTTTGAATAATTATAGTTATAACGCAGAAAAAGTATAGCGCAGAAAAAGGAATGCGGGCAAGCGCTTCTAATAATAATTGCGAAAGATACAACGAAATGCAAAACGCGCCGCGCGCTGCGGGGCATCATCCAAAAATGGTTGTGGATGGGCGCGGCGGGGATATGCTATACTGAACGTAAAATCAAACCCACAGAGAAAGGATGGAGAGAAATGGCGGCAAAAGAACGCGCAATTCACTTGGATTATTTCGACCCGGCCGTGGGCAAGGTGCCCAACCCCGGGATGGGCGTACAGGGCTATGTTTATAGCGACCATATGCGGTTTGGATACACATGGGCGGAGATCCAGCCCAGCGTGCCGCATGAGATGACGCCGCTGGACCGGAAGAGCTTGGAGCGCATGGCAGCTTCCCCTCACTGCGACAACCTCTACTATCGCTGCGAATGGCGCGATATCCAGCAGGGAAAAGGCAAGCTTTCTCTGCCCAAGGAATTTGAGTGGATGCTGGAAGCGTGCGAAAAGTACAATAAAACATGGTCGTTCCGGATTATGTCCAGTTCGGTGACGTCTGTTTACAAAGACAGCGTCCCGGAATTCATCAAAGACCATGTGAAAATGATTCCCTACTGGCGCACGATTGGCGTGCAGGAGTGGTACCCGAAATATTTCCCGGAATACTCCTCGGAATTTCTCCAATACTGGAACGAACTGAATTGCCTGCTGGGCGAACGGTTTGACAAGGATCCGCGCCTTGAATTCGCGGACGTGTCCGGCTACGGCTTTTGGGGGGAAGCGCATCATTACAGCCTGCAGCGCCCCGATCAAAAGGAAGAAATCAACTGGGAACCGGACAACGTTGAAGAGGTTACTGAGTTTTTGATGGAGAGCCATCTGAAAGCTTTCCCCACCACACCCGCGTGCATGAACCTGCACTATACTGAGTACGGCTTTGCCGACCGAGTTCTGGAACAGAACGGCGTCTGGTTGCGGCGCGACAGTTTCCAAGCCCATATGAATACCGAGGAGTACCGGTGGATTCACCGGGGCGCGAAAAAGGGCGCAATGATCTGGGAGCCGATCCGCGCGCACATCCCGCGCACCGCGCCTTTGTTGTTTACGTCGTCCCAAATGGTACAGCATTGTCTGGATTACGGCGCAAATTACTTCGGGGTGGCATTCACGCCGTGGGATTTTGTCATGAGCACACACAATTATCAGGATCTGATGGATCAGATGGATGCGCAGGTTGGCTATCGTCTGCGCCCGGCAATGGCGTGGCGCCGGGAAAACGCGGATCGGACGCAGGACCTTGTGCTGCAGCTTTTGAACGATGGCTGCGGCGCGATTCCCGGCGCGCTGCGGCTGAAAGCATACTTCCCGGACGGCTCTACTGCGGAAAAAGAGCTCCCTGTGGGCGCGCCCTTCAAGGGAGACGAAAATCTCTTCGCTCTTCCGATCCCCGAACGTTTCTGGGGTGCGTCGGAGCGTGAGGTGATTCGCGTTTCGGCGAGCCTGAAGATGCGCGGAAAAGAAAAGCTTGTTCGCTGGGCCGTCCGTCAGGAGCTGGAGAATCCCTTTGAAATCGTCCTTCCGCTGCGGGCGTTTGTGGATTGATCCACCGAAAAACGTAAGCACAATAAAGCTGCCGTGCAGGTTTTTCCTGCGCGGCGGCTTTTTTATGATTTGGTTTCAAACTGTTTTCCGATGATGCAAAAGCGGAGCAGCTTCCAAAAGTGTGCACCCGGGGAGAGGTGCATGCTTTTGTGAATCGCGGCGGAGTCGTTGCCGGGCTTCTGACGAAAAGGCTTTCCGGCAGTTCGTTGTTTGAGGTGCGCCGCGCTGTGCCCGCGGGGAGCGCATTAGGCCCGCCCGGCGCAGCCGCAGACACGGATGCGATGGAGCACTCGTTCTTTTACCGCATCGCGTCCTGCACGGCCATAAATTTTCGGATCGATTATGTCCGGGTTTTCTGCCAACATCCGGCGCACCGCAAGGGTGTACGCGGCGCGGAGCTCGGTGGCAAAATTCACCTTGCAGATCCCCTGACGGACGCATTCCCGGATGACTTTCTCCTCCAGACCGGATGCTCCATGCAGCACCAACGGGATGCGCAACCGCTGCCGGATGCGATCGATCAGCTCAATGTTGAGCACCGGCGGGACGGCATAAACGCCATGTGCCGTGCCTACGCCCACGGCAAGGCTGGAAACCCCCGTTTCCACCTCAAAACGCTCGGCCTCATCCGGGTCGGTGTAGCCAGTTTCCGAGCACTCGAGGTCGTCCTCCTTGCCACCGACACGGCCCAGCTCACCCTCCACGGGAACGCCGTTCGCGGCGCACATCCGCACCACCTCGCGCGTCAATGCGATATTCTGCACCAGAGGCAGCGTACTTCCGTCGATCATCACGCTGGTATACCCCGCGCGCAGCGCCTGTGCGCATAATTCAAAGCTGTTCCCATGATCCAGATGCAGCGCCACCGGCACACTGGCGCGCTGCGCAAGCGCCTGAACATTACTCCAATATAGCTGTGGGTCTGCGTACCGGAGCGTCGAGGGCGTTGTCTGCAGGATTACCGGCGCGCGCGCCTCCTGAGCAGCCAGCACGATGGCCTGTGCCATCTCCATGTTTTCCGCATTGAACGCGCCGACGGCATAGCCGCCCGCCTGTGCGGCGTGGAGCATTTGAGTGGTGTCGGCAAAAGGCATGGGGGTTCCTCCTTCGATCCTTCTATTTTCAGCTTGTTTTGCGCGTCCCGCGTCTCAGGCGTGGTCCACGACGTTTTGGATCCAGCGGCCCTTTTTGATGAGCAGTATGCCCAAAAAGGTTTTCAGGATTTCCGTGGCCTGACAGAACCCATAAATCCACAGAATACCCAGCCCCGTGAAATGGACGAGACAACTAGCGGGTGCAACGCATGCCAGCCAGATGAACACGGTGTCGAAAATCAAATTCAGATTGGCGTTGCCGCCTGTATGGAGCACGCCAGAAACGACCGTCAGGTAAGAGGTGAACGGCAGGATCAGTGCACTGATGAGGATAAAGGAAGAAGCCAGTTGCCGCACTTCGTCGGTCGTGTTGTAGATTAGAGGGAAATATCGTCCCGCCAGCGCATAAAGCAGTGCGACCGCAAAGCTCGACACAAAGCCAAGACCGATGAATTTCTGGTAAACGGAACGGATTTTGTCCGGCGCTTCCGACCGGCCCATCATATGTCCGATGACGATTCGTGCCGTGTTGCCGACGGCGTTCGCCACAACAATAATCAGGCTGGAAAGCGCGCTTACAATGTTGTTTGCGCTGACAACATACAGCCCGCGGACAGAGTAGCACTGCGTCTGCGCGGCAACGCCCATGGACCAGAGTAGCTGGTTGAGCGCGAACGGCGCGCTTTTTTTCGCAATTCGCAGGGCGAGCCAGCCGGGGATATGCAGTGAGCGATACGCGCCCTGTATGAAGGGGAGCCTGTGTGCGTTGAGATGCGTCCAGCCCGCCACGCCGGCCAGCTCGATGAATCGCGCGACCAGCGTCGCGGCGGCGGCCCCGTAACAGCCCATGGCAGGGATCCCCACAAAGCCGAAGATCAGCACATAATTCAGGACAAGGCTCACCACCATGGAAAAGACACAGAAAAACATGGGCATCTTTGTCTGCCCAAGCTCCCGCAATGTGGAGGAATAGACGTTGATGAGCGCATACGGCGGCACGCCGACTAACATAATCCACAGATACCCCATACCATAGGCGAGCGACGCTTCGGCGTCTGCCGCAAGACCCTCGCCGCTCAGGTAGCTTTGGATCAGCGGCTTGCCCCAGATGCCCAGCAGTAGGATGGTCGCCGCACTCAGCAGGAAACTTGTCACTAGCTTGAAACGGAAAGTATAGCGGATACCCTCCTCGTCGCCTTTTCCGCTGAACTGAGCAGTAAACACGCCGATCCCGCCAAAAATCCCCGAAATGCAGGAATAGAACACAAACATCAGCTGGTTGACAACCGCTACGCCGTTCATCTGGACGGTACTGACGCGACCGACCATAATGTTGTTCAGCAGCCCGATTAGGTTATAAATGCTGCCCTGCATCATGATCGGCAGCGCGATTCGGGCCGCTTTCGCGTAAAATGCCTTTTCTCCGATGTATTCCCGCACCCTGATCATAAACACTCCTGCCTTCTCCAATCGGCAGCCTGAGGGTCAGCGCCGATCCTTTTTCTGCTTCTTACGGTATTCGCTGGGACTCGTTTCCGTCAGCTGGCGGAACGCGCGGTTGAAATTGGCTGCGTTGTTAAAGCCGGAACGCAGCGCCACTTCCAAAATGGAAAGGTTTTCATCTTTCAAAAGCTCAATGGCCAGCCGGATGCGCTTGCGTGTGATGTACTGAACCGGGGATTCGGACATCTGCTTTTTGAAGAACGTGGAAAAATAATAGCGGTTCATCGCCGCAACCTGAGAAAGCTGGTCGATCGTGATGTCCTGCGTCAGGTTTTCCTCAATGTAATCCAGCACCTTGGTGAATGAATCCTGCAGGACGGGAACGTCCCGCCGCGACGGGTTCAGGCTGGGGACGTCTTTTTGATAGTGACACGCAATTTCGGAAAGCATCAGGAAAAGATAGGCTTTCACCGCGAGCGGGTAGCCGTCTTTTTTTTCATACAGAGCCGTCTGGATTTTCCCGAACAGCGTTCCCACCTCTTTGGCGCAGGGCTCCGGATACGGAATCCGGCAAGAGCGGTTTGTGAAATAAAAGGGCTCGAGATACCGCAGGTTGAAATCTTCCATTTCCAGAGATGAAATAAACGAAGGGACAAAATTGAGCGATAAATATTTCAAGCTGGCCGACGCGTTTTCGGAAAAAATATTGTGCGGCTCCATGCTGTTGAAGATGAAGCAGTCGCCCTTTCCAAAGGGATGCCCCGCGCCGCTGCTTTTGAAAAATCCCTCTCCGTCCACGATCACTGTAATTTCCATGGTGGAGTGGAAATGGGCCTGTGTTTCCGCGTAATCGCCCGAAGCGGCAAACTCCATAAATTCCAAACACGTGTCGTGTCCATGCTTGATGAGCTCGACCTGATAAAACAGCATACGGCTTTCCCTCCGGTCAAATTAGTTTGATTATATCGTGCTCTGTTTTCAAAAATCAAGGAAATGCAACAATCGTTGTAGGAATAACAACAATTCATGAAAGCGCAAAAAAAGAGGGGGAAAAGATGAAAATTTTCCTTGTAGAAAAATCTCGCACGGACAAGGTATACTGAAAATAAACGGAATGGGGCATCCCATTTCCGAAACGTGCGTCTGTTCTGCACACGTCCAGACGAGCGCTTTTTGTAAAACAGGGAGGGACGGCCATGGGCGGCACTGCGGGATGCGGGGTACAGGCGGCGATGGCGATTGATATCCGTGAAGATCGGGTTAAAATGGGAATCGTTTCCCGGGAAGGAAACGTGCTGTTCAGCCGACGCTATCCATGGGAAACCTCCTCCGTCGCTGGTTTCCTTGACGCGCTGGTGCTCGACATTGCGGATTTTCAGAGACAGGCAGAAGGCCGTTGGGAGTATGACCGCGTGGGCGTGAGCATGGGCGGCTGGATTGACCGCGAGGCGGGCATGTGGCTCTACACTGCGAAGGTGCACGGCTTTGCTGACCCCGTTCCGCTGCGGTACCTAATCGAGCGCGCCACGGGCCACCCGACTTTCATCGACAATGACATCCACGTCAGCACGCTTGCGGAAAACCGTTTCGGGATTGGCCAGATCTATCCGAACTTTACATATTACCACATCGGAAGGGGCATCGCGGTCGGCGTTGTGAGCGAGGGGAACCTGATCCGTGGCGCGGCGAATTACGCGGGAGAATACGGGGGATATTTGTACGATTTAGGCGGACAGGACGGTGTCTGCCGGCTGGAGGAATTCGCCTCTGGCCGCGGGATGGTACGTTGGGCGCGTAGCCTGTTTGAGCAGTACCCGCATTCCGTACTGCGGCAGGCCGACCGGGTGGGTGCACTTTCCCCAACGAAAATTTTTGAATGCGCCGCGGAAAACGATTCGCTAGCTACATATATCGTCCACCATGTGCAACGCGGAATCGGCCTGTCGGTGGTAAATCTGCTGAGCTTTACAAACAGCGAGGCAATCGCGTTTGGCGGGGAGCTAGCCGGGCTGCACGGGCTACTGCCCGTGCTGACGGATTTCATTGAGGAACACTGCGCGGCCCCAACCCGGCGCTCTTTGAACTACATCGGCAGCGGGCGGCTGGATGTCCACGAGGAGGGCATGATCGGCGCAGCCTGGCTGACTTGGGAGGGGGGAGGCGTCCCGCCGTGCCCCGGGCGGACGCTGTGAAGGGAGCCGCGCAAAACGAGAGACTTTGGGAAATATCCGTCAAAAGGAGAACATCATGGAAGAAAAAGATCGTCTGCTGCAGCGGATTCTGTCGTTGACCACAAGCGCCCCTTGGACGGAAAACCTCCGCCTGAATCGGGAGAGCATCCGGACACTCTGCGAAGAGGGGATGCTGGGCAGGATCCGGCGGATGTATCTGACCGGCGGCGGCACCTCGCTATACGCCGCGGAGGTGGGCAGAAGCTATATGGAGCGGATCGCCGGGATTCCCGCCCAAGCAGTTCCCTGCTATAGTTTCAGCCATTATATCCCGGAGAACCTGCTCGGGCCGGATGTCTGCCTGCTCGCCATTTCACAGACAGGGACGGCCCGCTCCGTGGAAAACTGTGTCCGGACGGCGCAGCGAGCGGGGGCACTTGACATCGTCGTCTCCGGCTCCATCGACGCGCGGGTGCCCGCAGCGGCGCGCCGCCTGATCCTGACAGACGCAAAGACGGAGGGCCCTTCTGCTAAGAGCACGTCGTATATTCAGGCGATCACCGCAGTTTACCTGCTGGCGATTGCCATTGGGCTGGCGAACGGGCACCTGACCGCGCGGCAAGCCGCATGGTGGGACACGCAGCTGGAGAAAACCGTTCAAAAATCGGCGCAGCTGGGCGGAATCACAGAGCAGATGTACCAGTTGGCCGCGCAATATAAAAACGCGCCGATCCACCACTGCCTGGCCGCAGGGCCCAATGTTGGGACAGTGGAGGAGGGCGCGCTGAAAATCATTGAAATGGCGTGGGTTCCCGCAGAAGGACGTGAGATGGAGGATTTTCTGCACGGAAGATACCGCGAAGTGGACGAAACAACCCCCCTTCTGCTGGTCGCCCCGCTGGGGCCGTCCAAGGAGAAGCTGATGGATACGCTCGGTTCGGCTAAACGGATCTACGCGCCGACGATTGTCCTGACGGATGACCCGGACCCTGCCATCGCACGGCTGGCTGCCCATGTGGTGAAAATGCCGGGCGGCGTGGATGAATTCCTCACGCCGTTGCTATACATCACGCCGCTCTGGCTCTATGCGCACCGAATGGGGCTCCTGCGCGGCGGGGACCCCGCAGGTAACCGGCACGGCTTTATCCCCACAGGATATGATTACCGCGCGCATTATGATGAAACCGGGATGCCTCTCGAGCAGCCTGTCCCGTAAGCTCGCTTCGGCTCAGACGGACGCGCGCACGACCTTTGTGATCGGCAGATAAAGCTTTCGCGGCGGCAGGGCGCAGCCGCGCAGCCGCTCATCCAGAAAATCTGCCGCTACTTGGCCGATTGCTTCCGTCGGCACGGCGTACGTTGTCAGGGGCGGGCTGGAAAACTGGGAGAGTTGGATGTTGCTCAGGCCGATTACCGCCACCTGCTCCGGTACGCGGATACCGATGGAATACAGCGCGCTGAGCGCGGCCATCGCCATCAGGTCGCTGGCTGCGCAGATTGCGGTGGGGGGGGCTGGCTGCGCCATCAGCTTTTTAACCAGATCAATGCAGAGAATTTCGTCCCACTGGCAGTCCAGCACCCACTCCGGGCGAACGGGCAGACTGGCGATGTGCATGGCCGCAGCAAATCCGAGGTAGCGGCGGCTCACCGCCCCCTTCGGCCCGAAGATGCTGCCGCCCAAAAAGGCGATTTTTTGATGGCCTTTTTTGATAAGATGGTTGGCAAGGTGCATGCCCGCGTCAAAATGATCGTAGCCGACAATATCAATATCGGGGGTCCGCGTGTCGATCCCCACGCAAGCGGGAATGCGCGCACGCAGGCTGCGGTAAAGAGAGGGGGAAAGCTGTTCCATCAAAATGATTCCGGCGGGCGGCGCTTCCAAAATCGCGCGGAGAGTTTCCGGCTCCTGCACTTCATAATAAGTCTTTAAAAATGCGATGGAATACCCTTTTTCCATCAGGCGCGCTTCCACCCCGGCATAGATGCTCATGAAATAAGGGTCGCGGTATTTATCTTTCGTCACGCTCAGGATGCAGCCAATGCGCTTGTCCAACGGCGCGGCGGCTGCCTTGTTTGAGTGGGGAGCGGCTTTCTGCTTATATCCGGTGCGCGCGGTGGCGTCCCACACCTTGCTGCGTGTTTCTTCCCGTATTTTATAGGTGGTGTCGTTGTTGAGCACACGCGAAACGGTAGCGGCAGATACTCCTGCCAAAGCGGCAACGTCCCGGATAGATGCCATAGAAATCCCTCCAGTGTCTTTTTATGGTAATTTTAACGTAACATATCACGAAACAAATGTAAACAGTTTTTTTCAAAAAAATTCAATTTTCCTTTGTTGCGTATAGGTTTTCGCGAAACAACCGAAAAAAGCATCGGAAACGCTTTAACGAATCTTCTAAATATCGAGAAAAAACTTGTGCAAATTCCTGATTGTATTCTGTCTGCGTTATCTTTTATAATGAATTTGAGCTTAAATGCAACGCAAAATTTGCGTAATGTTTACGAAACAAAACATGGGCCCCAATCACAAGTGAGGAGGAATGTGCTGTGAAAATCGTTTTGATCGGCGCAGGACAGCGCGGACGGGTGTACGCGGATTATATGATGGAAAAGGGTTGCGCGCAGATCGTGGCCATCGTAGAGCCGAATGACGTGCGCCGCAAAGAAGCTGCGGCCCAGCTGGGCGTGGCTGCGGATTGGTGCTTCACTGCGGCGGAAGAGTTGTGGGCGCAGGGAAAAATCGCCGACGCGGCGATCGTTGCCTCGATGGATCGGGATCATTACACGCAGGTGATGAAAGCACTGGAACTGGGCTACCACGTCCTGCTGGAAAAGCCCATTTCCCCGAATCCCGCCGAGTGCATGGACATCCTGCACCGCGCCGAAGAGAAGAAACTGCATGTGGTGGTCTGCCATGTCCTGCGCTACACGCCGTTCTTCTCCCGGATCAAGGAAATCATTGATTCCGGACGCATCGGACGCCTTGTGTCGATTCGACTGGACGAAAACATCGGAAACTTTCATTTCGCACACAGCTTTGTGCGCGGCAACTGGCGCAGGGCAGATATTGCCAGCCCCAGCATCATGCAGAAATCCTGCCATGACATGGACCTGCTGAACTGGCTGATGGGTGCACAGGCAAAGCGCATCTCCTCCTGCGGTTCGCTGCATTATTTCAAGGAGAGCAATGCGCCGGCCGGCAGCACAGCCCGCTGCGCGGACTGCCCGGTTGAGGGCAGGTGCCGCTTCAGTGCCTATAAAAGCTACTTGCCCGCGGCGGGGGATTGGCCCGCGGCGGTGATTACATCCTCGTCGGACCCCAACGTCCTGCGCAAAGAGCTGGATCACAGCCCCTATGGACGCTGTGTATACCGTTGCGACAATGACGTGTGCGACCAACAGGTTGTCGCTGTGGAATACGAAGGCGGGCAGACGGCAAGCTTTAATATGTCCGCCTTCACCAACCGGATGACCCGCACCATCCACGTCATGTGCGAGGACGGGGAAATCTTCGGCGATGATGGACTGCATGAGATCGAAGTGCTCTCCTTCTCCTCCAACCAAGTGGAGGGCTATCAGTCGGAGATGATTCATGTGTCCGAGCCGCGCAGCGGCCATGGTGGCGGCGATTCCGGCATTGTGGATGATTTCATCAGCCTTTTGCAGAACGGCGGACGCCCCGCCCGCTCCGAAATCGGCATGTCTGTGGACAGCCATGTGATGGCCGGCGCGGCGGAGATGAGCCGGTTGACGGGACAGACAATTGACTTGGATTCTTACCGCCGTCAGTTGGGGAAAGAAAAATGAAGCAGCTTGCCTGTGCGGCCTGTGGGGCCCCAATGACAAATGACGAAATTGCCTTTTGCCTACACCTGCACGGGGGGACGGCGGCCCGTTTCCTCTGCGTGGGCTGCATGGCGACGGACTTTGAGTGTCCGCCGGAACATCTGAAGAAAAAAATCGGGCTTTTGAAAAACAGTGGATGCAGATATTTCGATGAAACATATGTTTGATGGCACCGCATGGGTTGCGGCGCAGCAGGATTCCTTATTGGAGGAGGAACGACATGCAGACGGTAATCCCAAAAATTATTTCGGATCTTTTGAGCAACCCCGGCATTGGCTTTATTGCGGCACCTCACCTGATGGGAGATCCCGCCGAGCTGCGGGATAACAGGGGCACCCCTGTGGAAAAATACCGCTTCCCGCAAAGCACAAAAACATGGAACCACCCGGATTCCGGCCTGTATTACTGCGGAGGGCGGTGGAAGGAACTGGAGCCCGAACCGGGTGAATACCGTTGGGACATCCTGGATAACGGCCTCGAAAAAGCCCGTCAGATGGGTTGTACTTCCATTGTGCGCATCGCGCCCTATGCGCTACGCCCGGAAGAGGATGTGCCCTTATGGATGCGGGAAAGATGGCCCGAAGAACCGGATTATCCATTCTGGCGCGTGGACCCCAACACGACGGATTACGCGGAACGCTGGTCTGAATTTATTCGCGCGTTCGCGGCACGTTTTGACGGGGATGAACGTATTTCCTCTGTGGACCTCGCCATTACAGGCGCGTGGGGCGAGGGCGGCGGCTCGGAGTTTGTGGTCCCGGAAAAGCTAGAGCAGGTTGTCAGCGCGTACCTCGATGGATTTACCAAAACGCCGATTCAAGCGTTGCTGCATGATCCGGTTAGCGTAGCGTGCATTCGCCGGCATCGGGCCAAAGTGGGCTTCCGTGTAGACTGTCTCGGCGATATGGGTGGTTTCCATCCCGGGCAGTGGAGCCATATGGAGGATTATTATCCGCAGAATGTCGTCAATTTCCATATGCAGGACGCGTGGAAGGAAGCCCCGGTCGTTTTTGAAGCGTGCTGGCACACCAACGATTGGTATCTGCAGGGCTGGGACATTGATTACATCATCGACGAAAGCCTGAAATGGCATATTTCCTCCTACAACGCAAAGGGTACGACCATTCCTCAGGCGTGGGAAAAAAGTATCGAGCGCTGGGTGCGGAAGATGGGTTACCGGTACGAGATCCACTCCTGCACGCTTCCCGAACAGACTCAGGCAGGCGGGACGATCGACTTTGAAATGCTCGTCAGCAATACCGGCGTCGCCCCGTGCTATCACAATTATTCCCCCATGCTCCGCTTTGCCGGAGAAAACGCCTCGTTCGATCTGCCGATTCAGGCAGATATCCGCCAATGGATGCCGGACGCAGATGTGCGTGTTGCGCAGCGGATGGCGGTTCCGGAGAATGCACCAAAGGGAACGTATCAGGTGAAGCTAGGTTTCCCGGTGCCCGGATATCTTGACAAGACGCTTCGCCTGGCCATTGGGGGACGCGACGCGGATGGCTTCTACCCGCTGTGCGCTGTGCGGGTTGTGTAAAGGAAGGAGAGATGCAGAATGACGGAGTTCGCGCGCCTTACGGCACAATTTGAGCTCTCCGGTTTCCCGGAGGGGTTGGATGCCCTGTATGACCAGTATGCGGTCGACTATCAGCCGCACGCGCTGATGCGCCGTGGGCTGATCGGCGAGCTGTGCGCCCGCTTTGACGCGGGCACGCAGAACGAGCGACGGCTGTTCGAAGCGTTGGACGAGATCGAGGGCAATCCAGAACTGCTGAAGCTGTCGAACTTTCTGGTGAACGATATGTGCGCGGCCAGGCACCGGCTGGACCTTGACGATTATCAGGCGATGGAGCCCAAAAAGGGCGTGGCGCACGCGGACCTCTTCTCCTGCCTGTTGCTGTTCGCCTGTATCGAGCCATCCATGCAACGCATGGAAAAGCTGGGGATGCCGTTGGAATGTTATGAGAAAACGCCGTTTTCCCCCGCGAGGCGCCAGCTAGAAAAAATGCGGGAGACCGGAGACGGGCGTGTGGCCGATTTCCCGTGGGATATGAATTTTTACACCTGCAGCCTGTTCCCGATGGGGCGCTTCAATTTCATCCCGTTCCGTTTGGATGACCCGATCCAGGTGTTCCGCAAGGGAAAAGAAACCGTGGCGTTCTTCACCGAACCGCGCAGAATCCGCCGCGACGGGATGCTGGACGGCGTAAATGGCCAGTATGACCCAGAAGCGTTTGATATCCGGTATGAGGAAAAGGACGGCGTCGTGACCGGCTGGCCAATCTGCCCGGCGGGAACTGTGGAGCCGCAGCCGCGCAGCATTGCTTTATCGGAATGGGAAATGGTGCTTCAGAAAGGCGATATTCTGATGGGCTTTCATATCCCGGGCGGAGCCGGATACGACCCGCAGCATCTGCGTGATGACTGTCTGGCGTGCTATGAATTCTTCCGGAAATGGTTCCCGGAGATTGAGATCAAAGGCTTTGGCAGCGAAAGCTGGTTGTATGATCCCCACCTCGCAATGCTTCTGGAAGGACGCGGCAACATTGCGATGATGCAGAGGCAGATGTACATTTACCCGATTGAAAGCGGCGATGGACAGGTGTGGCGCGAGCTATACCACGGCAAGCGCTCCCCGGATGAGATTGAGTTGAAAAGCCGTTTGCAGAAAGCGGCGGCGGCGTATATGGAAACAGGCGGGCGCTTCACACCATGTAGCATGTTTGTGCTGGCGCAGGACCTATCCCGCATAGAGCAGGAACCGCTTTACGCAGAAGAAAACGTTTATAAGGCCGTTTGGGAGCAGATGCGTCAGCCTCTATGTGTGCAGGAAGGAAATAAAACATGAATATCTATTCTTTAGAATATTTTGAACAGACGCTTCCTGTGGAAAAAATCCGCCCGCCTTATCGCAAGCCGTCCGCGGACGGTCCACGGCTGTCGGTGTGTGATGTGGAACAGTCAGCGTGGGACGGTGCTTCCGTTTCCGCGTCGGATGGAATGGTGCTGCTATCGCCGCGCCCCACGCGTAGCGAGGGATTGCGCGGCACGGAGATTTTCCTGCAACGGCTCGGGATGCAGACACAGGGCGGATGCCGCTGCGCGGGCGTTTTGCTGGACACGGATGCGGTGGATCCCGCTGAATTCTCCGTTTGGCGGCGCGCGTTTGACGGAGCGGTGCTGATCGCCCGAGCTGACCAGACGGAACAGATTGCAGCGTTGCGCATCGCGGGCCTGCCGTTTGGCCTGCTTCTGGATGCTCGCGCAGGCATCCTGCCTGTCCGCCGCCAGCTTGCGGAACAGGGATTGCAGTTTGTGTGGCAGTCCGCTCCGGTTTTCCTTTTGGCAAAAGGATGCCCCGACGGGGGCGCGGCGCTGAAACAGGCAATGGATGGCTGGCATGTGCTGGCCGCGGACGTTCCCGGCGCGGTTCCAGGCACACTTTTGGTGCGCAGGGTCACCTACCCGAAAGCGCTGTCCTCCGGCGGGGCGCTCCCTCTGCGCCTTTGGCTGCAGAATGTGGGCAATACGCCCGTTTACACGGCTTCGCAAATGCAGCTGCGCCTAAAAACACCGGAGGGATGTCTCCCGATATTGGTGCGGCTTGCGCCGCGCGTCTGGCCGGTGGGCGATACGGTGCACAACGAAATCACGCAGCTTCCGGGCGTTGCCCCGGGCTGCTATGAGTTGCAGTGCCGTGTGTGGAAGGAAAACGGCTGCGGCATTATTCCGCTCGGCAGTGAGAACGACGGAGACGGCTGGCTTTCCCTCGGTACGGCTGTGCTGGATGACACACCACGGCCAGAATTATATATCGTTTGGGATACTTATTATCCGGATGGATACTATCCGCTGGAGGATCCGAAGCTCCCGGGATGATGCGGAAGGCACGTTCTTTGCACTGAGACAGGAAAGGAGAGAATAGAACGATGGCAAAAGCAAGACAAAAACGGGCCAAATCAGGAAGAAAAGAGGGAGTGTTGCGCGAGCTGAATACAAACAAAACGTTGTATTTGATGTGCCTGCCGGCGCTGTTGCTACTCTTCCTTCTGTGCTATTTGCCGTTTGGCGGAATTTGGATGGCTTTTACCGATTTTAACGCGCTGGACGGCGTATTCGGTAGTCCCTTCGTCGGCCTGCGGAACTTCAGCATCTTCTTCAAACAGCTCACCGCGTGGAACGTGGTAAAAAATACGCTCATCATCAATTTCTTCGGGATCATCCTCGGCCTGATCGTTCCGATTTCGCTCGCCATCTTCCTCAATGAAATGCGGCTTGGCATTTACAAGCGCGTGGTGCAGAGCGTCATGTTTTTTCCGTACTTCCTTTCGTGGGTTGTTGTGGGCGCGATTGTCTACGGTCTGCTCGCTACGGATGTCGGCGTGGTAAACAACGTGCTGAAATCAATGGACATGGAGCCGGTCCGCTGGTTTGCCGAGCCGAAATACTGGAAGACGATCCTCATCGCCGCAAACGTGTGGAAATGGAGCGGCTACAACAGCATTGTCTACCTTGCGGCGATTACGAATTTCGACCCAAACCTGTTTGAAGCGGCGCAGGTCGACGGGGCTTCCCGCTTCCAACAAATCCTGCACCTCACCATCCCCATGCTGAAGCCCACAGCAGTGGTGCTTACTCTTCTGAGCGTGGGCCGCATCTTCTACGGCGACTTCGGTATGGTATACGGCATTGTAGGGGAAAACCCGATCCTCGTGGACGCGGTAAACGTCATTGATACCTATGTGTACCGAAGCATGCGCAGCCTGGGCTTCTCCTATGGTACTGCGGTGGGCCTGATGCAGTCGGTTCTGGGCCTGATCCTTGTGACTCTGGCCAACCATGCGGCCAAAAAGATCAACGACGGAGAGGGGCTGTTCTGATGCGTATTAAGAAACGTACCGGGGACCGTATTTTCAAAATTGTAGCGGTTTTGTTCGTCACACTGTTTGCGCTTATCTGCCTGTATCCCCTTATGATGGTAGTTTCGGTTTCCTTCTCCAATGAAACCGAAGTACTTCTCAACGGATATTCCGTGTTCCCACAGGCGCCCACGCTGGACACCTACCGGTATATTTTTGTAAACAGCGGCGCGAAGATTGCCCGCAGCTACGCGGTGACGATTTTCATCACGGCGGTCGGCACAATCGGCTCGTTGCTTGTCACCAGTATGTGCGCGTTTGCGCTCTCTATCAAAAAGCTGCGCTACCGGAATGTCATTGCCTATCTGTGCAATTTCACGATCGTATTTTCCGCCGGGCTTGTCCCGTGGTACTTCATCTGCACCAATGTCCTGCACCTGAAAAACAGCGTGTGGTCGCTGATTATACCCAGCCTGTTCAGTGTTTGGAATATGTTCCTGATGCGGACCTATCTTTCCCAGGTTCCATATGCACTATATGAATCAGCGCTGATTGAGGGCGCGGGCTGGATGCGCATTTTCTGGCGCATCGCGGTGCCACTCTCCAAAACAGCGTTCCTGACCGTGGGCCTGATGTACGCGCTCACCTATTGGAACGACTGGTGGAACGCGCTGATGTTCATCGAAAAGAAAGAACTGTTTCCGCTACAGTATTTCCTATATGGCATTCTTTCCAATGTCAACGCCATCAGCTCCGGACGCGTTCCGGCTGGTGTCACAGGCACGCTCCAGCTTCCCGCGGAGACGGTGAAAATGGCTGTCACCATCATCACCATCGGCCCGATTATCTTCCTGTATCCCTTCATCCAGAAATATTTTGTAAGCGGCGTGATGAGCGGCGCGGTGAAGGAATGACCGCATGCGTCTGCCCCGTGCGGGGTGCATGACTTCGGTTGGGGGATCTTTTGGGGCAGAGCCCCCAAAGGTCTGTAAACATATACTAAAGAAAATGGAGGATGAACATG
This sequence comes from Ruthenibacterium lactatiformans, assembly GCF_000949455.1. Classification (GTDB taxonomy): domain Bacteria; phylum Bacillota; class Clostridia; order Oscillospirales; family Ruminococcaceae; genus Ruthenibacterium; species Ruthenibacterium lactatiformans. Next base: position 24,604 of record NZ_JXXK01000026.1, on the reverse strand, counting down.
AAAAGAACAATCAGTCTGCTGCTTTGCTTCGTGATGGCATTGCTCCTTCTGGCTTCCTGCGGCCAGGACGGCGGCGCGGGAAGCAGTGCTCCGGCGACATCGGGCAACGGTGGAAACACGAGTTCCGGCAAGCCAGAGGAAATTACCATCTTGTACCCCGGCGAGGAGTCCGACCGCATGACGAGTTTCCTGAACGGCGAATTTGCCGAGCGGATGCTCGAGGATCTAAACATGAAAGTGAACGTCATTTTCGTGCCGTGGGATCAATACTGGGATAAGAAGGGCATTATGCTGGGTTCGCAGGAACCAATCGACCTGTACTGGGACGGCCTTGTGGATTTGGGCGAATTTGTGAATAAGAAAGAAGCCCAGCCGCTGGATGATCTGATTGAGCAGTATGGACAGGACATGCTAAAAGTCCTGCCCATGGAGCACATTCAGGGTGGCGCGATCGACGGCACAATCTACGGCATCCCCTCCGCGTACGCTTCCAGCTCCGCAATGTTCCAGCAGGTCTGCCTGCGGCAGGATCTGCTGACGGCTGTCGGCATGACGGAAATCTCCACGCCGGAAGATCTAAAAGAATTTGCGACACGCGCGATGGAGCAATTTCCCAACATTAAGGGCGCAGGTGACCCGATTCTGATGCCGCTCACCCGTTACTTCTCCGACCAGCCGGCGCATAACATCGCCAAGGGTTTCCTCGCGTTCTTCAATGAAGAGACCAAGGAAGTGTTCAGCTATTACGAAAGCGAAGCGTTCCAGAAAGTGGCGAAATTCAACCGTGAGATGACGCTGGCCGGGTTGTATCCGGACGAGATGACCACTAACTACAACGAGCGTGATTCCCGTGTTCAAAGCGGCAACTACCTGTGGGTAGAAGGCAGCTTAGGCAAGGAAACCGAGATTATTGACGCCGTGCGCGCCAATGCGCCCGACGCGGTGATGAAGAACTACCTCCTCGCCCCTGAAAAGCCGAAGTATATCACCGCAGCTGGCGGCGAGGTCATCTGCATCCCCTATTCCGCGCCCAACCCCTCCGGCGCAATGAAATGGCTGAACTGGTTGTATTCCAGCCAGGAGAACTATCTGTTCGCGCTCTATGGCGTGGAAGGCAAGGACTACGAGATTGTGAACGGCCGCATCAACCGCCTTATCACGGATGAGCTGTTCTACGAGTGGATGTTCCGCAACAAGAATTATCAGATGTTCCCCGTTGAAACAGATGAAGCCTATATCGAAGCCACCAAGACGTGGGATGACGATGCAATCCGCAGCCCGATTTTCGGCTTTGTTTATAGCGACGAAAACCTGAAAGAGATCGAACTCAACCTTGTGGAAGTGGAAAAGCAGTTTGAAGCGATCCGTTCCGGCTTTGTGGATTTCGACACCGAATATCCTAAAGCGGTGGAAGCACTGAAAAATGCGGGAATTGACGAGTATATCGCCGACCTGCAGAGACAGGTAGATGAATTCCTTGCGGCATAATTGCCGCGGCAGCCGAGCTGCTAAAAGCTGATTCCGATTGGGGGATCGCCGTTTGAGTATTTGGCGGCGATCCCCCCGTTTGTTCAAACAGGAAGAAAAGCACGCCAAATGTCAGGGCGGCGGCCAAATCATGTGAGAGGAATGCGGAAAATGCGGTTGTATGAAAAGTTTTTCCCCCATACGCCTCCGGTAGAACAGCAGCTGGCGCAGAGCCGCCGCATCATTCTGGCGGAAGAGGCAATTGCCGGCACAATTTTTTCTCTTGGCATTGGGAACTTTTTGGTGGGGTATCTCACGTGGATGGGCGCAAGCCCGGCCTTCAGCGCACTTGTGGGTGCGCTTCCTATGCTGGGGTGCATCCTGCAGGCGGTTTCTCCGTTCTTGTTTGAACGGCTGCGCTACCGTAAGCTGTGCATCGTGCTGGTATGTTTGGGGTTCCGATTCAGCATGGGCCTTGCCGCTTTCGTCCCGCTGCTTTTTTCCCATTCGGCGTCGCGGCAGACGGCGGTATTCTTGCTTTATTTTTTCGCCTGCATGTGCGCGGGCTTTGTTACGCCGGGACTGAATCAATGGATCCTTTCCATCGCACCGCAGGAGAGTCGGGGCAATTTCTTCGCGAAAAAGAATATCCTGAACTCCATCGTCAACGCGTCGGTAATGTTTTTGATGGGGCGCCAGCTGGACTATTTCATCGGTCAGGGACAGCCGCAGACGGGCTACTTTATTGTATATGGGACAATCCTGCTGCTCACATTTCTGGACATCGCACTGCTTTCCCATGTGTGGGAAACCCCGTCGCAGAAAGTCTTGAACATCAGGCCCCAGGATTTCCTGCGTCCGTTTCGTGACCGCAAATTTCGTTCAGTCATCTTGTTCGATACGCTGTGGTTTATCGCGGGGAATTTTTCCTCGGTGTTCCTACCGGTGTATCTCCTGCGCGGGCTGGGGCTTTCCCACAGCTACATCAGCGTCATGACGATTCTTGCCTCCGTGACGGGGATCTTCTGCAACTGGGTTTGGGGGCGCATGGCGGATCGCAGGGGCTGGCGCTCTGTACTCACCGCGGCCAGCGCGCTTTCCTGCTGTGGTTACATGGGCTGGTTTCTCATCACACCGACAGCGGCGCTGTTCGCCGCGCCGGTTTTGCAGTGCATCGCCACCGCAGGTTCGTCGGCTTCCAGCCTTGCCACGCTGAACATGGAATATGCGTCCTGCCCAGAAGAGGGGAAAACCGTATACCTCGGCGCGGTGGCTGTCGTTTCCAATTTGATGGGCTATATGGCCACGCTGGCTGCTTCGGGAATCCAGTCTACGTTAGAGCATAGCCTTGGCACAGAGCGCAGCATTTCCGTGCTGTTTGCCATCAGCGCCGCCGGGATGCTGGCGTGCCTGTGGCACGCACGGAAAAATCTGCCCAAAATCTAAGTCTAACCCGACCCAATGCTTCACTGCGTTTGAGCAATGGGTTTGACAAAACAGGAAAGGAAATCGCTATGCAGAAAACCATCGTACCCTGTGCGGCGTTTGATCGCGCGGCCGCACAGAAAGTGCTGCGGCAGGTGCTGCAAAAACCAGACAGCACGCTCTGCCTTGCCACGGGCGACACGACCGCCGGTATTTTTACCCGGATGGTTGAATTAAAACAGGCGCTGGATTTGGACTGCGCCCGCGTAAAATGTATTAACATGGATGAATATGTCGGTGTGCGCAGAGAAGAACCAGCCAGCTGTTATTTCCGCATTGTGCGGGATCTGTATGCCCCGCTGGGCCTGCGGGAAGATCAGTTTTATGTTCCGGTCGCCCCGACGTCGCAGGCGCAACAGGAACGGGAACGCTTCGCGCGGAAGCTGCGAGGTTTCGGCGGAATTGATTTCATGTTGCTCAGCGTCGGCGGAAACGGGCATATCGCGTTCAACGAGCCGGGCGCGGATTTCGGCGCGCACATTCATGTGGCGAATCTTACGCAGAGCACGCTGCAGGCCAAGGCCGAATTGTTTGGCGGTGCAGACAAGGTTCCGGCGCAGGGTCTTACGCTGGGTATTGCTGATGTGATGGCGGCGCGCCATATCCTTCTGGTGGCAAACGGCGTGCATAAAGCGGAGATCATCCGCCGCGCGCTGGAAGGGCCGATTACGCCGGAGGTTCCGGCTTCCGTACTTCAGCTGCATCCGAATCTGGACATCCTGCTGGATGAAGCGGCGGCGCAGTAAAGGGGGCTACGGAATGAAAGATGAAAAACACCTGCAGATTGGGCCGCGCGAAGCATGGTACGGCCTGTGCGTGGAGGACGGCGTGGATCTGCCGATCACCCGAGAAAGCAGATATAGCCGGTCCCTCACGCCGAACGAAACTGTAAACGGCGCGGCGGCGATTTTGGTTTCCAGCGACGGACGCTACTTGTACTGTGAGCGCGGTGCCCGTGTCTCCGCTGAAAACGGGGTTTTGAATATGTACTCTCCCGACGCTGAAATCCAATTCCGTGATGGCTGCAAAACCCTGCGCGGCGCATGGAACGCGCTGGTTCGGGATCACCTACCGGTGGGAGGCGTGATGCCCCCGGAGCTTTTCTTCACCGCTCCGCAATACAATACATGGATCGAGCTGCTATACGGCCAAAGCCAACAGGGCATCCTCACGTATGCCAGCGCGCTGCTGGCGAACGGGTATTCCCCCGGCGTGCTGATGATTGACGACGGATGGATGTGCGATTACGGCATGTGGGACTTTCTCCCCAATCGCTTCCCCGATCCGCGCGGGATGGTGGAGCGGCTACACACTATGGGATTCCGCGTCATGCTGTGGGTCTCGCCCTTCATCTCCCCAGACAGCCCGGTCTTTCGGGCGCTGCGCCAGACGAATGCCCTCGTGCGGGACGTACAGGGAGAGCCGGCCGTGCGCCTGTGGTGGAACGGATGGTCCGCGGTGCTGGATATGTCAGGCGAAGATGGCATGCGCTGGCTGAATGCGCAGTTGGACGGCCTTGTAAAAAAATACGGCGTGGACGGCTTCAAGATGGATGGCGGAGACGCGAAATTCTATCGGGACGACGACTGTACGGTAGGGCATGTGAGTGCAAATGAACAGAGCACGCTTTGGGCAAAAGCGGGCCTGCGCTATCCATACAATGAATTCCGCGCCTGCTACGCAATGGCAAACGCTCCGCTGGTACAGCGCCTTGCGGATAAAAACCACAGCTGGGGCCGGGACGGCGTCGGCTCCCTCATTCCGAATACGCTGACACAGGGGATGCTCGGCTATGCATTTAGCTGCCCGGACATGATTGGCGGCGGGGAATACGCCAATTTCACGGCGAACAGCGATAAACTGGACGATGAACTTTTCGTGCGTTATGCACAGTGCGCCGCCCTGATGCCGATGATGCAGTTTTCGGCGGCCCCCTGGCGTGTGCTGCCGCCGAAAGCGGCGGAGCTATGTGTTCAGGCGGCAAAACTGCATGAACAGTATACCGAGGACATTCTCGCGTTGGCAAAACACGCCGCGCAGACTGGCGAGCCGATTGTCCGATACATGGAATATTGTTTCCCACATCAGGGTATGGAAACGGTTCAGGATCAATTTATGCTGGGGGATTCCTTGCTGGTTGCGCCGGTTTTGACAAAGGGTGACCGCACGCGGAACGTCGTGCTACCTACGGGACGATGGAAATATGTGGATGGAACGGTTTATGACGGCGGACGTACCGTCACCGTACCAGCCGATTTGGATACTCTGCCGCGTTTTGTCCTGCAGCCATAGACCTGCAACCGTAGAATAGCGTGAGTGCCGAATGCCAGACATTCCGCCGCACACAAAGGAGGTTTAGAGATGGAAATTGTAAATTTTCTGCGCCAGCCGGCTCAGATAGAGTCTGTCCATGGCGGCGAAGGGCTGTGCCGGAACTGCCGTGTTCTTGGCCCGGAAAGCTTTGATACGCCGGTGCGGTTCCTTTACTATACCGTTTTGCCGTCCGGCGCGTCTTTTGGCGAACACACGCATGGAGATGACAATGAAGTCTATTTGGTCTTGGAGGGCAGCGGCCTGTATAGCATGAATGGGGAAGCAGCGTCGGTCGAGGCCGGGGATGTCCTAATCAATAAGCCGTTCGCGTTCCACTTCTTAAAAAACACCGGAGACAGCGAGATGCGTGTTTTGGTGTTTGAGGTGTACAACCGTTAAAGTGTTCCCCGAAAATGCGCGCCTGCCCATATTCTATAGGCGGGCGCCTGCTATTTTACAGGAAGAAATTTTTGGCGCGGGCTGCAAAGCGTTTTTGAAACACTACGTTCGGTGAGTGTATTGATTCCTGTTCCACGCCCTGTTTCTGCGCCGAAATTTTCTGTTCCAGCAATCCCCCATCAATAAAGATTTCCGCGGATGCAGAATGAAGGCGGTGAGAAAAGCCGTGCCCAAGAGAAGGAAGGGACACAAATCTTCGACAGGTTTTCTAATTTTATCAACAAATGCTTTCAGAAAGGCGGTGATTTGTTGTGACTGCAAAGGAATACGTTGTCTGCCAACTGGAGGGTTATACACAGTTTCGCAATGATATTACTACTCTTGAATTCGAGTTGAAAGATTTGGCACCCTTCGATGAACTTCAGACAAGATGACTTGATTAAAACCCTAACCTTTTCTCATCCCACTGAATCGCCTGTGCAAGAGAGTCGCATCTCTGATAAGACTGCAGCAATTGCCTTGTCTTATCACACGATCGGACTCGAGCAGACCAGAGACACCAGACTTCGCATTGCCTCACAACTAGAAGTCTATTAAATGCTGGCAAATCGGCTAGATACTTATCTTTGCGCACTGTATCCCGAGGATGCTGCTGTTTTGAAGAAACATTATTTTGACGGTCTTTCCTGGCAAAGGTATTGCGGATGCGGAGCATCATTGTATCCGAACGGTCATCAAGCGTCGAAATCGAGGCATGAAGCGATTGACCAAACTGTATGACCGCCTTGCTCGACTTGGAGCTTTGCCCGGCGTTGAACCATCTGTGTAAGATGTCCAAATTTGGACACCTTATAAAAAAGGAAGTAATTTTCGATGTCGATGACATCTGAAAATACTCCCTTTTTGTCGTCCTGTTACAAAAAAGATATTTATTAAATCTCATATGTCCTACGCGCGATGCCCAGTTCTTCATTCGTTGGAATAACGCGAACACAGACAGCGGAATTTGCGGTGGAAATAACACCTTCTCCGTGGCAATCTTCATTCTTTTTCTCATCCATTCTGACGCCGATGGGCATCAGTTTTTCACACACCATGCGGCGGATGCGAGCCGAATGTTCGCCAATTCCCGCTGTAAATACCAAATCGTCCAATCTACCTAAATCCAGATAAAACGCGCCGATGTAATGGACGATTCCTGTCACGAACACTTCCATGGCAAGTCTGGCCCGAATATTGCCGTTGTCAGCTGCTTCGATAACATAGCGCATGTCGTTGCTGACGCCGGAAATGCCCAGAAGTCCACCTTTTTTTTGGAAGCCTTCTTGAATTTCCTGTTCGCTTAGTCCCTGTCCTCGCAGAAAAGCGGCCATCCCACAGTCGATATCTCCGGTACGGTTTGCGTGAATCAAGCCGGATTCCAACGACATCCCAAAACTGGTATCCACACTTTTCCCATTCAGGATGGCACACACTGAACTGCTACCGCCCAAATGGCAGGAGATTGCGGCATACTCCGTTTTTTCTTTATTTAAAACATCCGCAATATATCCGTGGGAAGCGCTATGGTATCCCAGCCTCTGGACGCCGTATTTTTCGTACCATTCATATGGTACGCCAAAAATTTTTCGTTCCATAGGGATTTCTCGATGGAACGCCGTTTCAAAGGCTCCCACGAAACGCGCTTCTGGCAAAACTTCCCGCATCACTTCAATTGCTTTGATATACGCGGCATTGTGCAGCGGCGCCATGGGTAGCCACTCTTTCATTCCGTCTAGAACCGCTTCGTCGATTTCGTGAACACCGAAATGACCCTTGGAAAGCGTCGCCTTAAATCCCACGCGTTCGATTTCTTCCACGCTGGAAAGCGCGGCTCGTGGACCTTCGGTCAACTCCTGAAGAAACCACTCGATACCAGTCTGGTAATCCGGAATATCCTGCCCGTCGAGGTCAACCCGCGCACCGGTGTGGTTATTATTGTAAGAGACGATAGCGTCCCGGCCCGAACCTACGCGTTCCACCGCACCTTGCGCAAAAACCTCACAAGCGGGCATCTCATACAACTTAAACTTCAGTGAAGTACTGCCGACATTGCAAACCAGAATTTTCATTTCAATCCAGCCCTCCAAGCAACTCCAAAATTTCCTGCATTTCTTTGTCGCCGGCGGCGGCGGGCCGCCAATCCACTTGCACTGTGCGATATCCTTGCTGTTCCAACGCCGTAGCAAACAGCCTGGGGCCTACATTGACGGTCACCAGCTCCGAATGGAATAGTTCCATGATCTTTTCACATTCCATGTTCGTCCATCTCCTTCTTTTGACGAATAATCTCCCCAGCCAGCGCCGATGCTCGCTCATTGGTCCTACACAGCAACACACCAGACTCCCGCAGCTTTTGGCACTGCTCGTCCAGATTTTGCAGATCGGCGTTTGTGCCCAGCACGGAAGCAACAAAAATCAGATGTCGGCCTCGGGCCTGCGCCTGTTCCTGTGCGACACGGATATCCGCCAGAGCGTAACCCGCCGGATCCATATGGCCCGGCGGCGTCAGAATAAAATCAAGCAAAATCACTGCGGTTTCCGGGTCAGCCGCTTCCCGTAGGATGGCCGGCTGGCGAACACCCGGATCAATGGCCGGATGTGGTCTGCCCAGTGTAAACTCCTCTTCTCCGTAGTCGATGCAGGTATTCTCCACGCTTACATGAGAATCGAGCAATCTCCAATCCTCTTTCAGTGGACTATTGGAATAAATTGGGCCAACTTTCTCAGCAAGCGTCTGCATCGCTTCATCCATATACGTCCCGCCGCTAAACGCGCCGCGCACGTATTTCTGCTCTTTGCCCAGCATCTTTACAGCCTCTGCTGCACGGTCTGACAGTTCCTCATCGCTTTCCAGCGGGTATTCCTTGCTAATCAGATTCAGGCATTTCTGCGCGCAGTCATCCAGGTTTTCCGCCCAAACAGCACCTGCGCTTTCAATCAGTTCTCGTTCACACCCCATGAAGAACACGACTACCGGCTTGCGACACTCTGAAATGCGGTTTAGAACTTTGGGTAATACCTCATCTCCTGGACGGCGGGAAATCAGCGCGATGTATTTGGTATCCATATCCGCCTCCAGCGCGTCAATACCCATCAGCATCATGATCCCACCCACGGGGTTTTTCAAATCGTTGCCCCCTGTGCCGATGGTCTGGCTCACGCCTGTCCCGGCCGCATGCAAAATCGCAGCAACATGCTGGATACCCGTACCGGAAGCACCGCAGATTCCAAATGGACCTCGGGCATTGATACTTGCCAGAACCAGCGCTGCGCCATTGATATTGGCCACACCGCAGTCCGGCCCCATGCACAAAAGCCCCTTTTCCCGCGCAAGTTCTTTCATCTCGCGTTCGTCCTCCAATGGCACGTTATTGGAAAACACCACACAGTGCAGCCCCACGTTCAGAGCCTTTTTCACCTCGGAAAGCGCATATTCTCCCGGTACCGCTATGGAACACATGTTGGCCTCCGGATGGGCCTGTACAGCCGTGCGCACACTGGAGAAACTCTCTCCGTTCGATTGCTCCGCACCACCCTGTTGAGCCGCCGCATCCTCCGTAACCGCAGCCGCAGCCTGACGGAACGCCTCTTCAGATTCTGCCCTTGCAACAATCACATAGTCGTTGTCGCCGCATCCGTCGATTTCCTCTGTCATCAAGCCGATCTCTGCCAGAATATCCTTGAACGAAGCCGTGGCCATGCCGACGTATCCGACGTCGACACCGGGCTGCTCATTTAATACGGATGAACTGAACAGTGTTTCCAGAGAATCAATATATTTTCCTTTTTTAATCTGTGCATATACCTTCATGCTCCCTGCTCCTTTCACTGCTGCTTGCGCAGCGCTTCGTCCCGGATGCCGCGCAGTGCTTCCCGAAAGCACTCCAGCGGTAGCTCGGCCGCCCCCGCGCCAGCTTGCCCGCCTGTCTTCAGCGCGGAACCGCCGTGACTGATGGGCAAAATATTGTATCCTACAACCTTGCGCGCGTCGATCCCCACAGGGAATCCGCGGTATTCATCCCAAGGAATGGGAGCGAATGTGTGCTCACCCAGTGAAACCGCACGAGCCTTTTCCGTACGCTCTTTTGCCTCGGCAAAGGTTGCTCCAGTAAAGCGCGCATAAGCCGGACCCGCGATGGAGGACATCCCGCCCAGACCATATACCTCCGTTACACAACTGTCGCCCAGATATCCCAAAAGATCTTCTTCCGTATAGGATGGTTTCAGCAGCATCCCATGAATGACAGGGGCAGGCGCAGTGTACCATCGGTTTCCCGTTCCAGAGAGTTGAATACCGAATTCCACGCCGTTTCCACCCATACCTGCCATCACAGTGGAAAGGGGAATCTCTTTCGCTTTCACAGTAAGCGCCTCCACACCTGCCATCATCACATGCAAAAAGAAACGGTCATTACCCGCCAGAAAGCGAACCATATCGTTTTTTTTCGGATGCTCCACGTCCATAAAATGTGGGATGATTTGCAGTGCCAGATACATGGAAGCTGCTGGCTGCCGGTTGTGATTCTCGTCTCCCATTCCCGCGGTTTTGGCCAACACAGTCACTAGGTCGATACCTCCGGATGCCCGCACAGCCTGTCCCAACGCTGGTCCAAACTCGTCCCGCATCCAACACAAATCCTGTTCTACTTCGCCATCATACAACCCCCAACGCAACACCTTTGGGTTGGCGCCTGGATGAATGGGTGCATAGCCTTTTCCGCCATACACCGGGTCTTCGGCCACGATTACAGGCATAGTGGCCGACACCACCATACAGGCGGCACATCCGCAGGCGTAGTCCTGCGCGGGCTTGATTTTGATGCGTCCATCCAGTACCATTTGCCATGCCTCATCCAGAGAGACCGCCAGCTTTTCATGTACGGCAGCGCCGCAGATGGACGTGCGGATGGGCTGCGTGATTTTTTCAGCAGGCAGAGGAGGTCCGGCAACCAAAATGCTTTCCCGCGTCATACCCGGAATCGCCTCCAGCGCCGGGCGCACATCCTTCCATACCGGACGGCCGTTCAAAAGAATATCCATTACCTTTTGATTTGCTTCGTTTACACGCTGTTCAATTGTCATTCAATTCAACCTTTCTTTTGAATATAGATAGTTAGATAGAGCGGTAGCTTTTCTCACGGCCGGGGTTGCCGGCTGGAGCTTTCCAGCATAGTTTTCATGGCGCAAAGCCGTCGCTGGATGACCCGGCTGACAAAAGCGTTATCCGACTCCGCATCAAAGCCGTGGTACGACCCGGATACTTCATTCAATTGTACCGTTATGCCCGCAGCGGTCAGTGCCTCGGCATAGGTTACAGCTTCATCGTGTAAAATGTCGATTTCCTGCGGTTCGATGTAAGCGGGCGGAAGGCCCGCCAACGCGCTGTAATCCGTGCGCAAAGGCACGAGCGGCGCAGCGGGTGAAGTAATGTCGCGCAGGTATTCCCGCCACATCTGTTCGTTGGAGCTACGAGGCCATGCGACATCTACAGACTGCTCCATCGAGGCATATCGGCCGCAGCGGTCATCCAGCACCGGATAAATCAGAAGTTGGCCGACGGGCCGCACGTCGCATTCGGCTAGGAGTTGCTGCGCCATTCCTGCTGCCAGCGCGCCGCCGGCGCTCTCGCCGTACAAAAGAATTTTGGTGGCATCAAGTCCCAACGCCTCTGCCCGCACCATCATCTGCCGCCACACAGCCAAGCAATCGTCAAATGCCGCAGGTGCAGGATGCTCCGGCAGCAGGCGGTATTCAGGCAAAAATATCCGCATGTGCAGTGCAGCGGCGTACTTCGCAGCCAGCCGTAGCGCCGGCACCTGTAGTGGTAGGAAAAAGCCGCCGCCGTGGCAATACAGCATTCCTGGCAAACTCCGCGTTTCCTCGCCTTCCGGTTCCATGACAAAGCACCAAATTTGTCTGCCGTTTCCATTATCTACCGACAAACTGCGGAGTCTTAATCCCTCAGGGGGGTGATATGCGCGCGTATCTTTTTTCATATTGTCTGCCATCATCCGAAGCATCGGTTTCAGCGCAGGATTACCAAAATCGATGCGACCCAGTGGTCCAGGTCCTTTTAATCCCGGTGCATATGCTTGTTTCGTAAAACTCTTCCTCTCCTTCGCGTGTTCATCCAATCGACCGCAGGTATTCATCCATAGCCCGAGCCACTTCTTTGGAATATTTTACTGCTTCCACGACTGTGCGTGCCCCCAATACTACATCACCGCTTGCGAAAACACCAGGGCGGCTTGTGTTTCCATGTGTGTCTGTGGCCAAAAGCCCACGGTCTGTTATATTCAAGCCCGTGGTCGTGCTGACGATTTTATCTTTTGGCCCTTGGCTCACGGCAATTACTACGCTGTCCGCAGGGAAATATTTCGGTTCACTCAGCTTTGCTACCGCCCCATCTCCGTCAAAAGAAGCCTGTTGATAAATTATGCCGTTATCGATGATTTCCAACGGGCGTGCACCGTAAAGAAATTCCACGCCGTCCGCCGTTGCATAGTCGACCTCGCGGCTGCTGGCAGCTGCTTCCCGACGGCGGCAGAAAACCGATACGCTCTTAACGCCTTTGCGCAGGGCCGTGCGCGCCACGTCCATAGCAGAGTTCCCCGCGCCAATTACTGCAAGCCTATCCCCCAGCTCATACACATCTGGGTTTACCAAATAGTCAATGGCAAAATGTACATGTCCCAAACTCTCGCCCGGGATTCCCAGTTTTTTGGGACGCCATACGCCGGTTCCAATAAAAATCGCCTTGTACCCGTCCTGCTGCAAATCGTCAATTGTCAACGCACCGCCGATGGCCGTATTCGGACGTATTTTAACGCCCAAATTTGCAAGTCGTATTTTATAACGATCCAGAATGGTTTTCGGCAAACGAAATTCCGGGATGCCATACCGTAACACACCGCCGATTTTATCGCGGCTTTCAAAAAGCGTCACATCGTATCCTTTTTCGGCCAACAGTACCGAGATCGTGATTCCTGCTGGGCCACTCCCAATGATTGCGACCCGCTTGTTCTTATTTTTGTCACGCTGTAGGCAAAGTCTGTCCAAGCAGGAATCTGAGATATAATTCTCGATACTGGAGATATGCACCGGTTCGCCCTTGCGTCCAAGGACACAATGCCCCTCGCATTGCTTTTCGTGGTCACAAACCAATGAGCAGACTACACTCAACGGATTATTTTCAAACAGCATTTGTCCTGCATGTTCAAGCTGATTGTCCAAAAACAAGCGAATCATATCCGGGATTGGCGTTTGAATCGGGCAGCCCTTTCGGCACTGAGGAATCTTGCAGTTCAGGCAACGGCGCGCTTCATTTACAACATGGACAGCCATTATGAAGCCTCCCCTTCGTATTTTTTGTTTCGGAATCCGAACCATGAAGTAAATACACAAAAAACACCCCCTGCACAAATCCATAATGCTCTGCATGGATATTGTACAGGGGGATTTCCTGTTGGAATAGTTTTATTTTCGCGAAAATGTTCACAAATTCATGTCAATTCCAAAAAAAATGAAATTCAATTACTAAAAAGCGAATTTGAAAGTATCCAAGGTTGAAAAAATGTGATACATTGCGATTGCAGACATAACACTCGCTCAAGTATTGAGCGTTTCACGGCGGTATTCCGCCGGGGTTTTGCCCACACATTGTTTGAACGTATTTGCAAAAAAGTTTCGCGAATTGAAGCCCAAGCGCTCTGCGATTTCAGCAATAGGCGTATCCGATGTGGAAAGCAGTGTTTTTGCGTGTTCGATTCGGGCAAATTTGATGTAATCATTGACAGAACATCCAGTTTCGCGTTTAAAACATGCGGACAGATAATATTTGGAGTATCCAAGCCTTGTGGCCAAAATGTCGATGCTTAGCGGTTCACGCAGATGCAACTCAATATAATCACAGCTTCCTTGCACCATTTTGGAATATTTAGGATTGCTGCGGCAAGCACGCACATGGCGGATAAAATCCATATACATCTGGTTTTTGATATCAGCCACCTCTGAAAGGGATTTCGCGGCAAAAAAACTTTTGATGTAAGCGTCGCCCAAACAATAACTCATGGTTGTTGAGAGACCGCCTTCAATAGCGGCGCGGGTGCAGACTGCGGCAAACGTTGTGCAGGCGATTTGCGCGTTTCGCAGCGGATTATCTGTATATTGCCGCACACGCGCCACATCTGCGGCATTGGCCATAGCAGCCGCTCCGTCCAAATCCCCATCGCGCACGGCGTTCAAAAGCGCCCGCTCCGCCCGGTAAATCTGAATTCGATCTTTTGGCGGTTTTCGTGTGGAAATGCGGGGAAAAGCGGAATCTGGCGTAAGTTCTCCCAACTGATACTGCACAGCGCTGACATCTATTTTTTCTCCCGTTACAAGGTAATGAAGCATCACTGCATATTGCGTAAAAAACGGCATTGAGAGAAACGGCAGTGTATGGAGTGTTTCCTCCAATGCGTGCTTCCATTGTGGGGAAGCCTGCGCCTCTTCGGCGGAAAGCAATTCATCAAGGCAATCCGGGTGCGGCTCATTCCCGAAAAAAGGCCCCAATACATGGATTTCTACGACGGAATTTCCGCTCATCTCCCGCGCAGCGATCCACATCAGCCGCGCATCACCATTTAGTATCAACGGAGCTTGCTTGGGTGCTGTATAGGCGTATTCAAGGCCTCCCGTATGGCGCAGAACAGCATCCAACATTTTTTCAGAAGAACAGGTACTGTGCAGCAGAGCGCCCTGTCCGTCGTATCGCCAATAGAATAAGGGTTTCGCGCAAGACAGAAGTTCTAAAAAAACTTCGATTCGAGCCTGAAATTCCATTTTCCCCTCCTGCAAAAATGCATTTCTGTATATTTTCACATTCACAAAGTTTGACGCGCGTGCAGCTTCAACCGCAAAAACTTCGAGATTATTGTATCATACACGCTACACCTTTTCAAAAATTTATATATAGATATATTCAAGGAGGAATCAATTTTGCCTGAAATCAAAAAAGCGTTGGTAACAGCTTACCTGAAACCGGAAAATCAGGAACGACTGAAAGCGGCGTTAGAACCTGCCGAGGTAACCTTCTGCATTCCTTACGGACCAGATGCAAAAGAAAAAATCGCACAGGCAGCCCAGGAAGCAGATGTGTGTATACTGAACGGAGATTTAAATGACAGCATTTTAGCGGGGAACAATATCAAGTGGATACATTGCTGCCACGCCGGACTGGATCGTTCTGCCCGCCCGGAGGTATTTGAGCGGGGAATCATTCTGACAAGCTCTTCCGGACGCAGTGCACCAGCTCTGGCGGAACATGTTTTAATGTTCCTTCTAAGCCTTACATATGATTTGCCCATGCTTTTACAAGCACAAACGCAACATAAATGGGCTTCCACACGTGAGTATGCTACAAAAACCGGGTTGCATGGCAAAACCATCGGCGTGATTGGCCTTGGAAAAACCGGACGTGAAGTGGCGCGTATGGCAAAAACGTTTGATATGACGGTATTGGGTTGGAGGCGCAGCAACAGCCCCGTGGAATATGTAGATGAAATATACGCCTCAGAAGAGGACGGTGATTTGAATGCGCTTCTTGCCCGTTGCGATTATGTGGTGCTTTGCATCGAGCTGAATGATCAGACCTTCCATATGATAGGCGCAGAACAGTTCCGTGCCATGAAAAGCTCGGCCTTTTTTGTCAATATGGGCCGAGGCAAGCTGGTAGACGAGCCAGCGCTCATAACTGCATTGCAAAAAAAAGAGATAGCCGGCGCAGGCCTGGACACCTTTGAAACAGAACCGCTGCCACCCGACAGCGCGCTTTGGGATATGCCCAATGTAATTGTTACGCCACATTGTACACCTGCCCTGCCAGACCGCGAAGAGCGTATGCTGAGCTATGTATATCAAAACATAAAGGCATATCGTGAAAATGGAGAATTTGTAAATCGGCTCAGCGAAAAAAACATATACTCCGGCGCACGCAGCGCCGAGCGAATTTGAGGAGGGGATATGGCACACTGGTGGGAAACAACGCCTTGGCGTATGGTTCAGACAAATCTGCCCGAACCCGATATGGCGGATATAGATGCCGCTGCTTTTGCGAAAAGCCTGAAAGATTTTGGCGCCACAGTGGTGAACCTGAATGCAGCCGGAATCATTGCCAGCTATGAGACCCAGCTGGATTTTCAACCGCGAAGCGCTTACCTGACTGGCGATAATCTCCGCCGCATCATAGAAGAATGCCATCAGCAGGGGCTTCGCGTTATCGCACGCACAGATTTTTCCCGCATTCGTCAAGATGTATATGAACAACATCCGGAGTGGGCCGCACGCCTTGCAGACGGGAGCGTTGTCAATTACAACGGCTATATAAGTGTCTGTCCGAACAGTGATTATCAAAATACCCGTGTGTTTGAAATTCTGCGTGAACTGTTTGACACCCACCCTTTCGACGGTTTGTTCTGTAACATGAGCGGTTATTTGTTAACAGATTACAGCGGGCGCTTTTACGGTTTGTGCCAATGCGAAACCTGTCGTAAAAAATATCAGTCGGAAACCGGCAAAGATGTGCCAGAAACAGGAGATTCACACAGTCCCGCTTTGAGAGAATATGCGGCATTTCATGCACGGTGTAATGCGCAAAAAAAAGAGAAGCTTGCTGATTTTGTGAAAGCACTTAACCCAGAGCTGGCTGTTAACGGTGTGGATTTTGTACGCAGTGAAGTAGGAACGGAATACGGACGTTCCAACTGGATTTATAAAGCCTCTTCAAATTCCCGTTTGGCCGCAGGGACTCTGCGCACACGTCCCAGCGATGATGCAAGCGTAGATTTTATAGGTTTCCGTCATCGGTTTATCTCCGTTTCGCCTGCGTTGATGGCCTTGCGTCAATGGCAGAATTTGGCAAATTCAGGGTGTGTCAGTTTGTATATTATGGGGCGTTTGGATAACCACCGGGACACCTCATGTTTTAAACCTACGCAGCGGGTATTCCAGTTCCACAAGGAACACGAAGCGCTTTTCGCCGGATTGCAAAGCGCGGCACAGGTTCTATTGGTGCATGCAGGAGATTGGCATCGCACGGACGCGGAAGCGCAGGGGTGGATTCGCATTTTGACAGAAAACCATGTGCCCTTTGACGAACTTCCTTTGTCCGATTTGAGAGAAAACAATCAGCTGTCCGAAAAACGGCTTGTGATATTGCCCGACATCAGTAATTTGTCGCAGCGCCAGGCAAGCCTGATTGATGCGTTTGCATATTCCGGCGGCACGGTTGTGGCGACAGGCAGTTCTGCTCTAGTGACCGGTAATGCTGCTTTGCACTGTTTGGGCGTTGCCAAGGTGCAGGAAATCCGTACAGGCTTGCGTGCGTCTATGCTGGAGATTCCCCAAGAAGAACAGGATGCATTTCCAAACTGTATGCAGACACCATATCTGGATATCGGTGAAGAACTGGTGTGTGTTACGCCTGAAAAAAATTCAAAGGGATATTTGCGGTTGATTCCTGAGCATCCGTTTGGGCCGCCGGAATGTTGCTGTTTTGAGAAAAATGAACCTGTTCATGGTTTAGTCGTATCATCATATGGGAAAGGACGTGGATTGTACCTGCCTTGGAAAGGGGCGGCGCTGTATCAAAGAGAGGGCTACACCAATCCCGCCTGTTTTTTACAGGACATTTTGTTCAGTTTTTGTGGTCTGCCGAAATTGGCACCGAAGTTGACTCCCATGACAGAGTTGACTATGTGCAGAAAAAAAGGCCTTCTTCTAATTCAGCTTGTCAACACAACTGGATGCTTTGCCAACAGCTGGTTTGAACCGGTTCCTGTATATAAAATTCATCTTCTGTTGCCGGGCATTTACGGTACAGCAAAAACATTGAACGGCGGTCACCTGACAACGCAACAAACCAATGATGGTCTGGAAATCACACTGGATATTCTAAAAGAATACGAAGCGATCGCGATTGAGGAATCAATACAATAAATTTAACAAAGGAGTTTTATCGTTATGAAAATCGGTTTAATTGGCCTTGGCATTATGGGAAAACCTATGGCAAAAAATCTTTTGAAAGCGGGCTACACGGATCTCATGGTGAACGACCGCAACATATCCAATGTAGATGAAGTGGTAGCCGCTGGAGCCCGCTATGCCTCTCAGCAGGAAATCGGTGAAATGTGCAATGTGGTACTGACGATGCTACCGAATTCACCGCAGGTCAAAGAAGTAATGCTGGCACAGGGCGGCGTTGCAGAATACATGAAGCCCGGCAGTGTATTCATCGACATGAGTTCCATTAATCCGGTTGCTTCGAAAGAGATTGCGGCGGTGTTGGAGGAAAAAGGCATCGAGATGCTCGACGCCCCCGTTTCCGGTGGGGAGCCCAAGGCGGTGGACGGTACGCTCAGCTTTATGGTTGGTGGGAAAAGGGATGTTTTCGAAAAATACAAGGTTATTCTTTCCGCTATGGGATCCAGCGTAGTGCGCTGTGGCGAAGTGGGCGCTGGCAATACAACAAAACTGGCAAATCAGATTATTGTGGCCTGTAATATTCAAGCCTTGGCCGAAGCATTGACGCTGGCTCAAAAGGCAGGTGTAGACCCGCAACTGGTATTTGAAGCAATTCGCGGTGGACTGGCAGGCAGCACAGTCATGAATGCAAAAGCGCCGATGATGATTGCAGGGAATGATTCACCCGGGTTTAAAGTCGACTTGCACATCAAGGATTTGAATAACGCACTGGATTGTGCGCACACGGTTGGCGCATTGGTACCCATGACCGCCAGTGTGCAGGAAGTTTTGCAGTGGCTGCACAACCATGAAGGTGGCCAAAAAGATCACAGCGCTATCGCCCAGTATTATGAGCAGCTTACAGATATTAAAATTGGGCGCTGAAGTATTAAGAAATGGCGGAAAGGAGGATAACACGGCAATTGGTTCTGCTAAAGCATAAAAAGCGATAATCTAATAAAAACAGGAGGAATTTTTAATGTCTGCTTCTGCACTGACAAAAGACACTGCTGGTTGGCGTCTTGCGGGCTGGCCCTGTCACCAAACCGCAAGTTCCGTCATTGGCGCCGCAATGGGCTTTATGAGCTATCTGGCAGCGGATGGGTACGGAATCTTGGTGTTTACCGCTGGCCTTATCGCTACTTACACGCGCTTGTTCGATGCGCTGATCGACCCGTTCCTTGCGCTGATCACCGACCGCGTTAATACACGGTTTGGCCGTCTGCGTGTATTGACCATCGTGGGACGCGCGATTCAGGTGTTGTGTCTGTTCGCTTTGTTTTTCTGGTTTTTGGGGAGCGGCCCGGTTGTATTTACCGTAATTTGCTGCATTTACTATGTTGGTGCGAGTATTTGTGCGATTGCAACACATACCGGTAATGCTATTATCACCACAGACCCGAAGCGCCGGCCGATTTTGTACCGCTGGCTGATGATTTTTTCCACAGTGATTTCCACTCTGATCAGCGTTTATATGTCGAAAGTTCTTTTCCCGAAGTATCGCGGCTTGACCATAGGCGCTTTTCAGGAACTATGTCTTACTTCTCTACTGGTCGTATTGGTTTTGGAAATCATTGCATTGGTTGCAATTTCTCCTATGGACCGGCCAGAAATGTTCCCAAAGAAAAAGAGCGGTGGAAACGTAAATTTAAAAGACACCTTTAATGTGCTGGTAAAAAATCGCGCGCTGCAAATGTATCTGGTTGCGGCGGTTTCCGATAAAATTGCCTCTCGTGCTTCCACCGAAGCGGTCGTCACTACTTTACTATGGGGTATTTTGATCAACAATTATGAATGGAGCGGCAACCTGAGTATGATCCAACTGCCGTTCACCATTTTCATTCTGTTTGTCGGCTCTTACTTAGGCGGCAAATATGGCGCTAAAAAAACATGTATCCAATGGACAACCATTAATATGGTACTCACCGGGGCCATGCTTCTGTTGTTCGTAGTAACAGACCCGACCAATATTACCAAAGCGTTTTTGCCCACTGCAATTTTTGTTGTTTTATTTATTGCACGGATGTGCGCTAATACCGTTTTGTCCGCGACGACGCAATCCATGATTCCTGACATTGTAGACTACGAGCTGTCGCGTTCTGGAGCTTTTGTCCCTGGTGTCATCGGTACGTTGCAGTCTCTGATCGACGAATTGTTCTCCTCTGTTTCTTCTACAATTGTAGCTTTCTGCGTAACGATGATCGGATATGTTTCTACTCAACCCCAACCGGGTGATGCCAGTTCTCCGCAGCTTTTCTGGATGACAATGTTCGTATGGCTTGGCCTGCCCGTTATTGGTTGGATTTGCAACTACATTGCAATGGCCTTTTATCCGCTCAGCCGCGAAAAAATGGTTGAAGTTCAGGAGAAAAACGCCGCTTTCCGGGCTGAACAGAAAGTTCAAAGTGAGTCAGCCGCGAAGTAGCCGATTCAAAAAAGCTTTTCCCCGCAAGCCGCCGCTACTCAGAAATGAGTAGCGGCGGCTTGCACTCCTCCTTACTATTATTTTCATATCGTCTTATTATAAAAAAGCCGAGCGGTGAAACCGTCGGCTATCTGAAAGTCAATGGTCACGGCAGGAGAAAACAAAAACTTGCGCTGGCTCGTCGTACAGAGAAATTCCGAGCCATGCAATGCCACTGTTGGTTTAGATGTCACAGATGACTCTACAGATGGTACCGATATCTATGATAGAGCATCACCACTACCATAGGGATGCGCGTAAGCGAAATGGTTGACGACATCAGCGCTATCACAACGACATCTATTATTCTAACCGAAATTTTGGGCGGTACCTACGGAATTGCACCCTACCAATGGTTCGGCTTGAAAACGCTGTTACTTAAGTCGTGACTTTCGGTACCTTCAGTCATGTCATTGGCATTGCCAAAGCACCAGAGTGGTGAAAAGCAGCCGAGGCTATCCGTTATTGGTAGTTGCTGGAATCTTAACCACCTTGTTTTTTCTTAAATGATTATTATAACAAGCTAGATTCTATATAATGAAATACCTTGACCAACTGGAATTTTTTCTAATCCAGTACCACTTCCAGCGGTGTCAGTACGCCTTGACGGACGCACGTCGAAGAAGCCTTTTATATCAATGTCCACAACATAAACAGATGCGATAGCTGTATTAGCTGGCTACACCTGGACATGGTATGTTCTGTGGAGCGGTTGGTCCTGAACACATAGGAATAGTCACGAAATTCTGCTTCACAAATTGGCCTTAAAACTTACAGGACACATTGTTGCACGATGTGGTCAACGATGGTCGGAATTTCGAGGAGGCCGGATCTTTCCGTTTGGTTGGGGAATTTCCATCTTGCGGACAGAACAGAGATGATAGCTCTTGAACTACTTTTGAATCAGCGCTGCATATCTTTCCTCGCTCAATTTGGCAAGGTCTTGTACGGTGCGTTTATCTACTCCTACAGTACTGCTCTCCGTATTCCCTTTGGTTGTCCGATATATCATTCTGGTATTTTCCTTACTGGAGATGAGTTCCATAAGATGAGTAAACACTTCGCCTTTTGTACCATCGGCATACAGACTATCCAAGTGTTTTTTCACCATCTTTTCAGTCTTGCGCCTGACCTTTCCAGTCGGGAACGTGTCATACCGTCCTCCCAATGGATAGACGCTGAGTTGTCCGCAGAGGTATACTCCACCCGGTTGTGCGGAACGTCGGCCTCGAGTTACTTGATGCACTCATAGTATTCTGTATTCAGCGTCTGCTCCGCCTGCTTTAGCGTTATCCCTTTCCCGGTCGGTTCCGCTGAAAAGAAAATGCCGAACGCAAAACCCGCCACAAGGGCGATCAAACAAATGAGCAGAATGACGAACAGGGCAAACCCGACACCCGGGGCCTGCGCCGTCTTTACCGACTGGCGTAGGGTTTTTACAACGGGGGTATCGGCTTTGGGCATCCGTGCGCTGTTTCGCGTGCCCGTGCGTGGGGTCTGCCGGGCTTTTTCTCCTTGGTTGCACGACTCTCCCAGCCGCCTTCATCAATCGAGATTTGTTCTTATTCGCTGCTTCAGCTGGTGTGCACGCCTGCCCGTAGCCGTGCGGACAGATGCATAGCGAAGCATATTTCCGGCGCCCGCGGCGGCGGACTCTGCGAATTCTTCCACCTTTCTCAGCACCTGATTTCCTAGAGTCTGTTTTAAAACCTTGCGATTGAGTGAAAAACGACGATGTAATAAAATGAGAGCATGAAGATGCATGAAATAAGCGAAAAACAATGGAAGAGGATCAAGTACAAGTTCCCACCTGAGAGGAAACCGCAAGGAGGGCGTCCAGGGAAAAGCAACCGGGAAATGCTTGACGCGATTCTATACTGGCTGAACACGGGAATTCCATGGCGGGATCTGCCGGAGCGGTTCGGCGCATGGCAAAGCATATACAGTCGGTTTCGGGTCTGGACAAAAGCCGGAGTATGGGAAAATATCCTCAGAACCCTGACTGAGCAGGATTTGGTGGACGAAACAACGCTGAGGCTGGACAGCACTACGATCAAGATTCACCAACACGCCAGTGGGCTAAAAAGGGGGATATCACGAGGAAACCGTGCGGAGCAGGGGAGGCTTGATCACGAAAGTCCATGCGGTAACGGATGGACTTGGGGATCCACTGCACTTTTTGCTCTTCAGTGGGAACCGTAATGATATCTGCGTGGCGCAGGCACTGTTGGAACCTTTTGATTTAAACGGCAAACTCATTCCGGCGGATAAAGGATATGACAGCGATATTTGTACGCTGGTTGGAAGAACAGGGCGGAATCGTGGTGTTTCCCAGCCATATCACTGCCAAACACCCCAAGAAAACAGACTGGCACACGTACAAAGAGCGTCATCTGGTGGAAAACCTTTTCCTCAAGCTGAAAAACAACCGCCGTTTTGCCACCAGGCATGAGAAGAAAGCACTCTATTTTCACGCTGTTGTCTGTCTTACCTGTTGTAGCCTTGTTTGGTTGCTTTGATGGTTTTAAAACAGACTCTAGCGCGGTGAGCAGTTTTTCTCTGGCGTTGGCAGGAGTTTTGACTGCAATTTTGTTTCCCGATTCTATTCCTCTGCTATATAAAACCAATATATTCTTGCAGAATTTGAATATTTCCCTTAGTAAATCTATAAAGGCTGACAGACAAGCTGATTGAAGCTGTCGACCCAAATTTCAGCGCACTGGGTTCGATAGGTCAGTAGATTTTGGTCCGTTTGGAGATACAGAAAAAGTGCTGTACTCTTCGTCGTCAGTTCCTGTGTTACAAAAGACTCCATTAGTTTTTTGTTGTCCCCAATACAGTACTAGGGCGGAGGGAATACAGAGGCATTATACATTTCCCAGATGTGCTGTCCAATCCTTTCTACAACTTGCTATTTACATTTGAGCCTTTGCAGATATTCACCATATTCTGCAAGGGCATTTTATTTTGTCCCCAATTTTCCTTCTAAATAGCGTATCTGCCGAGAGGCAGTACAAAAAGGCCGAATTTCATTGCAAAGCCGACTATAAGGAGGAAACGAAATGTTAAAATCGAACGCTTTTACCAAAACACAGCAGCGAATGGTCAGTGCAATGTCAGTGCCATACACATTGTATGCCCCACTGCATCACCGGGTTGTACACACGGACAAGGCATTCGGCCATACCAGGAAAACAGGCAGAAAGTATGTACTTGTAGATGCAGTTTTTACTGTGATATTCTTTAAACGTAGTACAAGGAAGGGACACAAAATCCGTGACGGGCGTTTTAATCTTATCAACAGATGCTTTCAGAAAGGTGGTGATCTGTTGTGACTGCAAAGGAATACGTTGTCTGCCAACTGGAGGGTTATACACAGCTTCGCAATGATATTACTACTCTTGAATTCGAGTTGAAATCTCTGGCACCCTTCGATGAACTTCAGACAGATGACTTGATTGAAACCCTAACCTTTTCTCATCC
The DNA here is from genome assembly GCF_000949455.1 of Ruthenibacterium lactatiformans. Lineage (GTDB taxonomy): Bacteria > Bacillota > Clostridia > Oscillospirales > Ruminococcaceae > Ruthenibacterium > Ruthenibacterium lactatiformans. The sequence continues at coordinate 948 of NZ_JXXK01000026.1, read as the reverse complement.
TACTGAATCGCCTGTGCAGGAGAGTCGTATCTCTGATAAGACTGCAGCAATTGCCTTGTCTTATCACACGATTGGACTCGAGCAGACCAGAGATACCAGACTTCGCATCGCCTCACAACTAGAAGTCTATCAAATGCTGGCAAATCGGCTAGATACTTATCTTTGCGCACTGTATCCCGAGGATGCTGCTGTTTTGAAGAAACATTATTTTGACGGTCTTTCCTGGCAAGGTATTGCGGATGCGGAGCATCATTGTATCCGAACGGTCATCAAGCGTCGAAATCGAGGTATGAAGCGATTGACCGAACTGTATGACCGCCTTGCTCGACTTGGAGCTTTGCCCGGCGTTGAACCATCTATGTAAGATGTCCAAATTTGGACACCTTATAAAAAAGGGAGTAATTTTCGATGTCGGTGACATCTGAAAATTACTCCCTTTTTGGTGGAGCCTCTGGGGCTCGAACCCAGGCCCGGTCGGTTATGAGCTATCGCGTCTTTCGCACGCATAATTGACCAGGTTTTCCTATCATGAATCGCGATTCCTCTTAAATATAATTCTACTTGTCTCACATTACGGCACAATTGTGTCATGATGATTTTACTATTATATCTACATAAATATATTATATTTTTATACTTTAAGACAAGGTCACATCAGTAAACTTTGCTGCGTATGGCTTTTTATTTTGCAACAGATTACATGCGCAAGAGAAACTATTTTATGGAGGGATTATCAGTGAGCCACCCAATAAACCCCGTTCCAATTCACCTCAAGGTCGCACTGACACTCAAAGAAGCCGCCGAGTACAGCAATATTGGAATCAATAAAATTGACTATATGCTACGGCAACCCAATTGCCCGTTTGTTCTTTATGTAGGGACTAAAAAACTCGTCAAACGTAAGGAATTTGAAGCCTTTATCAGCAAAAAATTGATTCTTTAAATAGT
>NZ_JXXK01000025.1 GCF_000949455.1 Ruthenibacterium lactatiformans | reverse complement strand
ATACCATATTTTTAAGCTCACACTTCGCGCACTGCTCGCGTTCACTAAGAAATATGGTATCTATGCCGCCAGGCTCATGCTTCGCCTGCGGCTCGCATTCACCAACCGGACATATTATACCATATCACACGCCCGCGTGCCAGCCCGTACTCGGCGTCACCGGGGCGCGGGGCCCAGCGTGGTGCCGGGGTAGTACAGGGACAGGATCTCCTGATAGCTCTTGCCCGTCAATGCAAGCGCGTTTGCGCCGTACTGGCTCAGGCCCACGCCGTGGCCGTAGCCGCGAGTGGTGATCTCAAACAGATGCTTCTCCGTCCAGGTTATGGTGAAGGACGCGCTGCGCAGCCGCAGCGCCGCACGCACAGCCGTACCCTTGCAGGGTACGCCGCCGATGGTGATGCTGTCCACATAGCCCGCGGCCGTAAGCTGAGGCGTGCCGAACCATCCCGCTGCGTCGCCCTCCAGCACGATATCCGGGAACGCCGCGGCGATATCCTCCGCCACCTCCTGTTTGGTCACGGTGATGGTCTGCTCATAATCGGGGCTGGTAAGGTCCAGGGGAGAATCCACAGAAACCAGATACGGCACCGCCGCACCCCACACGGCCTCAGCGGCTTCCGTTTTGCCGCCGGATATCGCATGGTAGCAGGCCATGGCGGGCTGGCCGTCGTACAGCAGGATCTCGTCCAGCACGGAATCCACCACGGTGTACAGCCGGGTGCGGTTGGCCTCGTAGTCCTCGCCCCACATGGCGCGCATTACGGTGTCGGTGATGTAGCCCAGCCGCTGGGTGGGGTTGGCGCTGAAATACGCGCCTTTCAACGCCTCGTTGTCCGGGTCGGCCTGGGCCTTGACGGCCAGTGCGTAGCTGTGCGCGGCCACGGCCTGTGCGCGCAGGGCTTCGTCCGGATAGGTCATGGGCATTTCGGCCGCCACTGCGCCGCGCACAAAGTCCCGCACGGACACCTCCGCCACCTCTCCGGTGTTTTCGTCCAGAATGAGCAGGGGAGGCTCCGCGTCGTCTGCGGCGCTGGTGCCGGGCTGCGGCGCGGATGGCGCTTGCGTACCGTCCGTGACCGGCGGCGCGGAGGCGGACGGTGCGGGAGCTGTACCGGAGCCGCTTTCTTCGTTTTTCCCGGATGGAAAAAACAGCGCGGCCAGCGGCAGAATATAAATGAGCACGGCGAACAGGAGCACAAGCGGCAATACCTTTTTCATCAACGATCCCTCCGTTTTTTACTTTTGTGCGTTCGTTTCCGCGGGGGTTGTCCGCCCGGAACGCGCACGGGGCGGGGCGCCGCTTTCCCGCAGTGGCCGCCGCAACAGCGTTTGCAGACGCTTTGTTGAGGACGGGCCGGCTGCGCCTTGTTTTTTGCACCGGCAGAATGTATAATAAACTGTATGCATCTGGCTTTTGGAAAGCCGAAGAGGGGTGCAGAAATGCAGGAATAGGGAAAGGGGCGTAAAGGCATGTCTGTCAATCAGGAATTTGAGAAGACAGGCTCTATCGCATATCTATGCGACGAGTATCTCAAAAATAACTTCATCGACCCGGAAGCCAGCGAACGGCTGGGGGTCAAGCGAGGCCTGCGGAACCCGGATGGCACCGGCGTTCTGGCGGGGCTGACAAACGTCTGCGACGTCGTTGGCTACGACCTTGTGGACGGCAAACGCGTGCCAACGGACGGCAAGCTCATCTACCGGGGCATTGATGTGGAACAGATCGTCCGTGCGGCATACGCGGAGGACCGCTTCGTCTTCGAGGAGGTCATCTGGCTGCTTCTGTTCGGCAGCTTGCCCACGCCGCACCAGCTGGCTTCGTTCAAGCAGGTGCTGGAGGCTCACCGCGAGCTGCCCAAGGACTTTGCCGAGGACATGATCATGAAGGCGCCTTCGCCGAATATCATGAACAAGATGGCGCGCAGCGTTCTGGCGCTGTATTCCTATGACGACAACCCGGAAGAGCAGTCGCTGACGAATATCCTTTCGCAGAGCATCGCGCTCATCGCCAGCCTGCCCACCATCATGGTGAACGCGTACCAGATCAAACGGCGCGTGTACGACCGCCAGAGCATGTACCTGCACCTGCCTCAGCCGGGACAGAGCACGGCGGAGCATATCCTCTCCACATACCGGGCGGACCAGAAGTTCACCAAGGAAGAAGCAAAGCTGCTGGATCTTTGCCTTGTGCTGCATGCAGACCACGGCGGCGGCAACAACTCGACCTTTGCCTGCCGTGTGCTGTCCAGTTCCGGTACGGATACCTATTCGGCCATCTCGGCGGCCATCGGCAGCCTGAAGGGTCCCAAGCATGGCGGCGCCAACCACAAGGTCATGGAGATGCTGGGCTATATCATGGAAGGCGTGAAGGACCATTCGGACGACGCCGAGATCGCCGCGTTTCTGCGCAGGATCCTGCGCAAAGAGGCGGGCGACGGCAGCGGACTTATCTATGGCATGGGCCATGCCGTGTATACCAAAAGCGACCCCCGCGCCGTGATCCTGCGCCGCAACGCGGAGCATCTGGCTGTTGAAAAGGGCTTTGAGGATGAGTTCCGCGTGCTGTGCGCCGTGGAGCGCCTTGGGCCGGACGCGGTGCGCGAGGTAAAGGGCACAAAGGACGTGTGCGCCAATGTGGACCTGTTTTCCGGCCTGATCTACCGGATGCTGGGCATCAGCGAGGATCTGTTCACGCCGCTGTTTGCCATCAGCCGCATTCCCGGTTGGTGCGCGCACCGCGTGGAGGAGGTCGTGTTTGCAAACCGCATCATGCGCCCGGCTTACAAATATCTGGGGCATGAGCAGGAATATATACCGTTAGAGGAACGTGGATGAAAAAAGCGTTTTGCACCGGCACGCTGGCCGTGAGCCTGCTGCTGGGGGCCGCGCGCGCGGCAGACCTGTTTTTGAATACGGATACCGCCACGGGCTTTCTGCTTTCCGGCAGCGTCTGGACCCGGTACTGGCTGATGGCGCCTGTTGTCATTCTGGCGTGGCTGGCCGGGCTGTATGTGCCGCGCAAGCAGCCCTGCGGGCTGCGGCCGGGTGCGGGCGTGTGGATGAGCGGCGTGAATTTTGTGTTTGTGCCGCTGGCCTTCTGCAGTGAGCTGTACGGCTTTTTGACGGTGCTGAACGTGCTGTTCGGCACGCCGGAGCAGGCGGGCCGCCACCAGACGGCGGAGCGCATCCTGCTGGGGCAGCTGGCGGATGTGACGCGCGCGGCGCTGTTCGTCGTGTTCGGCGTGTGGTGCCTTCTGGTGTTTTTTGAAAACCGCGCCCGGGAAAAACGGGGCGGCTGGATGCTGTATCTGGGCGTGGCCGGAAGCGCCGCGTTTTACCTGCACACAGTGGTGCGTTTTGTGGAGCAGCCCGCCAGCCTGTACCGCATCCTGCCGGCGGTGGAGATTTTTTCCGCGCTGGCGGCGCTTCTGTTTGTGACGGCGCTGCTGCGGGCGCTGTATCTGCCCGGCGGCGTCGGCACGGCGCCGGCACTCAGCCGCTGCGGGCTGCTGGCTTTCTTCTTCTGCACCTGCCTTGCACTGCCCCAGGCCGTATGGCAGGGGATGAACGGCGTGGACACGCCGGTCTCGTTTCCGCTGGCCATCACGCTGGGATGCACGGGCCTGCTGGGCGCGGCTTGCGCGCGGAACATTGCCAGGCGGGGATGATTTTATAACAGCACAAGCGCCCGGCGGAGTGTTCCGCCGGGCGTTTGTGATTTTGTCTGTTATTGATATTCCCGCTCCACATGCAGTGTGGCCAGGGCACTGGGGGCGTCCGAATGATGCGCCAGCAGGTTCCGGGGCTCGTTGATGTTGAGGACAAAGCCCTCCGGACCGTATCGTTTGTCCACGCCCTGTGCGTGATCCGGCGCGGATACCGCGTTGAGTACCCGCCCTTTCACCAACATCATGCGTCCCGAATCGGAAAGAGCTTCGATGCGTTCTGCTCTGCATTCCAGCGTGAGAAAGCTCTCCGCAATGCGCGGAGCACCCACAGTGCGGGCGGGCTCCGGCGTGAAGCCGCCCTCGGTAAACTCATCGTCCTCCATGCCGTTTTGGCGCACGGTGCGCATCAGCGCGTCAAAGTGCCGGACGGGAAGAAAGTTGACGCAGAATTCTCCGGTGCGGCGGATATTCGCCAGTGTGTGCGTGCTGGCCGGCAGCGGCACCAGCGCATAAAAGCCGCCGCCGTCTCCGGGAAAGCTGGCCCATGCGCCGCAGCATACATTGCCCAGGCCGTTTTCTTTATACGTTGTAACGGCGTACAGGATGGACGGGATGCCGCAGGCGTATTCCAAATGGGAAAACACCTCACATTGTCCCGGCCATTGCTCGGGAAACGTTTCGGGCCGTGCGGCCCCGGTCTCAATTTTTTTCATGGCGGTTCGCCTCCTTTGCATTGATTATAAACACAGGGACACGACATCTGCGTGTCGTGTCCCTGTGTTTTTATTTTTTTGGCGCGCCATATACCGCGCACAGAGCCTGCGCCTCGGACGCCATGCGCGCCCGCAGCGCGGGCGGTTCCAGCACTTCGGCCTTTGCCCCGAACCCCAGCAGCCAGGCTGCCGCGACGTCTTCGTTGGTGTAGCCGATCTCCAGCAGCAGGCTTCCGTCCGGCTGGCGGGTATAGCAGGCCGGGCCGTACTCCTCCACGAGGCGGTAGCATTCGCTGGCCGCGACGCGGGCGCGCAGCAGTGTGCCGTCGTGGAAGCGCGCGTTGAAATCCAGCGCTTCGGGCGGTATGGCGCGGGGTTCAAACGTCTGCGCCGTGACGGACAGGAGCGTCAGGCGGTTAAGCTTGTACATGCGCCAGCCTGCCGCGTCCGGACACCAGCCGAACATGTACCAGTCTCCCCACTGAAATACGATGCGGTAGGGCTCCGCACATTTTTCTGCAACGCCTTTGGCATAGTAATAGGTGAAGCGCACACGGGCATGCTCTGCGATGGCCGTGCGAAGCAGCTCTATCTTCGGTGTCAGGCTCTCCCGGTAATGGGAGGAGAGGTCGATGAGCAGGTCGTCCGTGCCTGAACCGCCCAGCTTTTCGGCCAGGCTGCGGGCCAGCGGCGCGGGGGAAACGCTGCCTACGCCCGCAGCTCCGGCCACCAGAGCGGCCAGCTCCGGGCCGGAGAGCAGCGTCTTGTCCAGCTTATAGCGCGGTTCAATGAATACCCCGCCGCCGTAGCCCTGCACCGTCACCAGCGGGACACCGGCCCGGCACAGTGCGTCGATGTCGCGCTCGATGGTACGGCGCGACACCTCAAACCGCTGCGCCAGCGCGGGCACGGTGCTTTTTTCGGTTTGCAGCAGGATCGTGACGATGCCGATGAGACGGTCGATCTTCATAGAGTTTTCCTCAAAAAGCGCCCGGCGGGCGGAAGGGCTATCCTCCGCCCCGCCCAGCCCCGCCCCGGACGCGGCAGCTTTTTCAAAGACTTGCGGGCGTCAGCCCAGCGCGCGCACCTTGCGGTTCAGCTTTTCGTACACGCGGGCGCGCATCCATTCCTCGGTGGAGGCCTCCACGGCTTCGTCCAGCATGAACCAGCGCACGCCGCTGTTCTCGTCGGGCTTTGCCCGCAGCGCGTCTCCTGCGTCGGCTTCCAGCAGATAGGTTACGTTCAGATGCAGATGACACGGCACATATTTGCCGCGCTTTTCGTGCCCCTCCACCCAGAGGGTCTCCAGTGAGAAGATCTCCGGAAATACGGGCGCGACGTGAACGAGGCCCGTCTCCTCCCGGGCCTCCCGCAGAGCCACGGAAAGCAGGTCTGTTTCGCCGTCGGCGTGGCCGCCCGTCCAGCTCCATGCCCGGTACAGGTTGTGCCAGGCCATCAGCGCATGGGTACGGCTGCTGTTTACGATCCACGACGATGCGGTGAAATGCGCCACAAGGTTTTCCCGCGTGAACGCATCCGTGTTTTCCCGCAGAAAATGCAGCATCACGTCCCGGTCCACGGCTTCCTGCTCGCAGCAGGGATGGTATGCGGCAAGCTGCCGCTCCAGCTCCGGCGCCATCCCGTTCACCCCTTGTTGCGGATAACGAGGTTCTTTCCGCCGTTTTCAAACTGCTCGTACTTCGTCTCGAACGCTTTGGTATAGTCGATGAGCTTGTGCAGCTTGGAGAAGCCGTAGTTGCGGGAATCAAAGTCCGCGTAAATACGCGAGAGCATCACGCCCACCTGGGAAAGCGGCATATAGCCGTCCTCGTCGGAGTCGTGCTCTACGATCTCGCGGATTTTTGCTACGATCTCGTCCAAAGAGACGAACGCGGCGGCCAGTTCCTCGTCGTGATGCGGCTCCGCAGGCGCGGCGGGAACGGGCTCCGGTTCCTTTTCCGGCTCCGGCTTCTGACCCTTTTTGCCTGCGGCTTTTTTTGGCTGAGCGGGCTGGGCCTGCTTCTTCGCGGCTTTCGGCTGCTGGGCCGGCTGCTTGGAAGCCTTTTCGGACACAGCCACGGGCAGCGTCTCCTTTTTCATTCCCATCAGCACGTCCAGGTATTTGAAGGTGTCGCAGGCGGATTTGAACGCCGTGGGGGTCTTGCTCTCTCCCATGCCAATGACGAACATACGGCTCTCGCGCAGGCGCGCGGCCAGCCGCGTGAAGTCGGAATCTGAGCTGACGATGCAGAACCCGTCCACATTTTTTGTGTACAGAATATCCATTGCGTCGATGATCATGGCGGAGTCCGACGCGTTTTTGCCCTGTGTGTAGCTGAACTGCTGGATGGGCGTCAGGTTGTGCTCCAGAAGCATTTTTTTCCAGCTCACCATGTCGGGGGCCGTCCAATCTCCGTAAATGCGCTTGTAGGCGGGGGTGCCGTACATGCTCACCTCGTCGATGATCGTCTTGATGTATTTGGGCGAGACGTTCTCCGCGTCGATGAGCAACGCGATGACCTTTCCGTCGTTTTCCATATAGTCGTTCCTTTCGGGGGGGCGCGGCCGTCGGCGCCCTTCATTGTTTTGTTATTTCCTATTATATACTTTTTTCGGGCAAATGTACAATTCGGATAAAATGGGCCGCAGGCTTGAAAGCTGCCGGGCACTGTGGTATGATAATGCGTATGAACAGCAAAGGCGCTGCCCGCAGGGTATGGTATACCCTGCGGGCGGCGCCTTTTTTGCTGCCGGATACAGCAAGGAATATGAGGATAAGGGGAAATGAAGTATGGAACCGTATAAACGCTATGTTCCCATCGATTATGCAAAATTCGCGCCGGACCTGCCTGAGGCGGAGCTGGAGGCCCGATACGGTCTGCCTGCCCATGTGCAGTTCTGCAGGGAATGTGTGATGAGCAACCAGAAGCCCAATTCATGCTATGAGTTCGAGCATACCATCAACAGCGTGAAAAAAAGCATGCACATCGGGGAGGACGGTGTGTGTGACGCCTGCCACGCCTGCCGCAACAAGGTGGGCAGGATCGACTGGGAGGACCGGGAGCGCCGGCTGCGGGAGTTGTGCGACCGTTACCGCAGAACAGACGGAAGCTACGACTGCCTTGTGCCCGGCTCGGGCGGCAAAGACAGTTTTTACGCGGCGCATATGCTCAAATACAAGTACGGCATGCACCCGCTCACCGTCACCTGGGCGCCGCATATCTATACGCCCTGGGGGTGGGAGAACTTTCAGGCATGGATTCACGCGGGCTTTGACAATTACCTGTGTACGCCCAACGGCATGACGCACCGCCTGTTGACACGGCTCGCCACCGAAAACCTGTTCCATCCGTTCCAGGCGTTCATTCTGGGCCAGAAACAGCTTGCTCCGAAAATGGCTGCGAAATTCGGCATCCCACTGGTGTTCTACGGCGAAAATGAAGCCGAGTTCGGCAATCCCATTGCGGACAATGAATCCGCGCTGCGGGACGAGCATTTCTTTGCCACGAATTCCCGGGATAATATCTATCTGGGCGGCGTGTCTCTCCGGCAGCTGGAGGAGGATTTCAAGGTGGACCCGGCGGACCTTGCCATCTATCTGCCCAGCGATACCTCGGACATCGAAAAAAACCACATTCAGGTACATTATCTGGGCTATTATCTCAAATGGCACCCGCAGGGCGCCTATTATTACAGTGTGGAGCACGGCGGCTTTAAACCCAGCCCGGAGCGCACGCAGGGTACCTATTCCAAATACAATTCCATCGACGATAAGATCGACGATTTCTTCTATTACACCACCTATATCAAATATGGCATCGGCCGCACCAGCTATGACGCCGCCCAGGAGATCCGCAACGAAGAAATCACCCGCGAAGAGGGAGTGGCGCTTTGCAAGCGCTATGACGGCGAATTCCCCACGCGCTTTGAGCAGGAGATATGGGATTACCTCTCTCTTGATGAAAGGCATTTCCCTCACGCGAGCAGGCTGTTTGAACAGCCCGCCATGGACAGAGAATACTTCATGCACCTGGCGGACCGCTTCCGTTCACCGCACATCTGGATGTACCGGAATGGCCGGTGGGAGTTACGCCATAAGCCCTTTGAGGGGGATTCCGAATGCAATTACGGCGTGCCTGCCGAAAAACGTTAAAGGAGGAAGCGGCATGGCGAAAAAAATACGCCTCATCGCCCGTCTGGACGTAAAGAACGACCATCTGGTAAAGGGGATTCAGCTGGAAGGATTGCGCAAGCTGGGAGACCCGCATGATTTCGCGGCAGATTATTACCGGCAGGGTGTCGACGAATTGCTGTATATGGACATCGTCGCCAGTCTGTACAACCGCAACAACCTGTCGGCTATCGTGCGGCGCACCACGGACGACGTGTTCATTCCCATCACGGTAGGCGGCGGCCTGCGCAGTGTGGACGATGTGCGGAGCATTCTTCAGATGGGGGCGGACAAGGCGGCCATCAATACCGCGGCCATCAAGGACGAGAGCATCATTACCCAGGTGGCCGAGGCGTTCGGCAGCCAGTGCATGGTGTTGGGCATCGAGGCGAAAAAACGCCGGGACGGCCCGGGTTATGAGGCTTATTATGACAACGGGCGGGAACACTCGGGCAAGGATGTCATCGAGTGGGCACGGCGCGGCGTGGCGCTGGGCGCGGGCGAGATCCTGCTCACCAGCGTGGACAAAGAGGGATTTGAACGGGGCATGGACTGCCCGCTCATCCGTGAATTGTGCGCGGCCGTCAGCGTGCCCGTCATCGTTTCGGGTGGGTGCGGCGGCCCGGGGGACGCCGCAGCCGCGGCACAGGCGGGCGCGTCCGCCGTGGCCGTAGCCAGTATCCTCCATTACAAGAAAACAACGGTGCCGCAGCTCAAGGCCGGCATTCGGGAACACGGGATAGAGGTGCGCTGAAAATGAAGATAACAGTGATCGATTACGGGCTTTCGAATCTGCTCAGCGTGCGGCGTGCCTTTGAGTATTTCGGTGCGGAGGTGGAGGTTACCGGCAGCCGCAGCCGCATCCTGTCCGCGAAGGCGCTGGTGCTTCCCGGCGTGGGCGCGTTCAAGGACGGCATGGCGGGCCTCTCCGGTCTTTCTCTGGCGGATGCCATCGCCGATAAATGCGCTGTAGGCACGCCGCTTCTGGGCATCTGCCTGGGCATGCAGATGCTCTTCGATGAAAGTGATGAGTTCGGACGTCACAGGGGGCTGGGACTGATCCCCGGGCGAGTGGAGCGCATTCCCGGCGTGGACACGGACGGCGCGCCGCAGCGCGTGCCCCATGTGGGATGGGCGCCCGTTCTGCCGCCGCAGAAGCGGGGCGGAAGCTTCAGAGGAACGGTGTTCGAGGATGTTCCCCCGGGCGGGGAGCTGTATTTCGTTCACAGTTATGAGGCGAAGCCCGCCTATGACGCGCACCGCCTGGCAGACACGGTATACGGCGGCCGCAGGCTGTGTGCGGCGGCGCAGAAGGGCAGTGTCATCGGCTGCCAGTTCCACCCGGAGAAAAGCGGAAAGCTGGGGCTTTCCGTCATACACCGCTATCTGATCCTATGTGAGGCAGCACATTAAATTTTGTTTAATTGGGAGAAAAACGCCGCAGCTCTTTGGAAAAGCTGTGGCGTTTTTTTCGGAAATAAAGCGGAAAATGAAAAAAGCGCCACCGGTGGAGCCTGGAAAAAGGAAAGGCCCGGGCGGAACAAATCTTTTGGCTTAGATTGGTGCTTTTCAGCGGACCCGTCATATGGTATAATAACCCCCAAAGCTGCCGCTTGCGCGGCTGCGCGTGTGCGCCGCACACGCTCCTGTGCTGGCGCACAGGGCTTTGAGAACATTGAACCATGCAAAACCGCAGCAGGTGCGGTTTTGTTGAGGCCTCTTTGCGGCGTCATGGTATAATATGCCCGCCCGCTGAATGCGGATGATATGCGAAACATGATGTGAAAATTTGATAGAGTTGACCGGCTTCTGCCGTGGGAACGGCGATATGTTTACATGGAATAAGGGACGGCATTTTTTTTGCCGGCCGGAGATGGAATGAGGTGCAGAGAGATGGCGGAGCAATATCCCCAGATGGACGGGCGCTGCGGTACAGCGTGTGCGTATGCTGCACGGGTACGGCAGTTTGCCGAACAGCGCGGAGTCTCTTTCGATGACGCTATGACAGAGCTGGAAGAGCGGCTGGAGCAGGTGCGCTGGAAGGTCATGCCCGCAGGCCCGCAGCGGCGGGAGAACTGTGGGACGTTGGACGTGCCCGCTGAAGAATGCCGCGTGCTGCGGCTGGTGCAGGGCATCGCATCCTGCTACGGCATGACGGCGCAACAATATATGGAAAGCGCTTACGTGGATGACTTTTTCAGCGGCGTGGCAGATGGACGCAGCGGAACGGCGGTGGCGATCTCTGCGGCCGTGGAGGCTGCGGAGGAGGCCGGGGCGCAGCCGACGGACGACAAAGAGTTGCCGGGTGGAGGCAGCGGCCGCAAGTTCCTATGGGAATTACCGGAAAGCTGGAAGCGGCTCCGGCTGCCTGCGATGACGAAAAACACCCGGCGCTTTGTGCTGGCCTTTGGGCTCACGCTCGGGGTCGTGCTGCTCATCGTTGCGGCGGCGGGCATTTACCGCTGGGGCTACAACGGAGCCATTGCGGAAAAGGGAACCTATGACGCGGGTTTTGCCGCGGCTATGGCGGAGCGCGGCACCTATCAGGAAGGCTATGATGCAGCCATCGCGGAAAAAGGAACCTATGACGACGGCTATACCGCCGGCTTTGCCAAGGGCAAAACCGAGGGCTACGAGGAGGGCTATGCCGCAGGGCATGAGGACGGCTCCAGCGAGGGATACGATGCCGGATATGATTCCGGTACGTCGGACGCGGCGCAGAGCGCGGCGGAAGCGGAGAAGAACACACGTGTGTGGGTGTCCAAGCGCCTCGGTTCCCGATACCACAGCTCACCGGACTGCCCGCTGGTCATCAAACCGAAGGAAATGACGCGGCAGGAAGCCGAGGACGAAGGCTATACGTCCTGCGATTGGTGCTGGTGAATACACGAAGAAAGTAAAACGGCGTCCCGCCGAAACGCGGGACGCCGTTTTTGCCGGACGAAGCCTGCCGGAGCAGAAAACAAAAACACGCCCCGAAAGGCGTGTCGGCTGCGAATTATTTACGGAAGCAATCGCTGCAGTAGACCGGACGGTCTGTACGGGGCTGGAACGGAACTTTGCAGGAACGGCCGCAGGAAGCGCATACAGCGTCAAACATCTGGCGCTCGCCGCCCTGGCGGTTGTTGGAAGCACCTTTGCGGGCATCGCGGCAGGGTTTGCAGCGCTGCGGCTCATTGGTGAAGCCCTTTTCAGCAAAAAACTCCTGCTCGTTGGCGGTGAAGGTGAATTCCTGTCCGCAATCTTTGCAGACGATCGTTTTGTCTTGGAACATGTGGTACCTCTTTAATTTAGTTCGCACTTCGGCGATTAGTTAAGTATACGCTATAAAAGAGGGAATGTCAACCAAAACTTTAAAAAAGTTAGAGACGGCGGGAGAAAATAAAAAGGCCCGTCATAAAGCCGGGCTCCCAACGGGCGCGCAGTTCATTTCAGATGAAAAAAGATACCATGCAGACGCTGAAACACAGGTGCCATTGGACTCCGCGAAAGCTTGCGCCGCAAAATTTTGTGGGCGGATGGGGAAAGGAGGCGGAAGCATGAGAAAAGCCCCGCCGAAGCGGGGCTTTTTGAATGGCGCGCAGTCCATTCCGATGTGGTGAGCCATCGGGGATTCGAACCCCGGACACCCTGCTTAAAAGGCAGATGCTCTGCCGACTGAGCTAATGGCTCATAAAGAAAAAGAGAAAAGACGGAAATACTGTATTCTCCAATGACGCTTGACTATTATATCAGCCAGGTGGTATTCTGTCAATACCCCGCCGGAAAATTGTCCCGCCGGTAGCCGCCGTGCGCGCACCGCCGGTGCGCGGAAAAGCGCGGCTCCCGAGGCTTTCCTGCCTCCTTGAAGGCGCCGCTCTTGTGTGAAATGTTTGCCTTCCTATTTACAAAAGCTTCGGTTTTGTGTATATTGTATAAGGATAGTTACGCTGAAACGCTATGGTGAAAACGGGATAGGGAACGAAACAAAAGATAAGGCTGCTTCGTCTATACAGATGCCGCCTTTTCTTCTTATTTGCTTCTTTCCGTCTCGTTTTGCCGATCGCGAGGTTGACAGGCATGACGAAACGTTTGTGCAGCGCCCTGTTGGCGCTGAGTACGGCTGTGATGTGCCTTTGCGCCTGCACTGCGGGCGGGCAGGTCTCGGCCTCAGGCGCGCCGCCTTCCGGGAGTTCCAGCGCGCCGGCGCCTTCCTCGGTGTCCCAGTCTGCGCAGGAGCCGCAGCCGCAGCCCGAGCCGGAAACGCCCGCTATCGTGACAGACCCGTCGGCGAACCCCCTCACAGGGCTTGCTAAAGCGGATGATTGGCCTGAGGGCATGCGGCCTCTGGCCGTGATGCTCGACAACGTTCAGGCGGCGCTGCCCCAGCGTGGCCTGCAGAGTGCGGATCTTGTATATGAAATGGTGACCGAGGGCGGCATCACCCGTCTGATGGCCGTATATTCCGATTATACTTCCATGCCCGAGGTGGGGCCGGTGCGCTCCGCTCGGGACCAGCATGTGCAGCTTATGTTCCCCTTGGGAGCGATGTACCTGCATGTGGGCGGCTCCACGTATGCGAAGGCGCTTCTCAGCCAATACCATTATGAGGCCAAATCTTTGGATGGTTATTTTCAGGCCGGCGCGCTGGAGTTGGATGCACAGCGCAACCTGACGGCGGCCATTGAGCATTGCTGGTTCACCAGCGGGGAGTTGTTTTCTCAGGCGGCCGCCCAATACAGGCTGGATACCGCGATGGACGGCCCACAGCAGGCCGTGTTCCAGTTCGTCCCCTACGTTCAGGAGCCCCGCGTGCTGGCGGGTGGGGAAGCGTCCCAGCTCTATATCCGTTTTTCCAGCTATGCCAACAGCGCGTTCCGCTACGATGCAGAGAAAGCGCAATATGTAAAATCACAGTTCGGCGCGCCGCATTTGGATGAGAACACCGGTGAGGCCGTCACGTTCGATAACCTGCTGGTGCTGTTCACGGACACCGAAAAATATCCCGGCGGCATTCTCACGAAAGTGAATTTTGCGTGGGGCGGCGTGGGCTGGTATTTCAACGGCGGACGATGCGAGCCGGTACGATGGCTGAAAGGCGCGCCGGAACAGCCGCTGCGCATCGTGTCCGCCGACGGCGCCGAAACGCCTGTGGAAGTCAACCCGGGCCGCACCTATATTGCGGTGGTGGGGCTGGACATGTATTCCTATTTCCGCATCAACGATACGGCGCCTGTTTGGCAGGCGGCGGAATAAAATATTTTTGCTTCAATATTTTTGGCAGCACCGCACGATTCCCGGCTAACGTTTTGCCCGGACAATTGTCTTGAGCGGCCCGGTACTCGGAATGACGCAGTAGTGCCCGATATTGAAAATAGATCACTACAACAGGAGACCATCAGATGAAAAAATTTCTTTCCATGCTTTTGATCCTGGCTCTGGCGGCGTCCGTGTTCACGGCGTGCGGCGACAAGCCCGCTTCGTCCGGCAGCACGACGGACGCTCCAGCCGCTTCCTCCTCGGAGCCTGAGCCGCAGGAGCCGCCGTATGACCCGGCCGTCCTCACCGGCCTGCCCAAGAGTGACGATTATCCCGAGGGCCAGCGCGTCACGGCTGTCATGGTGAACAATATCTCCAATACCTCTTACCAGCAGGCGCGTCCGCAGAACGGCCTGTCCGAAGCCGACGTGCTCATCGAGATCAAGGTGGAGGGCGGCATCACCCGCTTTTGCGCCCTGTTTACCGATTACCGGGACCTGCCCGAGATCTGCCCCGTGCGCAGCGCGCGTGACCAGTTCTTCCAGCTTATCCTGCCGCTGCAGCCGCTTTATGTGCATATCGGCGAGAGCGTGGTGCAGACGCAGTATGTTAAGGATTACTCTTATCAGGATATGGATTTGAATTTGGATCGGATGGGTGATTTCCCACGCGATGCAAGTAAGGGGAATGTGGCGCGGGAACACACGGCTTATGTGGATGGAGATTTTATCCAGAAAGCCATTGATGCCTTGGGTGCCGATACCCGCCGCGACTACACCAGCCCGATCTTCGACTTCGTCAATTACAATGAGCCCGCCCGTGTGCTGACAGGCGATAACGCGCTGGGCATCACCATCGAGCACTCCCAAAGCTACCGCACCTATTTCGACTGGGACGCCGCCGCCGGTAAGTATCTGATGAGCCAGTACAGCTATGCGGCCCGCGATATCCTGCCCAGCACCGACGCGAACAACGGCACGCAGCTTTCGTTCGACAACGTCATCGTGCTGTTCACGGATTTTGACGTGTATCCTGATCCGGGCGGATCCGGCTACGACCTTCAGAAAGTGGATTACACCTTCGGCGGCGTGGGCTACTACTTCAACGGCGGAAAGGCGGAACCGATCCGCTGGAAAAAGGGCTCTCCCCTTGAGGCGCTGTATCTGGTTGATGCCGAGGGCAACGAGACCAGCGTAAAGGTGAACCCCGGCAAGACGTATCTTGCAGTGGTGGACCTGGAAGAGGCCGGAAAGTTCAGCTATGACGCGGGCGCGGCAGCCACGGATACGGCCGAGGTGCCCACCGGCGACAACAGCACGCTGGAAAACTTTGAAGAAACGGACGGCTGATCCGCGGCCGTCCCGCGTCGCCCCGCCCGCAAACGCGCGCGGGGCGGACCCGGTTTTATGTATCAACAACGGAAAGGAGTTGAAGCCCGTGAAACGCATGATCGCTTTTGCGCTGGCCGTTATGCTGGCGTTTGGCATGACGGCGTGCGGCGACAACACCTCGTCGGGGACGCAGAGCGCGTCCTCCGCCTCTGCTCCGGGAGCCAGCCCGCTGATTCCGGACGGCCCTGCGCCGGAGATCAACCTCATCACAGGCGAAGCGCTGGCCGAAGGGCTGGCGGCGGGTGACAGGCCCGTGGCCGTCATGGTGAACAATGCGCAGGCCGCACTGCCCCAGCGGGGCATCGGCAGCGCCGACGCGGTTTTTGAAATGGTGACGGAGGGCGGCATCACCCGCCTGCTTGCGCTGTACGCAGATAAGGACACGGTGCCCCAGGTGGGGCCGGTGCGTTCCGCGCGGGACCAGCATCTTCAGTGCGCGATGCCGCTGAACTCGGTTATCGTGCACATCGGCACCAGCATTTATGCTGAAAATCTGCTCAACCAGTATCAGTATTCCACCATCAACGGCATGTATTTGGGGTCCACGTCCTTTGTGTTTGATGAAGCGCGCAGTGCGGCCGGTTACGCCAATGAGCACTGCTGGTACACAGACGCGGCGTTGATTGCAGCGGGGATGGAAAAGCTGGGGCTTTCGGGAACGGGCGCCAGCCAGGCATTGTTCGATTTTGTGGCTCACGATGCTCAACCGGTGGTGCCTGCCCAAGGTGACGCCGCAGACGTGGCGTTCAGTTTTTCGGATTCCGGCGCGGTGACCCTCACCTATGACGCCGCTGCGGCCAAGTATCTGAAAACAGCTTACGGCGCGCCGCAGGTGGATGAATCCACGGGCGCACAGCTTGCGTTTGACAACGTACTGGTGCTTTTTACGGATATAAAACTGAAAAATCCCGACGACCCCAACAATCTTGTGACGGACTTCGCTATGAGCAGCGGCACGGGCTATTACTGCTACGGCGGCAAGTTCCGTGCGGTGACATGGGAAAAAGGCAACCCGGAGGACCCGCTGCGCCTGAAGGACGAGAACGGCGCGGCGCTGCAGGTCAATGTGGGTAAGAGTTACGTGGCTATCGTGGGTAAGGACAGGGAAGGCACGCTGCTGTTCGGCGGCGTCAGCCCCACGGGCGTCATCGGCGGCGAGGGCGCGTCCTCGGACGCGCAGAGCGGCGCGGCGGCTTCGGCCGAACCGGAGCTGTAAGGTGTACGGGCGACAAGAATAAAAGCGGACGGCTGTTTTATCAGCCGTCCGCTTTTGCATGCTGCCGTCGTGTTCCTTATTCCGGTTTACCAACATACGCCGTAAAATCGATGTTATTGCCGTCCGGATCGCGAAATCCGATGGCGCGGTACCCCCACGGGTAAGTGACGGGAGGGCGTTCCACAGAAATACCCGCAGTAAGCAGACGTTCGTATTCCGCGTCTACGTCGTCGACCGCAAACTCCAGTCCGCAGCAATCGGGGTTGACAGGTGTTTTTGTGTCGGAGTGCGTGATAACGACAAAAGCGCCGCCGGCGGGAATTTCGAAGCGGTTTGGAGCGCGCCGCCGGCAGGGCTGGCCCAGTACCAGCGAGTAAAATCGGCTCATTGCGGAGGGGTTTGGCGTCGCAATATTCACACATTTCAGCTTCATAATATTTTCTCCAGACCTTCAAACCAAAGGCAGAAAGCTTCGGCGGCCGGGCGCTGCGCTCATTCGTCCAGCTTGAGCACGGCGGTGAACGCCTCGCTGGGCACCTGCACCGTACCCAGCTGGCGCATCTTCTTTTTGCCTTCCTTCTGCTTTTCCAGAAGTTTTTTCTTACGGGTGATGTCGCCGCCGTAGCACTTGGCCAGAACGTCCTTGCGCATGGCCTTCACGGTTTCGCGGGCAATGATCTTGCCTCCGATGGCCGCCTGGATGGGGATCTCGAACATCTGGCGGGGAATGTTTTCCTTCAGCTTTTCCGCCAGACGGCGGCCCTTGGCATAAGCGGTATCCGCGTGGACGATCATCGAAAGCGCGTCCACCATGTCGCCGTTGAGCAGGATGTCCAGCTTCACCAGCTTGGATTCCACAAAGCCCTTCATCTCATAGTCATAGCTGGCGTAGCCGCGGCTGCGGCTTTTGATAGCGTCGAAGAAGTCGTATACGATCTCGCCCAGCGGAAGCTCATAATGCAGATCTACACGGGTGGCGTCCATGTACTTCATGTCCCGCATGATGCCGCGGCGGTTCTGGCACAGCTCCATCAGGCTGCCCACATAATCGGTAGGGGTATAGATATGCGCATCCACGAACGGCTCCTCGGCCTTGGCGATTTGCGCCGGATCGGGGTAATTGGTGGGGTTGTCGATGAGTTTTACGGCACCGTCTGTCAGCGTGATGCGGTATTCCACGCTGGGGGCGGTGGTGATAAGGTCCAGGTCGAACTCGCGCTCCAGGCGCTCGATGATGATCTCCAGATGCAGAAGGCCAAGAAAGCCGCACCGGAAGCCAAAGCCCAGCGCCACGCTGGTCTCTGCGTCAAAGCTCAGGGACGCATCGTTCAGGCGAAGCTTTTCCAGCGCGTCCTTCAGGTCGGGATAATCCGCGCCGTCGGCGGGATAAATGCCGCAGAACACCATCGGCGTCACCTTGCGGTAGCCGGGCAGCGCCTCAGCCGTGGGAGCGGACACACCCGTGATGGTGTCGCCTACGCGGGTGTCCTCCAGCGTTTTGATGGACGCGGTGAAATAACCTACCTCACCCGCCTCCAGCGTGCCGCAGGGAGCCAGCGCCGTAGCGCCCATATGGCCGACCTCCACGGGCGTGAATTGAGCGCCCGTCTGCATCAGCTTCACGGGCTCGCCCACGGAAAGGCGGCCGTCGAACACGCGCAGATAGACGATGACGCCCTTGTAGGGGTCGTACACCGCGTCGAAGATCAGCGCTTTCAGCGGCGCATCTGCATCGCCTTTCGGCGCGGGGATATCGGTGATGACACGCTCCAGAACATCCTGGATGCCCACGCCCATTTTGGCGGAGACGCGGGGTGCGTCCATGCACGGCAGACCAATCACGTCCTCCACCTCGTGGGCCACGCGGTCCGGCTCGGCGCTGGGCAGGTCGATCTTGTTCAGGATGGGCACCAGCTCCAGATCGTGCTCCAGCGCAAGGTAGGTGTTGGCCAGCGTCTGCGCTTCCACGCCCTGGCTGGCGTCCACCACCAGCACAGCGCCCTCGCAGGCGGCCAGACTTCGGCTCACCTCGTAGTTGAAGTCCACATGGCCCGGCGTGTCGATGAGGTTGAACTCGTAATCCTGCCCGTCCTTTGCCGTATAGTGCAGGGTAACGGCGCGCGCCTTGATGGTGATGCCGCGCTCGCGCTCCAGCTCCATGTTATCCAGAAGCTGGGCCTCCATCTGGCGCTCGTCCACGGCCTGGGTACATTCCAGGATGCGGTCGGCCAGGGTGGACTTGCCGTGGTCGATATGGGCGATGATGCAGAAATTGCGGATGTTTTTCTGTGCCAAGGGGCGTTCCTCCGTCGAATCAGAATGGTAGGCGCCGGGCGGTGCTGCCGCCGGGTCTCTAAATGCTTCGTATATCATGTTTCTATGCCGCCCTGCTTTTGCTTCGCCTGCGGCTCGCATTCGCTAAGCGGGCATATTATACCATGACGCCGCAAAGCGGCCACAACAAAACCGCACCTGCTGCGGTTTTGCATGGTTCAATGTTCCCAAAGCCCTGTGCGTCAGCACAGGGGCGTGTGCCTTGCACACGCGCAGCCGTGTAAACGGCAGCTTTGGGGGTTATTATACCATAAAAATCAGGGTTTGCACAGGGGGAAACATGCAATGTCCGCCGCCGTGGCGAAGCGTGCGCGGAGCGTCTGGACAGGATGGCAAAAAAGAAAAAATCTGCGTAAAATATTACCAATTGTATAGAAAAATGGCGGTTTGAAGCCGAAAATTTGACGCGGCGGCTTTCTTTTGCTATAATGCACAGGTACCAAGGCCTGCCCCAGCCGCATGCATCCGTTGTTTTTGTTTTCAAAAACGCGCGCGGCGCTGTTCTTTTTTGTTGATACACGGGCGGTCTGGTGCGGGCCGTCCGTTTTGTTTTGGCTGTGCGGCCCGGTGTGTGGACGGAGAACCAAAGGAGTTTTTGCATGACAAAGCGACAGGAGCATATCCGGCGCTGGCTGGCCGCCGCCGGGCCCCGCATCGTTGCGGTGGCGGCGACGGCGGGCAGCCTGGGGCTGGTGTGCACGGCATTGGCCGCTACGGTGAATACGGTTACTGTGGCGGATTCCGCCGGTGCGCAGCGCACAGTGATGGCTGCGGTGACGGAGCCCGAGGTCCTGCTGGACCTGGCGGGTATGGAACTGGAGAGCAACGACAGCACCCGTCTGCACGAGGTGGAGGACGGCACGCTGCTGCTTTCTCTGCAGCGGGCTTTTCCGGTCTCTGTAGCGGCGGATGGAGAATATTACGAGGCGGAGATCAGCGACGGCACTGTGGCCGACGTGCTGGCCCGCGCGGGCGTGACGCTGGGGCCGGACGATTACACCACTCCCAGTCTGGACAGCCCGGTGACCGAGGGCATGGGCCGTGTGCGCGTACACCGTGTAACATATACTGAGAATACCGCCCGGGAGACCGTTCCCTATGAGACGGAGTATCTGGACGAAACCGCCGAAAGCACGGGGAAATATTCCCACGGGGTGCTGGTGCAGGCGGGGCAGGACGGCCTTGTGGACGTGACCTACCGCCAGAAGTATGTGGACGGCGGATATTCCAGCACCGAGGTGGTGGATACCCAGGTCGTCACCGAGATGATACCGGAGATCTACCGGAAATACAATTCCGACGCCGTCAGCCCGCTGCAGGCCCCCGAGGGCATCACGGTGGAAAACAACGTGCCCAGCAGCTACAGCAAAATGTATTCCATGAAGGCGACAGGCTATTATTCCGCCCGCGGACGCGGCGCAAGCGGCCTGGGCCTGTATTACGGTACTTTTGCGTGCGACCCGACGCTCATTCCCTACGGTACAAAGGTGTATATCACCTCCGCTGACGGCAAATTCGTATATGGCTGGGCCATTGCGACAGATACGGGTGCGTTTGTGCAGTCCAACCGCATGCAGGTGGACCTGTTCTACGAGACCTATGCCGAATCCGTGGCAAACGGCGTGAAGTATGTAAACGTGTACGTTCCCTGAGAATATCAGAAAACAAAGAGCATCCCCGGCGCGGGGTATCCGTGCGCCGGGGATGCTCTTTTGCATTCGGGTCAATCCGCCCGGCCCGCCTGTTTGACGAGCTGATTGGCGTATACGCTGCAGCCGGCCACCAGTACGCCCTGCACGATACCGGTAAACAGGCCCAGCGCAATGCTCTGTACGCCGTCGAAGCTGCCGGTTGCCACCACCCACAGCATGGCCAGGAACACGCCCGCGCCGCCCAGAATGAGCGGGATGTGCTTGTCTTTTACGTCCTGCGAGGCCTTGAGTGCTTTGCCGACGATGTAAAGCACCGCCACCAGCACCAGCAGCTCGGGCCGGATATATTCCATTACGCCGTCCATCCGTTCCATAAGGGGACACCTCCTCGCTTTTGGATATGCGGCGCGGGGAAAATATAGTACATGCACAGCCGGATATTTTGTGTGGGAATCTGCATTTTTGGCCTTTTGCTGAAAATAAGGGAACGGTTTTCGTTATTGCGCGCAGAAAATGAAGAAGCCGGCCGGACCATATCGTTGCATAAATGTCAGATGGAAAAAATGCCTGCGCAGCGGGCACAGGGAGGGATGGGCTTGGAACAGGCCATCATCGATATCCGGAATATGTACAAGATCTACAATCCCGGAGAAAACGAGGTGCGCGCGCTGGACGGCGTGAGCCTCGCGGTCTACAAGGGGGAGTTTGTGGCCATCGTAGGCCATTCAGGCAGCGGGAAATCCACGCTGATGAATATGATTGGCTGTCTGGACACGCCGACGTCCGGTACATATTTTCTCAACGGGCAGGACGTAAGCGCGCTTTCCGATAATGCGCTTTCAGCCATCCGCAATGAACAAATCGGTTTTATTTTCCAGAGCTTCAACCTGATCAAGAACCTGAACGCGCTGGAAAACGTGGAGCTGCCGCTCATTTACCGGGGCCTGCCCGCCGGAAAACGGCGTCTGCTGGCGTTGGAGGCCCTGGAGCGTGTG
Organism: Ruthenibacterium lactatiformans; assembly: GCF_000949455.1. Classification (GTDB taxonomy): domain Bacteria; phylum Bacillota; class Clostridia; order Oscillospirales; family Ruminococcaceae; genus Ruthenibacterium; species Ruthenibacterium lactatiformans. Next base: position 38,512 of record NZ_JXXK01000025.1, on the reverse strand, counting down.
GGCCTTGCGTCCCGTATGGACCACCGTCCAAACCAGATGTCCGGCGGCCAGCAGCAGCGTGTGGCCGTGGCTCGCGCCATCGCGGCACATCCGCCGCTCATCCTCGCGGATGAACCGACGGGCAACCTGGACACCAGAGCGGGCGCCAGGGTGTTCGAGATCATCCGTGCTCTGCACGCCGAGGGCAACACCATTGTACTGATCACTCACGACGAAGGGCTGGCCCGCAAGGCTCAGCGCATCGTGCGTATCACAGACGGAAAAATAGACGACGGGGAACGGGAGGTTTTCTAAAATGGAAACAAAGGAATTGATGGCGCAGAACGTGCAGGACCCGGCGCAGGCCGGCGAGGTGCTTTTGCAGCCGCCCAAACGGCCGAAGAAAAAGCGCAGCATCAAAAAAATCGTGCTGCTTTCACTGGCAGGCATTGCGGTGCTGGCCCTGGCGGGCAACGCCGTTCTGAGCGCGCTGCGCGGCCCGCTGCCGACCTATGTGCAAACACAGACGGCGGCAGCCGGAGACATCAGCCAAAGCCTGTCCACCACGGGTACGCTCACCTCGGGGCAGACCGTAGTGGTGCCGTCGCCCGTCACCGCGCCTCTTGCAGAGGTGAAGGTGGAAGCGGGGCAGATCGTGAACGCGGGCGACCTGCTTGCCACCTTTGATACAGAGCCGCTGGAGCGCGCCTACCGGCAGGCTTCTGCCGCTTATGAGAGCGGCCAGCTGCAGAAAAGCGACGCGCTCACCGCCAGCGACAGCGCACAGGCACGCTTCAATGACGCGGCTGCGAACCTGAACAATCTTGCCGTCCAGAAAGACAAGGCTTCAGCCGCGGTGAACAGCCTGACCGCGCAGTACGAGGCCCTCGCGGATAAGCAGAGCGAGGAGGCGTTGTCTGTTAAAGCGGCTTTGGACGCCGCCGCCGCGGACCTCGCGAACCAGCAGCAGGCGCTGAGCGCGGCCAAGGCAACCTACGACGCGGAAAAGCAGGCCGTCCTGTCCGACAGCGCCAAGCGCCAGTTGGAGCTGGCACAGGTGCCATCATCTCTCTCCGTGCAAAGCGCCAAGGAGGACCTTGCCCGCGGCAGGGACGGCGTGACCGCACCCATCAGCGGCGTCGTCACCTCCCTCAGTGCGGTGCCGGGCTCCAGCGCGGCGGCTTATGGTCCGCTGTGCACGATCCAGAGCCTGAGCGATGTATATGTGGACGTGGCGCTCTCCCGCTACGATCTGGAAAAGGTAAAGCCGGGCCAGAGCGCCGTTGTCACCACGCTGGGCAGGACATACACCGGAACGGTGGCGTCCATCGACGCGATGGCCACGGCCGGGGCCTCCGCCACAGGCACGGCCACGGCCTATGTGCACGCCAAAGTGCAGCTGGACGCGCCGGACGGCGATATCAAACTGGGCCTGGAGGCCAACGTGGTCATTGCCACAGGGGAGGCGAAAGGAGTGCTGAGCCTGCCCATCAGCGCCGTCAATACGGATGTGAGCGGCCAGTTCTGCTATGTGGTGGAAAACGGCGCGGCTGTGCGCCGGGATGTGAAGACAGGCCTTTCTTCCGATACGCAGGTGGAGATCGCCTCCGGCATTTCCGCGGGGGATGAGGTCATCCTCAACCCGCAGGATGTGACGGAGGGCATGGCTGTCAGCAGCGACCCCGCCGCCGCGGCGCAGATGCCCGCGGACGCGGGTATGGGCGCTGTGATGATGGGCTAAGGGGGCGTCCGGATGCGTCAGATCTATGAATACGCCAAAATGGCGTACCGCAACATCATGGGCAGCAAAATGCGCTCATTTCTCACGATGCTGGGCATCATCATCGGCATTGGGGCTGTCATTATGGTGCTGTGCATCGGCGGCGGCGGGCAGCGGATGATGGACAGCGAACTGGGCATGCTGTCTTCCGGTTCGGTGTATCTGAGTGTGACCGGCGAGGATACCACTGTGAACGATTATTTTACCGACGGGGACGTGGAGGCCGTGGGCCGTATGGAAGGCGTTGCGGGCGTGACGATGGCCGGCGGCGCCAGCGGAAGTGTGCGCGGCCCAAAGGGAGAAATAGGCGCCAGCCTTTCGGCGGGCAACGGCAGCATGTTTCTGGTGTTTCCGGCTACGCTGCAGGCGGGGCGCTTTTGGGACGCGTCGGATTATGATGCCGCGCGCCGTGTTGTGACCGTGGATTCCGCGGGAGCAAAGGCGCTGTTTGGAACCGACGACGTATTGGGCATGACGGTGCAGCTCACGGTGGGCGGACGCACTTCGGATTTCACGATCATCGGCATAACCGAAAGCCAGAGCGGATACAGCTACAACGGCAAGATCACTGCGCAGATGACGGCGCCGCTGTCCAGCCTGTCCACTCTTTCCGACGATGTGGGCCAGCCGTATTTCCAGATCGCGCTGCTGGCGCAGGACACTGCGAACAGTGTACCGCTGGCACAGCAGGTGCTGCGTCTGGTGGAAAGCCGACACGGCAACGCCGGGCGGGACTGCTACGGCATTATGGACGTAAGCCAGTACACCGCGCAGATCAGCAGCGTGACAGGGATGTTTACGGGCATCATCGCCGCCATCGCGGGCATCAGCCTGCTGGTGGGGGGCATCGGCGTTATGAACATCATGCTCGTCAGCGTCACCGAGCGCACGCGGGAGATCGGCATCCGCAAGGCGCTGGGGGCAAAGACGGGCAGCATCACGTTCCAGTTCCTCATTGAAGCGGGTACGCTTACGCTCATCGGAGGCGTCATCGGTATTGTGCTGGGCCTGTGGGGCGGCTACGGCATCAGCAGCCTGATGGGCATGGAGGGCTATGTGGCACCCTCCACTGTAGTTTATATCGCGCTGTTTTCCATCGCCATCGGCATTTTCTTCGGCATTTACCCCGCGCGCAAGGCGGCGCGCCTGAGCCCCATAGAGGCGCTGCGCACAGAATAATTGGTTTTACAGGCCTGCGGCTCCGCGCTGTGGGCCTGTTTTGATAAGAAAAGGCTGTGTTTTTGGGCATAACGCCAGTATTTTGTAAATAAGGACGAATTTTCCGTAAAAAATTTGACAAATATTCACATCTGTCCGTTGATTTTTCGACAAAAAGCGGTAAAATACTATGATATAAGGTAAAGATAAGGTTAAGATAGGAGGTCCTGTCTTACCGGCGGGCTGCGGCGCGCCCGGCGCGCCGCTTAAGGGGAAAGGGAGAACAGTTTGAAGATCGGGCTTGACATCGGGTCCACCACCATCAAATGCGTGGTGCTGGACGACGCGCTGAATATTACATACAAAACCTATGAGCGTCATTTTTCCCACATCGTGGAAAAAGCGGCGGAGCTGGTGCAGCGCATGCACACTGAGGTGCTGCACGGCGCGCCCGCGCAGCTTTCCATCTCCGGTTCGGCCGGCATGGGCCTGGCCGACGCCTGCGGCGTGCCCTTCGTACAGGAGGTGTTTGCCACACGGGTGGCGGCAAAGCGTTACGCGCCGGATGCGGACGTGGTGATCGAGCTGGGCGGCGAAGATGCGAAGATCCTGTTTTTGACGGGCGGTACCGAGGTGCGCATGAACGGAAGCTGCGCGGGCGGCACCGGCGCGTTCATTGACCAGATGGCAACGCTGCTGAAGATGACGCCCGACGAAATGAACGAAGCCGCGCGGCATGCGGAAAAAACATATACCATTGCCAGCCGCTGCGGCGTGTTTGCCAAAAGCGATATCCAGCCCCTCATCAACCAGGGCGCAAAGGCCGGGGATGTGGCGGCCAGCATTTTCTATGCCGTGGTGAACCAGACCATCGCGGGCCTTGCGCAGGGCCGGAAGATCGGCGGCAACGTGCTGTATCTGGGCGGGCCGCTCACATTTTTGCCCCAGCTGAAAAAGAGCTTCGACAAGACGCTGGGCGTGACGGGGATCTGCCCGGAAAACAGCCTTTATTTTGTGGCGCTGGGCGCGGCGCTGTATTCCGACAAGGAACTGGATCTGGCGGGTGTGGTGGAAAAGCTGCACGCATACAGCGCCACGGCCACCTATGCGTTCAACCCGCCGCTGTTCCGGGACGAAGCGGAATACGAGGCGTTCCGCGCACGGCATGCAAAGGCGAGCGTGCCGCGCCGTCCCTTTGCGGACAGCACCGGCCCTGTGCATATCGGCATCGACGCGGGCAGCACTACGGTAAAAGCCGCCGTCATCGACGGAGACGACAATTTGCTTTTCACCAGCTATCAGCCAAACAGCGGCAATCCCATCCCCATCATCCGGCAGATGCTCATCGACATTTACAAGGCGCGTCCGGGCCTGCGGGTGGCCAGCGTCACAGCCACGGGCTACGGCGAGGACATTGTGAAAAGCGCCTTCGGCGTGGATTTCGGCGTGGTGGAGACAGTGGCCCACTTTACGGCGGCCAGGCACTTTATGCCGGACGTGGATTTCGTCATCGACATCGGCGGGCAGGATATGAAGTGCTTCAAGATCGAGGACGGAGCCATCAGCAACATCTTTTTGAACGAGGCATGCAGCTCCGGCTGCGGCAGCTTTTTGCAGACGTTTGCGGGCGCGCTGGGCTACGGCGTGCCGGAGTTTGCGAAGCTGGCTCTGTTTGCGGATAAGCCCGTGGACCTGGGCAGCCGCTGCACGGTGTTCATGAATTCCAGCGTCAAGCAGGCCCAGAAGGACGGCGCGTCCATCGAGAACATTTCGGCCGGGCTTGCCATCAGCGTGGTGAAAAACGCGCTGTACAAGGTCATCCGTGCCTCCGGCCCGGAGGAGTTGGGCCGCAAGATCGTGGTGCAGGGCGGTACGTTCTACAATGAGGCTGTACTGCGTGCGTTCGAGATGGAAATGGGCGTGGAGGTCATCCGGCCGGATATCGCGGGCCTGATGGGCGCGTTCGGCGCGGCACTGTACGGCAAGGCAAAGGGAAAGAGCCAATCGTCTCTGCTTACGCTGGAGGAGCTGGAGGGCTTCACCCAGAAGGTGCGCAGCGTCAACTGCGGCCTGTGCGGAAACAACTGCCAGCTTACGGTCAATATTTTTCCGGGCGGCAAAAAATACATCAGCGGCAACCGGTGCGACCGTCCGGTGTCCCACCGGGGCGCGGAAAACCCACTGAATCTGTACGAATACAAGCAGCGCCTTCTGGCCGAATACAAGCCCCAGCCGGGCATCCGCGGCACTATTGGCATCCCCCTGGGGCTGGGGATGTACGAACTGCTGCCTTTCTGGTATGCTTTCTTCACGAAGCTGGGCTTTTCGGTGGTGACCAGCGGTCCCTCCAGCCGGGAGCTTTACTTGGAGGGCCAGAGTACCATTCCTTCCGACACTGTATGCTACCCGGCAAAGCTGCTGCACGGCCATATCCACCGGCTCAGCCGGATGGCTGTGAACGCCGTTTTTTACCCCTGCCTGACGTATAATGTGGACGAGGGCCTGGGTGACAACCACTACAACTGCCCTGTGGTGGCCTATTACCCGGAGGTCATTGCGGCCAACTGCCACGAGCTGGAGAATATCCGTTTTATTTACGATTATATCGGCATTCACCGCCGAAGGGATTTCCCCAGGAAGATGACGGCCATCCTTGCAAAATACTTCGCGGGCATCAGCCTGGGCGAGGTGAAGGGCGCTGCGGACGCGGCCTATGCCGAATATGCGGAGCATATGTCCCGCGTGCGTGTCCGGGGCGGGGAGATCATCGCCCAGGCGCGGGCCGAGGGCCGGCAGATCATCGTTCTGGCGGGCCGTCCGTACCATGCGGATGAGGAGATCAACCACGGCATCGACAAGCTGATTTGCAGCTATGGAGCGGCGGTGATCACAGAGGACAGCATCTCACACCTGGTGGAAAAATTCCCCACCAGCATCCTCAACCAGTGGACCTATCATTCCCGCCTGTACGCGGCGGCGAAATACATTGCGGACCAGCCGGATATGAACCTCGTCCAGCTGGTGAGCTTCGGCTGCGGCGTGGACGCCATCACCACCGACGAAACGAGAGAAATTTTGCAGCGGGAAGGCAAGCTGTACACACAGATCAAAATCGATGAGATCGCGAATCTGGGCGCGGTGAATATCCGGCTGCGCAGTCTGTTCGCAGCCATAGAGCCGGCCTCCGGCGAAACGCCGGACGCGGAGTAATGCTCCCGCCCGTAACCATAACTGCGTATTTGCCCAAAGGAGGGGCATGCCCATGGAAAATGTCCATACTTATCCAAAATTCACTCCGGAGATGAAAGCGACACATAAAATCCTGATCCCCAACATGGCGCCCATCCATTTTGAGATGATGCGCGCCGCCATGGAGGACGAAGGCTATCATGTGGAGGTGCTTGGCTCCGGCGGCCATGCCGTGGCGCAGGAAGGGCTGAAATATGTCCACAACGATACCTGTTACCCTGCGCTTCTTGTCATCGGGCAGTTCATCAATGCGCTGAAAAGCGGAAAATACGATCTGGATCACACGGCCCTGCTTATCACGCAGACGGGAGGCGGGTGCCGGGCGTCCAACTACATCCACCTTTTGCGTAAGGCGCTGGTGAAAGCGGGCTTTCCTCAGGTGCCCGTGGCCAGCCTGAATTTTTCCGGCCTGGAAAAGGACAGCGGCTTTCAGTTGACGCTTCCGCTCATCCGAAAGATTGTTGCGGCGGTGTTTTACGGAGACGAGCTGATGAGCCTTGCCAACCAGACGCGCCCCTATGAAAACGAGCCGGGCACGGCGGATGCGCTTGTGGCTGCCTGGACGCGGAGGGTGGCGAGCCAGTTCGATGAAAAAAAGGGCTTCTCGAAAAAGGATATGGCTGCGAACTTTGCGGCTATCGCGGCGGATTTTGCGGCGGTGCCCGTTACCTATACGCCCAAGGTGAAAGTGGGTGTCGTGGGCGAGATCTATGTGAAATATTCACCGTTGGGCAATAACAATCTGGAGCAGTTCCTCCACGGCGAGGACTGCGAGGTGAACCTGCCGGGCCTGATGGGTTTTGTGCAGTACTGTGTTGCCAACATGGCCGAGACCGTGCGCCTGTACGGCGGCAGCAAGCTGTTGGAGCTCGGCTCCGATACGTTGATGAGCTGGCTTACCGTGCGGGAAAAGCTGATGATCGCGGCGATTAAAAAGCATCCCCAGTTCCATGCGCCCACACTGTTTCTGGACACGAAAAAAATGGCGGACGGAATCATCGGCATCGGCAACAAGATGGGTGAGGGCTGGCTGCTGACGGCCGAGATGATGGAGCTGCAGCAGACAGGCTTTGAGAACATTATCTGCGCCCAGCCCTTCGGCTGCCTGCCCAACCACATCTGCGGCAAAGGAATGATTAATAAGATCCGCACCATATATCCCCGCGCCAACATCACACCCATCGACTATGACCCGGGCGCAACGCGGGTGAACCAGGAGAACCGTATCAAGCTGATGCTGAGCGTGGCCAAGGAACGCCTTGGGCAAAGCGGCGGCACACCCCCGCAGGGCGGCGCAGCCGAGAAAGTGCCGGTATACGGCGGCATGGAGGTGCCGGCCGTGCATGTGCCCGGCTTTGCGGAAAAGCTGCCCGCCAACGGATGAGCGCTGCAGCGCGGAATACAGACGAAAAACCAGCGGAGCCTGCCCTTTTTATGGGGCACAGGCTCCGCTGGTTTCTCTGTGCGATGAGATTATAGCGCGCCGCATGCTCAATACGCGGCTTCAAGCTCGGCAATGCGGCGGTAGAGCATATCGTTCACGGGGGTAGGAACGCTGTGCTTCTCCCCAAGGCGGCGCATGGCGCCTGCGAACAGCTCTACCTCGGTGGGACGCCGGGCCAGCGTATCCTGGCGCATGGAGGGCATTCCGTCGGGGTTCAAAGCATCGGTCATTTTCATCCAGGCGGAAATATCCGCGTCTGTCAGCGTCACACCCTCCCGTGCGGCCAGGGCCTGTGCCTCCCGCATGGCAGCCAGCATGGTGTCCCGCGCCGTCCCCGGGTGCTGTACGCCCCGATACGGCACATTGTAAACCGCGCATACCTGGTTCAGCCCCACATTGAGCATCAGCTTGCTCCATTGGCGGTACAGAATATCTTCATGTATTTCGCAGGGCACGCCCGCCTCCAGCAGCAGTGCGGCCGCCGCGTCCACAGCCGGGGTGCGCGCGCCCGTACCGCTGCCGATAAGAAGCTTTCCCATATTGCGGTAGGTGACGGCGGGGCCGTCCTTTACGGCGTCCATCCCCTGGGCCACACAGTAAAGCACGTGCTCCGGCCCGTAGGCTGCGGCCAACTCGCCCTCGCTGGTAATGCCGTTGAGCAGGGAGATGACCAGTGTTTCAGGCCCGATGAACGGGCGCATCGTTTCAATGGCGGCGGCAAGCCCGGTACTTTTGACGGCGAAGACCGCCAGCGCGGCAGGCTGCGCCTGCTGCGGCGTCACAAAGCGGAAGGTGCAGGCAGCGCCGTTGCAGGTGAAGCTCTGTGCCGCATAACGGGCTGCACGCTGTGCATCCGCAGCAAAGAATACACGCTGCGGGCCAAGTGTCTGCGTCATGCGCTGGCCGAACATGACGCCCAGCGCACCTGCGCCGATGACTGCAATGACAGGTTGTTTTTTCATAATACATTTCCTCCGGGAGCTTTTGGTGCTTTGTAAAATACGTTCGGATGCGTGCGGCGCGGGAACGGCCGTAGCTGTCAAAAACGGCAGAAACAAACGGCATTTCCCGGTTGGGAAGACAGTGTTTGTTTCATTATAGCATGCCGCCGCAAAGGGGTACAACAGAACCGTAGGGATCGCGGCTTTGCAGTCTGTTCAAAAAAATATCGAAAATTTCCGAAATATGATTTTTCATCTGGTATTTTGTGCGGGGCCATGCTATGATGTGCTGGGATTTATGCTGCGCTGCCGGCTGTTTACAGGCGGGAACGGCGGAGCGCATCCCATAGTACAACAAAATAAGCATCAAACGGATGCGGGGGCGGACAGCAAATGGAAAAGACACCGCGCGATTTTATTTTCGATAACCTTCTTTCCATGTCGGCATACTGGGCCTGCACAGGCGCCATCATTGCCAGCCTGACGGCATATTACGGTTTTTCACTCGCGCTGTCCAATGTGGTCACGGGCCTGAGCGGCACGCTGCCCATCCTACAGCTGGCGGGCGGCCTTGCCTACGAGCGCACAACACGTCCGCTGCGCTTTCTGCGCCTGTGTAACGGCACATGGCGTGTACTGCTGCCGCTGGTGTTTTTTTCGGTGCTGCTGCCAAGGACTGCCGGCGCGCCGTTGATGGTGGTGTGCTATGTGTTGGCCATCGGCATTTATCAATTTGCATGTCCGTCTCAGACGGACTGGCTGGTGAGCAGTGTGGAGGGCCGTGTCCGGGGAGACTATTACTCGGTGCGTGAGATGTTTTTCATGCTTACATATACCGGTGTGTTCTGCGCCGTGAGCCTGATTATTGACCGCGCTGCCCGGCACGGCGCACAGCAGACCGGCTTTTTGGCCGTAGGCGTGCTGGAGACCATGCTGCTGGCCGCCAGCTTGACAGTGCTGCTGCGTTTGCCTGCGCCGGAAAGGCCTGAAAAGGAGGAGCCTGCCCCAGCTGCGGCCGCCTTGTTGGAGCCGCTGCGCAACCGCCGTTTTCGGAGGGTGATGCTGACGAATATGGTGTGGAGCCTTTCGGGCATGTTCATCGGCGGCTTTGCCGCGGTGTACCAGATTCAGGTGCTGGAACTGACGTTTTTTGAAATCATGGTCTGGGTGACGGCAGGAAACCTGTGCCGGTCGCTGTGCACTCCGCTGATGGCACGTCTGGCTGCGCGCATCGGATGGAAGAATGTTACCGCGCTGACCATTGCGATGATGGCATGCGTGGCCGCGCTGTGGGCGGCGGCCACCCGGCAAAATGCAGCATACCTGTTTCCGGTGTTGTCCATACTGGGGGCGGTGCCTTACGCGGGCATGGGCGTCGGTTTCCTGAAAATGCAGGTGGCCACCAGTCCGTCCGCCACGCGTAGCATGTATTTTTCCGTCAACTCACTGTTCAACGGGGCTTCAGCTCTGCTGGGCTCGGTGCTGTGCTCTGCGCTCATCGGCGTGCTGGAGGCCTACCCGCCCCACGCACTGCGCTGCATCTTTTTTGTGGGCTTGGCAGGCGCTCTTGCTGCCGCAGTGATGGCCGCGCGCATTCCCTGCCGGGAAGCGTGAACCGCGGGAAAACAGAAAAATTTTTAGGGCTTTTCTTTTTGGAGAAAATCCTGTATAATATATAAGCCGCATCACTGTGTGCCGCGGCGTGATTGGGGGCCTTAGCTCAGTTGGTCAGAGCATTCGGCTCATAACCGACCGGTCCAGGGTTCGAGTCCCTGAGGCCCCACCAAGTTCATGTGACAAAAAAGATGTCAGTCGATTTTGTCGCATAAAATCAAGGGAAAACGGGCTTTTTAGGAATAATTCCTAAAAGCCCGTTTTTCATAGATATCAAAAATATTTTTGGTTTTCGACGAGAATCCGTCACACTGCGTGTAATGAATTTGCAAAGCAATTAAGTGATTTGCAAGCCGAAAACCACTCGCTAGGCGAGTGGTTCAAAAGAAGACTAATGTCGATAATGGGAAAAGAAAAACTCCCTTTGCTATACTGGAAGTGCGGTCTGCGAACTGCACAAGCAAGCAAAGGGAGGTCATTCAAAAATGAACGACGTAAATAGTTTATCGCATAGCAGTTGGAATTACAAATGTGTGGTGTTCGCTTCGAAATACAGGCGGAAAGTGTTCTTTGGTGAGAAAAGAAGAGAAATCGGGAGCATCCTGAGGGCGCTGTGCAATTGGAAAGGGATCAAGAGCATCGAAGCGGAGATGTGCCCAGACCACATCCACATGCTGATGGAGATGCCGCCAAAGATAGCGTATCGAGGTTCATGGGGATCCTGAAAGGAAAGAGCCGCCTGATGCTTACGAGAAGTTTCCGGAACTGAAATACAAATACCGAAATCGGGAATTCTGGTGCTGAGGGTACCACGTGGACACAGCAGGAAAAAATGCAAAGAAGATACAGGAGTATATTTAACGCCAGTATGAGCAAGACAAAGCAGGAGAGCAACTGACCATGCCGAACTTCTAAAAAGCCCGTTTACGGGCGACAAGTAACAGAACCTTCGCGGCTGGCAGACCGTACTTGTGTGACGTGACGCGCACGCTAGTATTCTAGAGCTATGCCCACATATGAAAAACCCCCGGCTTTGCCGGGGGATCCGGGGGATATTTATTGTATGCAAGCTTTTTTATATGGGATGATTTATGGATTTTACAACGTCTCTTAAAATTTTTCCGGGCTTGAAATAGGGAACAGTGGAAGCTGCAAGATCTATACTCTCTCCTGTGCGGGGATTACGGACTTTTCTGGCGTTTCTTTCGCGCGTTCCAAAAACTCCAAAACCTAATAATTGCACTTTTGAGCCTTCAACTAAGGCTTTGGTGACTGTTACGATAAAAGTGTTGATTACAATACCAACATCTTTTTTTGTCAGACCTGTATTGCCTGCAATTTTCTCAATCAGTTCATTCTTATCCAAATATAAACACCCTTTCTATAATGTCATAAATCTTGCTTTTCTCTGTAACATGCAATTAGAATTCGGGACTCTGCATCGTTTTGATCACAAGTAGACAGGAGCAAAAGCTGATCACCCCATGTAACTATTGAAGGAGTTTCATATAGTGCATCTGCCTGGATCCGTTCAACACATTGGCTAAAAGACGTTTCATCCAAAGGAAAGGCGTAATATGAACTGGCATTTTCGGGAGAGTCTTTAAAGTGCAGAACTGCAAAGATTTGAAAATGACGTTTCTGCAATAGGCTGTCGCATTCAAACGCGGGATGTTGTTCTAGAAAACCTTCTTTCAAATAGTTTTGCAATACTGCAAACATACTTCCGTCATTCATATTATGGCCGTAAACGATTAAACTGTTCCCATTTTCCATATCGCTTCGTGCATCCAAAAATGGTGTGCCAGCTAAAGAATAGTTTTTATTGAAGTCACGCCGAAGATAATACTCCGGTGCATCTATAGTTTGCATGATGGGATAATCCAGAGAGGTTCCTTCTAAAGAAATCCAACCTACAAAATCTGAATTTTGCTTATGAAATTCTGCGTAAACATCCAATAGCTGATCTTTTTCGGACGAAATAGTTGCATTTGAGACAATTTGAGCCATTTGTTTGAATTCTGTTCTTGCGGTATTCATCATCAAAGAGTAAAAAAGAAGAGAAGCTAGGGAAATAGAAATCAGTGTTAAGAAAAAAACAGTTAAAGCAGTCAATGTCGGGCTACGAGTCCTGAGTTTTTTGCCGCTTCTGCGTTGCATATCTGATTTCTCCTTTTGAAAGAGGCGGCAAATGCTTGCCGTCTCTTCTGGCGTTCAGCAGTATTTTTTTAATTGTATTTGTTTTTTCGAAGCCTAATAACGATGGTCAAAAGCAGTCCTGTACAACTGGCCAAGAGAAGCCCCAGCAGAAGAACAATATTGAACGGATCTCCTGTTTGCGGCGTAGATGCAGAAACAGCGGCTGGTTTTGACGGTGATGGATTTTGCGGGGTAGATGGTACAGAAGCAGCTATGTCATAAAGATATGTATAAGTGTGGTTTCCACTGATTGAACCAACAGTTGTGTCCGGCGTCTGATCCCAGTGGCCGTTTGTATAGTTTTGATTCGGCTTCATTCCTGTGGGCACATCGGCGTTCGAAAGAGTGCCTTTACCATCCTCAAGAAGCACTACTACGGTTTTGTCGCCATGGCTGCCATCTGCCCATGTGCCATTAACCACACGGAATACAAGAAGCGCTTTGTCTTCTAAAACGTCAGCGACACCATTCCCATTTTCATCGAGACCCCACAGCGCATAAACTGTAACATCTTTATCGATAACCTGTACACTGTTCAACAAACGGGACAGATCAAGCCCGGAGGAACTCTTGCTGTAAACCGTGAGGTCTTTTTGGGAAGTCCAGCCAATAAAGGCGACAGCTTGTCCAGCTTGATCACTGTGTGTGGGCTTTTGCGCATTGTTGAGGGAATATTGACCTGGAATGAGGTCAGTTTGTGTAGTGGAGGTATTGGCATCACCTCCATTGACGTCATAGAAAATAGAATATGCACCGCTCAAACGGGTATAGAAATTATTCATGACATTCCCGGCGGTGACATGTACCGTAGACCCGGTATCCAGATAAGGATAATTAGAGACAGTAGTTCCTGCCTTGAAACGATATCCGCTGGGATAGGTGAATTTCACAGTATAATCACCTTCCGGAATATCCTGGAACCTGGCTCTAAAGCCATTTGCTATTTCATTAGGCTGATATTGGGTGCCGTCGGCCGCTATCAGTATGGGATTCATCTGTTTCAGCATTTCCGGTGTTGCTGTACTGTTCAAGACATGGACATTCAACTCTGCTTCGCCCACAGGCAAAGGATCTTGGACAATATGGATTCGGGCGAGCATATTGGGTTTTCTGCCATCTGCCATTGTTCCTATACGGTAATAATAGGTGACATCGACTCCGTCCTTTAAGCCATACAGTGTTGTCCCTTCAATTCTGTCAGCACCTTTCAAATCAGAGATACGGCTGGAATCAAGCTCGGGAACCAACTGCCCCAAGTCAAAAGTGCCTTCCGGTGTTGCTTTTACTGTAATTGCCCGCAAAAAATTATAATACAGGATAGGGAGAGAGCCGCCCCCATCGGGAATCTCAAACCCTAGCAATGGATTGTTGCCAACATGCAAGATCTCAAGATTAGGATTATTCTTTACATCTAAAAAGAAAAGGGTAGTTTGTTGTACTCCAAGCTCTTTCAAATTTGGATTATTACTCATATCCATCGAAGTGATGCCGGCATTTCCGCTGACGTACAGTCTGATGAGCGCAGGATTTTTCGTAACATCAATTTTCCGGAGCGCGTTTGATTCAGCATACAGATATTCTAACTTTGGAAGCATGCTCACATCTAAAGCCTGCAGTTCGTTGTTGTCAACGTCGATAGTGGTAAGCTCTTTGTTATTGCTCAAATCTAATGATGACAATTTGTTTCCGTCAATATCTATATATGTCAAAGCCGGGTTGTTACTCAAATCCAGTTCTGTAAGTTTCCCGGTTAGGCCATCTTTTTCAAGCATGGATACGCCCAAATTTTTTAGTTTAGGATTATGGCTGACATCCAACGAAGTGATTTCATTGCGAGAAAGAATTAATACTTCCAAATCAGGCAGACTGCTTACATCTACCGTACCTTTGATTCCGGTTAAAGCAAGAGAGAGGGTTTTGAGCTTCGTGTTTTGACTCACGTCGAGGTCTTTGGTGATTTCAACATTTTGAACGGATAGCATTGTTAGGTTGGGGAAATATTCAATGCCTGTTAAATCCAGCCCCTCCGCCGGGGGCAGAGGACCAGACTGAGTACTGTAATGGAAGCGGAGTTCCTTTACGGCGGCCCGTTCTGATTCCGTTAAAACGCCGTCGTCTGATCCGAACACGTTGGGATTAGCTGGATCTCCTTCTCGCTTTCCCAACAACCATTCCCGGAACACTTTACCGGGGAAGTGTTGCTCATCAATAGGGATGTCCCCTACATCGGCGCTTCTTGCGGCAGTCTCTGAAGGCGATTCATCCACAGGCGCTATTTTTTTAAGCTCAATTTCTGCTGGAAGAAGGGTTTCACTGTCTGTGCCCGTTTCGCTTCCTTCGATTGGCTCCGTGACGGTTTCTGCTTCCACACGAGAGGTAGATGATGCAGGATCTATTACGTCATCCGGTTTGGTTTCGTTCGAAATATCTGCGGGTACTGAAGTAGACTCGCTTTCTGGTGCGGATGACCGACTGTCCGGCAAGTCAGTATCAAAAGCAGCTTCTGATATTGAAGAGGGGTCTGCTGGAACACTATTGTCTATTGATACAGTTCCAGCAACAGGCAGACTGTCTATGCCCTCCGCAGCGTATCCGGGGACGCTGTTCACTAAGAAAGCGAACACCATACCCAAGCACAAAAAAGCCAATCGTTTTCTTTTATACATGTTTTTTATTCCTCCTTTAGTAAATCGCTGGGTCACAGCCAAGAAATACTACGGCCATGTGGCCGCTTGCGAATGAAAACATATAGAACTCACTCTGATACCCCCTTCCTGAGAACAACACGTTTTTTGCGCCTCCGACATTTGAAAACATGTGATCTTTGATATGCTGAGGAAGCAAATAGCAGTTCCATTTCTTCCATCTTTCGGCCTAAAACACTATAGGCAGAACTGCTCTGATTTAATTGATGGTTTGTTTCCTGAATTTGAGACCGGAGTGTTTCCAACACTTGCCGAACGTATTCTGCTACTTTTTCCATCCTGATGTCCTGCTGTTCATTTTTTTTGCGCTCTTGCTCTAACTCGTTGTTTTTGTTATACAGTTCCAAATCGTACAGCATACAGATTTCTTGAATCACAATTTCAATCTGCTTCGGGGCAATTCCTCCAAACAAGCATTTTTTTAGCTTTAACGTTTCTAAATAATTCTCTACCTTTTTCATATGACAAGCCTCCAGTCAAACAATGCTGTTATGATCTTTTTTCAGCAATTAAAAAAGCAGACGAAAGCTCGGCAGCCTGCGGTGCCCGCGCGGAGGATGGGGGAGGACCTTCGTGTGAAATATGATTTTTCAAAAGTTCTGCAATAGTCAGATACTGTAAAAAATTATTGATATGTTGTTGCAGCAGGCAATAGCTTTTTCGGACGGGACAAAATTCAGCGGCGGATCGGCTGCAATAGCTGTCGCTCTCCAGGCAGCGGTTGATGAGAGTAGTACTCTCCATTACAGCGACGATGTCATACAGTGTAATGCTGTCTGATGGCTCTGCAAGTGAATATCCTCCAAGCCGTCCAGAATGTGCTTGTATAAGCCCGGATTTTTTCAAAACAGCTCCGATTTGAATTAAGTAGGAGTGCGGAATCTTCATTGCTTGAGCAATTTCCGTAGCGGATACAATGACTGACTCATTTTGTGCCAAATAGAGAATCATGCGAATCGCATAATCTGTAGTGATTTTCAATTGCATTTTGATTCATTTCCTTTCTTATATAGATGAGGAAGTTACTTATAATTTGTTTGTAGTTTTTGACTAAAAATAAAAACAAGTCAAAAACAACATTTAAAATAAGCGCCTTAGGGCGTTTTTATTTGACTGATTCTATTATTTAGTCATTATAGCTCGTGTGCCCAAAAAAGTCTATACTTTTCGTGTAAAAATATCTATAATATAACTCATCTTAAACTTTTAAAGGTGGTGATAAGGGTGCCAAAGATTTTTTCCGAATCAGAAAAGTTGTCGCACAAGCAGCTGCTCTTTGACCGTGGATTGGCCTTAATTATGGAACGAGGATATAAAAATGTAACTGTAGATGAATTGATCAAGCTGACCGGAGGATCAAAAGGTTATTTTTATTTATTATTTGAATCGAAAGAGGATTTCTTCCTAAAAGCCGTAATGTGGCAAATGGAGCAGATATTTCAAGCCCTGTTGGACGCCAGTCAGCAAGGAGCAACGCCTTCAGAGTTGAGCGTGCTCCATCGCCAATTGTACCGAAAGCTCAAATTTGCCAATTATGAGGATATGTTTTATATCAACCAAAAAGTTAGCAAGGAGCAGTGGCAGCAGTTTCGAAAGTTCGAAGAGGACTTTTTTGCGCGGATCATTAAATTAATGGGTTCATCGCCATCTGAACGGGACCCTCAAATTGTCAGCAACTTGTCAGCGCTGACCTATCTGTCGTATATGCCCGTCTCATCAGGAGAAACGGCACAATACTGGTTCAGCGAAAAATCGGACATGGTCACGGACATTCTGCTGGAAACAATTCACCGATATATTACGGGGCATTGACTCTGCTGCACTTTTGTGATTGAGAGAAAGAAGAATTATATTATTTTTCGGATTATGGTAAAATATAACAGCTCATACAAAACCGCCCGAGCGCGTTTGTAAATTCATCGTGCTCGGGCCCTCTTTATGGCTGTTTGATAACCTTAGTCCTTCATCATCGTGTTTTCCGTGTTAGGCGAACGGCTTCTGGAGACAACCTTTCTTTTAGATTCAAGGAATATCCGACAGGTCGCACTATCTATAGAATTGGATTGAGTCGTTCTTTTTTGCACAGCCTGACACGTCCGGCGAAGCTGGCGCTCCCGGCCTCTCCGGGGGGGGAGAGAAATTAAAGTGTCCGTTTTTTATATACCACAATTTAGGAATGCAAGAGCACAAGGCGACAGGTTATAATCGGCCGCCTTGTGTTCTTGCATATGTACATATCCTACAAGCAAAGCAAGTTGTCCATTTTACGTTCCTTCAGACTTCTCGTTGGCCTTTTTGACGATTTTCTCAACAGCGCTCTTTGCGTCCAGCACAATTTTTTTGCAGTTCTAATCGATTGTGCTATGACGCTCTCTGCCGTTATCCTATCATCTACGATTCCCATCCTTTTGTACGAACTGCGGGAAAAATTTTAAAAGTACTAGTTCAATGATCATGTGATTATTGTGTAACAAATTCTGTTCCACGTTCCGCTTTTACTTCAAGAGAAGCGACATTAAGGTATAAATTGGTGTAATATCCTTCTGTAACCAATTCTGGGTGGCCTGTTACTCTAATCCAGTCGTTCTCATTGGGAAACTCCCCGTCGTATTTTAGCAGGAAACCTCCCCAGCCGTCATTTCCACAGCAGCCGGGGCCGTTTCGGTATACAACCGGAGCAGTTTCACTGCCGTCCCATGAATAAAACTGTGCATACATTCCTTCCACGATGATCGTTTTATCCTTATAGCGATCAAAATTGCAGTACATATCGCTGATCTGTGTTAAAAACATCTTTTCCCCGATTTCCAACACATCGCCCTCAGCCGATTCACCTGTTGCGTCTGTAACCGGTGTGTTGGGAGAATCGCTGCCAAGCGTAGGAGGGCGGCTTGCCGGCACACTGGAAGAAGGCTCTTCAAGGGCTTTGGTTTCTGGAGCGGCAGATTCAACATTTAAGGAAGACTCCGGACTGTTTGAATCGGGAGGTGTAACATTGAACCCTGTTTTACCGCCGCCATTGCCGCAAGCGGACAGCAGCATGCAGAGCAATAAAGCAGGAACAATCCTGTTCCATATTTTACGCACGGCCAATCACCCCTTTCACGGTTTGTATGACCCAGTAGAGGAAAAAGACAATGATATTACATAGGACAATGCTGGCTCCCGTAGGCGTTGCGTATACATAGGAAAATGTCAGTCCTGCCCATAAGCATATCACGGATATGATAGCCGAATTGATAATCACAGCTTTGAATTTTTTGCATAACCGCATAGAGGTCAGCGCGGGAAACACAATCAGGCTGGTGATCAAAAGAGCGCCCATCATCCGCATCCCCAAAACAATCATCAAGGCTGTCAGCAGGGCAATCAGCGTGTTATATAGCCCCGCGTTCGTGCCTGTCGCTTTCGCAAAAGATTCGTCAAACGTAACGGAGAAAATACGGTTATAGAATAGAATGAACAGCACTAATACAATAACGGATAGAACTACACTTAAATTCACATCACTTTGCGACATGCTCAGAATGCTTCCGAACAGATAGTTGCACACATCCGTATTCATTCCTGTGGTTAAAGAGATGACCATCACCCCTATGGCCAATGCACCAGTGGAAATTAGAGCGATCGCCGCGTCGCCTTTAATCCTGCTGCTTTCGTTGATCCGCAGCAGCAGAAAGGCCGCCAATACCACAATGGGAATGGAAATCGTCAGCGGGGCCATATTCAGTGCCGTCGCTAAAGCCAGCGCACCGAAGCCAACATGGGAAAGCCCGTCTCCGATCATGGAGTACCGCTTTAGGACAAGGCTTACCCCCAGCAGAGAGGAACAAAGGGCCACAATGGTTCCCACGAGGATTGCGCGAACCATAAAGGGGTAGGAAAACATCTCTTTCAGCAAGTCAAGCATGGGAAACACCCCCTATAAAACGGCTGCCCACTTCGCTGTTCCGATAGTCCTCCGTTGTACCAAAGAAAAGCTGGGAATGGCACAGGTGCAAAATATGTTTTGCGTACTGTACCGCTGCGTGGATGTCATGGGAAACCATGATGATGGTGATCCCCATATCTTCATTGATTTGCCGGATCAGCTCGTATAGGTTCTGCGTCACCACAGGATCTAACCCGGCGGCAGGTTCATCCAATAAAATCACCTTTTTCGTGGCGCATAGAGCGCGGGCCAACAGAACTCTTTGCTGCTGGCCGCCGGATAATTCACGATAGCAGCGGTTTTTCAGCTTTGTAATTCCCATTTTTTGCAGGTTTTCATTTGCAAGTTCTTTTTCCCGTTTGGTATAAAAGGGCTTTAACCCCAATCGGTTTAAGCAGCCGGAAAGGACGACTTCATAGACACTGGCGGGGAAATCCTTTTGTACCGCTGTCTGCTGCGGAAGGTAGCCGATTTCTTTTGCCAAAAGCCCGTTTCCCATGTGAATCGTACCGGACGCTGGCTTTTTCAAACGCAATAGCCCCTTTACCAGCGTACTTTTCCCCGCGCCGTTTTCCCCGACAATGCAAAGATAATCGTTCGGCTCTACTGAAAAATCCAAATCCTTTACAGCGGGAACGCCGTCATATACAAAAGATATATTCTTGCATGTGATTAAATTCATCGCGTTTCTGTAACCTCCATTCAAAAAACAGCAGCGGCAGTACTCACGCGCCGCCGCTGCTCATTTTAGTTTAAGGCAGCGCGCAGGCTGTCTACATTTTCCATCATCATAGACAGGTAGGTAGCCCCGTTCTCCATTTGCTCTTTCGTCATATTATGGCAGGAATACAGGGTCATCTTCTTCGCTCCGGTAGCCTCGCAGATAGAATCTGCGATTTTTTCGTTGGAAAGCTCAATGGTAAAGACAACTGGAATCTGTTCTTCCTTCACCTTATCGGTCAAAAATGCAACCGTTGCGGCGCTGGCTTCGGTTTCCGTCGAACAGCCTGTAAAGGCGGCGTAATAGCTAAGGCCATACTCGTCGGCAAAATACCGGAACGGGAAACGGTCGCCAAACAGAATCGTTTTCCGTTTAGCGCTGTCTACAACTTTGCGGAAAGAGGCGTCCAGCTGTTCCAACTGCTCTTTGTAATCGGCGCTGTTCTTTTCATAGGAATCGTCGTTTTTCGGATCTTTTCCGCAGATAAGAGAAGTAATCTTGTCTACAATTTCAATCGCATTTTTCGGAGAAGTCCACACATGTTCGTCGGTTTCCTCCTCGTGCTCGTGGGAGTGTCCTGCCAGGGCTTCTTTGATTTCGTCTGCTGTAGCGTCAGCAGCGTAAAACGTAGGGGCCCAATTTTCTACATCCATGAGAGCTTCCACGCTTTCATTACCATAGCGCAGATGGAAATGAGCGATTTCTTCTTCATGTTCCTCGTGTTCTTCTTCATGGCTGTCGGCGCCGGTGCCATGGTCGTTAAAGGCCAGATAAACCGGCGCTCCTGAATCAGGCGTTTTGGCTTGGAATGTATACCACACGCTGGTAATATCTCCATCGTCGTCTTTTACCGTCTGAAACCCCTGATATTCATACTCCGCAGATACAGTCCCGGAGGGCGTGTGGAAAGAAACGCTGTTCCCCTCAATGGAAAGCGTATTGTAATCGGATTTCCTCTTTTCCAAAAACTCCTGCTTCATTTCATCAAAGGATTTCTCATTTTCTTCGGCTTCTTCTGTGATATACTCGTCCAGCGTTCCATCCTCAAAGTAGGGAAGCACCGATTGAAAATCTCCGGCAAAATCAGAAAGCGGGCGGTCTTTTATTTCGCTTTCCACAATTTCCCCATGGTCGTGGTCATGCTCGTGCTCCATCCCTTCAACGATTTCTTCATTGACGGTGGGGACACAATCAATCAGACGCAGGGTGTCCGGCCTCTGATCGCCCATAGAGTTCAGAATATCGTCCACCCATACATCATTCTCGCCTCCGGTGTAGATGAACAAATCGCAGTTCTGAATCGTCTTAATATCCTGCGGGGTCGGCTCATAGGAATGGCTTTCCGCGCCGGGCTTCAACAGCATCGTAACGTCTGCCTTGTCGCCTACAATCTGGCGGGTAAAATCATATTGGGGGAAAATCGTAGTTACAACAGACAGCTTCTCCGAATTATCGGCATCTGCCGGTTTATCGGAAGTGCCGCAGGCGGACAGGCAGGCGAGAACCAGTACCGCCGCCAACAGAATTGAAATGTATTTTTTCATGAAATTGAATCCTCCGTAAATTCGCATATTTTCTTAAAAATGGGCGCAAAAATACAAGGGATAACCTCCCCGATTGGAAAATGGGCATAGTATTCCCTTGTATCAAAGGATTCTATTTAATTGTTCATTCTTACTTTCTGGCTGATAAGGGAAACGACAGGTACAAACAGAGGAAGGCAAAGAAATGCCACAACCAGCGGAAACTGAGGCGCAAACGCCCCGGCCGTTTCAGACGAGCCGGTTCCGATCTGTTTTAATGTTTGTTCGGCCCGATGAATGCAGGCGCAGACAGGGCAATCCTCTCCTGTGCAGTCGTGATGGGCCTCTTTTGCGATGAAAAGAAGAGAAAAGAAGGCGACAATAACAAAGGCAGCACAGGTAAATCCGGCAAGGATTCTTTGCGCCTTTTTATCCATAACTTTCCCTCCTTCACAAAAATGATTTGTCCGTCAGCAGCCTGTTTTCCTGCACTCGCTGCAAATTCCGTAGAATATCGTCCGCAGAGAATCCATTTCAAACCCATGGTGCTCCAACATGTGCTGTCCCAAATGAGCGACTTCGCCGCACTGTACATGGAGCAGCTTGCCGCATTTTTCACATTTGCAGTGGTAGCAGCTCGGCGGTTCGCAGTTATCCTGTCCGCCGATATATTCAAAACAGGCGCTGCTGCTTCCTTCGATGATGTATTTTGCAACCACGCCTTGCTTTACCATGCGCTCCAAATGACGATACACCGTCGTCATTCCCACTGTGATACCTTCCTTTTTGAAATGGTCGCAAATATCATTGACCGTAATATGGCTACCAGGGACGGATTTCAGAAAGGCAAGTAATTCAGCCATCTGTTTGGTTTGATACTGTGCTTTGCGTGCCACTGGATCCGCTCCTTTGAAATTGAAAACTGTTTTCAGTTTATTACAAAGTGTTTTTGTTGTCAATATAATTTGAAAACCGTTTTCAATTTTTGAGGTCTGAAATTCTATCACAAAACAATCCCCTACATCTCATGTGTCCCAGATGTAGAGGGTCGTTTTGGATGTACTGCATACTATGCTGTCTTAAAAATGGTGTTGTATATATTCTACACTTGAAAAAGCGTACAGCAACGCTTTCAAAAGCATAGTAGTTGCAGGGCGAAAATAAATTTGTTCTAACCGCTACACAAAAACATATGCGCTTCTGCCTTTGAGATATCCCATGCTTTGTGAAATGCTATACTTGGGCGGTGCACCTCTCAAGAGGTTTGCGTGGTCTAGCATCATGTGTCCTTCTATGAAAATTTTTTATGGTTTGCTGCATGTCTTTTCGCAAAAAGCAATGAAAAATAAGAAAAAAGATTTCAGAAGAAATATACTTATTTGTTTCTATAAATTTTCTTTGCGTGTACGTTACTGGAACCCGGGAATAGGATTGTAAAAACAGGGATTTTATTTAAAAGTGTGTTTGATTTAATGCTTGCGGAGCAATTCCTTGCCAATTTGAGGCTGTGTTTCTTGAAAAAATACATCCCGCATTTTTAACTTAAAGTGGAAAACAGCTACAGTGATTTTGAAATATGAACTTTAAAAATCGTTATATCTTGTCTTATCGCTTCGTCCCGTTCAACTTCCACTGGGCGCTCTGGCTCTGAAGCTCCACCATGTGCCGGTAAAGGCCGCCTTTCTGCATCAGCTCCGCTGGTGTCCCCTGTTCGGCCACATGGCCATTCTCCAGAACCACGATGTGATCCGCCCCAGCTACGGTGCGCATCCGGTGGGCAATGACCAGCACGGTCTTGCCCACCAGCAGACGGGAGAGGGCTCCTTGTACTTTGGTCTCATTCTCTACATCCAGGCTGGCGGTGGCCTCGTCCAGCAGGACGATGGGGGCGTTCTTCAAAAGAGCTCTGGCGATAGAGATGCGCTGGCGTTCGCCACCGGAGAGCTTCGCTCCATTCTCCCCGATGGGGGTGTCGTAGCCCTGCGGCAGACGGCGGATGAACTCTCCGCAGTTGGCGGCTTCGGCGGCAGCACGCACCTCATCGTCGGTGGCCCCCCGTTTGCCTAGGCGGATGTTCTCCATCACGCTGTCGTCAAAGAGCACTACATCCTGGAATACCATGGAGTAATCGCGCAGCAGAACCTCCGGATCCACGGCGGAGATATCCACGCCGCCCACTTGAATCGTCCCCTCAGCGGCGTCCCACAGTCGGGCTGCCAATCGGGCACAGGTGCTCTTGCCAGAGCCGGAAGGCCCCACCAGTGCGGTCACTTCCCCCTCTCTGGCGGTAAAGCTCACATTCTCCAGTACCTTTTTCTTGTCATAGGCAAAACACACATGGTCGAACACGATGTCGTGGCCCATGGGAGCAAAGGCCTCCACGCCCTCAGCGATAGGAGCATCATAAATCTCATTCATGCGGTTGGCGGACACCTGGGAGACGAACATCTCCGCGATGAGGGCCAGGCTCTGGTCGAACGGCGCGTACACGCGGGTAATAATTAGCAGGAACAAAAACAGCAGCATGAAGTCGATCTGGCCGGAAAGGATTAAATCAGCTCCCACCAGGATGGTCGTGGCCACGCCCAGACGCATGATGACGCTGGCCGCGTTGACGAAGATACCGGTACCCAGTTCCCCTTGGATCATGACCCTTTCATAGATATCGATTTTCTGATTGAGCCCGGCCAGATACCGCTCCTCCTGATTGGTAGCGCGGATCTCCCGGACATTCTCCAGGGCTTCCTGAATGCCGTCGGAGACGCGGACAGCGGCTGTTTTCGTCCTTTCGGAAGCACGCGCGGAGATCTTCCGGGTGCCGAACAGCAAGCCGAATGCCACTGGCACTCCCCACAGGCAGGCGACGGCCAGACGCCAGTCATACATCAGCAGGCACACCGCAATGACCGCCGTGGAGATGTACGCGCCATACAGATACCCCAGCACATGAGACCAGACATGTTCCATGCGGTTCACATCGCCCATGAGAGTCTCGGTCAGGTCCGCCAGATCCCGCTTGCCGAAATAGCCCAAAGGCAGCCTGCGCAACCGCTCCGCCAGACTGAGGCGGGTGGCCTTCACCTCGTTATAAACCAAGCTGTAGGTGTTATGGTACTGCTGTAGGTGGGTTACAAAGGACAGGATGACAAACATAACCGCCAATCCTATGAAAAGGGATGCACTGGGCAGCGGCTGGCCGTCCGTCAAAGTGCTCATGAAATCGGCCATCAACAGGTACAAAATGCCCATGCCGCCCATGACGACCAGATTGGCGATGACCGTCCAGAAAGTCCCCTTTTTGGTGTTCCACATTCCCTGATCGGTGAGAGCATATTTGCGCTGAAAATTTTTGCTGAACATTTACTTCGCCTCCTCTTCGCTGGTGATCTTCCACTGGACCGACTGGTTGTAATCCGCCCACATCCGGGCATAGAGGCCGCCCGTTTCCACCAGCTCGCGATGGGAACCCTGTTCCACGACGCGGCCCCCCTCCAGCACGAGAATTTTGTCCGCGCCCACGACTGTGGACAGGCGATGCGCGATCATAATGACGGTACGCCCTTTAGTCAGTGTAGTGAAGGCCTTTTGAATCAGCGCTTCATTCTCGGGATCAGCAAAAGCGGTGGCTTCATCCAGCACCACGATGGGCGCGTCTTTCAGGATGGCCCGGGCCAGGGCGATGCGCTGCTGCTCGCCGCCCGAAAGATAAGTCCCTTCGGGGCCGAGCTGGGTGTCAATGCCTTTCGGTAGCTTTTCCAAAATGTCTCCGCATTGGGCGGCCATCAGCGCCGCCCGCACCTCCCCCCGCGTGGCGTTCGGGCGGGAGGCCCGGACGTTTTCCAGGATCGAGGCTTTGAACAGGCGGCTGTTCTGGAACACAAAGGCGATCTGCTCCATGAGCACATGGGGATCAATCTGCCGCACGTCCGCACCGCCTACCTTCACCATGCCGGAAGTGACGTCCCAAAAGCGTGGGATCAGGCTGGCTGCGGTGGTCTTGCCACCGCCGGAGGGACCCACCAGGGCCACGGTCCGGCCCGGCTCCACTGTAAAAGAAACATGGGAAAGGGCGGGTGTCTCCGCACCGTTGTAAGTAAAACTCACGTCCTCAAATTCCACACGGCCGTCACGGGGCTTCTGCGGATGCTCAGGCTTTTTCAGTTCAGGCGCGCACATAACCTGATTGATGCGCCCCAGCGCGGTGCTGGCCAGCATCATTCCGGAGGCGGCGAACATGATTTTGGCAAGCGCCGTGGATATGATGGCAGAGAACACCGCGTAAAAAGCAAAGTTGGTGACAAAACCTGCAAAATCACCGCTCGCCAGAACGCCGGGCGCCAGGAACAGGGCTGCGGGCACCAAGAACACGAAAGCCCCCTCGGTAAAGGTCAAGTTGATGGACTGAGGGATCCGGCACACATTGGCCTGATAGTATTCGGATTTGTTGCTGTAATCCTCGATGGCCTGCTGGAAGGCTTTAAAGGAGTAGACCGTCTGCTGGAAAATTTTGACCACCAGGATACCGCGGACATACTCGGTACCCGCTTTTGTTATGCGGTCCTGAGCTGCCTGGTATTCCGCCATGATTCTGGCGTTTTTGCCGCCCATCATGGAGAACATGGCGGCGATGGAGATCACTGCTGCCAGCAGACAGGCCGCTCCCATGCGCCAGTCAAAGACGAACATCATCACCAGCATGGCGATAAACAGGGTGATGGTACCCACGATGTCCGCCAGATTGTGGGCCAGCAGGGTCTCCGTGTCGGCCGCCGCCGCGTCCAGCCGTCCCCGGATGAGGCCGGAAGCATTGGAATCGAAGAAGCCCAGCGGAGCCTTCATCACACGGGCCACGCCCTGCTTGCGGATATTGGCCGCCGTGCGGAAAGCTGCCAGATGGGTACACATCAGTCCTGCGAAATACAGGAAGATGCCGGCCACTGCAAAGCCAAACGCCAGCCAGCCGTATTGGGCAACGCTCTGAGCCTGTGTCCAGTCCGGCGCCACGGCGATCAGATCGCGGGCCGCCAGCCAGATGCAGATGTAAGGAGCCATGCTCAGCAGCATGGATACCGCCGACAAAGCCAGTCCCAGGAAAGTCAGACCCTTATGGCTGCCTGCGTAGTCCAGCAGGACCGCTACATCGCTCTTTTTCTTTTGATTCATGGAAAAACCTCCCTTTGAAGTTAGCTTACGCTAACCATACTCTAAAAAAGACAGGGGCTATGCCCCCACCAATTCCAGCCATCCGGCAGTATAGAACGCCCGCAGCTGCTTCACATCCCGAAGGGCCTGCTCATAGGGCATATCGTGAATTACCACCTCAAAGAGCCCGTTAAACATACCGCTGGCGATGATATGGCACAGAGAACGACTCAAAGTGGGAACCCTTCGCCCCAGGCGACGGAGCACCTCCATGTATCTTAGGGTATACTCCACTTCCACCTCCACCATATTGTGGACAAAGCTCTCGTAACCGGTCCCTTCCGCCCGGCACAACAGAAGTTTTACAGGCTCACGGTTCTGGCAGATGTAGTCCACCATCCAGTCCAGACAGCTTTCAGAATCCTCTCCCATATGCTCCGGCTGTTCCGCCTCGGGTCGCCCGGCAAAAGACGTCTGAGCCTCCATGAAGCGTCCCATAAGCGCTGCGGCGTGAGGTTCTACAATAGAAGCAAACAGGGCCTCCTTACAGGAAAAATAGCCGTAAAAGGCCCCAGTGGTCACCCCGGCATTTTTCACGATCTGACGCAAGGACGCGCTCAGAAATCCCTTGTCAAGAAACTCCGTTAGAGCGGCCTGCTGTATTTTTTCCAATGTCGCGCTGGAACTCTCCACCATGATGCCCCTCTTTTGATAACGATGTTATATAACACCGCTATAGTACATCGAACAAAAGAGATTGTCAAGAGGTAACGGAATACTGTCCAATTTTTGATCTGCAGCTGGAAATGTTTCGTAACTTCTAAGGTTGTGAAGATTCGCCTTGAATCATTGTGCAGCGGCTTGACAGATACTCAGCGTAAGACATAATATTTTTGGTTAGTTATAACTAACGAACGGCGCGGTTGCTTTCCCAAAGGAAAAATAAAAGCTGTGGAGGAGGCTCGTGCAGTAATTGAGGAATTTTTGAGCGGTTCGTTGTCTGCACTGTTTCAACTCACATGGAACATCCCTGTGCCGGGCGTTTGCACCTGCGTGTTCAATGTAGATGCCTCTGTACATCTATCTCCATATCTGCGCCCCGGATACTATGAGACGTTTTTGTTGTGAGGGAGGGCTCGAGTTAAACCTTGCAGACGGCAGCAATCACACGATTCGGGAAAATGAGTACTTCTTCTAGCGGATGCGGCTCAGTTGCGGGAGGCAAAATGCACTGGACTGCGTTTGCAAGGGATACTGGTCGAAACAGATGGTACAGGTGCCCGTCAGAATTTGATGGAGCTATGCGCCCGGTTGGGCGGTCCATTTTTGGATGTGGCACAGGTAAAAAAGCTGATGCTCCGTCATGATGGTTGCGTGGCACTGAAAGCCAATACTTGGAGCGAAAGCACGTTCACCGTATTGCAGTCCCTGCCAGTTGAGCAGCGGGGAGCATACTGCGTTCTTAAAACAGTGGAATTGGTTTACTTGCTGTGCAGTGTCCATCCGCTACCGATTTGATCATCGGTCCATCCTATCGGGATCGATATTTGATGAATACCGTAAGTAGAACTCACGACTATATGTTGGAACATTTGAAAGAAAAGCTTATAAATGAACGGCTGGCCCGACACCGCATTTCTCCCAACTTCGTTCAAAGATTGTTTACAGCGGCTATATGGTCGGCTGGTACATCGGTACTTGCAAGCTAGACGGATTGAATATGCGGCAAAATTGCTGTGTGCTACCTCCATAAACGTGCTGCAGGTGGCATTGGCGATAGGCCATCAGAGTACTGGCCGGTTCGGCGTAGCTTTCCGGCGCACCTATCAGATGGCTCCTTCCTAATACCGGTCTAAGGAATTTGAAAAAATATCTAAAACCGTGTGTTTTTGTCTAAGCCGCAGATGCGTGGCTGCATATCGTGATATTATATACAAAATAAAATGTCATTTTCGATGAATGATACCCGCGTTTCCATGGAACTGGATACCGATTTCCCGCGCAGCGGCCACGTCAAAGTACGAACTGGTGCGGAAAACGGCGAGTCTTTTCATTAGCGTTGCGTATCCCGGAATATGCGGAGAATTTTGAACTCCTTGTGGATGGCGCACGGACCTCGAGAAAATTGAAAAGGGCTTTTTATATTTGAACGCTCTGCCCGGCGATACAGAACTGGAAATCGATTTTGCCATGTCTCCTCATTTTGTAAAAGCCGATCCGCGTATGAGAGCAGAATATCGGCAAGATTGTAATCGTACGAGGCCTTGAGGTATACTGCCTGGAGGGCTGCGACGATGGAAGTTTCCTTGCCGACGTGTTTGTGGATAGTTCCGCGTGCATAGAAGAAGTATAGTGCGGTGACTTACTTGGTTGGACAATAACCTTGAAATTGGAGGGAGAAAGGATAAATGAAAGTGAGCAGATACAATCGACATCTTTTATGGCCATTCCTTATGGCTCGTGGTGCAGCCAGAAACCGGGAGAAATGATTGTATGGATTAAAGAAATGTACGTACCTAAGCCGAGAATGAGCGAGAGGATAGAGCAGTTATATAAATAATATAATGTAGCAGTAACGTTTGAACGCTACAAGTAGCTAATACAGTTGTAAATGCAACTGGAATGTATTCGTCACAGGCTGTATCCGCCACCAATGTTGTAGGTGCCGAGTGGCTTAAAATATTGGAAGTTTTTCACGGGTAAAGAATGCCGGCGTAGAGTTAACAAAAAAATTATCGAAACACAGCCCCTGTGCCGTTGATATCGGCACGGGGGCTGTTCATTATACTGCAACTTCACAGCCTCAAGTAAACAAAAAAGGCGGGGTAAGGATAGAATCGGCCTCTGCAAGATGAAATTAGGTAGCAAGCTGTTTGCGCACTGAATCAAGGATATCATGATAGCATGAAGCGACTGCGTGTGCGAACGCTTTTTTATCGTCTTTGCACAAATACTGATATGCCAGCAGGCTCTTTTCATTTAGTTCGGCGATGGTTTGCCTTTTGTTTTTATAAAATGCGAGAAAATATCCCCAGTCAGTCATTCGGCGGGCCTCCGTCATAATAACCAGCAGAGGCGGCAACCCGATACGCTGCATCATTGTTTCTATAATATCATTAAGAAGAATGGATTGGGGCACGGCGAATCTCCGCTCCAATTGAATAAAATCCGCCGGTTGAAACAGGTCTGCGGCATAATACGAGATTGGCTCCATAATAAGAGATGAAAATTGCAGAGCGCGCAGATATCGTATGGCTGCTTGCCGGGTGGATTTATCTGTAAAAGGAGAAAGTGCATCAAGATTTGGTGTCTGAACGATTGTTCCTTTTACATTTAATGTTTTGGTAAAGGTCCTCTGCTCCAGTATAGCCAAAGCGCTGCGCACCGTAGAAACGGATACCTGGTACAACTGGGCCAGTTCGGCCTCGTGTGGAAGATAAGAGCCGACGGGGTAAATGCCTGTGCCGATTTTGATTTCCAGATCCTGCACGATATGCATATATCGGTATTCCCGGCCGCGGTTGGGATTCCAGGAGAATGTTGTTTCAGTCTGAAGAGGCAGCGAAGGCAGAGTATGGGCAAGCTGGTCTAAGCCTGTCCGTATTTCGGCATGCAGGGCCTGGTAGAGCCGGCACAGCTCAAAATACTTTTTCCGGTTGTCGGATACGTTCAAAATCCTTATAAATACATCTGACTGTGAGAAATATTTCTTCAGAGAATATCCGGTATAAGCCTCTTGCTTATCTACAAAGAAGCCAAGGCGCCCCTGTAGTTCTAAAGCGGTGTACAAATCGACGGGAAGCTCGCCGCCTCCGTTCCGCAGCACATCACATAAAAAACCACTGACAGGCCGCCATCCCCCGGCCCTGTCGCCATTCTTTTTTACTTTCATCACCTGCCGATAATGGGGCATGGCTTCAAGTTTGCATCCGTGCGAAGCGAAGGCGAGCAAAGGGGGAAGAACAAGCTCCATGGTCTGGTATAGCTGAAGCAAAAAGCCTTTTTGCGATAAAATGGCTTCGACGGAAGCGGAGAAGGTACGCTCATTTTCCAGGCGGCAAACTCTGGCGGCCCGCCGCGGCTCCAGTTCAATCAGCCCCTCTTCACGCAGCACGGCAAGCACCTTGTTTATCGTAAAAAGGCTTACCTGATATTCGTCTTTTAAAACTCGGGAGGACGGCAGACGGCTTCCCGGCAACAGCAATCCTTCCGTGATACGGCATTTCAGGCTTTTGTAGACGTAAGAAAAGCGTGTCTCTTTAGAACTCATAAAACTCCTTTACCAAAACTTACCTGTTTTACTATATGATTAGCTATTCAGATTCAATATTGTTTCCCTTAAAAAGCCATTTTATAATTTTAACAAAGCTGCATCTTTTCCATAACACAAGCAGGCAGAAAAAAGCAGCGCTTTAAGGGCGAAAAAAGCCCTTGCGCGCTGCTTTTTACTTATATCCAGATATTTAAACAGGCAGAAGGGAGCGTGAGCCGCAGAAAATGCGGGTACAATAAGTGAAAACAAAATAGGGGAGGCAGACATTATGAAAAACTCATCGATAAGAAGGCAATGGCTTGACAGCTACCAAAGCCATCTGCTGGAAGAAGAACACAGCCCACAGACGATTAGAAAATATATCCATGACATTGCGTTTTTTTTCAGCTTCCTGCCGGCAGAAGCGGAGATCAGCAAAGAAAAAGTGCTTGCATACAAACAGGAGCTGATTCAAAAATATCGCCCGGCCAGCGCCAACAGCATGCTGGTGGCCTTGAACGGCTTTCTCAGCTATATCGGACTCGCGCAGTGCCGTGTCAGATTATTTAAACTGCAGCGCAGAAGCTTCCGCAGTCCAGAGAAGGACTTGACCCGCCAGGAATATGAGAGATTGGTAAAAGCGGCAAAGTCACACCGCAATGAAAGACTTTCGCTTCTTTTACAGACAATTTGCAGTACCGGCATCCGGGTGAGTGAACATCGCTTCGTAACGGTCGAAGCGCTGCAGACAGGACAGGTGCAGATATCCAATAAGGGAAAGATGCGTGTGATCATCCTGCCAAGGGAACTGCGTGGGCTTTTGCTGCAATTTTGTAAAAAAAAGAGACTTACCACCGGGCCGGTATTTGTCACCCGCACGGGAAAGCCTATGAACCGCACAAATATATGGTGCATGATGAAGAGACTGTGCGCACAAGCGCATGTGGATTCCCAAAAAGTGTTTCCGCACAATCTCAGACACCTGTTTGCGCTCACTTTTTACCGAATGGAAAAGGATATCGTCCGCCTGGCGGATATTCTGGGACATTCAAGTATAGAAACAACGAGGATATATACACTTACAAGCAGTACAGAGCACGCAAAAGCGATCTCCCGCCTCCATTTGTTGATTTAAAACATAATGCACATTATGTTACATAAGAAACCACAAAAAGACACTCGGGTCTTTACATTATCTAATTATATCCTCCTGATGTTTCAGTTGTCAATTGAATAATAAGCTTAAATACAGCTTTCCAACGTATTTTTAGGCACAAAAAAGAAAGCTTCTCACACTTACTCCTGCTTGGGTAAAGAAAAAATTACCGAAGAAAGCAATTTCTCTTCAAATTGAGGGTGTGACAAGGCTTAGAGAGACCTAACGACAAATGAAAAACAACATAATGTGCATTATGTTACAACTCCCGCTCGATAGGCGAGAATGGTTTTGGATGGAAGAAAAAGACGCTTTGCGGTACTGATGTCTAAGCGGCAAAAAATATCAGAAAGGGAAGAAGTAAGATGAAAAAGAAGATCATCGCTATCGCACTGGCCTTGTGCATGGTGACATCCCTGCTTCCTGCCACTGTGCTGGCGGCAAGCGAAGGGGAGCCCCAATGCACTGTGACCGAAGGCTGTACATTGTCCAATGGGCATGAGGGCGAGTGCGTATTGCCGGAGGAGGGCGGCGAGCCCGATGCACCTGCAGCGTGTACAAAGACCGAGGGCTGCACGCTGGCCGAGGGCCACGAGGGCGTGTGTGTGCTGCCGGAGGAGGGCGGCGAGCCCGATGCACCTGCGGCGTGCACAAAGACCGAGGGCTGCACGCTGGCCGAGGACCACGAGGGCGCGTGTGTGCTGCCGGAGGAAGGCGGCGAGCCCGACGCGCCTGCGGCATGCACAAAAACCGAGGGCTGCACGCTGGCCGAGGGCCACGAGGGCGCGTGTGTGCTGCCGGAGGAAGGCGGCGAGTCCGACGCGCCTGCGGTATGCACAAAAACCGAGGGCTGCACGCTGGCCGAGGGCCATGAGGGCGAATGTGTGCTTCCGAAGGAGAACGGCGAGCCTGTTGTCACAATGCTCGATGGCGTGAACACGCCGGAGAAGCTGGAGACCGCGCTGGCGGCGGGCGGCACGGTAGTGCTGAGCGGCAATATCACCATTGACAATGCGAGCAAAAGCTTCACCATCCAGAATGCCGTAACGCTCGACCTCAATGGTTTTTCCATCACTCGCTCGGGCGACAGCAGCAGCAAACTGTTTGCCATTAAAAACAACGGCTCGCTGACGCTGAACGATTCAAAGGGGACAGGCACTGTGAACAGCACCTATCCTGTTCAGTTGTACAGCAACGCCACGTTCATCATGAACGGCGGCACCATCACCTCGAGCCACGGCGCCGCACTGGATATTTACACCAGCGCCGTCAACGTGAAGGTGGAGATCAACGGCGGCTCAGTCACGGTTGCGCAGGGCAATTCCGATAACGTGTTCGGCATCCGCGGCAAAGAGAATGTGAAAGTGGATATCAAGGGCGGCGACATCCTGGGTGCTGGGAGCAACCGTCTGGCTATGTATGTGAGCGGCGACAAGGACGGCGCCATTGAACTGAACATCAACGGCGGCTCTGTGCAGCATACGGGCCAGGCCATCCAGGCATACAGCGGCGCTGTCATCAATGTATCCGGTGATGCTGTTATCCGCTCTGAGACGAACACTGCCATCTCCACACAGAGCGGCTACGGCGTCGTGGAGCTGAATATGACGGGCGGAACCATCAGCACGGGCAGCAGCACTGGCTATGCTGTGTATGCCCGGGAGAAGAGCAGAGTAAACATCGGCGGTGGCAATGTCACGGGCGGTACGGCGGTGATGGTCTACGACAGCGCGAACGTGACGGTGACGGGCGGTACGCTGGAGGGCAAAAAAGCTGCCATCGGCAAAGGCAGCAGCGCCACCCCCGTTATCTCTGTGACGGGCGGCAAATTCTCGTCCGACGTGAAGGAGTTTGTGCCCGAGGGCAACACCACTGATACGGACAGCGAAGGCAACTTCATCGTTGTGGTGGACAAGGCGAAGGCTGTGGCCGAGGCTAATGGCGTAGGCTACACCACCGTGCAGGCGGCCATTGACGCTGTAGCGAACAGCGATGCCGCAGGCACCGTGAAGCTTTTGCAAAGCAAAGCTGAGAGCGTGGCCGTGCCCGCGGGCGCGAATGTGACGCTGGACATCCCGGCGGGAGTCACGCTTACGAACACGAACGGCGCACACACCATCACCAACAGCGGCACACTTGCCATCACAGGCGAGGGCACTGTGGACAACGTGACTCATGCTAAAGGAGCATTGGTGAACCTCTCAGGCGCACAGGCCGTCATCCGGGGCGGCATGCTCACACGCAGCTCCGAGGCCAGCACGAGCGCGTCGCAGAGCGGCGGCAACAGCTGGTATGTCATCGACAACCACGGCACATTGGAGATTGCGGGCGGCAAGGTAGTGAACGAGGGGCATTTCTCGTCCCTCATCCGCAACGTGGGTGACAGCGCCGCAGCGAAGGCCGTGCTGACCATCAGCGGCGGCGAGGTGGAGCAGATGGGCTTCATCGCCGTGAAGAACGACGACAACAGCATTCTAAATGTAACGGGCGGCGTCATCCGCTCGAACGAGCAGGCCGTGCAGAACTGGACACAGGCCAACATTTCCGGCGGCAGGCTGGAGGGGAATGTCATCACATGGGCCTACGGCGACCAGCCCAGCGAGACGAACATCGCTGGCAGCGCGGTGGTAGATGGCGACGTGGCGGCCGTTAACTATATGGACGCGGCGGCGCAGCCTGTGGTGAACATCACAGGAGGCACCGTGACGGGCAGCATCTACAAGGGCGAGCACAAGGGCTCGGGAGGCATCATCCATACTGCAGCGGACAGCACCGGCGCAGACATCAACGTGTCGGGCGGCGCCTTCAAAAAACCGGTGGACCCGGCCTTCTGTGCGGAGGGTTTTGCGCCAAACAAGGATCCCATCACAGGCGACTACACGGTACACACCCATGCGTTTGTAAAGACGGAGGCTGTGGCAGCGAGCTGCGCGGCTCCGGGCACAGAGGCATACTGGACGTGCAGTGTGTGTGGAAAACTGTTTAGCGATGAGGCTGGCGCAAATGAGATTGCTGCGCCGGTGATAGTACCCAAGACAGCCCACACGCTTGTAAAGACAGAGGCGGTGGCGCCCACCTGCACAAAGGAAGGCTCCGAGGCTTACTGGACCTGCAGCGGGTGCGGCAAGCTGTTCAGCGACGGGAATGGCGTGAACGAGATTGCTGCGCCGGTGGCGATGTCCAAGACAGCCCATACGCCGGTGGCGGCGTGGAGCTCCGACGGCTCGAATCACTGGCATGTGTGCAGTGTGTGCGGCGAAAAGCTCTCCCAGGGCACGCACACCTTTGGTGAGTGGCACACGACGCTGGCGCCCACAGCAACAAAGACGGGCGTGCAGGAGAAAAACTGTACGGTTTGCGGCTACGGTGTGTGCGCCACAGTGCCTGCCACAGGTACGTCCACACCGCAGACGGGCGACCCGTTCAATGTGTGGTTGTTTGTGGGATTGCTGTGCATCGGTACGACAGGGCTCGTGGTACTTACCGGTGTGCAATTGAAAAAGCATAGAGCAGGCAAGTAAGGCACACCATAAACCAACCGTGAAAAGGGGCGGCGGAATGATCCGCCGCCCCTTTACTTGAACGTATCGAGGAAACAAGATTGAAACAGACAAAATGGACGAAAAAGAGGTCGGAGGGTCTGCCGCGCTGGGCCATGGGCCTGCTCATGGGCCTGTGCATCGGGCTGATCGTGGTGGCGCTGGGCGGGCTTGTGATATATGTCCTGCTTACAGGCGGCGCACGCAAGGAGTTCGATGAACTGGCCCAGAGGGTGGAGAAAGAAACAGTCGGCCTGCCCGCAGGGCAGACGCCGAAGGCATATGCGGATTTGAAAGCCGAAAATCCGGATTTCGTGGGCTGGATAAAGATAGAGGGCACATCGGTGAACTATCCTGTTGTACAGACAAAGGCGGAACCACAGTATTATCTTCGCCGCAGCTTCGAGGGGAGCTACTCCATCGCGGGCACACCCTTTCTCGACGCACAGTGCGACATGGAAAA
Source organism: Ruthenibacterium lactatiformans (assembly GCF_000949455.1). Lineage (GTDB taxonomy): Bacteria > Bacillota > Clostridia > Oscillospirales > Ruminococcaceae > Ruthenibacterium > Ruthenibacterium lactatiformans. The sequence continues at coordinate 2,716 of NZ_JXXK01000025.1, read as the reverse complement.
GGGGATAGGACTCATCATCTACGGCCACAACATGAACGACGGCAGTATGTTTGCGGACATCGCTGGCTATACGCAGGAAACTTATTGGCGCGAACACCCCATTATCCAGTGCGACAGCCTCACCCGGCAGCGGGAATACGAGGTCATGGCGGTGCTGCAATTCAAAGACTCGGAGCAGGCGGCGCAGGACTATTATTCCGTTCCCTGTGATGAAATGAACTTCACGGAATATATCAGTCGGCTGGCAGACGCAGCATTATATGATACCGGTATACAGGCAGTCTGGGGAGATCAAATTCTGGCGCTTTCCACCTGCAGCCGCCAGGACAGCGACTCCAGAATTCTCGTTATAGCGAGGAAAACAGGCTTATAACTTGAACAAACGGGAGGATGAGGAAAAAATGAAGAGGACGGGAGATTTATTTGAAGATTTATCTGCGGAGCTGGGCTGCATATACATATCTGATTTGAGACTGCCTCCTTACAGAGAAATAGCGTGTCAGAGCCTCATTTCCGGACAGTTCTCGGGATATCCGGTTTCCATGTGGCGGGATATGCTGAACTATCTTGATGTAGAGTCTTCGGCCGAGGTGGAAAATGAGGAGCAGGCAAAATCAACTCTGAGCTTTATATGACCAGACTCTTTATGAAAAACATTTGGAGCATAAGAAAACCCGCTCGGTATCTTGTATACAGGGCGGGTTTTGATTATTGGCGGATAATATGAATCATTGCTTTCCTCTTTTAGTATCGCTTTGGCCGAATAGTGGTGTCAATTCTTTGTATGTGTGTCTGATTACGATTACAGCCACGAGAAAGGTAGGGACATCGGAGACGTGAAAGGAATGGAGCAGCCCCTCAAGACCGGAAAAACAGGAAGAGGCACGGCGAATCCAGCGCCAAAGATAGCCTCTCGTCTCAGAGAAATGAGAACTGTGACAGACAGCTTTAAATGGCATAATCATGCTGTTTTTAGTGAGGTGTACAAATTGTAAAGACAGGTAAAAAGCCCGCGGAATCTGATATCAGAAGGCCTCGCAAGTTTTTTGTATATTGGTGGTCAAACAGTAGTCTGAACCGCTAAATCAGTTGGTGAAAATGGATGGATGATTGGGGATAAGTTAGGAATGAACGCACATTATGCTCCTCTGCACCCGGTGCGTTGCCTGGATGAGACGAACTGCAGCTCATTGAGAGGCGGAGCATTCTGTCAAGGCCCGAAAGTTCAAAGGGAGAAGGCTATGAATATCGCCAATGTGGTAAGGTCAATCTGTTCGTCGCGTTTGAATCACTGGCCTGCAAGAGCGTGGTAAAGCCGTCTGATGCCAGAACAGCCGTGGATCTTGCCCATTCCCTGCGTGAGTTGTAGAAAGGCCATTATAACCACTGCAAAAAATTGCACTGGTCATGCAAGGCCGAGCTATCGCTATTGCGGGATATCCTGTATGGCTCTACAAAAAGCAATCACATTTTGATCTGGCGTATTGACGTCGATTCCAACACACGACATACTTGTGAAATCGTTTCTCTTCTCGAAAGAGGCGGAACTGAATTGCGAACGGACGTTTTCTTGAATCTCTGGAATACTTTCGCACAGAAGATTTTGAGGAGAATAGCGTAAATTGAGCCATGAATTTTCACAAGCAGAACGAACGGCATGAAAATCAGAGTGTGCGCCGGCTTCTAGCCAGACAAGATTGGGGGTTTTTCGGTAGAGAGGGGCGAAGCGTTCGCAATGCATTCCACAGTGATGCACTGCAAAGACCCCAAAATGTTCTGCAAGTTGGATATCGTACGGCATAAGGTATGTTTCATACAGATCTGCTGAAATCATATCTACAGTACAATTTGATGTCAGATAGGCTTGTGGGGCTGTTTTTCCAAGGATAGAGCTAACGCCGGTACTGATATGAGAAGTGTACTGACGAAGCCGGTCGGCAACCGCGATCAGAGTTTGTGTGCATACGGTGAGAAGATGGTGAGCAAGCCTCGGATTTTCATAGTAGTCAATAAAAAGTTCTTGCCCGCGCAGCGCAAAAGCAAGGTTTTGTACTCCACATAAGTCCAAATAGGACTCTACATGCCCAAACCGGCTGATAAGCGTTTTCATCTGTTTTTCGTACATGGCCCAGACAGTGCTGTGATCCAAATCTGGAACAGAAAGCGCCTCAATTTGGGCGTCCGTTAAATGGGCGCATTGGACCTCTGGAAGATTGTCGTCAGTAAAAAGAATGTCGCATCCGAGCAACTGTGCTTGAAGATATTCTCCGGCAAGAAGATCACTGTCAATCAAAGGACGCGGCTGAACCATGTATGATTCAGAAGGATAAATTTCCGGAAAGTTCTCGAAAAGAAAACGGCGCATCAGCATGTCGGCTTGAATACGATAATCCGGATTTAGGAAAAATTTTTTGTCAAATGAAACTCCAGTGCGTTTATGCCACCAAGCTGGATGAAACGTGATATCATAAATTGCCATAAGAACTCCTTTCAAGACCGAAAAAGGGAGAGCTTTTGCTACTGATGATATGGACGGTCGAAGCCATTGTCAAGAGTTTGGTTTCCGTTTCTCTCTCTTGTACAGAAACAATTTTCTTTTTTGTACGTTACATGCATACGCTATTAAAGAGAAAAATACTGAAATGCGAAAAAGATTGGTAAGACACCATGCGCTCGGATTTAGAGGATAATGGCAAGGGAAATAGTTGTGCTAATA
>NZ_JXXK01000024.1 GCF_000949455.1 Ruthenibacterium lactatiformans | reverse complement strand
CGACGATTACCGCGATGAGCACGGAAAGAACCGTAAGGGGAATGCTTACCTTCTGTTTGCGTTCAGCCATCAGGTCTCACCTCCGTTGTTGACTTTGAACTGGGCGTATGCGATCAGCGCAAACACGATCATCACGACAGTGGAAATAGCGGACGCATAGCCGTATTCCATCTGATTGAAGCCCTTGTCAAAGATGTACTGGATGATATAGGTGGTGCTCAGGCCGGGGCCGCCCTGCGTGATGCCCTGTACCAAAGCGTATTCCTTGAGCAGGTTTACCGTGGAAAGCAGCACTACAAGGAACGTGGTGGGGCTGAGCATGGGCACCGTGATGCGCAGGAAAGACTGGAAGCTGTTGGCGCCGTCGATGCTGGCGGCCTCGTACAGGTCCGGTGAGATGTTGTTGATGCCGCCCACATAAATGATCATATTGAAGCCGATGGAGGCCCACACGGAGGCGAAGCCGATGACGAACGTGGCAAGCCCGGAGTTGAGCGACCATTCCAGCGGGGTGCCGCCGAAGGACTGGATGATGAAGTTGATAAGGCCGTATTCCTGGCTGAACATCCAGTTGATGGTGATGCCGACGACCAGGGCGCTCATCAGCACCGGGATGTAGATCATGGTGCGGGACAGGCTCTTGAGGCGTACACGGGGCGAGGTGACGAGCACTGCGATGAGCAGAGGGATGATCACGCGGAAGGGCAGGCAGCAGATGGTGTACACCAGCGTGCGGCCCATGGACGCGTAGAATTTGGAATCCTTAAACAGTGTGATATAGTTTTTGATGCCGACGAAGTCCATGACCTTCCAGCCATCGTAGTTCGTGAACGAGAACGCGATGCTCAGGACCAGCGGCAGCAGGAAAAAGATGCCGAACAGGATGCAGCAGGGCGCTACAAAGGCCCAGAATGCACCTGTATGCCTCAGCGATGATTTTTTCTTCAGCATTGCCATTCCTCCTATAATTTCAGCTTTTCCCGGCCGTTGTGCTTTATCACCATAAATTCACTGCGGGCCGGCCCCATTTCTGTGGTTTGAGTATAGCATTTTCTGCTCCGCAAGCTCTACTACTATTTTGCTTGTTTTGGTGCTGCTCTATTGCATTTTTTGCGTTATCGACGGTGAAAAGGCAGGAAGAGGGAAAGAAATGCAGCGGTTTGCCTAAATATGATAATAATATATTGTGCATAAATGCAAAAGTGGGGTTTTGGAAAAATTTGTTTTCCCGCCTCCCGGCTTTGGCTCTGTTCGGCGAAAAACAGCGGCCTTCCATGCTCTTTTCCAATTCTGCCGCACAGCTTTGCCGCCTTGGGGCAATATAGTAAAGCAGGTAAGTTATCCCCGTTGGAAAGAGCTGTTTTCTGTGGTGCCGTAAACGGCAGGCCCAACGCATGACGGGCCGCAGAGCAAAAAAACACCGGGACCTCATTTGGCAGGGTCCCGGTGTTTTGCTTGTTATGCGAGCTCGATGCGGAATGTTTTAAACTCGAAGGGGCGGATCTGGAAGGGGATGCCGCCGTTTTCCGGTACCGCCGCTTCGCCGCAGGCGTCCTCCATGGCGGTGCAGGGCGTGACGGCGCGCGTGCTGCCGGGCAGGGACAAAACGGCGCGGGTGCGCATGCCCCAGGCCTCGTACAGGCGCACGATGATGCCATTGCCGTCCTCGGCGCGCTTCACCGCCTCCACCACGACGCCCGGCGCGTCCACGGAGACGAAGGAGTAGCTTTCCGGCAGCGGGCCGTCCTGCGCGGCCAGAGGCCGGGCGTAAGCCGGGCAGTTCAGCGCGTAGCCCTCGCGCACCACGCCGCCTGTGCGGTAATCGCCCTCGTGGGGCAGCAGCGCGTAAGTGAACGTATGCGCACCGCGGTCCGCGTTGGGGTTGGGATGCGTGGGCGCACGCAGAAGCGACAGGCGCATCACGCCGTCGTGGATGTCGCAGCCGTATTTGCAGTCGTTCAGCAAAGCCACGCCGTAGCCGGCCTCGGAGAGGTCGGCCCATTTGTGCGCGCACACTTCAAAGCGTGCCGCGTCCCAGCTGGTGTTGCGGTGGGTGTCCCGCTCAATGCTGCCGAACTGGATGTCGTACCGCGCGCGGGTGGCATATACGTCCACGGGGAACGCGGCCTTGAGCAGCGCGTGCTCCTCGTGCCAGTCCACATGGGTGATAAAGTCGATGCGCCGGGTGTGCGGATAGAACACGATGCGCTGCTCCATTGCGGAGCGGGAAAACGCGCGCTTTACCAGCACACAGCAGCGCACGGCGCTGTTTTCTTCCACGCTCAGCTCGGCAGGGCCGTCCAGCTCCCACATGTGTTCGGAATAGTATTGCTCCAGGTTCCACGCGTCGTAGTTGTCGGGACGATCCTCGAACATCTGGAACACATTGCCCCGTGCGCCTGGCTTGAGCACCTCGCGCCGGGCCGCGATGTCGTACAGACGGGTGAATGCGCCGCAGGCGTCCAGCTCCGCTTCATAGAAAGGCGTGGTAATGCGCCGCCCGTCTTCGGAGACCTGCGCAAAGGGAACGGGCGCAGAGGCACAGCCGGCAAAGCGGTAGTGCCGCCAGCCCTTGGCGGGCAGCTCTGCGGCCACAAAGCACAGCTCGCCGTCCGCCCAGCGGAAGGGCAGGGGACGGCCGTCGGCCAGCACGCCCGCGACAGGCGCTTCCACAGGCACGCGCACCAGCGCGTCCCGTGCAAAGCCGAGCTGGTTGAACACCAGAACGCCGTCGCCGTCTGCGCGCACCAGCGCGGCCAGCGCGTTTTGCGCATCGCCGATGAGCGAGGCGTCGGAGGCCAGCACCTGCTCATACTGCTCCATGGAATCCTCGTACACCTTTTCAATGGAGGATCCGGGCAGGATATCGTGGAACTGGTTGAGCAGCGTCAGCTCCCAGTTGTGGGCCAGCGCTTCGGCGGGATAGGCATGGGCTGTGCCGCAGGCCAGATTCAGCGCGCTGAACAGCTCCGCGTCGGCGTTTTTGAACTCGGCCAGGCGGTTGTAGCGCTTGTTGCGTGCCATGGTGGTGAATACGCCGCGGTGGTATTCAAAATAGAACTCGCCGCACCAGCAGGGCACGTCCTGTCCGGCAAGGCGGCGTTCCAGCTCTTCAAAGAACGCCAGCGAAGTGCTTTGGCGTGTGCGGGGCGCGCCGGGGATGCCGTAAGCAAGGCGGCGCTGCAGCTCCAGCATCTCGGCCGTGGGGCCGCCGCCGCCGTCGCCGTAGCCGTAGCATTGCAGCACGTCGTCCGTCAGCGTCTTGTCCTGGAAGCGCTGCCAGCAGCCCATCACCTGCCTGGGCGCGAGAATGCCGTTGTAGGTGGTGTTAAACGAGGGGTTAGGGTCCTTGTCCGGCTTTTTGACGTAATCTTTTGTGGAGATGAAATAAGCCAGCACCTCGCTGCCGTCGATGCCGCGCCAGTGCGTCACATCGTGGGGCATCATGTCGGTGTCGTTCCAGGCCAGCTTCGTTGTCATGAAGTAATCCGCCCCGCACTGCTTCATGATCTGCGGCAGCGCGCCGCTGAAGCCGAAGGCGTCCGGCAGCCACAGAATGCGGTTCTCACGGCCGAACGCATCGCGGAAGAACCGCTTGCCGTGCAAAAACTGGCGCACCAGGCTTTCGCCCGAGGACATGTTGCAGTCGGCCTCCAGCCACATGCCGCCCTCCGGCTCCCACCGGCCCTGGGCCACGCGCGCCCGGATGCGCTCATACAGGGCTGGGCAGTCGCGCTTGACGAAATCGTAAAGCTGGGGCTGGCTGGACATAAAGGTGTATTCGGGATAGCGTTCCATCAGGTAATCCACGCTGGCAAAGCTGCGGATGGCCTTTTCCCGCGTTTGGGCAAGGCTCCACAGCCACGCCACGTCGATGTGCGTGTGGCCCACGCAGGCTTCGGTGGCGTCTGTCCGGCCGCAGAAGCCGTCGTAAAATTCCGTGCGCAGATACTCGCGCGCGTCCCGCACGCTTTGGGCGAAGGCTCCGCTGTCCAGATCCCTCAGGTCCAGCAGGTTGAGGGCGCGGTTCAGGTGCTTCATGATGCCGATGGCACGCGTGTCGTCATCCGCAAGAAGCGCGCACACCTCGTACGGGGCGCGCAGGTCATAGTAAAGCCCCGTTACGTCGTCGTCGCGCTCGGCGGTCTCCACGCGCAGGAACACATCCCGCGCGGGTGTGTTGCAGTAGACGTACAGCGCCAGCTCGTGGCTTTCGCCGGGAACCGCGCAGGCTGCAAGGTCGAACTCGTTGTGGTTTACGTCCAGCCCGCATACCAGCCGGCCGTCCACATAGGCCAGAAACTGGGGATTGTTGTTGTTCCAGATATCGGAGGCGCCGGTGGATACCAGACAGACCACGCGTTTTCCGGCGCTGGCCTCGGGCAGCGTTACTGTGCCTTTGAAGCAGTGGTGCGCCTCCAGCCCGCCGAAAGCGTCGCCGGGGGCAAAGGGCTCCCAGCTTGCGGCATCGGCGTGTACGGTGTCCCAGCCGTGGTAGGCGCATTCGGTGCGGCGCAGGCCCTCCACCGGTGTGCGCCCGCGCAGGGAGCGTTCCTTCAGCGCCTTCAAAATGGGAGGCATGCGGTGGCGCAGTTGTTCAGTCGTCATGTGTTTCCCTCTCTTTCTCACGGGGCGTGCGGTGCGCGCCCCGGCTGTTCCGTTCCATTCCGCCGCCGCGCGGCGGCCACGGCGCATCCGCCGTGTTTTAGGCGCACCCATTATAGCACGCGCCGGAGCGCCTGGCTATCCGTTTTTTGCTTTGCTTGCGGCGGCAAGCTTGCATTCGTTGCTTTGCGGCGCACCCCTGCGCAAGCCCGCGCCGTGCCGCTCCGCCGTCAGCCGCTGCCGAGCAGGGCGTCCAGAGAACGCTCGAACACCGTGGCCGCCGCGCCGATGACGCCCGCGTCCGCGCTCACCGAAGGCTCCACGCGCACGGGCGTGCTCTCGGGCAGGGCGGCGCGCAGCGCTTCGGACACTTGAGTACAAAGCTGCATGCCCAGGGCGCCGGGCACGATGCCCGCCAGCACGCACAGCTCCACGTCCAGCGTCATCACAAGGCTGTAAACAGCGCCGCTCAGCGGGCCGCACAGATAGTCCCGCATGGCCTGTGCGCTGGCTTCGCCCGGCTGTGCGCCGTCCCGCAGCGCTGCGCCGAAGCGGCGCTCCAGCGCGGCCAGACACACGGCGTCCTCCAGCGTTTCCCGCGCGGCGCTGCGCCCGGGCGCACCCAGCGCCGGCTGCAGAAGCATCGCGCCTACCTCGCCCGCGCGGCAGCGCGCGCCGCGGCGCAGTTTTCCGTCCAGGCGCACCGCGCCGCCGCAGCCCGAGCCGATGGACAGATAAAGCATATTGGCCGCTCCGCCCGCGCCGCGCCGCAGGAATGCCTCGCCCTCGCAGGCGAGGTTCGCATCGTTTTCCAGATAGACGGGCAGCTCCACTTCCCGCCAGAACGCGGGGAATACCTGCGCAAAGGAGGTGGGCTGCTGGATGTCCATGGCCGCGTAGCTGACGATGGCCGCCGCGTCCGGGTCCAGGTTGGCGGGAAAGCCGATGCACACGCCCAGAACAGGAGCGCCGTTTGCCGCAGCGCACATGCGCCGGATGGCCGCCGCAAGGGGGGAAAGGTCCCGCGTGCGTGCGAAATCGCCCAGCTCGATGGTTTCCCGCGCCTGCACGCCGCCCGCCATATCCGCCAGCCCCACGCGGGCAAAGCGTCCCTCGCATTCCACGCCCACAGCGCGGTAAGCTCCCGGCTCAAAGCGCAGCAGGCGCCCTTTCCGCCCGGCGCCGGCCGCGGGGCCGGTTTCATCCAGCTCCACCAGCAGGCCCTTTTCCAGAAAGGCGTCCACTACCTTCATTGCGGTGGGGAAGCTCATGCCCGTGTCCCGGGTGATCTCCGCGCGGCTCATCTGGCCGCGCTCACGCAGCAGGTCGAACACGAGGCGGCGGTTTTTTCCCTTGAGATAATTCGGAAGATATGGTTCCATACGGCCCTCCCGCGCGCTGCAGCGCGCACAGATATCCAAAAGTTATGATAATCATACCATCCCTGTGCCCGGCGGTCAAAGGGGAAAGCGGCCGCCGCGGGGTGGAGAATAAATTTTTTTGCAGGAGGGCTTGCGCTCCCGGCCGCGTTATGCTATAGTGAAAACAAATTACTAAACAAACTTTAGTAATTGAAGTGCAAATGCAGATACGGACAAAATCAAAAAGCAAGGGAGCAGAGGAACGATGCATGAAGAAAAGATCGCACTGGTGGACGGCCAGGTAAAAGCAGTGCAGCAGGCTGTGGCGGCCCGCGCTGTGGAAAACGTCTATTTTGTGGCCTGCGGCGGTTCGCTGGCCACGCTGTACCCGGGCAAGTATATCCTTGAGCGCGAAACGGCGGCGGTGAGCACCGGGGCCTATACGGCGGCGGAGTTTTTGAACGATCCCCCCGCGCGCCTGGGCGAAAAGAGCCTGGTGGTGCTCAATTCCCAAAGCGGCGGCACGCCGGAGACCGCCGCGGCGGCACGGCTGGCCACCGGGCGCGGCGCGCTGACGGCGGCGTTCACCACCACGCCCGGTTCGGCTCTGGAGCAGGCGGCGGACCATATCGTTTATTACTTCGACGACCCGGCGTCCCCGTATCCCGCGGTGCTGACGATCTTTCCCGAGGTATACAAGCTGACCTACGCGCTGCTGGATGTGTGGAACGGCACGGGCCGCCTGCCGGAAGTGAACGCGGCCATGCTGCGCCTGCAGGATACCTTCGACGAAGCGTGCGCGGCCTACCGCCCCGCGGCGCGGGCGTTCGGCGCAAAATACGCTGGGGAACCCATCCTCTATTCCATTGCGGCGGGCCTGGACGCCTGCGTAGGCTATGTGCTGACGAACTGCCTGGTGATGGAATCCCTGTGGAAGCACTCCTCGCCGCTGCACGCGGGCGAGTTTTTCCACGGTGCGTTTGAGGCTGTGGATGATACGGCCGCGGTGTTTGCGCTGCTGGGTCTGGGCAAAACGCGGGCCCTGGAGGAACGCGCGGTGAAGTTTTTACAGCGCAAGACCGGGAAGCTGACTGTGCTGGACGCGGCCGCGCTGGATCTCGAGGCTTATCCCGGCTGGCTGCGTGCGCCGGTATCCGCACTGGTGCTCAACCGTCTGGCCGCGCTGTATTGCGACGAGATGTCCTATGCGATGGGACACCCTATTTCCTCGCGCCGGTACATGGGGGTGGAAAAATACTGATGAAGCTGCTTGGCATAGGAGACAACGTGCTGGACGATTACCGCTGGCGGCAGGAGCTGTACCCGGGGGGCAACAGCGTCAATGTGCCCGTGCTGGCCCGCCGCTACGACGGAAGCACAGCAGCCTATATCGGCGTGCTGGCCGATGACGGCGCGGGGCTGCATTTTGCCTCCGCCCTGCGGGAGGAAGGCGTGGATATCAGCCGCGTGCGTGTGATGCACGGCATCAGCGCGCGCAATTACATCGAGCTGGACGAGGCGGGCGACCGCCACTTTGTGGGCAACAACGGCCGGGAGACCGCGCAGTACCAGGCGCTGCTGTGCCTGACGCCCGGCGACTACGCCATGATGGAGCAGTACGACCTGGCGCACACCAGCATCCACAGCTGGCTGGATGCCTACCACCCGGCCATCAGCCGCCGGGTGCCGCTCTCTCTGGACTTTTCCGGCGAGTACGACCGGGTGAACATCGCCCAGCTCTGCCCGCTGCTGCGGTTTGCTTTCTTTTCCGGCGGCGCCGCCAGCGAGGAAGAGGTGCGGGCGCTGGCCCGCACTGCGCTGGACGCCGGAGCGCGCACGGTCGTGGTGACGATGGGCGTGCGCGGTTCTTATCTGCTGGAGCAGGGGCGTGAGCACAGGCAGGAGTGTGTGCGTGCAGACGTGGTGGACGCGCTGGGCGCGGGCGATGCGTTCATTGCGGCATTTCTTGCGGAATACCACGCGGGCGGCGGGGATCTGGCGGACGCAGCGCAGAAGGCGAGCGTATTTGCCGCGCAGTGCTGCGGCCATTACGGCGCGTTCGGCCACGCCATGCCGCATCCGGACAGGTGCGCCGGGGAGCAGGCGGATCTCTGTTTATAATATAACTTACTTTATATAAAAAACACAAAAGACGCAGAAGAGGGCCTGCCGCGGCTCCGCTTTTGCGTCTTTTATCTGTAGGGACATAGAAAGGTTACGAAATTATGACAATGCGATATTGCATTTTTTTCTTTGCCTTTTCCCGTGGAACGGGCTTTGGCAGGCGCTTTGCTGCAAAACGCACACAGATTTGATAGATTTTGATTGGGATTATTACCAATTTTGAACAAAATGCTTGATGCATTTTGCCTAAGATGAAAAATGCAAAGCAAAAAATGCAATACAATCTGAAGCAACACAGCAAAATAGGAGTAGTTTCCGCGAAAGGGCGAATGCTATACTTAAGGCACAGAAAAACGGCGGCGGCACATGCTTCCCGGGAGATGCGCGTCCCGCTGTTTTGAGGAAGAAACCTGCGCCCGCAGGGCGCAGCGGTAATCTTTAGGAGGTTTAACGTATGAAAAAGGTACTTTCCCTGCTTCTTGTTGCCGCCATGGCGCTCATGCTCGTCGCATGCGGCGGCAGCTCCAGCAGCACGCCTGCGGCTTCCGGTTCCACGGCGGCGTCCGGCTCTGCCGAGGCGCCTACGGGCCAGACGCTGAAGGTCATGCTTTCCGAGGAGCCCAGCAGCGGCGATTCCTTCACCACGACACTGAATAAATGGGCCGAGGAGACCGGCAACAGCGTGGAGCTCATGGTCATTCCCTACGACGACCAGCTCACCAAGTTCCCCCTCATGGCCAAGAACAAGGACCTGCCCGACCTCGTTTCCACCACGCGTCTGAGCCGTCTGTATCCGGATGAGTTTGTGGACCTGGGCCAGGTCGTCGACACCTCGATCTTCGAGCCGATGGCACTGGAGATCATCAGCCAGGAATATAACTCCGACAAGCTCTCCTGCCTGCCCCTGCAGTTCACCATCACCAACGTGTTCTACAACAAGGACGCTTTCGAGGCCGCCGGCCTGGAGGTTCCCACTGTGGACGACCGCTGGACGATGGATGAAGTGTACGAGGCCGCTGCGAAGCTGATGGCCGACGGCGGTGTGAAGTACGGCATGGCCGTGGATTTCTCCCGCGCCCGTTATGACAACCTGATGTATATGAACGGCGGCTCCATGGTGGAAAAGGATGGCGATTCCTTCAAGGTCGCCATCAACAGCCAGGCCAATATCGACACCCTGCAGACCTTCGTGGACAAGAACAACGAGGGCATTATGCCCAAGGCCATCTGGGCCGGCGGCTCCACCGACAACCCCGGCGATTACTTCAAGAACGGCGACGTGGGCATGTACTTCTCCGGTTCCTGGAACTACAATGCATTCACCACGGACATCACCGGCTTTGAATGGGGCGTTATGCCTTCTCCGGTCGGCTCTGTGAGCGGTTCCGCGATTCTGGGCGGCTCCGGTCTGGCCGTGCCCGAGAACTCCGCCAACAAAGATCTGGCGCTCTCCTTCATCAAGTGGTTCTATGAGGAGGAAAACTTCTCTTACTACCTCGATCTGGACAAGGGCCTGTCCTCTCTGACGGGCGTGACGTACCAGCCCGCCGACGAGAAGGCTGCCGCGGACTACACGGTCCTGCAGGCGGAAGTCGGCCAGACGACTACCCTGTTCAGCGTGGACGAATCCTCCATGTGGAGAAACTATCTGGACAATGAGTACCGCGATGCTCTGAAGCAGGCGGTGAACGGCGACATGACAGCTGAGGAAGCCCTCAATGATTTCGCCGCCGCTCTGGCCGAGAAATCCGGCTGGGCCCAATAAGCAGAAAAGAAGCGGTCATACCGCAGCGTGTTTGAAAACGCCCCGCCCGGATGGGCGGGGCGTTTTCGCACGGCAAACGGGAAGGGAGACATGCGGAATGGAAAAGCCGCAGTACACCGCTGCGCACCTGAAGGGCATGAACCGCCATGTCGTATATGATTTTATTCGGGAACGGGGAGCAACTTCCAAAGCGCAGATCGTCAAGGAAACGGGCATCAGCCCGCCCACCGTCATCAAGATCGTGTCGTACCTTGTGGAGCGGGGCCTTGTGGTGGAGGCCGGCGAGGGTGCGGCCGGCGTGGGACGCCGGCCGCAGCTGCTGGCCATCAACGGGCCGGGCCGATTTTCGGCGGTGTTCGCGCTGGAAGGTTCGTTTCTCTCCATGGGGCTGGTGGACATCTCCGGCCGTGTGCTCCACAGGCAGAAAACACGCACGGCGCAGGATTTCGGCGCGTTTCTGGCCGAGGTGCGCGACGGGCTGGTGAGCAGCCTGCTGCACGCTGCCGGAGCAGACCCTGCACGGCTGATCGGCGTGGGCGTCACGCTGCCCGGGACGTATGACCCCGCGCGCCGCGTGCTGGATTACGCGCCCGCCATCGGTGTGTTCGGGCCGGTGGAGATCGGCCCGTGGATGGACGGGATGACGCAGAAGTTCGGCGTGCCCGTTTATGTGGAAAACGACACCAACGCCCAGTGCATGGGCGAGCATGAGCTTTGCCGTGCGCGGGACCTTGTGTATGTTTCGGCGGGAACGGGCGTGGGTGCGGGGGTCATGCTGGACGGCCGCCTGCGACGGGGCGAAACGAACAAATGCGGCGAGATCGGCTACAATGTGTTTTTCGAGGATTATAAGCGCACGGCCCGCGCAGCGGGCTGCCTGGAGCAGCGCATCGGTTACCATGTGCTGGAGCAGCAGTTCGCCCTGGACCGTTTTTCCCGCCGCAGCCAGATCCCGCCCGCGCTTCTGGCGCAGATGGCGGCCCAGGTGACGAAGCCCCTGGCGCTTTGCATCGCCAACCTGACGCATGTGCTGGACTGCAGCACCGTGGTGCTGGGCGGCGAGGTAGCCGAGCTGCTGGGCGACGAGCTTCTGGACGCGCTGAACGCCAGGCTGGAGGAGCTGTGCCTCTCGCCGGTGCGGGTGCGCCGTCCGGCCAGCGCGGACGACGGCCTCATCGGCATGGCGGCCCATATCACGCGCATGGAAGTGGATGCGCTTTTGGAGGAGGAATAGGCTGTGGCATATTTAAAGTTTCCGCTGTTTCTGGGGCGATACGTCAACCGCTGGCTCGTCAGCGGCATTGCCCAGACGCCCGTGCATTTCACACCGGTGACGCTGCACGGGGATATCAACCTGTGGCTGAAAAAGGGATTTTCCGTTCATGAAAATCCCTGCAAGACAGAATTCGTACGCGCGCGCCGGGCATGCCCCGCCGCGCTGCCCGCTGTATGCGAGCCGGTGCCCGGCGGCCGCGTTGGAGACGGCGCGTCGCCCCAGACGTTTGCCGTGTACTGGCCCTTCGACGACATCAGCCTTGACATCTCCGGCGGATGGGACGCGCCCACGCATATCCGCGCCTGGGCGTATACCGAGCTTTGGGCGGACGAGGACGGCCCCGCGCCGTTCCTCTTTACGACCTGCGGCGGAGCAGCCGTGTGGCTGAACGGCGAGAAGGTGCTGGAATTTACGCCCTTCACCCGCAACATCCCCGCGGATACGCCGCTGGAGCTGACGCTGCGCAAGGGCAGAAACAGCGTGCTGGTGTTTTTTGATGACCTGGCCGAGCGGGACGCGGCGTTCCTGCTGCGTTTGTGCTGGCAGGGAACGGATGCGCCGCCGGAGCAGCGCGTGCCGGTGGGCGCGGCGAACCCCACGCTGCTGGAGCAGGGCGAGCAGGCCATGCGCAGCCTTTGCTTCAGCCGCAACCATTATGCGGCGGGCCCCGTCAGTCTGCGGTGTGAAAATCCTTTCGCCCAGCAGACGCTGCATGTAACGCTGGAGGGCGCTACGGAGGAAAACGAGCAGGCGGGCGTGCTGTTCACGCGCACAGCGGATTTTGCCCCCGGGCAGACACGGGCGTCCCTGGGGGACTGCGCCGAGTTCCCGTTCGGATTTCTTCTGCTGCAGGCCACCGCTGTGGTGGAGGGAATAGCCATCACCCGCCCCATCACCGTGGAAACGCACGCCTCGGCTCTGCTGCCCCATGCGGCGGACACCGTGGCCGGGCGCAAGCGGCAGGCGCTGGAATTCCTGGCGCACTTCGGCGAGCAGAACACCAACCGGGCCGTGGCGCTGCTGGCAACGGGCGGCAGCCCGGACGAGGCGCAGCGCCTCATTGCCGCGCAGGTGCGCTTTGTAGACCGCCGGTGCGACTGCAGTGATTTTTACCTCGTTTATTTTCCGCATATCCTGCGGGCCTGGGGCGCACAGGGCGCCGGCCTGCTCTCGCCGGAGCTGGAGCGCGCCATGCGGGCGTGCATCCTGAACTTCCGTTACTGGATGGATGAACCGGGCGACGACGTGATGTGGTTTTACAGTGAGAACCACGCGCTGATGTTTCATACCTGTCAGCTGCTGGCCGGGGAGCTGTATCCGTCGGAGACCTTTTCCAACAGCGGCATGACGGGCGTACAGATGCAGCAGAAAGCGAAGGGCCTGCTGCTGGAATGGTTCCGGGGATTTTTAAACGAGGGCTTTACGGAATGGAACTCCAGCGCTTACCTGCCCATCGACCTGCTGGGCCTGGCCAGCCTCTATGCCTGGACGCAGGACGGAGAGCTGCGGGCACTGGCAAAACGGGGCATGGACTATGTGTTTTATCTGCTGGCCGTACACAGCCGCAAAGGCTTTTTCGCAGGGTCCTCCGGACGCACGTACCTCAAGGAGCAGTTCGGAAACTGGTCCAACTGCACATCGTTCATGAGCTGGATCGGCTATGGCTGCGGCACTCCGGGCCACGCGGGCAAGGGCGTGGTTTCCCTTTGCCTGTCGGATTACGAGCCGCCGCGGGACTATGCGGCCTATTTCAATGTAGAGCCGGGTTTTGAACTTGTGTGCCGCTCCACGCATGGTTATCAGAAGCACGTAGATCTTTATACCTATAAAACGTCGGGCTATCTGATGACAAGCGCGGCGGATTTCCGGCCCGGAAATCCGGGCTATCAGGAAAATCCGCTGCAGCTCACATTCACACCCACGGCGCAGCTCTGGATCAGCCATCCGGGTGAGCGGGCGCTGTACGGCAAGGGGCGTCCGTCCTATTGGGCGGGCAACGGCACGCTGCCCCGTGTCAACCAGTACAAAGGCTTCGCCACGGTGTTTTATGATATCGCGCCGGAACACCCGGTGGATTTCACGCATCTGTATCTGCCCACAATGGAATTTTATCTGTGCCGCGTACAGGGTCCCTGGGTGTTTGCGCAGGAGGGAGACGCCTACTGTGCGGTCTATTGCTCGGCCGGGCTCACGGCCCAGCGCTTCGGCCCGAACGCCGAGCGTGAGTTCATTGCGCCCGGCCGCCGCTGCGTGTGGCTGGTGCGCGCCGCGCAGACGGATGAATTCCCCAGCTTTGCGGCGTTCATCACGGCCATGCTGGCCGCGCCGCTGGAGGTGGACGCCCAGCGGCTTGCCTGCCGCTTTGAGGACCCGGTATACGGAGTGCTGCGCAGCGGCTGGAACGAACGCCTTTCGGTGAACGGCGCGGCAATGGAATATGGCGGCAGCGACCAGTACGGCGTGCTGGAGCTGCGGGAAAAACAACAGCCTGCCGCGGATGCGCAGGCATAGGAGGAAAGAATATGCTGGACCAGAAGACCCTGCACGCGGCGCTCAAAAAGGTATCGGCCGCGATGATGCATCTGGAAAATACGGGCTTTGAGGAAAAGTACCCCATCGGCCTCATCGACATCAACCTGTGGGAATGGCCGCAGGGCGTGGGCCTGTACGGCCTTTACAATTATTATAAGCTGACGGGAGACCGCGGGACGTTCGATTTCCTGTGCGGCTGGTATGACGCGCGCATGGCCGAGGGCCTGCCCGAGCGCAACGTCAACACGACCTGCCCCATGCTCACGCTGCTGTGCGTGTACGAGGACACACAGGACGAACGCTACGGCGCGCTGTGCCGGGATTGGGCCGAGTGGGTGATGCACGGGCTCATCCGCACGGGCGACGGCGCGTTTCAGCACATGATCACCGGCGACGCCAACGACAGCCAGATGCTTATCGACACACTGTTCATGACGGTGCTGTTCCTGGCCAAAGCAGGCGTGGTGTTCGGCCGCAAGGACTATGTGGAGGAAGCAAAGCGCCAGTGCCTGGTCCACATCAAGTATCTGTATGACACAAGCTGCGGGCTGTATTTCCATGGATACGACTTCAAGGGACGCCACAACTACGGCCGTGTGCATTGGGCACGCGGAAACTCCTGGTACACCTGCGGCATCATGGAGCTGATCGGCCTTATCCCCATCGAGCCGGGGCTGCGGCAGTATTTCCTCGACACCTTCCGCGCCCAGGTGGACGCGCTGTGCGCCTGCCAGGCGGAGGACGGCATGTGGCATACGATCTTGGACGACCCGGCGTCTTATAAGGAAAGCTCGGCCACGGCGGCGTTTGCCTACGGAATGCTCAAGGGCGTCCGTCTGGGCTTTTTGCCCGCGCAGTATGAGGCACCGGCCCTGCGCGCCGTGCAGGCCGTGCTGGCCCGCGTGGATGCCGCGGGCATCGTGGGCGGCGTTTCCTACGGCACGCCTGTGGGCAATGACGCACAGTTTTATAAGGATATCCCCGTCTGTCCCATGACATACGGGCAGGCCATGGCCATCCTGATGCTGGCCGAGGCGCTGTACCACACCGGGGAGGACGCGTGATGGAAACAGGCGCGAACGTCCCTCTGTATGGGCCGTATTCCAAAAAATATCTGGGCCTTTCCAAAATCGTTCCGCGGGCGCAGGTGCCGGGCGCGCGGTTCGACCTTGTCGTTCACCCCACCTGCGTGAACGGTGCGGCGCCCGTTCCCAACACCACGTTTCCCTGTGGGTATCATCCGTGGCAGGCCGCGCCGGACGGCTCGTTTTACAGCTACCGCTGCGAGCTGCTGCCCAAGGACAGGCTGTACGCGAGCATTGCGTTTTTTCGCCTGGATGAAAACGCGTGGGGCGTGCGCACGCGGTTCCACAACCGGACAGAGCTGCCCCGAAATTGTATGCTCAACTATTTCTGCGCGCTGGAATACCCGGCTGCGCGGCGGACGCTGCCCGTTCTGCCGGAGGGCGCGGTCCGCTGGCATGCGCTGGACTATGCTTCCTATACTTACGCGCAGCCGCGTCCGTGGGACGGCCTTGCGCCCGACGCGCTCCAAAAAGGTGAGTTCCGCGACGAGGCGTTCACAGACGGCCACGGCCTGGGCGACCGCGTGCCTCACGCCCACATGCCGCGCCTTGCGGGCCTGCGTCCCTTTGGCGCGCAGGCCGGGGATGCTGTGGGCTACCGCGTCGCCGTTCCCGGGTTTGAGGATGCCGCGCTCACGGTGCGATACCGTACCGTACCGCCGCAGGGCGGGCACGGAGAAAGGGGCGCTTCGGCGGAGCCGGTGGTGTTCGATACTGCGTTCGGTCCGCTGTCCTTTCCGCCCAGCGGCGCGCCCGCGTTTGTTTCGTTCCCGCTGGGCGCGGTGCCGCCGGGGGAGCTTGCGCTCACGCTGACGGCGCGCGGTACCGGCGGCGCGGGCGTGGAGCTGGACTTTTTTGCGGTGACGGCCCGCGCCCGGGCGGCTGCCGTCGGTGTGTGCACACAGGAGCCGGATGCCAGGCCCGTATTGGAACGGGAAAGGGACGGGCAGTACCGCCTGCGCTATGCCGGCGTGGACGAAGCGTTCTGTGTGCGCGTATACGGCGAAAGGCGGCGGGAGCGCCTGCTGGAGACCGGCTCTCTGGAGGATGCGCTCATCTCCCGCCTGTCCAACCCGGACCATACCTTCGACGATGTGCTGAACCCGTTTTCCGGTTCGTTCCGGCGCAAGCACAGTGACCCGGGCTGGTATCAAAACCTGCTGGTGAGCGGGCTGTTCCTGCAGCCCGGGGCCTGCCACACAGAATACGCCGTGCTCTCGGCCACGCCCCGGACGGACACGCCGCAGGCACTGGAGCAGGTGTTCCGCGCGGGCAAGCGCCGGGCAAAGCTGCCGGCCTTCAATCCGGCGGGCAGGCGCTACCGGCTGTCGGTGCGGTGCCTGCGCGCCGCCGCGCTGACGAATGTCGTTTATCCTTTGTACCGCAGGGGTGAAATGGTGGCGCATTATACGCCGGGAAAACGGTGGGATTCTTTCTACACATGGGACTCCGGCTTCATCGGCCTGGGCCTGGCACAGGCGGACGCAGAGCTGGGCCGCCGCGTGCTGGAGCAGTATCTTTCCGGCCCGGAAAACAGCGATTTTGCCTTTGTGCACCACGGCTCGCTGGTTCCGGTGCAGTTTTACCTGTACCAGGACCTGCTGGCGCGCGCGCAGGATAAGGCCGGGCTGCTGCGGCTGTATCCGGCGATGCGGCGGTATTACGAATTTTTGGCCGGACGGGGCGAAGGCTCCACGACCGCGCGCTTTGCAAGCGGCCTGCTGACGAATTACGATTATTTCTACAACGCCAGCGGAATGGACGACTATGCGGCACAGGTGCTGATGCATGCGAAGGGCCTTTCGGGCCGCGCCGCACCCGTCCTGTTCACCGCCCATGTCATCCGCGCGGCGAAGATCCTGCGCCAGAGCGCGCGGCGCCTGGGGCTCGTGAAGGACGAGGAGCGCTGCGGGCGGGACATCGAGCGGCTTTCCGCCGCGCTGCAGTGCGCCTGGGACGGGGAATGCGGCTACTTCAGCTATGTGCTGCACGATGACGAAGGAAGGCCGCAGGGCTTTCTGCGTACGGACGCGGGCGAGAACGCAAACAAGGGGCTGGACGGTGTTTATCCGCTGGTGGCGGGCGCATGTACGGCACGGCAGCAAAGCACGGCGCTGGCACATCTGAAAAGCACGAAGGAGCTGTTCTCACCCGTTGGGCTCACAGCCGTGGACATGTCCGCGTCTTATTACCGGGATGACGGCTATTGGAACGGCGCGGTGTGGTTCTCGCACCAGTGGTTTTTCTGGAAAACCATGCTGGACCTGGGCGAGGGCGCGTTCGCATGGGACATCGCGCGCACGGCGCTGGAGGCATGGAAGCGGGAGGTGGACGACAGCTACGACACCTTTGAAATGATCAACATCGCCACGGGGCGCGGGGGCTGGTTCCACCAGTTCGGCGGGCTGTCGTGTCCGGTGTATCTGTGGGCGTGCGCGTATTTCCAGCCCGGCACGGTGAACTGCGGTTTTGACGTGTGGCTGGAGCGCGCATCCTTTACAAAGAACTGTACGGCCTGCACGCTGGAACTTTCCACCCGGGATTGTGCGCGGGATGCGCTGGTGCTGGCGGCGCTGTGCCCCGGCACACGCGTGCGCGCCGTTTTGGGCGGCACAGTGCTGCCCTGCACCGAGCGCGCGCCCGGCGCGTGGGAGGTCACGGTGCCGCACGGGCTGAAAAACGCCGTGGTGGAGCTGCGGCCGGAATGACCCCTGCATACGCGGTGTGAAGCTTCCGTGCAGAACAAGGCCCCGCCCGTCCGCATCTGCTGCGGACGGGCGGGGCCTTCCAGGTCGTCGAAAAAAAGTAAAGAAGTAAAAGAAGAGTCCGGGGAAAAAGCTGGCGGTGGCAAAGCCATGCATCTTTGCGCAGCAAAGTGCAGGCCACGCGGCGAATGCCGCCCAAAATTTAAAACAACCCCGCGACGCCCCGCACGGCCAGTGCCGAGGCGTGTAGAGCGAAGCGACCGCCGAAGGCCGCCGTGCGCGGCGGGCGGGGCCTTTTGGTGTAAGAATGCCGTTTTGTCAGGCCTCCCGGGATTCCGCCGGAAGCTGGATGTAATTGTTGGCGGGCGTGATGCCGGCGCTCCCGTTCAGCCGGAACAGGGAAGGAGAGGTGTGGCAGAATTTATTGAACACGCGGTTGAACTGGGAAAAGCTGGTGAAGCCGCAGTGCGCCGTGATGTCTGCGATTTTCATATCCGTGTACAGCAAAAGCTGCTGGGCGTTGCGCACACGCGTCATCTGGATGTAATTGATGAGCGTGAAGCCCGTGACGCTTTTGAACTGGTGGGACAGGTAGTACGGGCTGATGAAAAATTTTTTGGAGATATAATCCAGCGAGAGCTCCTGCGCATAATTGCTGTGGATATAGCTGGTGATGGAGTAGATCTTGTGGGTGATGGAATCGTCGAATTCCTGGGGTACATAAGTGTTGCGCGGGCAGGCCTGTGCGACGGCGCACAGGAATTCCACAAATTTGCTGTGGATGGCAAGCTCTGTCAGCGGCGTGCGGGGCTGCTTGCCCAGCGTGAAAATATCGTTCAGGTAGCCGAAGGCGGAGGCGCGCTCTGCATCGCCCAGGCGGTAGATGGGAACCTCCGCATCAAAGGGTGCCAGCGCCTGGCGCAGCATGCCGCCCAGGCACGGCGTGTCCGCGGGAATGGCGAAATTGATGATCAGGCGCTTGCGCGGCGCGCCCACGGGATATTCCGTTTTGTGCAGCAGCGCCGGGCGCAGAAACACGATATCATAGGGCTGCAGCGCGTAATAATCGCCCTCGATGATATGAGACGCCTTGCCGTCCAGCAGGATGTGCACCTCGTAAAACTGATGGAAATGCTGGAACTCCATATTGATGTTGTAAGAGCGCTCGTCGTAATCGAAAAAATAATACAGCGGCGCTTCGGCGTTGTTGATGGTAATGGAATAGGCCTGCTCGTAAAGCAGCGGTGCATTGTAATACATGCGCGGAGCCTCCTTTTGCGCTGTCTGCGGCCCGTTTGGGAGCCGGCGGCCGCCGGGCTGCCGGTTTTCATCCCCATTATATCGCAAAACGCAAAAAATGCAAATAGAAATGCGAATAAAGGCAAAAAGCAAGTGGTTTTTGTTATTTTGCCTGTGCTATACTGATGCTGTAAAGTTGACCATATTTTTGATGTATTTCAGGGCGGATACTGGTTATCTGCCTAAAATCTGTTTGCGCACCGCCGCCGGAAGAGCGGCTCCGGGCGCGGGAAAAACATCAAACAGGTTAGGAAGGTCCGCCACAGCGGGGCGGATACAACAAAGCAAAGGAGTTTTGGTGCATGCAGGAGCAGGAGGTAGCGCGCAAGCTGGAGCTGTGCGTCGGCAGCTTTAAAAAGGTGCTGTACGAGCCGGACGATATTTTCCTGAAAAACATGGAGAAAAACAATCTCGCGGGAGACGACATCTCAAAGTACCAGCTTTGGGAGTGGACGCAGGGCGTGGGCCTGTACGGCCTGTGGAAGCTGTTCGAGCGCACGAAAGACGGGCGGTATCTGGCGACGCTGCGGGAATATTACGACGCGCGCATCGCAGACGGCCTGCCCGGCAAAAACATCAACACCATGGCGCCCGTCCTGGCGTTGTCCTATCTATATGAATACACCGGCGACGAGACTTACGGCGCGGTGTGCAAAGAGTGGGCCCAGTGGGTCATGGACAGCCTTCCCAAAACAAAGGAAGGCGGCTTTCAGCACATCACGTCCGATACGCTCAACGACGGCGAACTGTGGGACGACACGCTGTTCATGACGGTTCTGGTGCTGGCCAACATGGGCCGTATCCTGGGCCGGCAGGACTACACCGATGAAGCGGTCTATCAATTTTTGCTGCATACGAAATATCTGGCTGACAAAAAAACAGGGTTGTGGTATCATGGGTTTACGTTCCATGGCAACCACAACTTCGCGGGCGCATTCTGGGGCCGCGGAAACTGCTGGGTCACCATCGCCATCCCGCTGCTGCTGGAAATGCTGCCCGTCGGGCAGCCTGCCCGCCGCATCCTTGTGAACGCGCTGGAAAATCAGATCGCCTCGCTGGCAAAATACCAGGACGGCAACGGCATGTGGCATACGCTGATCGACGACCCCACGTCCTACGTGGAGGCCAGCGCCACCAGCGGCTTCGGCTATGGTATCCTGAAGGCCGTGCATATGGGCCTTGTGGACGCCGCCTATGCGGAGAATGCCAAAAAGGCGCTCGCCCCCATTCTTAAATGCATCCGCGAGGACGGTATTGTGGACCAGGTGTCCTACGGTACCGCCATGGGCCGGGAGACAAAGGATTTCTACAAGCAGATCCCGCTGCGGCAGATGCCTTACGGGCAGGCCATGGCCATGCTGTTCCTGATGGAAGCGGGCGAAGAAGCCTGACGCGCGGAAGGGGTAGGGTATGAAGCACACACGCCTGACCTTTGCGGCCTTTGTTGTGCTGATGGTGGGGCTCGGCTCCAGCGACAGCCTGCGCGGCATTTTCTCGCCGGTATTCAGCAGCCATTTTGCACTTTCGGCCACGCAATTGGGGCTCATCGTCACGGTGAGCTACATTGGCAACCTGGTGTTCCTTCTGGTGGGCGGCAACGTCATTGAACGGTTTGAAAAGAAAAAAGCGCTGCTGGCGCTGACGGGCATCTGGATGGCGGCGCTGGCAGTGTTCGCCTTCACAGATAATTACTATCTGCTGCTGGCGGGTATGTTCTGCGCCATGGGCGCGTCCACGCTGCTGAACACGACGCTGAATCTCGTCACGCCGCTGCTGTTCGCGTCGTCGCCCGCGTTTTTTGTGAATCTTCTGTTTTTTACACAGGGCATCGGCACCAGCGGCAGCCAGTCTCTGCTGGGGCGTTATGCTACGGATATCGGCTTCTGGCACAAGACGAACCTGGTGCTGCTGGCGCTGGGGGCCGCGGCGGTGCTGCTGCTGGCGTTCAGCACGGTGCCCGGCCCGCGGGCGGATGGCCCGCATCCGGCAAAGCGTCAGTCCGGCGTGCTGAAAAACAGGGCCGCGCTGCCGCTCGTCTTTGTGTTCGGTTTTTATTTCATCGCCGAGCACGGTGTGATGAACTGGCTGGTGGCCTACGCCACCTCGGGCCTCGGAATGGAGCAGGCCAAAGCATCCAACTATCTGGCCGTGTTTTTCGGCGGCGTGATGCTGGGCCGTCTGGTGCTTTCGCCGCTGGTGGACAGGCTGGGCATCCTCAAGAGCATGGGCGTCTTCGGCTCGCTCTCTGCGGTGCTGTACATCGCGGGTGTTGTGGGCGGCGCGGCGGCAATGCCGCTTTGGGCGGCCAGCGGCTTTTTCCTTTCCATCCTGTATCCCACGCTGGTCATGAGCATCCGCCTGTTTTTTCCGCATGGGCAGGTGGCGGGCGCGGCCGGCACCATCATCAGTGTCGCGTCGCTGTTTGATATTCTGTTCAACGTCGGCTTCGGCCGCCTTGTGGATACGCTGGGCTACGGCGTCAGCATCTATGTGCTGCCGCTGGCCATGGCGGCGTTCATCATCACCTTCCTGGCCTTTTCACGCGGGCATGGGAAAGAACAGCAGAAGAACTGACGGCTCCGCCCTTTGCGGCTATGCGGGGGCGCTGCAACCGAAGGAGGAAATATCATGAAGATCGGTATCCGCGCGCATGATTTCGGGTGCCTGCCGCCTGTGCGGCTGGCGGAAAAAATGGCGGCCCAGGGCGTCGAGGCGGCGCAGCTGGCCATCCCAAAGGCCATTGCCGGGGTGGAGAGCTATGCGCAGGTGACGGACGGCCTGCTGCGCGAGATCGGCGCGGCTTTCCGGGAACACCACATTGATATCGCCGTGCTGGGGT
Organism: Ruthenibacterium lactatiformans; assembly: GCF_000949455.1. Classification (GTDB taxonomy): domain Bacteria; phylum Bacillota; class Clostridia; order Oscillospirales; family Ruminococcaceae; genus Ruthenibacterium; species Ruthenibacterium lactatiformans. Next base: position 38,419 of record NZ_JXXK01000024.1, on the reverse strand, counting down.
GCTATATCGAGCCGTCGCTGCCCGATGAGGCTGCGCGCAAGGCGCAGCTGGATACGTTCCGCTTGGGGCTGCGCTGTGCGGCGGAGCTGGGGGCGGGCTGCGTCGGCACCGAGACGACGCTTTTTTCCGGGCCGGAGCAGGAGCGCCCGGCGGCTTATGATATCCTGCGCCGCAGCGTGGACGCCATGCTGAACGATGCGGCGAAGCTGGGTGTGACCGTTGCGGTGGAGCCGGTTGCGGCCCATACGCTCAACAGCCCGGCCCTGGCGGCCCGGCTGCTTCAGGAGTTCCGCGGCGGGGGCCTTGCGGCTATTTTCGACGCGGTGAACCTGCTCACGCCCGCTCGGATCGAAACGCAGGCGGCGCTGTGGGACGAGGCGCTGGCCGCGTTTGGCCCCGATATCGCGGCCGTTCACGTAAAAGACGCTGTGGTAAAGGACGGAGCGCTGGCCCCGGCCTTGCTGGGAGAGGGCGTGATGTGTTATGATAACATCATGCGCTGGCTGGCGCAGCATAAGCCCGGCGTGGCGCTGCTGCGCGAGGAGATCGCCCCCGAAACAGCCGCGCGTGACCTTGCCGTCATGCGTGCCTGGGCGGGCAGATAAGCCAAATACGATGCGCGCAGAACGTACTGTTCTGCGCGCCGTTGTTTACAGAGGAGGAAAACGGAAGATGGAATACTGTATCGGCATTGACCTGGGCGGCACCAACATCGCGGGGGGCGTCGCCACGCTGGACGGCCGTCTGGTGCACACACAGAGCGTCAAAACCGGCATGCCGTGCACGCCGGATGAAATTGCGGACCGCATCGCCGCGCTGTGCCGCAGTCTGGCGCAGGCGGCGCAGACGCCGCTGGAGCAGATGGCGTGGATCGGCGTGGGCGCGCCCGGCAGTGTGGACAAAGATACGGGCGTAGTGGAATATGCCAACAATCTGGAATTCTATAATGTGCCTTTGGGCGCGATGCTGCGCACCCGTCTGGGCCTGCCCGTCTATGTGGACAACGACGCCAATGCGGCGGCCTGGGGCGAATACCGGGCGGGCGTTGGCAGGGGCTGCTCCAGTATGGTGATGGTGACGCTGGGCACGGGCGTAGGCGGCGGCATCATTGAAGACAGCCGCATCGTCACGGGCTGCAACTGGGCCGCGGGCGAGCTGGGCCACTTTGTCATCGATATGAACGGTGAACCGTGCAATTGCGGCCTGCGCGGCTGCTTTGAGCAGTACGGCAGCGTTACGGCGCTCATCGCACAGACGCGGGCCGCCATGCGGGCCGCGCCGGACAGCCTGCTGTGGGAGCAGGCCGGCGGCAGCGAGCAGCTGGTGAACGGCCGCACGGCGTTCGACGCCATGCGCCGGGGCGACGCGTCCGCGAAAGCAGTGGTGGACGGATATGTGCATTACCTGTGCGTGGGCATCACGAGCATCGTCAATATCTTCCAGCCCGAGGTGCTGTGCGTGGGCGGCGGCATCAGCCGCGAGGGCGAGGCCGTAATGGCGCCGGTGCGCGCCTACGTGGGAAAATACGGCTATGCGCGCGGCAGCGCAAAGCAGCCGCGCATTGTGGCCGCCAGCCTTGCAGGAGACGCAGGCATCATCGGCGCGGCGCTGCTGGGCACCGAGAAAAAATAAAAGCAGAAGAGAAGAACCGTGCGTGTTCCGTACACGCACGGTTTTTTATGCAGCGGGTCACCTATGCAGCGCACGGAGAAACAGCTTCTTAATATGGTTTTAACATCAGAGAAAAAATCTTTATGCCGTGCAAAACTGCGGATACTGACATTCCGTTCGGAAAACGCTATAATGAGATGGATCGAAGGCGCCGGGCAGGGCCCGGCCGGCTTGCGGAAGAAAGGGGACCCGGATGTTCGGACGGTGCGGTGCAGAACAAGAAACAGGACGCCTGCGTATGGAGGGGGCGCTGACGCTTTCCTGGCGGGATATGGGCAGGACGGCGGGCATTCTGTGCGCGGCCTCCCTCGTCGGGCTGCTTTTTTACAAAGCGGGCATCACCGAGGCAAATATCGTTACGGTATATCTGCTCGCCGTGCTGTGTACGGCGTTGGCCACAGACGGACGGGTGTACGGCATTTCTGCGGCTGTTGCAAGCGTGCTGGTTTTCAATTATCTGTTTACCGTGCCGCGCTTTACGCTTAAGTTCAATGATGTGAGCCGGTATTCGGTCACGTTTCTTGTGATGTTCATTGCCGCGTGCATCACCAGCACGCTGACCATGCGTGTGAAAACACAGGCGCGCCAGGCGGCGCGCAAGGCGCACCGCAGCGAAGTCCTGCTGGAGACCAGCCAGGCGCTCCAGCGCGCGGAGGGAGAACAGCAGATATTCACCGCGGCGGCAGAGCATCTTTCCCGCCTGCTGCGTGCGGGCGTTTCACTGTATCCGGTGCGGGACGGCGCGCTGCAGCCTCCTCTGGTTTGCGACGCGCAAGGGACGGAGGCCGCGCCCTGTACAACGGAACGGGAGCTGCGTGCCGCCCGGACCGTGCTGCGCTGCGGCGGCCAGGCGGGGGCCCGTACGGCCGCCTGCCCGGATGCGGAATGCCTGTATCTGGCCGTGGGTGCGTCTGTTCCGCCGCTGGCCGTGGCGGGGGTTGCCCTGCGAAAGGGACACATTCCGGATGATTTTGACAGAAACCTGATGGCGGCGCTGCTAAACGAATGCGCGCTGGCGCTGGAAAAAGAGCGCATCGCCCGCGAAAAATCGGACGCGGAACTGCAGGCCCAGCAGGAGCAGCTGCGGGCGAACCTGCTGCGCACCATCTCCCATGACCTGCGAACCCCGCTCACCAGCATCTCGGGCAACGCGGGCGTACTGATGGAGAATTCCAGCGTGCTGGATGAGGCGAAAAAACAGCGCCTGTATGCCGATATCTACGACGACTCCATGTGGCTCGTCCAGCTTGTGGAAAATCTGCTTTCCATCACCCGGCTGGAAAACGGCGGGTTGGATCTCCGCATCCAGCCCGAGCTGCTGGAGGAGGTGGCGGGCGAGGCGCTGCAGCATCTGAACCGGCGCAGCGCCGAGTATCCCATCCGTGTGGATATCGAGGACGACCTGCTGATGGCGAAGATGGATTCCCGCCTGATCACGCAGGTCATCATCAATATCGTGAACAACGCCGTCAAATACACGCCGCCCGGTACGGACATAACCCTCAGCGCGCGCCGCGGGGGAGACACGGTGCGGGTGGAGATCGCGGATACAGGCCCCGGCATTCCGCAGGAGGCACAGGGCAGGCTGTTCCAGATGTTCTATACCGCGGGCAACGACCGCGGCGACGGACGGCGGGGGCTGGGCCTGGGCCTGGCGCTGTGCAAGTCCATTGTGGAGGCGCACGGCGGGAAGATCGGCATGCGGGCCAACGAGCCCCACGGCTCCGTATTCTTTTTTACCCTGCAAGCAGAGGAGATAAAGCTATGAACAAAGCAAAAATACTGGTGGTGGAGGACGACAAGGCCGTGCGCAACCTGATCACCACTACACTGGAGACGCAGAATTACCAGTACCACACGGCGGAAAAAGGCAGCGAGGCGCTGCTGGAGGCTGTTTCCTTTCAGCCGGATGTGATGCTGCTGGATCTGGGCCTGCCGGATATGGACGGCATTGCCATCATCGAAAAGGTGCGCGGCTGGTCGGGCATGCCCATCATCGTCATCAGCGCCCGCAGTGAAGACAGGGACAAGATCGACGCTCTGGATGCCGGTGCAGACGATTATCTGACAAAGCCCTTCAGCGTGGACGAGCTGCTGGCCCGCCTGCGTGTTGCGCTGCGCCGCGCGCGGCAGGACAGCGGACACGCGGGCGCGCCCGAGGCGGTGTTTACCAATGGTGAGCTGAAGATCGATTATGCCGCGGGCTGCACCTATCTGGCCGGGCAGGAGGTGCACCTCACCCCCATCGAGTACAAGCTGCTGTGCCTGCTGGCAAAGAACGTGGGCAAGGTGCTCACGCACAACTTCATTTTGAAGGAGGTGTGGGGCAGCGCCCTGCCGGGGGATACGCCTTCGCTGCGTGTGTTCATGGCTACGCTGCGCAAAAAGATCGAGCCGGTGCCGGCACAGCCAAAATACATCCAGACCCATGTGGGCGTGGGTTACCGGATGCTGCGCATTGCAGAGGGAGAGCCCGTACAGAAAAACGGATGATATTTGATGCGGAACCGTCTGCCCCGTCGGGGCAGGCGGCTTTTTTTCCTTCGGCGGGATTTTGCTGTTGACGGAAGACTGTTTCCATATTATACTAAAATAGTATAATACGAACGGAAGAAGGGGACCTGATGAGGAACATCATCAAACGCGACGGCACGGTGCGGCCCTACGAGCCGGAGAAGATCATCACGGCCATGGGCAAGGCCTTCCGCGAAACGGCGGCCGGGACGAGCCGGGAGGAGATGGAACGCCTGCTGCGCGCGGTGGAAAAGGAAATGGAGCACAAAGACGGCGGTTGGGCCGTGGAGGACATACAGGACGCTGTGGAACGGGTGCTGATGGAAAACGGCCGTTACGAGGAAGCAAAGCGGTATATTTTGTACCGGCACCGGCGCAACGAGCAGCGCGCGGCGCGGCGCGCCATGGCTCAGGCGGCGGGCGTTCCGGCACTGGACGGCGTGCTGGCCAAGATCGAAAAGGATTTCCCCGGCGAGGCGTATGCGCTGACCGTGCTGAACACAAAGTTTCAGAGCTTTGTCAAGCCGGGCATGGGCGCGGACGCGGCGCTGGAGGCGCTGGTGAAGGCGGCTGTGGAGCTGACGAGCCAGGAGGCCCCGCGCTGGGAATTCATCGCGGCGCGCCTGCTCAATGCACGGTTTGGCCGCAGCCTGGAGGAGCAGCTGCGCAAGCGGGGCATCGGCGGCTTGTACGACAAGCTGCGCCGCCTGACGGACGAGGGGCTGTACGGCGAATACATCCTGGCGCATTACAGCCGGGAAGAGATCGAGCAGGCGCAGAATTTTCTGCGGCCGGAGCGGGATGAGCTGTTTACATACTCCGGGCTGGACCTGCTGCTCAAGCGATATGTCATCCACGACCGGGCCCACGCTCCGCTGGAGACTCCGCAGGAGATGTTTCTGGGCATCGCACTGCATCTGGCCATGCGTGAAAAGCGGGACCGCATGGCCTGGGTACAGAAATTTTACGATATGCTCAGCCGGATGCATGTGACGATGGCCACGCCCACGCTGTCCAATGCGCGCAAGCCCTATCATCAGCTCTCCAGCTGCTTCATCGATACGGTGCCGGACAGCCTGGAAGGCATTTACCGAAGCATCGACAACTTTGCACAGGTAAGCAAATACGGCGGTGGCATGGGCATGTATTTCGGAAAGGTGCGCGCGGCGGGCGGCAGCATACGCGGCTTTGAGGGCGCGGCCGGAGGTGTGGTGCGGTGGATCCGCCTGGTGAACGACACCGCCGTAGCGGTAGACCAGCTGGGCATGCGCCAGGGCGCTGTGGCCGTGTATCTGGACGCCTGGCACAAGGACCTGCCGGAGTTTTTGCAGCTTCGCACCAACAACGGGGACGACCGCATGAAAGCCCACGACGTGTTCCCGGCAGTGTGCTATCCGGACCTGTTCTGGAAGCTGGCCAAAGAGGACATCGACGCCGAATGGGCGCTGCTGTGCCCCCATGAGGTGCTGACGGTAAAGGGCTATGCGCTGGAGGATTACACCGGCGCGGAGTGGGAGCGCCGTTACCGCGACTGTGTGGCGGACGCGCGCATCTCCAAACGTGTGGTCACGGTCAAGGAACTGGTGCGCCTCATCCTCAGATCCGCCGTAGAGACAGGCACGCCCTTTGCTTTCAACCGGGACGCCGTCAACCGCGCGAACCCCAACAGCCACAAGGGTGTGATCTACTGCTCCAACCTGTGCACGGAGATCGCCCAGAACATGGCGCCCATCGAGACCGTGAGCCGGGAGGTGGAAACACGGGACGGCGATACTGTGGTCGTCACCACCACGCGCCCGGGCGAGTTTGTGGTGTGCAACCTTGCCAGTCTCTCTCTTGGACATCTGCCTGTGGAGGACGACGCAGTGCTGCGGGACACCGTGCGCACCGCTGTGCGTGCGCTGGACAATGTCATCGACCTAAATTTCTATCCGCTGCCCTATGCGGAGCTGACGAACCGGCGCTACCGCAGCATCGGGCTGGGGGTGTCCGGCTACCACCACATGCTGGCCAAGCGCGGCATCCGGTGGGAGAGCGGCGAGCATCTGGCCTTTGCGGACGATGTGTTTGAACGCATCAACCGCGCGGCCGTGGAGGCTAGCGCGGACCTTGCGGCGGAAAAAGGAAGTTACGCCTATTTTGAAGGCAGCGACTGGCAGACCGGCGCCTATTTTGAAAAGCGGGGCTATACCTCGCCGGAATGGCGTGCGCTGGCGCAGAAGGTGGCGGCGCAGGGCATGCGCAACGCGTACCTGCTGGCCGTTGCGCCAACCAGCTCCACCAGCATCCTTTCCGGCACCACCGCCGGTGTGGACCCGCTGATGAAGCGTTTTTTCCTGGAGGAGAAAAAGAGAGGCATGCTGCCCCGCGTTGCGCCGGAGCTTTCCATGGATACCTATTGGTACTACAAAAACGCCCATACCATTGACCAGAAGTGGAGCGTGCGCGCCTGCGGCGTGCGCCAGCGCCATATCGACCAGGCCCAGAGCGTGAACCTGTACATCACCAACGAATATACGCTGCGGCAGGTGCTGGAGCTGTATGTGCTGGCCTGGGAGTGCGGCGTCAAGACCGTATACTATGTGCGCTCCAAATCGCTGGAGGTGGAGGAATGCGAGAGCTGCTCCTCCTGAAGCAGCCCTCTGCGGGCGGAACGGACAGGAAGAACAAAGGCCCCGTACCGGGGCGGGAAGAGGAGAAAGAGCGATGGAGATGCTGGCAAAAAAACCGCTGTTCAACCCGGACGGAGACACCGACGTCCGGCTGCGGCGGATGATCGGCGGCAATACGACCAATCTGAACGATTTTAACAACATGCGGTATTCGTGGGTGAGCGGCTGGTACCGTCAGGCCATGAACAATTTCTGGATCCCGGAGGAGATCAGCCTGGCGCAGGACGTGAAAGATTACCCGCGCCTGGACGCGGCCGAGCGTACGGCCTACGATAAAATACTCAGTTTTCTGGTGTTTCTGGACTCCATCCAGACGGCGAACCTGCCGAACCTCGGCGAATACATCACAGCCAACGAGGTGAATCTGTGCCTCAACATCCAGACATTCCAGGAATGTGTCCACAGCCAGAGTTACAGCTATATGCTGGACACCATCTGCAGCCCCACACAGCGTGACAATATCCTTTACCAGTGGAAAACCGACGAGCATCTGCTGCGCCGTAACACGTTCATCGGGGAATGCTACAATGCGTTCCAGAGCGAGAAAAGCCCCGAAGCGCTGCTCAGGGCACTGATGGCGAACTACATTCTGGAAGGCGTGTATTTCTACTCCGGCTTCATGTTTTTCTACAACCTCAGCCGCAACGGCAAGATGCCCGGCTCCGCACAAGAGATCCGCTATATCAACCGGGACGAGAACACCCATCTGTGGCTGTTCCGCAATATCATCCTGGAGCTGCAGAAAGAACAGCCCGAGCTGTTCGGTACGGAAAACGTGCGCATGATGCGCGAGCTGCTGGAGGAGGGCGTGCGGCAGGAGACCGCGTGGGGCCATTATGTCATCGGCGACGTGATCCCCGGCCTGACGCGGCAGATGGTGACGGATTATATCAGGTATCTGGGCAATCTGCGCTGGACGAGCCTGGGCTTCGGCACGCTGTATGAGGGTTATGAGGCCGAGCCGGCCAACATGGCCTGGGTGAGCCAGTATTCCAACGCCAACCTGGTGAAAACGGATTTCTTTGAGGCAAAGAGCACGGCCTATGCGAAAAGCACCGCTCTGGTAGACGACCTGTAAGCTGCTGCTCCGTAAAAAAGAGGCCCCGGCAGCAGCCGGGGCCTCTTTTTGCGCTTGCTTTAAAAGATGGAATAGGTGAGGAACAAAACCGCCGCCAGAGAACTGACCAGCGAAACGACGGTGATCTGTGTGTTGATGGACGGCCCGGCGGTGTCCTTGAACGGATCGCCCACGGTGTCGCCGATGACAGCGGCCTTGTGTGCGTCGCTGCCCTTGCCGCCGAAGTGGCCGGATTCAATGTACTTTTTCGCGTTGTCCCACAGGCCGCCCGCATTGCTCATCAAAAGCGCCAGCAGCAGGCCGGAGATGATGTTGCCTGTCAGGTACCCGCCGATGGCCTGCACGCCACCGATGAAGCCCACCAGCAGCGTGGCGGCAATGGCTGTAAGGCCCGCGGGGACCAGCTCACGGATGGCGCCCAGCGTGGAAATATCGATGCAGCGCGCATAATCCGGTTTGCCGGTGCCTTCCTTCAGGCCGGGGATCTCTTTGAACTGGCGGTGGATCTCTTTCACCATCAGCTGGGAGTTGCGGTTTACGCCCATAATGAGCATGGCCGAGAACACGGCCGGGATGGCTGCGCCCACCAGCATGCCGAAGAACACCAGCGGGTCCATCAGGTCGAACGTGATCTCCACGCCCGCAGCCTGGACCACCTCGCGGAACGCGCCCAGCAGGGCGATGACGGTCAGGCCCGCCGCGCCGATGGAAAAGCCCTTGGTGATGGCCTTTGCGGTGTTGCCGGCTGCATCCAGCTCGTCGGTGATCTCCAGAACCTCATCGCCAAGGTCCGCCATTTCCGCCACGCCCCGGGCGTTGTCCACGATGGGGCCGTAGGCGTCGCTGGAGATGATCATGCCCACGATGGAAAGCATGCCGATGGCCGCACAGGAGATGCCCAGCATCTCATACCCTGCGCCCAGGGGCGCGCACAGCTTGTAGGAAATGAGCGCCGCAAGCCCAATGCCCACCAGCGCGGGCAGCGCGGACAAAAGCCCATAGGAAAAACCGGAGAGGATGGTGAACGCCGGGCCGCTCTGGCAGGCCTCGGCCACCTTGGCAACGGGCTTCTTGTCGTCGCCCGTGAAGAAATCGGAGGTGATGCCGATGATGACACCCGCCAGCATACCCACCATGGCCGCGCCCCAGAGGCGCAGCTCAAAGCCGGAAGCAAGGCAGGCGATGAAAGTGAGCGCCGCGAACACACCGCAGGTGAGATAGGTGCCGCCGTTCAGCGCGCGGGAAGGATTCCCGTTTTTGCCCAGGCGGGCGCACAGCACGCCCACAACAGAGGCCAGCAGGCCCAGCGTGGTGACGCAGAACAGGAAGGGCACCTCGCCCAGGGAAAGGGCGATGACGATGGTGGCGGCCATGGCGGCTACATTGGAATCGAACAGGTCGGCGCCCATGCCGGCCACGTCGCCCACGTTGTCGCCCACATTGTCCGCGATCACGGCGGGGTTGCGCGGGTCGTCCTCGGGGATGCCCAGCTCCACCTTGCCCGTCAGGTCGGCCGCGATGTCGGCCGTTTTGGTGAAGATGCCGCCGCCCGCTTTGGCAAACAGCGCCAGAGAGCTTGCGCCGAAGCTGAACGCCATAATGACGTCCGCGTCACGGGAGATGATATAAATGAGCGCCGCGCCTGCCAGAGAAGTGCCGATGACGGCCATGCCCATCACCGCGCCGCCGCGGAAGCCCGCCATAAAAGATTTCTGGATGGATTCCCGCGCGGCCGTGGCCGCCTTCAGGTTGGCGATGGTGGCGATGGAGATGCCCACGTAGCCCGCCAGCGCCGAAAGCACGGTGCCGCACAGGTAGGCAAACACCATCAGCAGATTTTTGCCCACGCCCGCGCCGGCCCAGACAGGCTGCGGAAAGAACAAAAAGATAACGGCCATCACGATGATGGAGAAAAGCCCCAGCACACGGTATTCCCGCCTGAGGAAGGTGAACGCGCCCTCGCGGATCAGCGCGCCGACCTCATCCAGCTTCGGATTGGCCGTGGGCAGTTTTTTTACCCAGTTGTAGAAATACGCCGCGACAAAAAAGGATACGAGCGATACGGCAAGCGCCGCATAGACCCAGAACATGATAAATATACCCCCTTGAACGATAAAGTGTCCCCGGGGCGGCCGCGTTTTGGGGCGAGCCGTCGCCGGGCCGGATGCTCCGTTTTAAATGCAGGGGCAAGGCGGCGCATGGCCTCCGCGCCGTTGAGAAAGCAGGCAGGGCCGGTGGCTGCGACGGGCCCGGCAGGCGTGCCGGCAGTGCACAAGGCAGCGCCACAGGGCGCCGACGCCCACGGCGGCTGCCGCACACGCTGCGCGCTGCGGCGGCATGCCGCGCCGCGCGGGCGCGCTGAAAGCGGCGCCGGGAGCGGCCAGCAGGCAGCTGTCCTGCTCCTGTATGCGCTCCTGGGCAAGGAGGGGAAGGCTGTCCGGCGTATCGCTCCCGTCGGCCTGCGGCACGGACGGGCAAAGCGCGAACAGGCAGACGGCGCACAGCACAAGCCGCAAAAACAGCATGAGAAAACGCATTTCACCCCCTCCTTTCCCAAAACTCAAAACAACAAAAACAAAACTTTTCACCCAATATAACATATTAGTGTAAAAGGCAACAAAAAGAAAGGGGTGGTGACTATTTTTGGCAGAACACACAAAAACCCGGCAGATGTTTTTACACATCTGCCGGGCATGGCGTTGCAATGGAAAAGGGGAACGGGCCGCGGCGTCATTCCACCCTGATATTGGGCCTGTCCTGGTCCCCGTCGGCCTTGAACATCGTGAAAGCAGCGGGTTCGCTGGTGAAGAAATAGTATTCCGTATTTTCGCAGAGCGGCGGCGTCAGATAATTGGGGATAATGTTGAGGTCGTCCTCCGTGCGGGCACAGAAGCCCGCTTCGACCATCGTCTGCGCGGGAATGCCCCAGCAGTAGCAGTCGGCGTATTCCGCGCCGCAGTCCGCCATCAGCCGGCTGACGGCCGCGCCCAGCCGGGAGAAGGCCTCCGGGACGCCGGTATAATCCACGATGCGCAGCACGCACGTGCCGTTTACGGGGATGCACCGCGTTGCCAGCAGCGCTTGTACCGCACCGCATTCCTCAACGGCCCACACATCGTACCGCTGGCGCGGGTAGTGGAAATACCGCCGCGCCAGATACCAGAGGTCTTTATAAGGCCTGCGGGCGGGGTCGGGCGTATAGCCGCATTTCCGCAGCGCGTCCTCGTCCGGCAGAAGGCGCAGCACGGCGCTGCCTCCCGCGGGAAGGATATCCCTGCGGGCCACGCGGGCCACGGCGTAGCTGGCCTTATCGGCCAGACGGTAATAGTGGGGCAGGCGCTCTGCGGTGTAACCCAGAAAGGTGTAGAACGCCATGGTCCTGGGCCGGATGTTGTTGCAGGCCATCACGCGGGCGTTTGTCAGGCCCGGCAGCGCGGCCATCAGTTCCAGTCCGCTGCCGTTGTGCCCTTTGACGGCACACCAGATGGACACCCAGATGTCGGGCGTTTCCAGCGCGTTGGCGCGGATATATCCCACGATGGCAACGGGCGCGCCGTCCTGCTCGGCGAAGGCGAACTGGAGCGGGCCGTCCGGGCCGAAGGGCCGGTAGTAGAAATCAAAAAAATCGGGCAGATGCACCAGCGGGTGCTTTTCGCCCCAGTGCGCGTCCAGAAATGCAGCGACGGCCGGGCCCTCGTCCGGCCGTGCAAGGCGGAAAGTCAGCGGGGAAGTGCTCATAAAAACGCGCTCCCTCCCGTGACGGGCAGTGTTACGCCCGTGATAAAGCCCGCTTCCTCGGAAAGAAGGAACGCCATGGCGGGCACCACGTCCTCCACACGGGCGTTGCGCTTCATGGGGTTGGCTTCCGCGCTGGCCTGTACGATCAGGTCGCTGGTGTCGGCCAGGAATTTCGTTTCCATCATGCTGGGCATCACGCAGTTGACGGTGACGCCGAAGGAGGCGTAGTCCGCCGCAAGGCTTTTGGCAAGGCCCTGCAGCGTGCTTTTCACCATTACATAGGCCGCCGTATTTTTGGGCGGCGCACCCAGCAGATAGCTCGTCAGCATGAACAATACGCGCCCCTGCCGCGCCTTCGCCATGGCGGGCAGGAACGTTTTGCACAGCTTCACCGCGCTGCGGATCTGCACGCTCATGTCCCGCTCAAAGCGGTCCTCGTCAAAATTCTTGAACCTGGTATTTACGACGCGCAGCGCGGGCAGGTGCACGAGGTGCGTGGGCGTGGGGTAACGCGCCGCCACATCCCGGACGAACAGCTCCAGCGCGGCCGGGTCCGTCAGATCCACATCGTAGGTCTTGATGGCGCCGGGGTATTTCCGGCACAGCGGGGCCAGGTGGGAAAGGTCGCCCGCGCCCTGGGCAATGAAGACGTCGCCCTCCCGGTACAGACGGTCGATGAGCGCGGTGCCCACGTCGCTGGACGCGCCGGTGATGAGATAAACAGACATGGCAGAACCTCCGTTTTGTGTTTCGGTATGGGAGCGCACGGTTTTTCACGCGCGGCGGTCAACACGCGTTGCCCGCCGCACCCCATGCGCCCGGAAAAACAAGGCAAAACGCGGGGCGCGGCTCAGACGGCCACGCCCGCGCGGATGACGCCGCGCGTCACCTTCTGCCCGTTCTGGTTGGTGATGACGGCCTTGACGGTGATCTCGCGGAACGTCTCGTTCACCTCCGTCACAGTGCCGCTGACGGTGAGCACATCCCCAATGAACACGGGCCTTGCGAATTTGCATTCCACGCCGTGGAGCAGGCAGTGCTCACCGGGCAGATATACGCCCGCCAGCGTGGAAAACAGGCTCGCGCCCAGCATGCCGTATACCACGCGGCCCGGATAGCCGCGCCTTTGCGCATAGGCCTCGTCCATGTGGATGGGGCTGCAGTCGCCTGTCAGTTCGTAAAACAGCGCCATTTTTTCAGCCGTAACCTCCAGGGTAAAGTCCGCCGTCAGGCCGGGCGAAATGTCTGCGAGCGTATAGCTGTTCATAGAAATATTCCTCCATCTGTCCGGCGCGCCGTGGGCCGGGATGTAAAAAACGGGACGGGCGCAGTGCCCGCCCCGGGAAACGGTACAAAAGGGGAAAAAGCCGCGCGCATCAGCCCCGCAGGCGGATGATCAGATCCACCATGTCGCCCACATTGGCAAGCCCGCGCACATCGTCCAGCTTGAACTTGACGCCGAATTGCTTTTCCATGGCCGTCAGCAGGTTGATCTGCTCCAGGCTGTCCCAGTCCTCGATATCGTCCGCGGTGGTCTCCCGCGTAAGCACAAGGGAATCGTCGTCAAAATTGTCGCGGAAGATATTCTGTACCGCGTCAAAGATCTGCTGTTCATTCATGCGTGTCTGCTCCTTATTATAAAAGTACGGTCTCCATCACCGTGTTCAGCGGTGTACGTTCGGCGGGCACCGTATAGCGGAATACCGAGCCCGTTTCGCCGCCGCTTATTTTTTCAAAGCCAATTGTAGCATAAAAATCCGCCACCAACAAGTTCTTTGCCGTGGGAAGATAGATGCCGTTGATGGTTTTTATGCCGCGCTCCCGGCACACGTCCACCAGACGGTCGAACAGGGCGTATTCCAGATTGCGCTTGAAGGTTCGGCAGCTCATGATCCAAAGCTCGATGTCCAGCGCGTCGCCCGTCTGGCGGCCGATGAGCGCCGTCACGATGCCGTTGTCGCCGAACTTGTCCAGCAGCCGTCCGTAAAGCGTCACGCAGGCCGGGTCGTTCATCAGCGCCTCCACCTCGGCGGCGGTGTAGCGGCGCGTGGTGAGATTGAACTGGTTGGTTTTATTGATGAGCTGTGTGATGCGCTCGGCGTGAGGCGTGTCGAAGGGGCCCAGCTCGCAGCGCATCTCAAGGCTGCGCAGATAGTCTTCGTAATTGCCGAAGCTCTGCCGGGCCGCGGCGCGCTGCAGGTTCTGCCGGTACATCTCGCCGCGCCGCCGGTCGTCGGCGGAGACGGCCGTGGCTTCAAACCATCCGCCCCGGTCCAGCACGCGGGCATATTCCTCGGGAGCTGCCAGCTCGGGCACCGTTACGGTGGGCAGCTCCTGCCGCACGATCTCCCGCTCCGCCGGGTTATCATCCAAAAATACCAGGCTGTCGGGCAGGATATTGATCTCCCCGGCAATGGCGTCGATGTTGCGGGACTTTGGCTCCCAGTTGGCCTTGAAGCACAGGAAGTCGTCCGCTTTGAGCACGCTGTCCGCCCGTTCAAAGCCGGCCTTTGCCGCGGCTTCCTCATTTTTGCTGCAAACATTCAAAAGCACGCCCATGCCGGAAAGCTCTTTTAAGTAGCTCTGGAACGCGGTGTAGGCCATGCCTGTGGGCGTCTCATTGCCCAGCTCGACGCCCTCGGGGCCGTCGTCGCCGATGACGCCGCCCCAGAGCGTGTTGTCCAGGTCCAGCACAACGCCCTTTTTGTTTTTGCCGAAAATGCTTTTGATGATATTGGCCACGCTGTGGCACAAAAGAGGGATGTACTGCATATCCAGCGCATATTTGTAGGCGTACCACGCCGCGGGCGCGCACCAGCTGTCTACGCCCACGCTGGCCGAGAGCCAGCACAGATCATGCAGATAGAAATTGGGCGTGGCCGCGGCCCAGTCCGCCAGCATGGCGTTCATGCGGTTGACAAAGCGCACCCGGCCATGGGGGTCCACGGCGTCCATGCTGCCCATCACGCGCAGGCCGGGCAGCTCAAAATTGTTCTGGACGACCGGGCAGCCGAAGCGGGCCGCCGCCTTCCACATGCCCTGCCAGCGGGCGCATTCCGCGGCGAATTTTTCTTCCGCCTGTTCGGGTGTGTCCGTCTGCAGCGGCAGATTGCCCAAATTGCGCGCCGAGGTGTGGACGTAGATGACGTCGGGTGCAAAGGCGGCCAGCGCGCCGTCGGCGTCGAACGTCAGTTCTTCGTAGAACAGGGCGTAGCCGCCCACATAAAACTCGGGCCGGATGCCTGCGTTGAGCAGGAACAGCTCCAGGATATTTTTGATCTCGCCCACCGTGGAGCCGCTGAGAATGGCCACCTTTTTGGGCACAAGGCCCTCGGAGGCCAGCAGCTCGCGGCGCAGAGCGCGTTTTTTTTGCAGAATGAAAGCGGGGTCGAACGGATAATCAAAGCAGCGCAAATGTTTCCCTCCCAAAACAAGGTTACAATTTGGTGAAAAAACCGTTGGTATCAATCACCATTATAGCCGAAAAACGGCATAAAAACAAACCTTTTGTCGCGGGACAAAAGGCTGTTTGGGCGCGTAAGCCGCGGTTTTCACATTTACAGCCTTGAAAAGCAGGCGCGCCGCGTGCTAAAATAACTCCGTATTGTGCCGCGTTTGCTCGGCATCGTGCATTTTTGCGCGCAGCGGCGCGAAGCGTGAAATATTCTGCGCGCCTGATTCGTTTATTTTTGTGTACCAGCCTGAACGGCGGGAGGAGCACCATGCAGTTTACATTCGCACACAACAATTTCAACGTGGCCGACCTGGATGCGAGCCTGGCTTTTTATGAAAAGGCGCTGGGCCTGCGGGAGGTGCGGCGCCACGCCACTGATGCGTTCACCCTCGTTTACCTGGGCGACGGCGTCACGCCCCACCAGCTGGAGCTGACATGGCTGGCGGACCGCGCCGAAGCCTACGACCTGGGTGAAAACGAGTTCCATCTGGCGTTCACCGTGGACGATTATGCGGCCGCTCACGCTCTGCACAAGGAGATGGGCTGTATCTGCTTTGAAAACGAGGCCATGGGCATCTATTTCATCGCGGACCCGGACGGCTACTGGCTGGAGATCGTGCCCGCCAGGAAATGACCCGGCATGCATGCGGCGCGGGCCGTTACGCGCCGAAATCCTCCAGATAGCGGCGCAGCTCTTTCTGCGTGGCGACAGGGATGCCCTGCTGCAGGGCGGCGACGTCCTGCTCGGGCAGAAGCCCGGTGTAGATCTCATACCGTGTCACCGGGGTGTTTTCGCCGGTTTTGAACAGCGCCAGCTTGCCGGAATCCTCGCCCAGCGTGTAGGAAGGAGGCTCGGCGGCGCCGGCCCGGCCCGGATGGGCCAGCAGCAGAAACAGCCCCACGCTGACGGCAAAAACAGCAATGGGAACGATCACGAGCACGGCGATTCGTTTCGCGCTCATAGCAATCACCTCACGCCCACAGTATGGGCACAAACAATTTGTCCTATTCCTGTATGGACGGATGTCTGGCAGCCGAAAATGTGGTATACTACTATGGCGTAAGCACCATGCGGGAACATACAATTTTCCCCGTCTTTGCGCATGCGGCGCGCGGGAAGTACTTTTGGGAGGCGACTCATCATAGAAAACAATAAAAACGGCGCGCAGCGCCCGGCGCAGGGCGCGCCCCGGGGCGCACAGGGCTCCGGCGGCCCGCGCAGGAACAAAAAGAAAAAAATGACGGCGGGCAGAGTACTGGGCGCGATCATGCGCTTTATTGCAAGCTGCCTGTGTGTGTGCATCATTCTGGGCTCCGTCGCGGCAGTGGCTGTCAGCCTGTATGTGGTGAAAGAGACGCAGGGCGACAGCGACCTGCTGGACCTGACGCAGCTTGAGCTGGCGTATACCACGATCATTTACAGCCAGCAGATCAACGACCAGGGCCAGCCCGAGTGGGTGGAGTACCAGCGTCTGCAGAGCCCGGAGGAAAACCGCATCTGGAAGCCGCTGAATGAAATATCCCCGTATATTCAGCACGCGTTCGTCGCGGTGGAGGACGAGAATTTTTACACGCATCCGGGCTTCAGCTTTAAGCGCACGGTGCTGGCGGCCATCAACGAGGTGTTCCGCAAGCTGACGGGCAGCTACCTGACGGGCAGCCAGCTGGGTGCGTCCACCATTGAACAGCAGCTCATCAAAAACATCACCGGCGAGGATGAATCCTCCGGCATCGAGGGCTACGCCCGTAAGGTCAAGGAGATCTTCCGCGCCATCGCGCTGGACAACCGTTTCAGCAAGGAAGAGATTCTGGAAGCGTACCTGAACACCATCGGCCTGACGGGCAATACCGCGGGCGTGGAGGCGGGCGCGAACCAGTACTTCGGTAAATCGGCGGCGGACGTCACCATCGCCGAGGCGGCCAGCATTGCGGCCATCACAAAGAACCCTTCGCGCTTCAACCCCTATACCAACCCGGAGGAGCATTTGAAGCGCCGCGACGACATCATCCTGTTCATGCAGCAGCAGGGCTATATCACGCAGGCTGAAGCGGAGGCGGCGTGGGCCACGCCGCTGAATCTGGTGGAAAAGACCACGGACGAAAACGCCGCTGTGCAGACGGATTACTCCTGGTTCACCGATCAGGTCATCAGCGAGGTCATCGACGATCTGGTGGCGGAAAACCCGCTTGGCAGGGAAAATTGGGATCGCAAGGCGGCCAGCGATTATCTGTACAACGGCGGCCTGCGCATCTATGCGACGGTGGACACCGAGGTGCAGACCGCACTGGAGAACGTGTGGCTGGAGGGCAAGTATTGGGAGTCCATGCCCATTGAAAATTACGACGACCCCAATAACCCGGACGATACCCCGCGCACCATCACCACGCAGGCGGCCGGCGTCGTCATCAATTACAAGGGGGAGCTGTGCGGCGTCGTGGGCGGCCTTGGCCAGAAGACGGAGAACCGCGGCTTCAACCGCGGCACCGAGATGGAGCGTCAGGTCGGTTCCACCATGAAGGGCGTCGCGGCCTACCCGTTGGGCATTGATATGGATTTGATCAACTATTCTTTCGTGCTGATGGACGATTATTTCCCCATTTCCGACGGCAAGGGCGGCACCCGCACCGACTGGCCCAGCAACTGGTCCGGACGGTACAGCCATAGCATGACGACTGTGTACGAGGCGCTCAAGCAGTCTCTGAATACGGTGGCCGTGCGCGTGGGCGATATGGTGACGCCGCGCACGATGTTCGAGTTTGCACGGGACACGCTGGGCATCACGACCCTGGACGAGAATTCGGACGTAGACCTGGCGCCGATGGTGCTGGGCGCGACCACCACCGGCCTTTCGCCCTATGAGCTGGCCGGCGCATATATGATGTACGGCGACGGCGGCCGCATGACGAGTCTGCACAGCTACACCTCGGTGCGCGATTATCAGGGCAACGAGATACTGGAAAAGGACATTGTCACCACGCAGGCCATCGGCGAGGACACCGCGTATATCATGAACCGTCTGCTCCACAGCGTTTTGTTCGATGCCGGCGGAACGGCGCGCGGCATCCACCCGGATGCTAACGTCATGGATTCCATCGGTAAGACAGGCACCACCAACGACAACAAGGACGTGTGGTTCGTGGGCCTGACGCCCAAGTATGTGATGGCCACCTGGTACGGTTATGACGAAAACGAGCCGATGGATGATTACAACAATTATTATATCTACAAAAACAAAGGCAGCCAGAAGGGCCATCCGGGCGCTTCCGCCTTTGCTGAAGTGATGGACACCGTACAGGCCGACGACGAGATCGTCACCTGGGACATGCCGGAAACTGTGGAAAAGGGTGCATTCTGCACCATCTCGGGCGATATTCCCACCGACGGGTGTCCCCGCGGCACCGGCTACTACAAAGTTGGCGTGCAGCGCGGTGTATGTACGGGTATCCATGCAACCGATCCCGCCGCCTGACGCAAAAACAGAAACGATAGATAAACACCCGCATGGCAAAGCCGTGCGGGTGTTTTCGCGTGTCTGTCCGGCGGTTGGGCAGAGGAAAGCTTGATTGTCCCTGCATGAAATACACTTTGCGCGTGTCCGGCGTGCGAAAAAATGCCGATTTTTCGCCGGTGCAGCCAGGCGATTTTGTGCAAACCCGAAAAAACATGCGCGCGGCCCGCGGCGGTGCTTGTGCCCGGTGGGCAAACATGTTATAGTGTCTTTATCGAAAAACATATGTGCATCTGTTGCGTACATGGAGAAGGGATAGAGGTGAAGAATTTGGAGCGACGTTTTCTGCTGGTGGATGTGAGCGTTCTGCCGGAGGTGTTTTTGAAGGTGTTAAAGGCCAAGGAGCTTCTGGCGGCGGGCAGCGCGAAGAATGTTTCGGCCGCTACTAAGATGGCCGGACTTTCCCGCAGTGCCTTTTACAAGTATAAGGACTGTATTTTTGACGCGGAAAACAGCAAGGAAGTGCTGACGGTGAACGCCACGCTTCTGGACGAGACGGGGGCGCTGCAAAGCCTGCTGGCGGGCATTTCGGCGGCGGGCGCGTCCATCGTCACCATCAACCAGGCCACGCCGGAAAACGGCGCGGCACAGGTGGCCGTGTCCATCCGCACGGGCGGTATGCAGGGCACGCTGGAGGATATGCTGGCGCAGCTGAAAAAACAGCGCACCGTGGTGGACATCCGCCGGGGCGTGTAAAAAAGCAGGGCTTTCGGAAAAGCCCGGAAACAAAACGCGGAGGGCGCGCGCCCTCCCGGTACAGGGGGAGAACAATGGCAACCATAGCGATCCTGGGCTACGGCACGGTGGGCAGCGGCGTGTTGGAGGTGCTGCGGCGCAACGCCGCCAGCATCGAGCGGCGCGCGGGCCAGCCCGTCACGGTAAAATACATCTGCGACATCCGGGACTTTTCGTCCCACCCGGACGCGGCGCTGTTCGTCAACAACATCGACGTGATCCTCAGCGACCCGGAGGTCACCGCCGTGGTGGAGACCATCGGCGGCCTGAAGCCCGCGTACTTTTATGTGAAATCCGCGTTGGAGAGCGGCCGCCATGTGGTCACCTCCAACAAGGAGCTGGTGGCCACCCACGGCGCAGAGCTGCTGGCCATTGCACGCCGCAGGGGCGTGTGCTTTCTGTTCGAGGCCAGCGTGGGCGGCGGCACGCCCATCATCACGCCCATGCACCAATGCATGGCGGCCAACGTCATCAGCGAGATCGCGGGCATCGTCAACGGCACCACGAACTTCATGCTCACGAAAATGGCGCGGGAAAATATGGATTTCGGCGCGGCGCTGAAGCTCGCCCAGAGCCTGGGCTACGCCGAGACCATCGACCCTTCCGCGGACGTGGACGGCATCGACGCCCAGCGAAAGATCTCCATTCTGGCCAGCCTCGCCTTCGGGCGGCATTTTTTCCCGCAGAACGTGCCCACCCGGGGCATCCGGGACGTGTCTGTGAAGGACATCGCGCTGGCGGCGCGGCAGGGCGCGGCGGTGCGGCTCATCGCATGGGCGCGGCGCGGGGACGACGGCAGCGTGGCGCTGGCCGTGGAGCCGATGCTCATCCCGCGGGAAAACCAGCTTGCGGGCGTGGAGGACGTGTTCAACGCCGTGCTGGTGAAGGGCGACATGCTGGGCGACGTGGTGTTCTACGGCAAGGGCGCGGGTAAGCTGCCCACGGCCAGCGCCGTGGTGGCGGACGTCATCGACGCGCTGAAAAACGGCGTGAAGATACACGACAGCCTGTTCTGGCAGGAATCCGCGCCCATCGAGGGCCTTTACGGCGACAGCACGCCGGCGGACCATTACGTCCGGCTGGAAAACGCGACCGAGGCGGTGGCAAAGGACCTGTTCGGCCAGCAGATCGAAATGCTGGATACCTCGGACGGCGAGGCCGTGTTTACGCTGCGCGGCGTGACAAGTGGGCGTCTTGCGGAGCTGTGCGCCAAGGCGCGGGCCGCCGGCGTGCGCGTGGGCAACACGCTCAAGTGGATGGCGGAATAGGGGGCGCGGTATGGTAAAAGTCAGCGTTCCGGCCACGAGCGCGAATATCGGCTCGGGCTTCGATTCCTGCGGGCTTGCCCTCTCGCTGTACAATACGGCGGCGTTTGAGGAATTTGACGGCGTGGACATCACGTCGTCCGACGGCACGTTCGTGCCCAGCACGCCGGGCAACCTGATCTACCGCACGGCCAAGGAGGTATACGCGCTGTGCGGCAGGCCGTTCCACGGCCTGCGCATCGTGCAGACGAACCCCATCCCCATGGCGCGGGGCCTGGGCTCCAGCAGCGCGTGCATCGCAGCGGGCATTCTGGGCGCCAACGCCCTGCTGGGCGGCCCGCTGGAGGAAAAGGACATCCTGACGTTCGCCACCAAGCTGGAGGGGCACCCGGACAATGTGGCCCCGGCGCTGCTGGGCGGCTTCGTGGTTTCGGCCTATGACGAGGGGCATGTCTACTCGCTGAAGAAGACCATCGCGCCCGGGATCACCTTCGCGGCGTTTATCCCGGATTTCAAGCTGCTGACGGAAAAGGCGCGGGCAGCGCTGCCCAAAATGGTGTCCCACGCAGACGCCGTGTACAATCTTTCCCGCGCGGCGCTGCTGGCAACGGCCTTCTGCGAGGAGCGGTACGACTTTTTGCCCGTGGCCGCCAAGGACAGCCTGCACCAGCAGTACCGCCTGCCGCTCATCGAGGGCGGCGAGGCTGTGTTCGCGCTGGCGGACGGCCTGGGCGCGCTGGCCACGTTTATCAGCGGCGCGGGGCCGACCATCCTTTCCGTTGTGCGCACGGCCGAGGCGAACGTGTTTTTTGAGCGCGCGCAGGCGGCGCTGGAGAGCGACGAGGAGCTGGCGCATTTTACACTGCACCGCTTCGTGGCGGACAACGTGGGGGCAAAGGTCGTCTGAACGGCCGCGCCGGCAAAATGAAAAAAGCAGGAGCGCGTATGCCGCGCCCCTGCTTTTGATAGAGGGATAGGGGAGAACAGATATGGCACTCATCGTACAAAAATTCGGCGGCAGCTCCGTCGCGGACCGCGACCGCATTTTTAATGTGGCGCGCATCGTGGCGAACACGCACGCCGCCGGCAACGACGTGGTGGTGGTGGTATCCGCCCAGGGCGATACCACCGACGACCTCATCGCCAAAGCGGGCGAGATCACCCACGACCCGTCCCAGCGCGAGATGGATATGCTGCTGGCCACGGGCGAGCAGATCAGCATTTCGTTGCTGGCCATGGCGCTGGGCGAGACAGGCTGCCCGGCCATCAGCCTGACGGGCTGGCAGGCGGGCTTCCATACGGACCGCGCCTACACGCGCGCACGCATCAAAAACCTGGACACCGAGCGCATCGAGAGCGAGCTTTCCAAAAACCGCGTCGTGGTGGTTGCGGGCTTCCAGGGCCTGAACCGCTACGACGACATCACCACCCTAGGACGCGGCGGCTCCGACACCAGCGCCGTGGCCATTGCGGCCGCGCTGCACGCGGACCTGTGCCAGATCTACACGGACGTGGACGGCGTTTACACCGCGGACCCGCGCCTGGTGCCGCGCGCGCGCAAGCTGGATGAGATCACCTTCGACGAGATGCTGGAGCTTGCCAGCCTGGGCGCACAGGTGCTCAACAACCGCAGCGTGGAGCTTGCAAAGAAATATTCGGTCAATCTGGAGGTGCGCTCGTCGCTCACCGATCTGCCCGGTACAATCGTGAAGGAGGTCACAGACGTGGAAGGTATGCTGATCAAGGGCGTCGCAAAGGACAAGGACGTCGCCGTCATTTCGATTTTGGAGGTGCCCGACGTTCCGGGCGCTTCGTTCAAGGTGTTCAGCCTGATGGCGCAGAAGAAGATCAACGTGGATATTATTCTGCAGTCCTCCGGCAAGGAGGGCCACAAGGACGTTATTTTCACCGTGCCCCTGGGCGACGCCGAAACAGCGCTTGCGCTGCTGGAGGAAAACCGCCAGCGCTTCGGCTGCAGGGACATTGTTGTGGACAAGGACGTGGCGAAGGTGAGCATCGTGGGCGCGGGCATGCAGAGCCATTCCGGCGTGGCGTCCCGCATGTTCGAGGCGCTGTTTGAGGCAAACATCAACATCCGCATGATCTCCACCAGCGAGATCAAGATCTCGGTGCTGATCGCCAAGGCGGACGCGGACCGTGCGGTGAACGCCATCCACGACGCGTTCCTGAACTGAAAAAAGAGTGCGGAAAGCGTGAAAAACACTCCGCTGCCGTAGACATCGGGCAGCGGAATGGGTATAATGAAAGACAGGCATTTTTGCGGCGCAGGCCGGGAAAGGCCTGTCTTTTGTTTTCGGCGCGGCCGGGGAATGCTGCATAAAATGCGCGCGGCCCGCCTGGCGTAGATATTCTGCGCCGATACTCGTTTTATCAGTGTGACCGGAAAAAGGAGAAAAAATATGCAGAACCAACAGCCGCCGCGCCGGCGCCGGCCCATGACGCCTGAGGAGCGCGCCATGGCCGCGGAGCGGCGCCGGCAGAAAGAGATCCTGCGCAGGCGTGCCATGCGCCGGTATTACGCCTTTCTGGCGCTGCTGGGTGCGTTGGCGCTGGCAGCCCTGGTGGGGCTGTTCTTCCTGATAAAAGCCGCGGCGGGCTGGGCGCGGGGCGGGCAGGCTTCGTCCGTCAGCGCGGCGCAGAGCGTTTCGGCCTCCGCGCCGCCCGCATCCTCCGGTGAGCCGGCGGCGGACCCCAACGCCCCCGCAGACCCCGCGCTGTGGAGCCTGATCCTGACGAACACCACGAACCCGCTGCCCGAGGGCTACGCACCGGAGCTTGCCAGCGTGGGCAGCAACAGCCGCAACGGCGAGCAGTTTATGGACGCCCGCGTGAAGGAGCCGCTGGAGCAGATGTTCGCGGCCGCAAAGGCAGACGGCATCGAGCTGGTGGCGCGTTCGGCCTATCGTTCCACACAGGAGCAGACCACGCTGTTCAACAGCATGAAACAGGATTATATCAATCAGGGCATGTCCGAGGAAGAGGCCTTTGCGGCCACCAAGCAGTGGCGCAACGAGCCGGGCACCTCGGAGCATGAGACGGGCCTGGCCGTGGACATCGTGGGCGCGGCGGACATCAACGCCGCCCTGGTGGAGAGCCTGGAGGAGCGCGACTGGGCCGTGTGGCTCAGGGAGCACGCCCCGGAATACGGCTTCATCCTCCGCTATATGAAAGACAAAACCGATATCACGGGAACCTCCTTCGAGCCGTGGCACTACCGCTATGTGGGCGTGGAGGACGCGCAGAAGATCACGGCCCAGGGCGTGTGCCTGGAGGAGTATCTGGGCCGGACGGAATGACACAGACAGGCGCGGGCGGGCCCGCGCGGAACACCCCACCGCCGGAACGGCGGATATTTGAACAAAAAGGACGTATCAAATGGAACGCATTACCCTTGCGCCGGGCGCGCACATCAACGTGCTTCCGGCGGAAAAATTCAACCGCTGCCGCATTTCCATCAACTTCATCTGGCCCGCCGCCCGGGAGTGGGCCACGGCCGAGGCCCTGCTGCCGCTGGTGCTGGAGCGGGGCTATCAGGGCTGCCCGGATATGACGGAGCTTTCCAAAAAGCTGGCCCGCCTGTACGGAGCGGCCCTTTCCGTGGACGGCACCATGAGCGGCCAGAGCCGCGTGCTGACGGTGTCGCTCTCGGGCATCCGGGACGCGTTTGCGCTGGCGGGCGAGCCGCTCAGCCGCGAATACGCGGACATCGCCTTCGGCACGGCGTTCGAGCCGTACCGCGTGGACGGCGTGCTGGACGCCGAGGCCGTCGCCATTGAAAAGGAGCAGCTCCGCGAGCTGCTGGAGGGCGAGATCAACGAAAAGCGCAGCTATTGCATCCGGCAGGCGCGGCGCAGGTTTTACGGCGATTCCCCCGCCGGCATTGAGCGCAACGGTTATCTGGACGAGGTGGACGGCCTGACGGCCGACGCGGTGACAAGGGCTTACGCGCGCATGGTGGAGCAGGCGCAGATCGAGGTGTTTGTGCTGGGAGCGGACGTGGACGCGGTGGCGCAGCGCCTGCGCACGGCGCTGTCGGGCCTGCGCCGCGCCCCGGAGGAGCTGCCCGCGCCCATCGCCATGCCCGCCGAAGAGCCGCGCAGCTTTGAAGAACCGCTGCCCACCGTGCAGGGCAAGCTGTGCATGCTGTTCACACCGGGCGAGCCCTTTGCGCCGCAGGACCTTTCCGCGCTGCGGGTGGCCGTGGCGCTGCTGGGCGGTACGCCCACCTCGCGCCTGTTCCAGAACGTGCGCGAAAAGCAGAGCCTGTGCTATTACTGCGCGGCGTCCTACACTTCGCTCACCGGCGCGCTGTGTGTGGACAGCGGCGTGGAGCACGCCAACGCCGCGGCGGCCCGGGAGTCCATCCTGAAAGAGCTGGCCGCGCTGTGCGCCGGGCCGGTGGAGGACGGGGAGCTGGCCGACACGAAGCGCGCGCTGAAAAACCAGCTCGCCGCCGTGGGCGATACGCTCCAGGGCCTGGAGGGCTGGTATTTTGCCGAGCGCATGCGCGGCGCGGACAAGGCGCCGGAGCAGGTGGCCGCCGAGGTGGACGCCGTGACGGCGGACGACGTGCGCCGCGTGCTGTCGCGCTTCAGGCTTTCGGTATGCTACACTTTGACGAAGGAGGCGGGCGCAGATGCATGATCCCTCTTTGCAGGCGGTGCGCAGAGCCGCGGCGTTTGAAAGCACGGTGCTGGAAAACGGCCTGACGGTGCGCGTGCATACGATGCCGGGCTTTACGGGCGTACACGCGGTATACGGCACGAAGTTCGGCAGCATCGACCGTGCTTTTGCCCTGGACGGCAAACGGGTGGACCTGCCCGCGGGCATCGCCCATTTTCTGGAGCACAAAATGTTTGAGAACGAGGAGGGCGACGCGTTCACACTGTATGCCCGCACGGGCGCCAGCGCCAACGCCTACACCAGTTTCGACAAGACCTGCTACATTTTTACGGCTTCCGGCAACGTGGCCGAAAATTTGGATATTCTGCTGGGCTTTGTCTCCCGGCCGTATTTTACGGCGGCAACCGTGGAAAAGGAACAGGGCATCATCGGGCAGGAGATCAAGCAGTATGACGACGCGCCGGACTGGCGGCTGATGTTCGCCATGTACGAGTGCCTGTACACCGCGCACCCGGTGCGGGACGACATCGCGGGCAGTGTGGAGAGCATCGCGCAGATCACGCCTGAAATTTTGTATGCCTGCACGGACGCCTTTTACCGCCCGCAGAACATGGTGCTGGCCGTGGCGGGCAATGTGACGATGGACGAGGTGCTGGCGGCCTGCGCCCGCGCGGACATCCCCGTAAAGACGGGCACGGTGGAGCGCCTCGCCTCCGCCGAGGGGCCGGACGTGGCCGAGCCGTACCGCGAGTTTTCCATGGCCGTGGCAAAGCCCCTGCTGGGCGTTGGCTTTAAAGAAACGCCGCCCGCGGGCGACGCGCTCAAGACGGAGATCATCTGCGACATGCTCACGGAGCTTATCTGCGGCAGCATGACGCCGCTGTACCGCAGGCTTTACGACGAGGGGCTGGTGAGCCCGGGCTTCTCGGGCGAGATACTCAGCCTGCCGGGGGCGCTTTCGTTCCTGTTCGGCGGCGAGACGCCGGAGCCGGAGACGGTGCGCGGCCTGCTGCTGGACGAGATCGCCCGTTTGAAGCGCGAGGGCGTGGACGAGGAACTGTTCACGCTGTGCAAAAACCAGCTTTATGGCGAGCTGGTGCAGGACCTGGAGAACATTGAGGACGTGGCCGGCGCGCTGGCATCGTCGTTTTTCCGGGGCCGAACGCCCGCCGACGAGATCGAGACGCTGGCCTCCGTTACGCTTTCGGACGTGAACGGCGCGCTGCGCGCCATGCTGTGCACAGAACGCAGCGCTACCGTCATCATCCGCCCGGCGCAGTAATACGGCGCGGGCTGCGGGCGCGGCACAGGCCGCCCCGCATATCAGGAAGGAGCGACCCTTTTTATGACTTATCATGTGCAGTTCCCCGGCCTGGGGCTGGAATTTACGCTGGACCGCGTGGCGTTCACCGTGTTCGGCATGCCGATCTACTGGTACGGCATCCTCATCGCCACGGGCCTGGCGCTGGCCATCGTGTTCGCATTCAGCCATGCGCGACGTTTCGGCATTGATTCCGACCGCATGGTGGATGTGATCCTCATCGGCACCGTGTGCGCCGTCATCGGCGGACGCGCGTTTTATGTGGCCACTGCCCCGTTTGAATACGCCAGCTTTGCCGAGATGCTGGACATCCGCCTGGGCGGCGTCGCCATTTACGGTGCGGTCATCGCGGCGTTCCTCAGCGGTTATTTTGCCTGCAGGTGGCGCAAGGTTCCCATTCTGCCGATGTTCGATCTGGCGGGCATGGGTTTTCTGCTGGGGCAGGGCATCGGCCGCTGGGGAAACTTTGTCAACCAGGAGGCGTTCGGCACCAACACCACGCTGCCCTGGGGCATGTACAGCGAAGGCACCTGCAATTACCTCTCAAGCGTGCAGGAAACGCTGGCCGCGCAGGGCGTTGCGGTGGACCCGTCCCTGCCGGTGCACCCTACGTTTTTGTATGAATCCATCTGGTGCCTGCTGGGCTTTTTCCTGCTGTGGGCATATATGAAGCGCCGCAAATTCCACGGCGAGCTGATCTTGATGTATGTGATGTGGTACGGCGCGGAGCGCTTCTTTGTGGAGGGCCTGCGCACCGACAGCCTGATGGTCGGCAGCTTCCGCATCAGCCAGGTCATTGCGGCGGTGTCCGTCATCGCGGCCCTGTGCATTTGGCTGGCGCTGCGCAAAAAGTACAAAGACAAACCGCTCACCGTCACTTATACGGCGCTTGTAAAGGAAGACGGCAGGCAGGTCCCCTATGAGTTCTCCTGGCTGTCCGGCGAGACGCCTCCCACGGACGCGGAGATGAAAGCCGAGATCGAGCGCCGCCGCGCAGCCCGCGCGGCGGAGGAAACCGCGCAGGCGGAAGAAAAAGCGCCTGAAACAGAAGAAAGCGGCGAGGCGTCCGGCGTCCGGGAGCAGCGGGAAGCGGAGGCGGACACCCAGGCCGCGCCCGAAGAAGAGCAGGCGGCGCCTGCGCAGGAGGCCGCCGCGGATGCAGCGGAAAAAGACGGCTCCGATGCGGAGCCGAAGGAATAACAGCGGTAAAACGGAAACGGTATGAGGGGAACAGGAGGATAAAAATGGCGGAACTGATCAGCGGAAAAACACTGGCGGCAAAACTCAAGGCGGAGGCCGCGGCAGAGGCGGCGGAGCTGCGGGAAAAGGGCGTTCACGCCCGCCTGGCCGTCGTTATCGTGGGGGAGAACCCGGCCAGCAGGACATATGTGGCGGGCAAGGCGAAGGACTGCGCCGAATGCGGCCTGCTGTCCGACGTCATCGCGCTGCCGGAAGAAACCACCGAGGCCGCGCTTCTGGAAAAAATCGCGGCGCTGAACGCGGACAAGACGGTCCACGGCGTGCTGGTGCAGCTGCCGCTGCCCGGGCATATCCGCGAAAAGCGCGTCATCGACGCCATCTCGCCGGACAAGGACGTGGACGGCTTCACCCCAGTGAACGTGGGCCGCATGGTCATTGGTGAGGAGTGCTTTCTGCCCTGCACGCCCGCCGGCTGCATTGAAATGCTGAAAAGCACCGGCGTTCCCATCGCAGGCAAGGACGCTGTGGTCATCGGCCGCAGCAACATCGTGGGCAAACCCGCGGCGCTGCTGCTCACGGCCAACAACGCCACCGTCACGCTGTGCCATTCCAAAACCAGGGATCTGAAGGCCAAATGCGCCGCGGCGGATATCATCGTGGCGGCCATCGGCAAGGCGGGCTTCGTCACCGCCGATATGGTGAAGGAGGGCGCCGTTGTGATCGACGTCGGCATCAACCGGAACGCTGAGGGCAAGCTGTGCGGCGATGTGGACTTTGCGCCCGTGGCGGAAAAAGCCGCTTACATCACTCCGGTGCCCGGCGGCGTGGGCCTGATGACGCGGGCCATGCTGATGAAAAACACCGTCAAGGCGGCCCGCCTGCAAAGCGGGCTGTGAGCGCGCGGCACATGGGGCGGAAAACCGCGCCGCACCGCGAAAAAAACACTTGCATGGGGCAAATATTTGTGGTATAGTATTAAAGCCGCATGGTTTGGGCATTTGAAGCGGCGCGTCTGCGCCCGCCTACTAGTCCAGCGAGACTTATACAAATGAGGGTAAATTATGTACGCAGTGATCGTGACCGGCGGGAAACAGTACCGCGTGGAAAAGGGCGACGTCATTTTTGTGGAAAAGCTGAATGCCGAAGCCGAGAGCGAATTCTCTTTTGACACCGTGCTTGCGGTGGGCGAAGAGGGCAATGTGAAGTTTGGCAACCCCACGGTTGCGGGCGCCAAGGTCACAGGCAAGGTCGTAAAAAACGGCAAGGGCAAGAAGCTGAACATCCTGACATACCGCCCCAAGAAGGGCAGCATGCGCAAGATGGGCCACCGTCAGCCGTATACAAAAATCGAAATCACCGAGATCGTCGGTTAACAGGGGAGGGCATTTGAAATGGCACATAAAAAAGGCGTAGGTTCTACCAAAAACGGCCGCGATTCCGAGTCCAAGCGCCTCGGCGTAAAGCGCGCCGACGGCCAGTTCGTGTTGGCCGGCAACATTCTGGTGCGTCAGCGCGGCACCCACATCCATCCGGGCGAGAACGTGGGCCGCGGCAGCGACGACACGCTGTTCGCCCTTGCCGACGGTAAGGTCTGCTTCGAGCGCGTCGGCCGCGACCGCAAGAAGGTCAGCATCAAGCAATAAGCCTTGCAGAAGGCAGTCGGCCGGGCCCGTGTTGGCCCGGCCTTTTTTGATAATCAACGGGAATGGTGAAACGCTAAAGGTACGCCCGGGAGCGGGCTTTGGCTTTTCCGCCCCGCTCAGCGGCAATCAGATGCCGGAGGTTTTTTTATGTTCATTGATACCGCAAAAATAAACATCAAAGCGGGCAACGGCGGCAACGGCTCGGTGTCGTTTCACCGGGAAAAGTATGTGGCCGCGGGCGGGCCGGACGGCGGCGACGGCGGACGCGGCGGCAACGTGGTGTTCGTGGCCGATTCCAATCTGTCTACGCTGATGGATTTCCGTTACAAGCGCAAATATGCCGCCCAGAACGGCGAGGACGGAAGAGCCGCCCGGTGCAGCGGCAAAAATGCGCCGGACCTTATCATCCGCGTGCCTCGCGGCACGCTGGTGCGCGACGCGCAGAGCGGCCTTGTCATCGCGGATATTTCAGGCGACGAGCCCGTGGTGGTGGCCCGCGGCGGGCGCGGCGGCTGGGGCAACGTGCATTTTGCCACGCCCACGCGCCAGATCCCGAAATTTGCGAAGCCCGGCGGAAAGGGCGAGGAGCTGGAGGTGCGTCTGGAGCTGAAGCTGATTGCGGACGTGGGCCTGGTGGGCTTTCCGAACGTGGGCAAGAGCACCATCATTTCTGTCATCAGCGCGGCCAAGCCCAAAATCGCCAACTACCATTTCACCACTCTTTCGCCTGTGCTGGGTGTGGTGCGCGTAGGGCCGGAAGCCAGCTTTGTGGCTGCCGACATCCCGGGCCTCATCGAAGGCGCGGCCGACGGCGTTGGCCTGGGGCACGACTTTCTGCGCCATGTGGACCGCTGCCGCCTGCTTTTGCATGTGGTGGACGTCTCCGGCAGCGAAGGGCGCGACCCAAAGGACGATTTTGAAAAGATCAATACCGAGCTTGCCAACTTTTCGCAGGAGCTGTCCGCGCGGCCTCAAATCGTGCTGGGCAACAAATGCGACATCGCGTCGCCGGAGCAGATCGCGGAGTTCCGTGCGTTCATCGAGGAAAAGGGGCTGGTGTTCCTGCCCGTCTCCGCGGCCACGCGGCAGGGGCTGGACAAGCTGCCGGGCGTTGTATATGAGCGGCTGCAGCAGCTGCCGCCCGTCACCGTGTACGAGCCGGAGTACGTCCGGCCCGACCCTGCATTGAAAGACCCCCGTGCGTTCGAAATCGCCCGCGCCGACGACGGCGCGTGGGACATCGACGCGCCCTGGCTGGAAAATATTCTGGAAGGCTCGGATGTATCCGACTACGAGAGCCTGCAGTATTTCCAGCGCCAGCTCATGGATTCCGGTGTCATCGACAGGCTTGTGGAGATGGGCGTGCAGGAAAACGACACCATCCGCATCGGGGAATTTGAGTTCGATTATGTATTTTGACCGTGGCCGAGCGGAAAAACGGGCCGCCTGAGCGGCGCTCCGCGGCGGAATGGAAAACAGGCAGGGGGAGACGGCCGCAGTGTTATTTGAAGCAAAGCCGGAGATAGACATCCATGAGCAGTCGCCCATAGCGCTGGCGTTCGTGGGGGACGGCGTGTTCGAGGTGCTGGTGCGCGCGCGCCTTGTGGAACGCACGCGCCTTGTGCCGAACCGCCTGCATGCGGCGGCGGTGAAATTTGTGTCCGCCAAAGGGCAGTATGCGGCGCTGGAGGTCATTGCGCCGCTGCTGGACGAGGCCGAACAGGCCGTGGTGCGCCGCGGTAAAAATTCCACAAAGGCCACTGTGGCGAAGCATGCCACCCCGCAGGAGTACCGGGCGTCCACGGCGCTGGAATCCCTGTTTGGCTGGCTGTATCTGCAGAACCGGGGCGCGCGCATCGAAGAACTGTTCGATGTGATCTGGAATGCGCTGGCGCCCGGTTTCGCGCTGCAGGCGGAATGAAAACAAAAAGGGGCTGCGGCGTATTTCCCAAACGCATAAAACGGGTTTGGAAAACGCGCCGCAGCCTTTGCATTGGGCCGCCGGGATTATTTACACTGGGTGTTGCCCTTGCGGTTCGTGCTGTTCGAGCTGTTCTTCGCGTTGCTGGTTTTGTCAGAGCTGCGGTCCTGGGCGTTGCTGCTCTTGGCGTTGCAGTCCCGGGAAGAACTGGTCTTGTTGGAAGCATTGCTGGCCTTGTTTGTGCTGTTGGAAGACTTGTTGCTCGCGTTGCGGGCGTTCTGCGTTTTGTTTTCCATCTGGTCTCACCTCCCTTGCTGATACTATTATTCACAGGGAGCATCCATGATATTCGCGGACCGATACGGTCTTTTTTTGATTTACGGCGAGAGGGAGGATGCCTGTGCCGGGAGAATATTTTGAAGCGCGGGAGCGCGCGCTGCTGGGCACACGGTACGACGTGCTGTACGCCGCGCCGTGCGCCGTGCGCCGCGGCGTTACAGTAAACGGCCTGCGCTGTGCGCCGCAGGAGTTCGCCGCGGCGGTGGATTTCGGTTTGGAGCCGTCGCCTTTTTGTGACGCGGCATTTCTGCTGACGGACCCGCAGCTGCGCCCGGGCCGCCATGCGTACCACCACGCGGGCGTGTTCTATGTGCAGGAGCCGTCGGCCAGCGTGCCGGCGGGTTTGCTGGGCGTGCGCCCGGGCGAACGTGTGCTGGACCTGTGCGCGGCGCCCGGCGGCAAAACAAGCCAGCTGGCCGCCGCTCTGCGCGGGGAGGGACTGCTGGTGGCCAATGAATATGTGGCGGCGCGGGCCGGCGTGCTGAAAAGCAATCTGGAGCGTATGGGTGTAACAAACGCCCTTGTGCTGAATGAGAGCACCGCGCGTGTGGCGGCGGCATTTCCGGCATTTTTTGATAAGGTTCTGGTGGACGCGCCCTGTTCCGGCGAGGGGATGTTCCGCAAGGAGCCGGAGGCTCTGCGCCAGCATTCGGCGGCGCTGGTGGCCCAATGCGCGGCGCTGGGCGCGTCCATTCTGGACGACGCGGCCGCAGCGCTGCGGCCCGGCGGCCTGCTGTGTTATTCCACCTGTACCTTCGCGCCCGAGGAAGACGAGGCCCAGGTGGGCGCTTTTCTGGCGCGGCATCCGGAGTTCACGGTGCTGCCCGCGCCGACGAACGCGGGCGCGCCCGGGGAGGCGGCCCGATGCGGCGCGCACCCCTTCGCGGCAGAGCATACCCGGCGCATTTACCCCTGCCACGGCGGTGAGGGCCATTTCATGGCGCTGCTGCAAAAGCGCGGGGACGGCGCGCCGCCGGAGGCGGAGCAGGCCCGGCCGCGCGCGGCCCGCGGCCAGCGCGGCGCAAAGCGCGGCCGAGACATGCGCGCCTGCCGCCCGGCGCAGGGCGGAAACGGCGTTTCCCGGGCGGAGGCAAGAGCCGAGGGAGAGGCTTTTCTGCGCGAGTATTTCCCCGGCGCCGCACAGCTTCCGCTGGAGTGCCGCGGAACCGAGCTGTTCGTGCTCCCCCGGGAAGGATGCGGCCCGGCGGAAGGCCTGCGCGTGGTGCAGGCGGGCGTATGCGCGGGCAGCGCGGCACGGGGACGTTTTGTGCCGGCGCATCACCTGTTTATGGCATACGGCGCGCAATGCGCCAATGCCGAACGCCTGACGCTGGCGGACCCGCGCACGGCCGCGTGGCTTCGCGGCGAGGCGATCCCGGCGGAAACCGCCGCGCCCGGCTGGGCGGCGGTGCTGGCGGACGGCTTCCCGCTGGGATTCGGCAAGCAGAGCGGGGGCGTGGTGAAAAACCACTACCCCAAGGGCCTGCGGAATCTGAAGTAAACCGGCTGCATGCTCCCCGCACCCGGCTGCAGGAGAAGGGTGAAATGCCGGAAAATCCCGTCGCCAGGCCGAAAATCTTGCGCCGGTGCGGGATGTGTGCTATAATCTATTAGTTAGACTGCAACTTCAATACTGAACATATTTTTTAGGGGGTTCCTTTTATGTCAGGGCACAGCAAATGGAATAATATCAAGCGGAAAAAGGAAAAGACGGACGGCCAGCGCGCCAAGATCTTCACAAAGATCGGCCGTGAGATGTCCGTGTGCGTAAAGGCGGGCGGCGGCGACCCCAACGTCAATACCAAGCTGCGGGACCTCATTGCCAAGGCCAAGAGCATGAACGTCCCCAACGACAACATCCAGCGCATCATCAAAAAGGCCGAGGGCGGCGAAAAGGACGATTACGAGAGCATCACCTACGAGGGCTACGGTCCCTCCGGCGTGGCCATGATGGTGGAGACGCTCACCGACAACCGCAACCGCACGGCGGCCAATCTGCGCCACTATTTCGACAAATTCGGCGGCAACCTGGGCAACACGGGCTGCGTGGGCTTTTTGTTCAGCCAGCAGGGCGTTATCGTTCTGGACGTGGAGGGCAAGGACGAGGAGACCGTGATGGAGGATGTGTTCGACGCGGGCGCCGAGGACTTCGACATGGGCGACGGCGTGGCGGAGGTGACCACTACCCCGGCCGCGTTCAGCGACGTGCGCGCCGCGCTGGAGGACAAGGGCTATGAATTCATTTCGGCGGACGTGGCCATGGTGCCCTCCACCTACACCGCCCTGTCCGACCCGGATGACCTGAAAAAAATGGGCATCCTTCTGGACCATCTTGAGGATGACGACGACGTGCAGAACGTGTGGCATAACCTCGAAAACGAAGAGGACCTTGACCGCTGATGGCGCGCAACATGAGCCGGAACAGAAAGGGGATATAAGCCGTGGGCGAACAGATCGTTTGCAGCAACTGCCTGTCCAACGCGGATTCGGGCCTGCCCGCGTGCCCGTACTGCGGGCAGAGCTTTGAGAATACCAATCCCGCCGGCACGCTGCCCGTCAACACGCTGCTGGCCGGGCGCTATACCATCGGCCGTGTGCTGGCGCTGGACGGCGAGGGCGTTTTGTACGCTGCCATAGACAACAGCGCCACGCGCCGCGTGGTTATCAAGGAATATGTGCCCGTCACCATCTGCGCCGCGCGTTCCCGCGACGGCAGCGTCATACCGCGCCAGGGCCGCGAGGTGCTGTTCAAGACGACGCGCATGGATTTTGTGGACCTGTACCGCAGCCTTGTCGCGCTGGGGCGCAACGACGGCCTGGTGCAGGTGCTGGACCTGATTGAGGAAAACAATACCGCTTACGCTGTGCGCGAGCCGGACGAGGGCACGCCGCTGCTCACTTATCTGGAGCAGCGGGCCCAGCCGCTGACGCAGAGCGAGGCGCTTCTGTTGCTGCGCCCGGTGGTCTATGGCGTGGAGGCCATGCACCGCATGGGCCTGCTGCACCGGGGCATCAGCCCCGAGACGGTGTTCATCACCAAAACGGGCTCGGCCAAGCTTTCGGGCTATGCCACGCTGGGCCTGCGCACCGCGGACAGTGAGCTGAAGAGCCAGATGTTCGACGGTTATGCTGCGCCGGAGCAGTACGCCGTGGCGGAATTTGACGGAAAATACACCGATATCTATGGCTTGGGCGCGCTGTTTTACCGCGTGCTCACGGGCAAGACGCCCGTGCCGGCCAACCTGCGCCGGATGAACGATACCCTGCCGCCCGCCCATACGGTGGATAAGGAGATCCCGGGCTTTGTCTCGGCGGCCATCGCGCGGGCCATGCGCCTTGCTCCCGGCGAGCGCATGCAGTCTGCGTCCGACCTTCTTGCGGCGATCACTGCGCCGGAAAAGGACGAGGGCGGCTTCAGGCTGACGCAGCGTCAAATCAAATTTCTCGCGCTGGGCGCGGCGGGGCTTGTGCTGGTGGCGGCTGTGTCCATCTGGGCCATCGTGTCCGCCTCCGGTGGTGGAGAAGCATCTTCATCGTCGTCGGCCTCCTCGTCCTCCAGCACCTCCGTGAGCTCCGGCAGTTCTGAAGTGGAGGTCTTTACGGTCCCCAGCTTTGTTGGTAAAAAATATACGGACCTGGCTTCGAACCAGGCCTATACGAAATACGTCAGTTTTCTTACGGAGCACGAGTTCAGCAACGACTATAAAGCGGGCGAGGTCATGCGCCAGAGCCATCCCCAGGGCACGCAGGTAGCGGTGGGCACCGTGATCACGCTGACGGTGAGCGACGGCCCGGAAACGGCCGTGATGCCCGAGGTGCTGGGCCGTCCGCAGGCGGATGTGGAGGCGGATCTGAAGGCGCTGAAGATCAAATACGCGCTGTATCCGCTGGTGAACGACGGCAGCTATGTCGCGGGGACCGTCGCGCGCAGCGACACGGACAAGGGCACCGTAGTGGAGATCGGAAAGACAACGGTGACGCTGTACATCGCGGGCGAAGCGCCCAAGCAGCCGGACAGCAGCTCGTCCTCCCAGACGGCGCCCCCTGCCGGAGACAGCGAGGTCACGCCGCCTCCGGTATCGCCCGACACCACGGCGCCGTCCGGCGACGCGGGCGCGGGCGGAGAAACAGGCGGCGGGGGCACGCCCGAAGGCTGACGCCGCCCCACGCTCAGATAAAATGCGAAATGCAGCTCATACAAGCAGCGCCCCGGAACCAGAGGTTCCGGGGCGCTGCTGCGTGTTACGGGGCGGCCTGCGCGCTGCCGTGCAGGTCGTAATAAAACATATACTGCTGCAAAATGCCCGCACAGCCCGCGTAGCGGCGGAAGGGGAAGCCCTTGGGATAATGCGCGGACAGGATCTGTTTTACATGGGTGTCGACCGGAAATGCATCCACATGATGCAGACCGAACAGGCAGATACAGTCCGCTACCTTGGGTCCAACCCCCTTTACGGCGCGCAGCGCCGTGTGCGCTTCCGGATAGGACATGGCGCGCAGTGCATCCAGCGCGCCCGCCTGTGTAAAGTGCGCGCCTGCGGCACACAGGTATTCCGCGCGGTAGCCCAGGCCAAGGGCGCGCAGCGTTTCCGACTGCGCCGCCGCCAGTGCAGCGGGCGTGGGGAAGGCGCCGCCCTGCATGGCGCACAGGTCCCTTAGGTTTTTGCGGATGCGCGGGATGTTGTTGTTCTGGCTGACGATGAAGCTGACGATGACCTCCCACAAGTCCTGCCGCAGGATGCGCATGCCCCAGCCATAGGCTACGGCGGCCTGAAGATATGCGTCCCGGGGCGCCACGCGTGCCTTTATGGCGGCGTAATCGGTGTCCAGATCAAAATAGCTGTGCCACAGGGCGTCGAATTCCCCGGCGCCGCAGGAAAAATCGAAAACGCCGTCTGTCTGCCGTACAGTGAGCGTGCGCCCGAAAGCCGGGATGCGGTATGTATCCTGCCCCAGCGGTTCCCAGCGGAAGCACTGGCCGGACTCGTAGATGTGGCGGAGGTTGAGGTCGGGTATGGAAAGCTGCATGGGATGCTCCTTTGCTTTTTTGAAAACGGCCGCACACACCGGCACGGCGCTGTGACCAGTATATCATACACCTGCGCCCGTGGGAAGCCGGGGCATTTCCAGTCCTTTGGAAATGCGGCCGAAAAAATTTTTCCCGCAGTGGAAATATATTCCGGAAAAAGCTTGACAACACAAACTGTAATGTGTATGATTACAGATAGAAACTGTAATACAAAAAAGTTCAGTTCCGGGACGCGCGGCAGAGGCCGTCCTTTTGCAAAAGGGCGGGGTATCGCTGCCGGGGGCGCATATACTATTTACAAAGCACGGCGCAAAGCAGCGCCGTGCCCGATCAACAAAGGAGGCAATTGCACATGTCTGCATTCAATGTGACGAAAGAAAATTTCAAAACCGAAGTATTGGAGGCAAAAACGCCCGTTCTGGTGGACTTTTGGGCGCCGTGGTGCGGCTACTGCCGCCGCATTGGCCCGGCGGTGGACGCTTTGGCCGCAGAGTACGCGGGTAAGGTTGCCGTGGGCAAGGTGAACGTGGACGAACAGCCCGAGCTGGCCGAGCAGTTCAAGGTGATGACTATCCCCTCGCTGTTCGTGTTCCAAAACGGCGAGCATGGCGAAGCCATCATCGCGCCGGGCTCCAAGGCGCAGATCGAGGAATTCATGCGGGCGCAGGGCGCGCTGTAACGGGAGAAAAGGCGCGCGGGAGCAGCGCGGGAAAACGGAGGGACGATAAAATGGAACAGATCTACGACGTGGCGGTGTTGGGCGGCGGCCCCGGCGGCTATACGGCGGCGCTGTATTGCGCGCGGGCGGGGCTTTCAACCGTGGTGCTGGAAAAGCTTTCGCCCGGCGGCCAGATGGCGACCACCAGCAACGTGGAAAACTATCCCGGCTTTGCCGAGGGCGTGGACGGCTTCGATCTGGCCATGCAGATGAAAGACGGCGCGGAGCGGTTCGGCGTGGAAACGCTGTTTGCGGACGCAACGGCTGTGGCGCTGGAAGGCGGCGTGAAAACCATCACCACCTCCTCCGGCGAGCGCCGGGCGCGCACCGTCATTCTGGCGACCGGAGCAGACCCGCGTCCTCTGGGCGTGCCCCATGAGGATGAGCTGCGCGGGCGCGGCGTGGCGTACTGCGCCACCTGCGACGGTATGCTGTACCGCGGCAAGACGGTTGTTGTGGTGGGCGGAGGCAACTCGGCGGCGGAGGATGCACTGTTCCTGTCCCGCGTGTGCAAAAAGGTGTATCTGGTGCACCGGGGCGCCGTGCTCACCGCCTCCAAAAGCTATTGGACGGCGCTGCAAAAGGCTGAAAACGTGGAATTCATCTGGAACTCCCGTGTGGTGGAGCTGCTGTACGGCTCCGTGGTGACGGGCGTTGTGCTGGAAGGTGTGGAGAGCGGCAACCGTTCGGAACTGGCCTGTGACGGCGTGTTCATCGCGGTGGGACGCATTCCAAACACCGGGCTGTTTCACGGCGTGCTGGAGATGGACGCGGCGGGATATCTTATCGCGGACGAGACCACGCGCACGGCGCTGCCGGGCGTGTTCGCGGTGGGCGACGTGCGCACGAAGCCCCTGCGCCAGATCATCACAGCGGCGGCGGACGGCGCTGTGGCCTCCAAATATGCAGAAGCCTATCTGGCCGAACAGGAGGACTGAAGAAAACCAAAACAGGCGCGGCCACAAAAA